>JAEZXR010000106.1 GCA_023419605.1 Bacillota bacterium | reverse complement strand
TCCTCCATCAGACGGTTGGCGTCCGCCAATTCCTCCGGGTCGGAATCAGCATCACTAGACCGGTATCGACTAGCCACAAACAGGGATAGGGCAGATTTGAAAAGGGGGTGAATTTGGATGGTGTCGGTAACCGCCACCACCTCTTCTACCATCTCCCGATAGGTCACCGTGTACTGTCCTGCGCAGGCAAAACGAATACGTCCGCCAAACTCTTCGTATCCCTCATAAAGCCGCCCCTCCACCCTCACTTCGTCCACAGACAAGCAATTCTCCGGCAGAGGATAATAGATCATCGGTTCTGCGTCCAACACCAAGGTATAAACCTGCAACGCTTCTTTTCCCAACTTGTTTAGGGCTTCATTCAGCCAATCCTTGCCGCCGTATTCGAATTCAATAGTATCATCGACATGAAAACCGGCTAAAACCAATACCTCTTCTGCCGTCATTATGAATCACCTCAATTGTGGACTATTTGCCCTCCTTCGGTGCAACTTCTTCCACTTGGAAAAAATCAATGCCAAAGTCCGGATGTTTTTTGAGAGCATCCACTAATTTTTTGTTTTCTGTTTGCAGCACCCCGCCATTGAAACGGGCGGTTATTTCGGTTTCTCCTACTTTCAGAGTCGTTCCATAGCTAGCATATCGGCTCAAAAATTTTGCCATCGTAATCCTCCTTTATTAAAAAGAAGGCGGGATTAAACTCCCGCCTCTGATTATTCCGTGACTCCCTTAATAATGCCGTGAGACTTTTCAAGTTCCAACTGGAAACCAACTTCAGAGAAGTATTCATCCCGGATAGCGTCTTCATCGTTTTGCTGAATGTTCCGCTTCAACGATGTATCCCTTAAAGCACGGTAAGACACATTATCCATATCCAGCAGGAAGCCCCAGCCACTGTAATAGTTGGTGAGTACTTTGGATTGAGCCAAAATCACATCCCCGTGAGGGCTGATATACCGGTGTAACCGCAGACCGTAGGATTTATCCTCTGGGACCAATTGCACCTTGCCCAGGCCGAAGTTGTTGATAACACTCAACAACCTAGCGCTAGCCACCAACAGCTTCTTTTGGCTGCCGTAGGTGAAGCAAGGCTCTAAGAATTCCTTAATAAAGTTCGCTTCGGTTAATGCGCCGCCGGGGTTGTACATATTAGTCTGAATGAACTGGGTCACCCCGCCAGTAGTACGAACAATTTCATTACCGGAGATATATTCTCTCTTCTCACCAAACAGGCAAGCCCTTTCAATGTCAATGCGGTGTTCCTTCCCTTTTTTGCGGCTCAGTCTCGCGCGCTCCTGTTCGTTGGTCACCTGTTGCTCGGCGTGAACCGTGCCTGTCACGTCGAAAGGCGTCCGGAAGATTTGCACTAAGTTAGAAACCTTGGTGGGCTGGCCCAGCTTCGGGGTGGGCGCGGTAGAACCTTCTTTCATGGCATTACCGATATTTAAGATCCAATCCTCGTCCACCAGGTCGTAGGTCGTGGGGGTGCCGCTGGGCTTGGTCTGGCCCCAGTCGCGAATCACGGTTAGGGTGTTGCTGCTGACGCCGGTAACCCGCATTGTTTCACCAGTTTTAGGAACCTTCAGCATATCCCCCGGAGCAAATACGCTGCCATCCGCTACGGCAATGGAAGTCGCATCGTGAGCATAACCGGAGGCGTTATCTACCTTAGTCCATCTAGCCCCTAGAGAATCCTCCCACCAAATATACTCATGATTAATGGTATTTTTCTTCTTTGCTTTCATCAAAATGACAGTAAATGGGGTTTCGCTAGGTTCATATTCTGCAATCTGTTTAGATACATCCAGTACCACCCTATCTCTGTCAAGGTTGTTCGTGTAAACAGGCATCTAAATTCCTCCTAATCAAAAATTCCCCCGCCGTGGCTAGGGGTAAAGATGTTCTCTAGAACCTTTTCTTCTTTCGTTTTCTCTGGCGCGGGATCTCCCTTGCCACCATCAGGCATCTGCGCGGCCTGTTTGGACGCAGTAACTCGTTCTTTCCTTTCCCTGTTCTCCTTGCCGCTTAGCTTTGCTTCCATCCTAGCTAATTTCGCCTGATAGTAAGCCCTTTCAATCCAGTCCTCTTTCTTAACAATGTCAGGATTCGCTTGCACCAGAACAGCCATGTCATTTGCATATTCTGCAGCATCCGGCGTATTGGTCATGAAATGCTGTACTTTGCTGTTCATGATCTGTTGCTGAATCGCCGGCATTACCGGACCTAAAGCCTGTCGCACCTTTCTGTCGGCTATTTGGTCCGCCAGTTCGGTGATAACAGTATCCGGCTCGTTGTACAGCCGTTCAATCAGTTTTTCCCGGTATTTCTCCATATCCGGCTCTGATTTTGGGTGGATGGCCTGTTTGATTTCCTCTAGTTGTCGGCGCAGTTCCGCTTTCTCCTGCCGGTCCAGGTGGAAACTCCTTTGGGCCTCAATATAAGCCTGCTCCATTTCCTCTACCGTTTTGTATTTGCCGGCGAATAGTCGCGGATGCTCCTGCTGTTCATCTCCGTTTGACGTGTCCGTTTCCGGGGTCTCGGGATTAACAGGGTTTGTTTCTTCTGCTTCGGGGGCGGTGGTTCCGGTCTCCCCAGGAAAAATATGATTGATAATCTCGTTTTCTTTCGGCATGGCTATTTATCTCCTTTCTGCAGCGCCTCGGCATATCGCCGTTGGCGGTCTTGCAGGTAAATTGGTATTTTCTTTAATCCGGTTATTTCGCCTTGGATACGGGCCACTTGTGATAGGTCGGTAAACTCAGTGGTTTGTAACTCCTTCTGCTTGGACACAATTTGGTCTTGAATGTATTTTTCAACTAACTTCCATCCAACAGTTTGCGCCATAACATGAAAGCTCTCACCATCGCTTAACGCCATGTTTTTGTTCATTTCTTTCCCCCTGCCTTCTTTAGGGCGGCAATCGCCATCTGCACCTGGGCTTCCTGAACAGCCTTTCCACTCACCTTTCCTCCCTTGATTGGCTTCTTAGCCATTAGGCATCCCTCCTAGCATTTGCTGAACCATAGCCACTTGCTCTGGCCCCATTTGTCCACCTACTCCTGTTCCCGGCTGACCCTGGGCGGTTTGTAGCATCATGTCCTGCTGTTGTTTCAAAGCAATCTCCTCCGGGCTTAAGAGTAACTTATCTACCGCCCTAATATCATAGGCTTGGAACAGCATTTTTACCAATTCCGGGATGTTTACATACTGGGAAACCAGTTGATTCCCGGCGGCAATCTGAAGTAGTTCGTTTAGCTGCTGACGTCGGATCTCTTTATTGGCCATCGGGTCAACGGAGGAACCAGCCGGGGAATAATCATGTTCCCCGATCAATTCCCAGGGATTGACCTGCCGCCACTCCATCCCAAGATCACCATAGACCTGCACCAACCTAGCGTCATCAATGAATTGCTGGTTGTTACAATCCATGAGGTAGGCCATACGTTTCAAGCATAAGGCTTCATACAGCATCACCTTGGTATCAAAACGGAAACCGGCGGAGGTATTTTGGGTCACTACCTCCGTAGCCGTTTGCTTGCCGCCTTTTTCTGCCCCGCGAACCACCGCAGGAACGCCAATGACATTCTCCATGTCCTGCTTTATAATAGTTTCCTCGTTATAGGCGCTGCCGGTCACATCGCCGGTTGCCACCTCGGTCACGTCGTCCGGTCGTTCCACCCAGATGACCCCGTGAGGCCTGGAAACAAGTTCATTTTCATTTATGTCTGCGTCTTTCCGAACCTTCCACATCCGGTTTAGCACCATAGAAACGTTATCGATTCTCTGGTTCCGGTTGGTGTTTAGTTCATGCTGTAGGTGTTCCAACAGTTGCACCGCTGAAATGCCATAGAATTCCCCAGGCAGCGGCTCAAAGCTAGTTGCGATAAATGGCTTCTTGCCGTGGCGTTGATAGGGATTTTGCCCGTCGTAAACAAGTTCGTGGCGGTTCACGATGATGGCATGGCGATCATCCTCCCAGTAGTGCAGTAGTTCCATTAAGTAGCCTTTGCGAGGCTCCTTCCAGTAACCTTGACCTGATTCATTGCCTAAACCAACAGAGGCCAATCTATCCTCTCTGCCATCCTGTAAGTTACTGCCTGCTGTAGCTAACGCCTCCCAATCTGTAGGTTGGTAGACCTTGCCGCCGCCAGCTTTTTTGAGCAGTTCCAGCCGGTCTTTCAATTCCTTCTCGGTACACCATTCCCGGTGAAATACAAAACGGCAAGAGTCAATATCCTTGCCGCGGGGATCTGGCCAGAAGTCGAAGAAGTCAATAGGCTGGATGTCGTTGCCGTCGTATTCTATGGCTTCCTGCGTTTCCTCTTGCATTTCAATCCGGGTTTCCATACCTATAGATCCGTCCGGCAGAACCGCCCACCCCTGTACAGGTATAGGGTTTCTGGTTTTGACCTTGCGGGTACGGTACTTCCAGCCTACCGAAGCAATGGCCGCCGGGTAGACCAGAAAGCAGGTGATGAAGTCATAAAAGGACGGCACCAGGGCGTTTAACTGGTCATCAACCAGTGAGCCGGCCAACTTGGCTTTTGCCTCCAATTCAGCGATCAATCCAGGGTTGGCATTCTGCGGTCTCGGGGAAAAGTCAATGTACGGGCGACTACTGAACAAAGCTTTCATGAACCGACTCCGCAGGGTATCAATTTCTTCATACGTCCTGGGAATATGCAAATTGCTACGTCCGGCTAATTCTGGAGGCAAATCCTTTCGCCAGCCTACATAGAGTTTGTACCATGATAGCGCCCTGTCATCGTACTGTTGCCGCCAAGACTCGGCATAGGTAAACCGCTGTAGCAGTTCGGCGGTTGTTTCTCGGTTGTCTTTAGCCATTGGCGGCATTCCTCCTTAATATCCCGTAATACTTGAAACACCGGCTCCCACTTGTGGTTGCCGGTGCCTTTTGGCTTCTTTCATCTTTGTACTAGGTACTTTTTTCTGACGGGCCATCTCGTAATACACATTCGCATGGGCGAAGTGGTCTGGGCCTGCATTCTCCCATGTCCGTATCACATTGCCCATCTTATCCTTTTTCACAATGTTCACGTCCTGCCCATCTGCCCCTACCGTGTACAATGTTTCCCAGTGGTCACATAGGCAGTTTTCGATTACTCCAGGCTTGCCTTGGCCTACTAACTGCGGATCATTGTGCCGAATGTAAACGTATATCTCCCCGGTGCTGTATACGTTCACGGTATGGTCAATTGCCCTGGTGCGGTGAACATGAACGGCACCCTCGTTAGTCCCATCATCAACGAATTCAGCCATCTCCTCGCGGCTGTCCTTGTAATCATAAATGCACCGATACGCCCTTCCCCGGAAGTGTCGGACAAACATGGCAGCCTCCTCCTGTTCTGGCGCATTATCCACTACCGTTACATTGATCCCCTGCGAGCGGACATAAGCGTGCAGGTCATCCCAACCAGGAAGGGTAAACACCCGCGTGATACCGTGTTCTGTGCCCTGTACGCAGTGCAGAACCTTGCCAACATCCACGCCAAGGAATTTCCACCTGCCAACTGGCTCCTGCTCAGTGCAGCATTGTAGGATAATGGATCGGCTCACCTGGTTGGCCCCACCAATCACCGGCAGGCCTAAGACAAAATTATAAAAATACTCCTGAGTCTTGGTTTCCTCTGCTTCAATGATCTCGGCGGCTGTGATCCACGGGGCCATAAGTTGGCTAATGTGGTATCCTGACCAATCCCGCCCGGGGTGTTCAGCTACCCATTCCCCCACAAGTCTTACCTCATCCGGCAATATCTCATGGCATTTGCGGCAGATATATGCTTTTCGTTCCTTGCAGATGTTGACAAAAAAATCCAAGGGCTGTTTTTCATTGCACCTTGGGCACCGAATATGCCACTGTTTTTTGTCAGACCTCTGCCAATACACATCCACACCAACGCTGGGGCGGCTCGGGTTTGAGAAGATCCACCTGCCCTTATAATCACTGTGGGCTACCCGGCTTTCATAGGTTTCTATGCACGCCAGGTCGCTGCGATCCAGCTCGTCATGAACATTCAGGTCAGAGGTAATCATAATACCTTTGGATTGCCCCTTGGTTCCTTGCCAAAATATATGTGCATCCCCTATCTGCTTTTGATAGATGCTATCAACCTCTGAGCTAACCATCGCCTCCAAGGGCTGGTTATTTCTGATCATTGGCAGTACTTTGGATTTTGCGAAAGCCCTCACGTCATCATCTGTGGGCAGGGTGTAGATACAGTTTCTGTTTTGTCTGCCGGCTGCCCACAGAACTTTCAGGATGGCCATGGTTGAAAAGCCAATTTGCGCGGCTTTAGTACAAACTAATTTAGGATGCCAGTCACGATACGGCCGCAGTAGGAAAGCATGTTGGCCAAACTCCATCGGTAGCCCTTTTTCATTTTTGATCCCGCGCTGTAGTATCCATTCAATGATATCCGCACGCGCTTTCTTTTCATTCAGTGCCCGAAGCAACAACTCCTTGCGCTGCCTCAGCGATAAGTTGGTCAAGTTCTGCATCCGAAAGGTCATCGAATTTCACCTCGTGCTGGATAGGCCCGCCGCCTTTGCCTGTGTGCTCCTGCTGGACACGATCTTTGTACTTCTCCGGTCTTGCACCCTTCAATAGGAAAATTAGAAGAGTGTCGCTGTACTCATTGACCACGCCGCATTGTTTTCCTTGATGGAACACCGGCTTCTGCGTACCTTCTACAGCCCTTCGCCTTGCCTCTTGCTCCAGTCTGTCTCCTGCTTGCTCGTCTGCCGCTTTAAAATCTTCTGCATACTCAGGATCGTTAAGCCACTTATAGTGACTCGTCCTGTCTACTCCGGCCAATTCTGCTGCCCTTGTTATGTTCCCTACCTCAGCATAGGCAGCGAGAAAAGCCTTCTTTTTATGTTGTGGATTGCTGTTGACATTTTCACCTGCCATTGTAGTGCCTCCTATTTTTTAAATAAACTCCCCAAAGCTTCGCTCAATGATAACAAAATAAAAAACGCCATCCATGATGAGAGAACATCCAATCAATTATCGTCATATTTTCACACCTTATTATTCTTACTGAATTCCTGCTTCACCCAATCCGGCAGAAACCTATCCAGTTGATCCTTAAATATCAAATATAAATTCAAAGGTATCCGATTACTACTAAAGTAAAATACCGGATTCACGTAATACTGCGTTTCCTTTTTCCCGCCGGTCTCAATCTTAACCCTCGCCAATATCCCAATACGGATCATCTTATCAATAAATCTACCCGCCTGCCTTGGCCCAAGGTCGATAAACTTCCCTATCTGCTCAGGAGTATACGGCTTAACACCACCATTCCCGCGATAGCCAAGCATATTCGTATTCGACCAAATCTTCTTCGCAAGGATAGCCATTTTACCAATCTCTGAGTGGTTCATTCCGGGCGGATATGGTATATCCATGAAAGACTTAGCAAATGACTTCCTAGCCCAAAAGAGGTATCCCTTTTCCTCATCGAAGGCAGCTGCAATATGATGGATATTATTTTTTATGATCTCTCCATCATCGGAAATTAGTTTGGTTTCCTTAATCATGTAGCCACCTCAAAAACATGTCATATCCGCGTCAAATTTTAACCTTCTACAGGCCAAATATGTCAAAACAAAAATCTATCTAACGCCTTGTAGTATAAGGCGCGACACTGAATACGCCATGTAAAGATGTATAGTATAATACTATAGTTCTTTGCATGACCATGCTGCTCCGCCCCTCCCCTTCAAGGGGTCGGCGGCTTGCCCACCGCAACTCCGCAGGAGCAAGACGCGCCGCAAATAAAAAAGCGCAACTCAAAGTTGCGCTTAACTAAATAATAAATCCTCGTACTGGCGAGAAACTATGTCGTCACCTTTCGGCTTCTGCCTATTATAATTATAAATCACCAAAAATCAACCTACAAGGCCAAATATGGTTCAATTTTAGTCTAGTTTCATTTTTTAGGGAGGATTTATCCGTTGGAGAAAATTTTGAAATATTTATCCAAAAAGGTATTGACACCCGAATTCGGGTATGGTATATTTATATCAAGAAGAAACACCCGAATTCGGGTGAAGGGGGAAGGGTAATGAAAAACTTAGGAGAAATTAGGCAAGCAGGAAAAACATATACCTTTGAGGTTAATGATGATAAAGAACTATTCTTAAATGGAGAGAAAGCCATTTATACCACTAACAAAAGAGGCTTCCCAGTTGTAAAAGTAGGAGATTTTACAATGGAAAATATCGGAGTCATGAAGTTCAGACTAGAAAATGCTGGCTTAACCCCTGAAATAATCCGTAGCAACTATAGCAACTATAAACCACAAAAGTTCAGTACCTACGATAACGTTTTTGAAACCTGGGATATGGATAGCAGCGAGCGTCGGCAGTTTGAAAGAGGAAGATAGCAGAGTGACAGGGCTACGGCCCTGGTAATGCGGCAGGCTCCGTCACAAGCCCGGAGTCGTAAAAAAGGAGGAATAATAATGATTTTCTATGTGTGTGAATCTGAGTCTCAAGCCTTAGAATTAGCTTTGCAAGATCCTGAATGGAGCGAAACAGAAAAAAAATCTCTAGCTGAGATTCTCAAGTATGTACAAGTTAAAGAGGAAAATCAATACATCATGACCACGGAGGAATGGATCAATAACCCAACAGATCTGAGTTGGAAGCTCCCCAGGAATCTAAGGCCAGGTAAGTGGACGAATGGAGAAAATTTATATACTGCGCTAAGTCAAAAGTATATGATTTTTCGAGCGGGAAACGGTTATCATATTGGCAAAATCTATCCCGAACCGGATGATGTCCTGGGAAAGTCTTAACCTCCTCGGAGGCTGCTAACCTCTGGGGAAAGCATCCCGATACAATAAAAAAACTGTGTCAGGATGGGAAGATTTCGGCGAGAAAGTCAGGCGGTACATGGCTAGTGACACGCGAAGCCATGGAGCGGTTATATGGTCCGATAGAAGAAAAACCGTCCCAGTAGGGGCGGTTTTTCTTCTATAAGGCATCGGGATTATTTCTCGGCTTTTTCCATGCGCTCTTGTATGGCCGCATTGATAAAAGCGTTTACGCTTTCCCCTTTCTGTTTGGCTGCTTCCTTTATCCTGTCTTTATGCCCCTTGGGCACCACTAACTCTATGCGGTCGTAGGCCTTGGCATTATATTTACGAACAGCCATACTTTTTGCAGTTGCCATATCTTAAATCACCTCAGATACAGAGTATCACATCTTTTCCAAAAAAACAATTACGTAATTGCAAAATAAGGTATTGACATTATACTTACGTAATGATATATTATAACCAGGAATTACGTAATAATATTCCAAGAGGAGGAAAAGATGAAACGGAAAACGAAAAGCATTTGGTGTTACCTGGACGGGAAGAAACATTGTGACGTTATTCAATGGGCGTTAGCTGTCAATGTTGATGTGCAGGAAGCTAAGAAAAGATTGACCGCACAATATCCAGGCATGACGGTCACGTTTAAAATTCAATAATCCCGCTAAGCCCAGTCCCGTGCAGGCCGGGACCGCCCCGAAAGGGGGCGCGGCGTTCAAGGGAAACCAATAAAAAGGAGGCTAAACCAATGAATGTACAAAAAATGACTTATGAAATCGCTCTGTATTATAGGCACCATTGGGCGCATCAAATAAAGGGAGAATTGGAGGAAGGAATCATATCAGAAGAGATATTTTCTCTTCCGATGGAGGAATTTAATAAAACTGTAACTCGATATATTGATGATGCGTACCCGTATAGAGCGAATCCCAGAATTATTTGCGATGAAGAAAAGGGATATCGACTCCAAAGAACCGGCACAGGCCGGACAGAAATTTGGTGGAAAAATGAAACTTATTATGTTTACATCTTTCGACCTGATAAAACTACGGATGAGTATGAAGAGAAAGGGAAATTAGTGCTATCTGCCGCTGTTTCTCCGAAAGGGGAGGTATATG
>JAEZXR010000079.1 GCA_023419605.1 Bacillota bacterium | reverse complement strand
GGCTATGTTAGAGAGGGATGAACAAATAGAAAAGCTAGAACAGATAATTTTAGAGTTGAACGACCGGCTTACAGATTTGGAAACCGAATTAAAAGATATTAATTCGTTGGCATTAGAACGTGCAAATAAAATAGAGGAGTTGAATAAGTACGTAGAAGAAATAAAGTCAATGTGGATTTGGCGCATCACAAAATTATTAAGAATGGGGAAACAGGATTGATGAATTTGAGGAAAAGCACATTAATAAAAAATGATTCCATGATTGTAGATGACAGAGAACATAATTACTCACTTCGTCGATCAGTAAATTTAAATCACGTAGATAAACTTCGTGGCTTTGCAGCACTGTCGGTCTTGGTATATCACGTAATCGAGTTTACTAACTGGAGTACTTTCCCTGTTGATGGTCTTGCCAAATGGTGGCGAATTGGCTGAGCCGGAGTGGATCTATTCTTCGTTATCAGTGGCTTGGTTATATTTCTAAGTGCACGCCGATATTACCGAGAGTGGCCTAAAGGGGGAAAATGGATAGCAGTATTCCTCAGACGACGATTTTTCCGGATAGTGCCATTATATTTTGTAACATTGTTTATTTTTTTGATAGTGATTACGCCCGAAATGTTACTGTTACCGCTAGAACAACTTGCCAAGCATCTCGGGGCACATCTATTATTTGTACACAACTGGTTTCCCGATACACACGGCTCTATCAATGGAGCTAATTGGACTATTGGCCTAGAGATGCAGTTTTACCTCATGATGGCTTTACTGCTACCTGCTTTCAAATCAGTACGACGAGGGTTCTGGTTGTGCCTATCAATGATTGTCATTTCATGGATATGGAGGGCAGGTACGTTTTGGTTGCTTAGAGATTCGAATGCCTTCGATATTTTCCAAGTTAGTACTCAATTGCCAGGGACTCTCGATGCGTTTGGGCTAGGTATCTTTCTTGGACTCTTAATTGACGAGAGGCGTATATCTTTAAGACCTAGTTTAGGCTTTGTATCTACTCTGATTTTGACGACCGCCGGAATAGCTTATATTGCTTGGAGAACGATCTGGGGCGTTCCAGATTATTGGCACAATCCATATATGGTGACTTTTTTTCGAAGTCTTTTAGCTTTTGCGTTTGTTTTGATCTGTTTAATTTCAGTGTCCACATCATCATTGCTCAAACCAATTGATATTCTACTTAACTACCTCGGGAAGGTTAGCTATGGAATTTACTTATGGCACCTACTGGTAATCCTGAGTTTAAAAAAGGTAGGAATCACAGAACCAAGGGAGTTTTTGATGTTATGTTTAGTCTTAACAATTAGTCTGTCATCATTGACCTATCACTTGTTAGAAAAACCTTGGTTAAACCATGCCAGGAAGGAAGTAAAATATGACCGTTCAATATGGAATAGATCATTTGGTCATACGGGCTAATTTAGTTTTCGGATTTGGCTGGGTATTTGAACCACATATCAAGATAGAACTACTGTACTTAGAGGTGCAGTTATCTGATGGGAAAACTATAAAGCTACAAGCAAATTACGGACTAAATAGAGAGGATGTTGAGACGGCATTTGTTGGCGTAGCAAATGCCCGCCGTTCTGGTTTTTTTGTTTACGGTTCTTGGACGAGTGATAAAGAAGTCATACAGGTTAATCTATGCGGAAGGACCTTGGATGGTGAGTCCTTTAGGGTCGATGCGCGGCTATGTCGACTCGATCAAGAATCCGTAAACAGGCCTTTACAAGGCTTGTTAATTCCTGGGCGCATTCAGCGGGCTTTAGCACTAATCCGGCAATTTCGAATCAGTGAGTTAGTTCACAAGATACAGCGTGCAGTCAAAACCTTACCACCCGCTGAGGTAACTGACCCGGTCGGCCTAGTATACAAAGTTTGCAAAAAATACAACCCCCAAGGGGCACAACTGATAATAGACCATGAACTTGGTGGCGGAGCTAATCTCTTCCGAGAAAAACTAATAGCTAAACGTATTTCCGAGGGAGCAACTGTCCTATTACTAACTTTTCATTTAAATACACTACAGTATGTTCTTGATATTAGGACGAGCTCAAAGCAAACCAAACGAATTGTACTCCAAGGGTTAGAATCTATTGGCGAGATGATGAGCCGGAACCTAATAACAGAAGTGTTTTTTAATAATGCTGTATCTTTTCCCAATCCGAAGGCTGTTCAATCCCAGTTACTGCAGGTAGCGTACAAAAACCAAATTCCGATACATATTGCCATACATGATTATTATTTCATTTGTCCTTCCCATTTCTTGCTGGATTCTGATGGAAAGTACTGCCGAATACCGAATTCAGTAATTTGCAGTAAGTGCCTGCCGAAGAATAATTACGGATTTTGTTCTTTGGCAGGAGTTGAAGATATTAATGAGTGGCGTGCAATTTGGGTAGATAGTTTGGATTTTGCCAATAAGATAACATGTTTTTCGGAATCATCTGCAGCTTTACTCTGTAGTGTTTATTCTTTATTATCTCGTGAACGGATAAATATAGAACCACACGTTATTAATCATCTTCCACTAAAAATACCACAGATTAAGCATGATGCCCCATTAAATATAGGGGTTGTTGGAACAATAGGGTTTCACAAAGGGGCACAGATTGTTTCCGACTTGGCTAGTTACATTAAAGAAAAACAACTTGGGATCAGGATAACAGTAATCGGTTCAATTGATGCCGAGTGTGATCCTGACGTAGTCTTCATCACTGGCCCATACAAACACGGAAATCTTGCTAAACTGATCGAGCATCATGGCGTCAATTTAATGTTCTTACCCTCAATCTGTCCTGAGACTTTCTCTTATGTTACTCATGAATTAATTACTTTTGGACTTCCGGTTGCTTGTTTTAATTTTGGTGCTCCTGCAGATAAGCTCGCATCCTACGAACTGGGTTGTGTGATACAGCTCGGGAGCGTTGATGTAATAATTAAGCAACTTATTGAATTTTATAAAATATTAAAACTAAGGAGTACCGAAAATGAATAAGAAGGTTCATGTATTTACCAGTGCGGCATTCAATTATATTCCTAAGGTTAGGATGTTGTTTAATTCGCTACGAAAGCATCATCCTGATTTTGTCCTACATCTTGCACTGGCCGATGATCTTCATCCTGAAGTAAATCTCGACACTGAACCATTAGATTACGTTTTACCGATAGCCGACTTGTCAATTCCTGATTGGAAAGGTTGGTCGTTCTGCCACAACATTGTAGAACTCTCCACGGCTATCAAGCCATTTGTCTTACAGCGTCTTCTAGAACGTCCGGATTGCGAAAAAGTGATCTACTTGGATCCCGATATGGTTGTTTTTTCACGACTCGATGATATCCTTGAAGCTCTTGATCATAGTAATCTGGTGCTAACGCCACACCAGACATCTCCCGAAATATCACTGGATGCAGTAATGAATAATGAAATTTGCAGTCTTAAACATGGTGTTTATAATTTAGGCTTCTTTGGGGTTGCCCCAACGGAGGTTGGAAAGAGCTTCGCTAAATGGTGGAGTGAGCGTGTTTACCATTTCTGCAGAGATGATATTCCGAACGGGTTATTTACCGATCAGCGTTGGATAGATTTGGTACCGGCATTTTTTGAGGGAGTTGCCATAATGCGTAGTTCCCGGCATAATGTTGCTACTTGGAATTTAACTACACGATATTTGTCTGGTAATTTAGCACAAGGTATACTAGTAGACGGAGAGCCTCTTGGTTTTTACCATTTTACCGGATTTGATAGTGGGGCACATCGTGTTATGGCGAGTAAGAATGCTGGAGGTAATCAAACAGTATTTGAACTAATAAATTGGTACACCGACCAAACGAAAAATTTGTCTAAAGATCCATTGGCACGGGTTTCCTGGGCGTTTGGTTCATTCTCTAATGGAGAGGCCATTCATCTTGCTCAACGTGTTGTTTATCGTGTACGGGTAGATTTACAGAAAGCATTTCCGAATCCTTTTGATTCAAGCGGTTTTCTTCAATGGTGGAAAAGCCAGGGACCAATGGAATACCCTGAACTGTTCTCAGAAGCAACAATAAATGATAAGCTTCGAATGTTGCAAGCGAATTTAACCCCTGGATTTTGTTCCAGCAGTATGATGCCGGCTTCCACTACTAGTGCTTTTGGACTTGTATCAACAGCGTTATATGACCTGGAAACTAGAAAGCGGTTGTTTAAGCGCACATGGGAAGTATTGCGTACAGAAGGGTACAAAGGAATTCTTCGTAGACTATAAAACAGAGTCTATGCCAATTGTAATTTATCATGTCGATTATTATCCAACAATTACACATACAACAATCTCAGTTAGTCTTGAACCAAGTTTTAAAGAAGATCACGTTAATCAACTTCAAAGCCGTTTTGATTTTTATTTTTAGTATCATCATTTATTATCAAATATATTTTCTAAAAAATGGAGATTATAAGGTGGTATATTGATAACTTTTATCTTGGCTGAATTGTAATCAAATGTAATTGGGTGGAAACTAGTTCGGAACTTTGTGGCTATTGCAATTACTGGTAAAACATAAAGGCTTTTAAAAAGAATAATCAGATGTAACTAGGAGTGAAGACCCTATGAGAATCAACCAAAGGCATATTCCCGATGCAATAAAGATACTCCTACTTTCATTTGTACTAGTTATGATCTCCTTTCACCTTCAAGGAAACATTGGAATTAACCTAGCAGATGAAGGCTACCTTTGGTATGGTTCAATACAAACATTTCAGGTGACCTGCTCCCCGAAAACTGGTCCAAAGGAAATGTTAGTCCTGATGTAGTATAACTAAGTCAGGAGGGGACAGTTATGAGAAAACGTTTCACCGAAGAGCAGATCATTGGAATACTTAACTCCCA
>JAEZXR010000029.1 GCA_023419605.1 Bacillota bacterium | reverse complement strand
GGCTACCTAGTATAAACCAAATTTATACAAATGTTCAACATCTGTCCAAATATGGCTTTTGAATTGATATGAAAATCTAAGATTAAGCGAGAAAATACAAGCAAATAAAAGTTAATATAAGGAGGTAAAATTATATGAAACCAAAAGAAATACTCTGTCAGTGGATTGATGCGTTTAACAATGCAGATGCAGAAACTATTTCAAATTTATATGATGACAATGCAATAAACCATCAAGTTGCCAATGAGCCCGTTATCGGAAAAGCGGCTATAAAGAAAATGTTTGAACAGGAGTTCTCTCAAGCAAAAATGGTATGTATAGTTGAAAACATTTTTGAAGATGGCCAATGGACAATTTTGGAGTGGCGTGACTCTTTGGGATTAAGAGGGTGCGGTTTTTTTCAAGTAGTGAATGATAAGATTTTATTTCAAAGAGGTTACTGGGATAAATTATCTTTTTTAAGACAGCACAGTCTACCGATTGAATAAGGTAAGAATCGTTTTTATCCTAAGTAATATACATTCTGAACATTCACTGTTCCTAGCTAACATCAATCCACTATTTAGATAAAATAATTAAGCCGGGCTCTCGAATACTGGATGTTGGGGCCGGCGCAGGAAAATATGCTTTCCACCTTGCAAACAAGGGATTTTCCGTAACTGCAGGCGATATAGTTCCAAGATTTGTTGAACTACTGAGGGAAAGGCTAAATTGTTCAACTTTACGTATGAATATTTATTGGGGAGATGCTTGCGATTTGTCAAGGTTTGATTCTTGCAGTTACGATGCGGTTCTATGCATGGGGCCCATATATCATTTAAAGGAAGGAAAAGACAGATCAAAAGTTATTGAATTGTTAAAACAAGACGGCATAATTGTTTGTGCCTATATAAACAGATTTGCGTCTTACATGCTTGAATTTATGGGAAGTGAGGATTTATTAGAGGATAGAGCAATATTGGAAGATACTCTTCATAAGGGCTATAAAGAGAAAAATTATTATCCTTCTACTTTTCTTATCCACAAGAGATCGAGGCTCTTATGCCTGCACAGAATGTGGAAAAGATATTTAATATCGGTACAGATGGAATAGCATACTTAATAGGTTCAAAAATTAACAATTTAACGGAGCAGGAGTATAGTTATTGGGTAGACTATCATCTGAAAACCTGTGAGAATGAATCTCTAATTGGACACAGCTTACATGGATTATACATTGGCAAAAAGAAATAAAAGAACATATATTTCGCTAACTGAACAATAAATGCCCCGGCTCCGACCAAGGTTTTATTTTTTTGCCCGGATATAGACAAATCCAAAGTAAAATGGTACTATTTCCCTATGAGATATTTCGGTAATGTAGAATCATGAAGTGATTCAACTTTTTTTTATAACAACCCGATGGAGAAATAGCATGAACACAGAACTATATATTAGAGGAATTATACTAAATAATAGTAAAATTGAGCGCCATGATGAATATCCTTTTTGTTTGCCGGTTATTCGTCAGCTTAACTCCCTCGATTTACAAAGCAGGGTTACTTTTTTTGTTGGTGAAAACGGAACAGGTAAATCAACTTTGCTTGAAGCAATTGCCGTAAACTACGGTTTTAATCCTGAAGGTGGCTCAAAAAATTTTAATTTTTCAACCTATCAGTCACATTCTGATCTGTATCAATATATAACTTTGTCAAAAGGGATAAAGAAGCCGAAAGATGGCTATTTTCTTAGGGCTGAGAGTTTTTATAATGTAGCAACAGAAATAAATCGATTAGGCGTATCTGGGTATGGAAATAAATCTCTACACGATCAGTCTCATGGAGAAAGCTTTATGTCACTCATGCTCAACCGTTTTTTAGGAAATGGTATATACATCCTCGACGAGCCAGAAGCTGCACTATCTCCATCAAGACAATTTGGATTGCTTGCAAGAATGAATGACCTTGTAAAGGAGAATTCACAGTTTATTATTGCAACTCATTCTCCTATATTACTTGCATTCCCACATGCAGAAATTTTTGTTTTAAGTGAAAACGCTATTACATCCACACCCTATGAGCAAACGGAGCATTATATATTGACAAAGCAGTTTTTAAATAACACTGGCAAAATGTTAAAAGAATTGATGGATTGACTATATAAAGCCAGTATGGAACACATTTTGAACATTTAATGTATAGTCCATAGAAAGCCTTGAAAACTATCCTTTTTATTCATCATTTATCCAAAAACAGGATATTTTTAAAATCTAAAGTATAAGTTAATTTAAAATTATCAATAAATCTGCTATAATATAAATTAAGCTCATATTCCAATTTATAACAAAATATACAAAATAAACTTGAGGTTTTGTTGTAAAATACACTTCCATTTTTCCTTTACTAATAGTATTAGCAAATAATGGTTTGGAATAAAGGTGGTTAGTGTATGCAGTCGAAAACAGCAGTTTATTGTGAGAGAAAAGACTCTTCAAATATGAGCGATAAGCCTATTCAGAGGCTTGCTCCAAAAAAGGCTCCGATTGTCCAACAATCGAGTCTAATGGAAATAATCCAGCGTGCCCGAATGAACCCTAGTTCCTTGACACACTATGATGCGATGCAATTACAGAAGACGATCGGAAACCAAGCAGTAGTTCAACTGTTATCTAAATTACATATCAATCAGAAGGTTACTAATGCGGAGGACAAGCCGACACAACTAAAAACCGATCAGTCCTCTGTAGAGAGAAAAACAAGTATGCCAGCACAATTGAAGGCAGGGCTTGAAACCCTTTCCAACATTGACCTATCAGATGTGCAGGTACATCACAACTCCCATAAACCAAAGGAAGTGGGGGCTTTGGCATACACACAGGGAAATGATATTCACATTGCTCCAGGACAAGAAAAGCATCTTCCCCATGAAGGCTGGCATGCTGTGCAGCAAAAGCAGGGAAGAGTAAAACCTACTCTGCAAATGAAAACAGGTGTGCAAGTAAATGATGATTCAGAGCTGGAAAAAGAAGCTGACGTTATGGGGAGTAAGGCTGCGCAAGGTAGTACAGTACAGTTAAAGTATGGAAGAAATGTGGCGATGCAACATATAAAGGTCATTCAGAAGGTTGCTGAGAATGCAGATATAAAGCAGGCCAGTTATGGAGAAACGAGTGAAAATGTTTCGAAGATACAAAGCGTATTGATGCAGATGCACTATTGGACGGGTTCCAGTAGTGATAAGCCCACAGGGTATTTTGGACCTGTAACAAGGGATTCATTGATGAACTATCAAACAGGTTATATGAGGTTATCAACAAAAGATTTGTATGATAACAGCGGAAACTATGTAGGTTGTGGACCTAAGACAGCTAAAAGTTTGAATAATTTTTATAAATTATTGAATCGAAACGATGTGCCAGACTATGCAAAAAATAGTATGAAGGCAATTGGACAGAGTGATACTCATAATTCTGCCTATAATTGGAAAATTAAGGAAGGTGTATATAATGCTAACGTTCAAAAAGCTCAGGAGAACCTTATAACGTTAGGTTATAAGCTGAATAAGTTTGGCGCGGATGGTAAATGGAGCAGTAAAGGGGAAACATATCAGGCACTAATTAAATTCCAGAGCATGTGTAAGGAAATATACAATATTATAAGCAAATACGGGGGAGCAACAAGCCGAAAACAAGTTGATCATTTTCAAGGAGTTGAGCCTAGTGGAAAGTTAGATAAGATAACATATAAGGCTCTTCAAGAACAGGTTAATAGGAAGCTCAGTGGTTATAAAACGGCAATATTAGAGGTAAAGAATCAAGCTTCAAAAAAAGGGAATGTGACAGAAAGCACAGGAAACTATAATGTCATGAATGAATTTGGAGACGTCCATGACCAGGTGCAAAAAAAAGCTGCAGATAAATACCAGCTAGCAATGGAATACCAAATAAAAGGCGGTGGATTAAAACCTGATGGGAAGACCAGCGGTTGGGCTGACCTTGTTGATACCAAGACCTATGAAGTATGGGAAATAAAAAATGATACACCTGACTGGAACGAAATAAACGGTATAGGTAGAAAACAATTAGAACGATATATTAATGCCAGTAAAAAATATGGAAATGTGTCTTTGAAAAGAGGCAGCCCAAGAATTAAGGTTGATCCATTCAAATCTACTGTCTTTGGAAAACCAGCCACAGTAACTGTACGTTCAGGACTTGGAGCTTTTAATGACCTTGAAAATGGAATGATTTATTACAAGGTTAAATATGATAAAGAGAAAGATCCAAAAGATATACCTATTACTTTTGATAAGACAAACAGGAACAACAATAGTAAAGATGAAAATAGAGACTCAAATGTTATTCAATTCCCAACGCCATCCTCAGAAAAAGATAAACAAGTAGCAGCAAGTTCATCTTCTGATAGAGCCTGGTGGGAAATACCTGCTGGAATTGGATTGGTTATCATCGGCGGAGCTGCAACATTCATACTTGCCGCTGATGATGCAACAGGCATTGGAGCATTGGATGACCCGGCAATGGCTGCTACAGGTGGAATGGTTTTAAAAGGGGCCCGCATGATTTTTGCATGGTAAAAGACAAATTGCTGCCTGAAAAGGGCAAAGTCTACCCTGTTAAATTGAAAAAGGAGTTACATGGAGAAATATTGAGGAGGTAAATAGGATGGATTGGGAAAAAGCAGTATATATTGATGTTTGCACGTTTGATAGTTTAAGGGGTAAGGGACAGATTGTAGTTTCTCTCATTCAAGACATATTTAAATCCTTTGTTATACCGTATGGATTGCCGCTAAGAATTTACATAGAAAAATTTGATGCCGAAACCGGTTCCTACAAGTACAGTGCCAAGGCATGGGACAAAGTTGTTGCTCTGATTTTGAAGGGCGAGGTTCGCCATATGCTTATTAATTATATTTCTAACGTAGAGCTTCTTCAACCGGAATTTGCACTGAGTATTACCTTCGATTATTCGCATGAAGATAAACTTTACAAAAATACAATTTTAGCAAACAATATGGCACTATCGTTAAATAGGAGACTTTTTAATTTACATATTCCAGAAGACGTACAGAAAATGATTAAAGACGTAATGATTCATGCCTTTGAGGATTTAAATGGTGTTATAGGGTATGTAAACGTAGGCAATCCTCATGCTACTATTGCTCCGAACCAGACACCGTTCGAAGGAATATTGGGACTTGATTTTACTTCTCAGTCGCAGATGTTTAGCACACATGCAAGGGGATACTTTTGGGGAAATATTTTAACTGAAAAGCATATCGAAAAACTGGGGGGCATTCATGCGATTAAAGAAAAAGCTCCGTGCTATCAAGTTGATGATTTTGTTTTCGGGGATGGTAGAAAAGCAGTATATCTGCAGTTAACAGAGGATATTAATTTATATACTGACGGTCAATTAAAACGCTTAAGAGATTTTTTAAAACCAATACTGCCTGAGATAAATATGCGTTATATTAATGAATCAGACCCAAATGGGGAAAATAGAAGGAGAGCAAGAGTTTTCATTGATTGAGATTATCAGTACAGATCCTATAGAAAACATATATCATTTTGATTACGAGTGGGAGGATAAATTGAATTGAACAGTTATATGCTTCACTATCTTTATATATTGCGTAGTTTATCTGATAACCGCCCTGGATTACGATCCGGGGCTTTATTGCTTTACTGAATATAGACAGACTGAAGCAAATATAGTACTATTTTTCTGTAAGATACTACGGTAAGGTATAACAACCCGATAAATCGGGATTTTACGAAAGGAAATAACATATATGAACAATACACTGATTGTTTATTATTCGCTTTTCCAAACCACAAAGAGATTAGCATTAGAAATAGCGAAACAGACTGGTGGGACTATAAGAGAATTAATTCCTGATAAGAATTATTCCTTTGACTATAATACAGCCGCTAAAGAAGTAAGAAATGAAATTTCTCGAGGATTTTGCCCTAAGCTAATATCTGGAAATGAGTCAATAGATGATTATCGAACAATATTTATAGGTACGCCTAACTGGTTTAAAACAGTAGCCCCTCCAGTTATGAGTTTTCTTAAGCAACATGATTTTACAGGCAAAACAGTAGTTCCATTTTGTACTCATGGTGGCGGTGGATTTTGCCAAATTGAAAATGATATAGCTAAAGAGTGCTTAAAATCTATAATTTTACCTGGTATTGCTGTAAACGGTACTGTTGCATCGGAAGAGGTCACAAATTGGCTTGAAACAATTGGATACGAATTATAATAAATTCTAATTTATAAACCATTATGAAAGAAAAGGCATAAGTACGGAAAGAAACAGTCAAGATGGAAAGCAAGAATTACTACAGGAAACGTACCAAGTAATGATTGCATTATCCCAATTAATTCAATATTTTAATTTGCAAAAAAAATTCAAAGACAGAATAGAAGAAGTATATAAGGAATATCAGGATCGTAATTATATTGAGAAAATATAATCTTTCGCGAAGTGAACATTTACCGCTTTGGCTCCGGCAGGGCTTTAATTTTGTGAGGATGTAGACAGCGATGGACGTAGATGGTGGGTTCATGCTTTTGCCGTACAGCTATCATTACAAATTATTGCAATATAATTGTTATATAATTAATTAGTGTTGTGCAGTAAAATGTAAAAGTTTATGCAGTCATCCCTAATTTGGTAATAACGGCATCGAGATTTACCCCTTTTGCTGCACAGGTATATGCAAACTTGGCAATACTGACCAAGTATTGTTTACGGAAATACCCGATGGTATCTCCAATGTTTTGAAGTTTCAGGGACTTCTTGTTCGAGACCCTGAAAAGTTCCAGGAATGTATAGGTCATAAAGACCATACTCCAGTAGCGTTTGATGGAGGTTAGAGACTCTACCTGATACTCATCAAATCCAAGAGAGTTTTTATGGTACCGATAACTGACCTCAATATCCCAGCGGTTCTGGTAATACGTAAGAATTTCGGAGGTGGTAAGGCTAACATCCGTACTTAGTATAAATGCTGGTTTGTCAGATAAATCGGCTTTGCTCCAGCAAATTAGGATTACCGCATTTTCAAGGTCATTGATTTTACCCTCGTACCTGTAACCGTAATAGTTATCGTCTCCTGCTGTAACCGGGCAGGTTTCCTCCTTACGGATAAAGGTTGCGAATTCCTTGACACTTGTTTTAATGCCTCCTGGATAGATCACCCGATTGGATTTGATTCTTCCAATGGTGTGATACCCTTTGCTAAGAGCATGAAGCATCAGCTTTCCTGATGTATACCAGGCATCTACCAATAAGTACGTTGTTTCTGTAACCGGCATAAACTCATCCATCAACTGCATGGCAAGCTGTTGTTTGTTTTTAAAAAGCCTCTTGGCTTTAGTGCCAAAGAACTGCTTTCTAAGATAGAGCTTGTAATCAAGCGGTAGAGAATATTCGGAGATTTTGTAATGGGAGGTAACTACGCAGTGAGACCACATAGTTTTTCCGTCACTGTGGGAGTGGTGGTAGTCAAGACCCTCGATCTTTTTCGTAGACTTGTCTTTTTTACTCAAAGAGTCGTCTATGATGAGGAACCCGACAGATCCCTCCGCTACATTGTTCCGGACGA
>JAEZXR010000128.1 GCA_023419605.1 Bacillota bacterium | reverse complement strand
GCCCAGAAGGCCATGGCCAACGGCTTCACCCTGATGGTCCCGCCGGTGCTCGTCCGCCCCGAGATCATGCAGGGCACCGGCTTCCTCGGGGCCCACGCCGACGAGGTGTACAAGCTCGAGGCCGACGATCTGTACCTGGTCGGCACCTCCGAGGTGGCCCTGGCCGGCTACCACCAGGGCGAGATCCTCGATCTGTCGGACGGGCCGAAGCGCTACAGCGGTTGGTCCTCCTGCTTCCGCCGCGAGGCAGGCAGCCACGGCAAGGACACCCGCGGCATCATCCGCGTCCACCAGTTCGACAAGGTGGAGATGTTCTCGTGGTGCAAGCCGGAGGACGCACACGAGGAGCACATGCGACTGCTGGCGCTCGAGAAGGAGATGCTGCAGGCCATGGGGCTGCCGTTCCGGGTGATCGACATCGCAGGCGGCGACCTCGGCTCGTCGGCCGCGCGCAAGTATGACTGCGAGGCCTGGGTGCCCACGCAGAACGCCTTCCGGGAGCTCACCTCCACCTCGAACTGCACCACCTTCCAGGCCCGCCGGCTGGGCGTGCGGTACCGGGACTCCGATGGCAGGCCTCAGATCGCCGCCACCCTGAACGGCACGCTCGCGACCACCCGCTGGCTCGTCGCGATCCTCGAGAACCACCAGCAGGCCGACGGGTCCGTGGTGGTGCCGGAGCCGCTGCGCCCGTTCGTCGGCAAGGACGTGCTCGAGCCCACCCGCTGACTCGGGCGGCGGCCGGCCCCGCCGGCTGGCGCAGCCTCCCGCCCCGCGCATCCGCGCCAGCGCCTGTACGCCTTTGCCGCATCCGCTCCTCTCCGCGCAGCCCATCCCGTGCATCCGCGCTAGCGCCTGTACGCCTTTGCCGCATCCGCTCCTCTCCGTGCACTCGCGCGTGCTCATCGGCGGGGGCGGGAGTTCATCATGGGGAGCGCCTGTGCGGGCGGGGTCTGCCGCTCGGTCGCAGACGTGGTGTTCGGCCCAGTGGTGTTCGGTCCAGTGGTGGTCGGCCCATAGGAGTGCGGGGGCGGGGTCGGCGTGCTGGCGGCGGGCAGCTGTGCACCCGGGATGTCCGGTGCGCCGGCGTCAGGGGCGGAACAGCATCATCACGCCGCTCGCGCTGGCGCACGTGTGGCCGTCAGTGTCGGTGACCTTGACCTGCACCACACACGTCGAGCGGCCCACGTGCTCCACCTCGGCCCTGATCGTCGCGGGCGTGCGCTCCAACAGAAGTGCGCGGAGGTACCGGACCGTCAGATCCACCGTGTTGTAGCCGGTCCCCGGCTCGACGACCGTGGCCGTGGCGTACCCCAGTGCCGAGTCGACCCAGCCCGAAACGATCCCGCCGTGGACGGTGCCGCCGTTGTTGAGCGCCCACTCGGCGGGCGTGGCGGTCATGGTCACCGCCCCTTCCTCCGCCGACGTGAGCCGCACACCCAGTGAGTGGGCCGCGGGGGAGAGGTGGCGTTCGCCCCGAATGACCTCCTCGAGCGAGTCGAGACCGGCATGCACACGGCGGGCCGGGTCCTCGGGCGGCGCAGCCCAGGAGTACTCGCGGGTGCGGGAGGCCGGATCGACTGAATCGAAGGGGTTGCGGTCCACGACGCCGAACCTACACGGCGGCGAAACCCCGGTAAGGGCGGCTACGCTGGTGGGCGTGGAGCTGCTCTATACGGCGATCATCGGCGTCGCACGCACGTTGTTCAAGGTCCAGGGACTGGACATCACCATGCGCGGGGAACGTCATTTCCCCGAAAAAGGTGGCGCCGTCGTGGTGATCAACCACACCGGATATCTCGACTTCGTCTACGGCGGGATCCCCGCTCGCGTGCACAAGCGGTTCATCCGGTACATGGCCAAAGCCGAGGTGTTCGACCACGGAGTGGCCGGCCCGATCATGCGCGAGCTCCGGCACATCCCCGTCGACCGGACCGCCGGCAAGGACTCGTTCGACGAGGCGGTCAGGCGTCTGCGCTCCGGCGAGCTGGTGGGCGTGTTCCCCGAGGCCACCATCAGCCGCAGTTTCGAGATCAAGGCGTTCAAGTCCGGTGCGGTGCGCATGGCGCTCGAGGCGGGCGTGCCGATTCTCCCGGTGACCATCTGGGGATCGCAGCGGGTCTGGACCAAGGGCCTGCCCAAGAACCTGCTGCGGCCCAAGGTGCCCATCATGATGGAGGTCGGTGAGCCCGTGGAGGCGTATGAGCCCGTCGCCGAGTGCACCGAGAAGATCCGCACCGGGATGCAGGAGACCCTCGAGCGACTGCAGGACGAGTACGCCCGGCGTTACGGTCCCTACCCGGCCGGGGCGAGCTGGGTCCCCGCGCGCCTCGGGGGATCGGCACCGACTCTCGAGGAGGCGAACGCCCTCGACGAGGCCGAGCACGCCGAGCGGATGCGTCGCCGTGCGGAGAAGGACGGCCGACCGGGTGGTGCCGTGTCGGACGAGGGGACCGCTCCGCAGTCCGGGCCGCCCCGGGAGACCGACGACGGCGACCCGATGACGGGCGGTCCGAACACTCCGTGACGTCCTCCAGACCTCTGCTCGTCGCCTCCGATGTCGACGGCACCCTGATCGGTAGCGACCATCTCCTCCCGGCGGCCAACCGGGCCGTCGTCGAGGACATCGTCTCGGACGGGGCCTCGTTCGTCCTGGCCACGGGGCGGCCGCCACGCTGGATGCCGCAGATCGTCGACCAGCTCCCGGTGGCGCCATTGGCGGTGTGCGCGAACGGCGCGGTGATCATGGACACCGATTCCGGAAAGTTCCTGGCCACCACGCTCCTGCAGCCGGAGGAACTCGCAGAACTCGACGAGATCCTCCGGACGCTGCTGCCCGGGAGCGGGATCGCGGCGGAGCGGCTCGGGCGGGACGCGGCCGATGTGGATTTCGTCGCCAGCCCCGACTACGAGCACGCGTGGATCAGCCTCGAACACCTCGAGGTGGGGCACGAGGAGGTCCTGTCGCAGCCGGTGCTCAAGCTGCTCGCCCGGGTCCCGGGCATGTCCAGCGCCGACATGGCGGCCGCGCTGCACGGCGCCGTCGAGCACCTGGCGGACATGACCGTCTCGACCACCGACGGACTGATCGAGTTCGCACCCCGCGGCGTCACCAAGGCCAGTGGCCTCACCCTGCTCACGTCGGGTGAGGTGACGGTTCCGGCCTCGGCGCGATCGGCGTCCGCGCTCGTCCGGGCGGGCGGCGATGCGGCCGGTGCCGGCCAGGCGGCCGGTGGGGGAGTGGTCGAGCGGCAGACCCCTGTGACCGTGGCGTTCGGCGACATGCCCAACGACCTGGAGATGCTGCGGTGGGCCGACCACGGTGTCGCGATGGGCAACGCGATCCCGTCGGTCCACGCG
>JAEZXR010000114.1 GCA_023419605.1 Bacillota bacterium | reverse complement strand
CGACGGTTCCGATAATGGCGTATATGAGTGCCTTTGATATTTTCAAACGTTTCATCCGTTATTTTCCTCCGTTCCGCATAGGGTCTACTGCCTGGATTTCCTTCATGATTTCATTCATGGGGTTTTGCGGTTTTACATCCTTGATCTCCGGCATGGGCACTTCCGGCAGTGGACTTTTTGCTTCCGGCTTGCCTGCTGCACCGGGTATATTGTTCCCGGGCAGAGCCTCCGTTTTGTTTTTGCTGTTATCATTCTGGATCTTCTTTAGCATCATTTCTTCGATTTTTGCCAGGGTGATGAGCTTTTGCCGGTTTACTGCTGCGATCTTTTCTTCTTTCTGTTTTTCATATACCTTTTTGTCTACCAGATATTCTTCCAGATTTAACTCAAGCTGAAGGGACAGGAGGTATTCATCCATGACTTTATCCAGGCTGCCCAGGTCCTTTTTCAGCTTCAGCATCAGGTACACCGCAGTTTTACTATCCAGCTTCCCTGCCAGTTCCGTATAGGGCGTGATGTCTTCCTTATCTTCAGTGTTACCGGCTATGGTTTCGAGTTCTACCTTCGGTACACTGTTTTCCGTCCCGGTTTCGGAAGTTACCTCCTGCAATTGAAACTGGACTCTTTCAAACAACAGTTTGGCTTCCATGATTTCTTCCTGGGTAAAGCCTTCCTTTTTGAGCTTCTCTGCATAATCCTCCCCGATGGTTGATGCGGCCAGGGCGGTATTCCTGCGGTCCGTTTCCTCTTTGTTGGAGGACGGATTGTCCTTTTTAAGCTTTTGGAGGATTTCATTCCAGGACTTCCCGCTCTTCCTGAGCGAAAGAATCCCCCCCACTTCGACGCCTGTCATATTGGATATATCTGCTGCAATCCTCTTTTCGTCTTCACTAGAGTTCTCCACAGCCTTGGCTTCTTTCAATTTAAAGCCGTTTAAGGCCAGGGGCACTCCTGAAATCAGGATCGCCGCAATTACAACGGCAGAGATATATTTACCGTATTTCTTAATAAATGCTGTCATGCTTCCACCTCATTCCCCATTAATGTTTCTGTTCCACTTTAATGTCCATATTGGATGGACCGCTTATTTTTGCTTTAAACAGGATGTTACTTATTTCACCGGACCAGGAGGTTCCCGGAATAATGTTCTCTTTCACCGTAAGCTCGATCCTTCCCGGTGTATATGTAACATACAGGTTGGTTCCCTTGATGTTCCCTTGGGATACGGTGTCGTTGTCCGGTGTAAAGCCACACAGGTCTATTACATCCAGTTCATCCTTGTTGTAGGTTACAATGAAGGTAAGACCGGAAAAGTCTTGCACATTGGATGCGATCAAGGATACATCAAATCCCTTGTCCTTTGTACAATTCACTGTGTATGTAGGGCTGGTAGTACTTTGGGTTACGGCTGAACTCCAGGCAGTCACCCCCGTAATATTCTTTGCCCTTACCCTGTAGGTATGGGAGGTTCCGGAAGCCAGTCCCCGATGGTTGTATGTCATACTTGCCCCGTTATCAATGACTTGCCCATCCACTTCAATGTCGTAGGTTACATCCTCTCCGGCCTTGCTCCACCTGAGTTCAATGGAATTATCCCGTGGAACGGCTTCTACCCCTGTGGGAGCATCCGGGGGATTTGGCAGCGTGGAAAGGGAGAGTACAGCACACCAGTCATTGTCGCTCCCTGCATTCTTAACCCTCACCTTGTATGTATGGAACTCATTGGCATTGAGCCCTGTGTGGTTGTACTGGGTGTCCTTACCGATATCCACCAGTACATCATCCACTTCGATGAAGTACTCGGCTTCACTGGCCACCGTATCCCAGGAGAGCGTGATGAAATTGTTCGTCACCACTGCAACAATGTTTGTAAGGGACATGGTTGTACCTGCTGTCTCCGGTAGTGTCTTTACCGTTACCGGGCTGCTCCACTGGCTGCAGCCGCTGACGTTGTTGGCCCTGACCCTGTAGGTATGCTTGCTGTCCGGTGTCAGCGCTATGTTTAGATAACTCAAATCCGTTGTTGTCCGAATCTCGTTTCCATCAATCTCTATATCATAGCTTTCCGCATGGGGTACCTTGTACCATGTAACCGTGGCAGTATATTTGTCGGAGGTTGCCATGATGTTGGTGGGTGTAACAGGCTTGTCCGGATGCGTCGTTACATTGATGGGGGCACTCCAGGGGCTTTTGCCTCCCCGGTTCACCGCTCTTACCCGATAGGTATGAGGAGTCAGGGGTTGGAGCCCCTCATGGAGGTACGTTGTGTTGTTGTTTGTACCGAGGATCATTGTGTCTGCTTCGATTTCGTAGCTAGTAGCTCTTAAGGAAGAATTCCACGAAACAGCTACAGAGTCCTTAGTTATTCTTGTTGATATATTGGCGGGTGTATCGGGTGGTATAGGCAACGTAATTATGGTAAAACTATCACTCCATGGGCTTTCACCGCCTGCATTTACCGCTCTTACCCTGTATGTATACTCAGTATCCGGTGAAAGTCCACTATGTGTATATTTAGTTCCTGCAGCTATATTAATTATCTCATTGTTATTAATCTGTACTTGGTATCCTGTTGCATAAAGTACCGTATCCCACACTACTGTTATCTGATTCTGGCTCACTTCCTCTGCTGTTAAGCCATTGGGAATAGCAGGAGGGTTAGGTAATGTGTATTTTGAAATGGTGTTGCTCCAACTGCCTGGACCGCCAGCATTTACAGCTCTTACTCTATAATTGTGAGGAGTATTTGGCGTCAGCCCTCTATGAACATAATTGGTGGCAAGTCCGGTATTAAACACTATTCCATCGACTTCTATATCATAATGAAAAATTCCGGGCACTTCAGTCCAACTCAAAGATATTGTATCTCTTGCTACCACAGTACTTATATTTGCAGGCGGATTTGCTAAAGTAACAACACTACACTCCGAACTCCATCCTGTTTCAATACCCTCTGCATTTTGCGCTTTTACTTTTATTTGATATGGATTATTCTGCGGTAATCCTTTAACTGCTACTGTCTTATTTGTAAGTGTTATCCATGTTGGTGTTGAAGTCAGATAACCTGATGAGTTTACGTAATAGCTTCCTACATTCACCTGATACTGTGTATATGCAGGGTTGTAATCATTTGTAGCCAGCGTTATGCTGTCTGCGGTCATACCGTTCACTGATACCTGAGGAATCTGGGCCTTCGTATATACATAATTTGAATGTTCTGCCACATTCCCGAAGCTATCTCGTGCTTCAAATTTTGCCATATACTGTATATTGGGAGTTAAATATCGCTGCATATAGGCAGAATTCGAGTTCCACTCGGTTCCGGCAGCTCCAATAGTATATCGATAGGGAGCAATATTCATACCGGAAAAACTATCCGTTGCCCATCCGGAAATGGTGATACTATCATAGGTTGAACTATAATTTACGCCTCCGATTTGTGGAGCTGTCCTATCCACCTTTACCCTTACAGGATCTTCTACCGTTTCTCTTCCATCATTCACCGTAAAACGAAGTACATGCTCTCCATCCGATAAAGCACTCGTGTTTAGGGCACTAAAAACTACAGTTTGTTTTGTTTTTGTATTTGAGATTACTTTCCTTTCACGAGGAGTACTTTCAGCATCCAGATAATACTCCGTTGTTAATGTATCACTATCCGGGTCAGACACTTCAACCATGGGGGTTATTATTCCTTGCTGTGAATTAATTCTTTGATCTTGTTCCGGCGAAATAGCATGTATAATGGGAATCGCTTGTATTTGTTCAAATATTGAAGTCAGGTTCTGACCGAAGTTACTGTATAGGTTCAAGAACAATCCGCCTGTCGCATCACATAGCGGCTTAAAATTATAAGAGATTTCATTTATTCCTACCGCAGTTAGAATAACCTTTTGGTTTGCAAGCGTTTGAGCCATACTCGCAACACTATGCCCTCTCCTACTGGTAACAATCTCATCCCCTATTAGGACAAAATATTTTGTCGAGTTGACCTGATATGTATATTTTTCAAGCGCATCCTGTATAGCATCCAATCCATTCTCTGTTCCACCATCGGCATACACTTGCTGAACATTCCTTTTGAATTCTTCCACATCACTGGTCATGGGATAAACCGAGGTATACTCTTCATACGAAATTAACCCTAGTCTGTATGTGATACCCTGATTTTTCAAAAGGTCAGTGAATCTTCCAACCTCATTCTTTACTGCATCTATACTTGATTGCATACTCCCTGACCGGTCAATAATAAAAACAATGTCGATCTGACTTTTCGCCTGCACTGGAGTCGGTATTTCCATCTGAAACATTAAAAGAAACGATACAATTGCACATATGAGTTTTATAAATCTTTTCATCCAATTATCTCCTTGCCCCACTAGCGGAAAATTACTACTCAATTGTATAAACCACTCTGGAATGTCCATGAATCTTCGATACAAATTTTATACTATTCACCACCGTCTTCTGAACATCCTCGATCCGGTAAACGATCTCACCGTGTGTAAACTTCTGCACCGTAATATTCGTCCCCTCAACCTTACCCATTGTTATCTCCAGCGCTGGGGTTACTGCACATAGGTCAATCACTTCCAACTCGTCCGCATTGTATTTTACAGTTATGGTCCGGGTGTTGCCGTCCCATTTCTTTGGAACCACGAAAACGAAGTTGAACATGTTATCCTTCCCCGCATTTATTGCTAGTACCGGCGCTGTATTCTTCTCCAGCTTTTCACTCCATTCACTTTCTCCACTGGCACTTTTCGCCCTGACCCTATAGGTGTGTCTTGTGTTTGGCTCAAGTCCCTCATGAATATATTCCGGTGTATCCACGAATCCCATGAGTTGTCCGTCCACTTCCATTTCATAGTTTTCTGCGCCCTCTACGGTGTCCCAGGAAACACGAATCTCATTCGTGGTCACTGTGGCACGAAGGTTTTTAGGTATACCCGGTGCCGTTCTCACCTTTATTTCATTGCTCCATGGACTTACTACACCGTCCTTTTTGGATCGAACACTGTATGTATGCTCCGAATTCGGTCGAAGTCCATCATGAACGTAAACATTACCATCTTTCACTTCAAAGATAGCTCCGTCAACTTTCACTTCATAGCTTGTCGCTCCCGATACGGAATCCCAAACCAGTATGATATTGGTACTTGCCACTCTTGCTCTTACGTTTCCGGGTACACCCTGAATCGTTGTCTTTAAAAGCGGTACAGTCCATTCACCGGCTGCGTTTCCACTCTTAGCCCTGACTCTGTAGATATGCAGTGTATTGGGTTGAAGCCCCCGGTGGGCATAGTAAGTATCTGTAGTTACATCCCTGATTTCACCGTCGGCTAACACTTCATAACCCGTTGCGCCCGTAACAGCCTGCCATTCTATTGTTATAGAATCATGCGCAGCTATGGCGGCTACATTTTGCGGCATACCGATCAAGGCTGCCTTTTTTATTGGGGCGCTCCATTCACTGGAACCTGCACTGCTTACAGCACGTACTCTAAAAGCATATTCCGTATTCGGGGTTACTTCTTCGTGGGTATATTTGTTTCTATATACACTCTGGATTACGCTTTCATTGATCTCAACATCATAGGAAAGTGCACCTTCCACCATGTCCCACGTAATGTCGATTTTATTGCCTGCTGCTGTTGCCTTCAAATTCTCAGGCACTCCAGGCAGTGTTGAAGTGGTAACTGTTTTACTCCAGAAGCTCTTTATTTCCTGGTATTTTGCCCTTACCCTGAAAGTATGCTCTGAATTATTAGAGAGTCCTTCAAACACAAAGCTTGTTTTGTCGCCATTATCCTTAATTGCACCATCCACTTCGATTTCATAGGACTGAGCTCCGTTAGCCGCATTCCATGAAAGAGTAATACTGTCCCCCTTAACAACTGCATTTAAACCCGTGGGAGTCTCCGGCAAAGTGAATGCCTTCACTATATCAGACCAGTTACTTACGCCATCCTGGTTCTTGGGCCTTACCCTATAAGAGTGTTCAGTGCCGGGTATAAGCGGACCATGTACAAAGCTGCATTCAACAATATCTTTAGTTATCTCTCCGTCAACTTCCAAATCATAGGCTGTAGCTCCCGAAATCCGGTCCCACATAAGAGTAATGCTTTGTGAAGTTGCGGAAGCACTGATTCCGGATGAAGTACCCGGTAATGTAGTCTTTGAGATAATCTCACTCCATTTTCCAACACCGCTGGAATTCTTCGCCCGCACCCTATACGCTCTTTGGGTGTTGGGATTTAACCCTTCATGGATATAGGATGTATCCGCCCCAACATCAACAGGCATTCCGGACACTTCTACCTCATAAGAAACGGCACCCTGAACCGGCTCCCAGGCAACCATTATGGAGCTGCTGCTGGACGTTGCAGTAATATTTTGCGGGATATCCGGCAAAGTCCACTTTACAATCAACGCTGTCCAGTCACCGGTATTAACATCACTTATTGCCCGTATTCTGTACTTATGTTCCGTACCTGGCTGGAGCTCCTGTTTACTAAAATGAGTATTGAAACCTACATTGTTTATAACTCCATCATCCTCAACTTCATAACAGATTGCACCATCGACATGATCCCAGGATAAGCTTATACTCTCTTCTGTAGCTTGTGCTGTGATGTTTGCCGGAGTCTCTGTTATAACCCCTTTCCCCCAAACAAGCTTGCCTTTTATATAAATACCGACTTTATCCCAATCTACATATTTATTAGCTGCTGCATTAAAGGAATAGTCATTGTCCTGAATATATTCGGACCAATCCGTTTTTGCCATGCGCGTGTGTATTTCAAGGCTGTCACCGGCAATTAAATTTCCGGTTTGATCTGCAAAGCCGATTTCCAGATAATTGCCGACCTTCTGATTCGTTATGGCTATAGGAAGCTCTACAAAATTATTTGTTATTTTGCTGCTTCCAATGCTAGACCAATCGCACCAGAAATTCTCCGGCTGCATACCTTCCTTGGTGTAATAGTATCTGATTTTCACATCCGACAGGTTAAACTGCACATTTCCCGTATTGATTAAAGTATAATTTGTATATATCGTATTTGATTTACCATTGCGGTGAGTATTATAGGCCTGCACCTTGGCAGCCGTGGTAATGGGCATGATTTGTGAAGGTTCTTCCCCCCATACCAGCTCGTCCCCCACATGTACCGTTGCTTTTGTCCAATCCGCATAGTCCTTGCTTACTGTATTAAAGGAATAATCATCCGTTTGGCTATATTCAGTCCATTCCGTTCTGGCAAAGCGTGTTTTTATCTCGGCGCTTTGCCCTTTTTCCAGAAACCCGGTGTTATTGTCAAAGGTTAACTCTACATAATAGTCAGCACCCACCATGGCTACAGGCATTTTTACAAAATTACCCTTTACATTGCCCGTTCCGATACTGGACCAATCGCACCAGAAATTCTGCGGTGTATCTCCCCCAACCATATAATAGTACCTGATTTTTACATTCTTCATATCCAGTGGCTGATTGCTTGTGTTAGTAAGTTTAAAGGAGGGGTCTATATTTTTTTCAAAATCCTTCCGGCTTGCATTGTACATTTGCAATTTCACTTTGCCATTTTGAGGAACTGGTGTTGTGGTTGGTGAAGGTCCAGGGGTATTTGAAGGTTCGGGTTTTACTTCCTCCGGTGCTGTTCCCCAAACCTTTACACCATTGATGTACACGGTTGCCTTCTCCCACACCGCATAATTGCTGTCTGAAGGGTTAAAGGAATAGTCATTCAGCTGGTTCATATTTGACCAGTCAATATCAGCTACTCTTGCATGGATTTCTATATTCTGCTCCGGCGCTAATACACCGGCGTTTTTAAACCCAATCTCCAAACTTGTGTCTGCTTTTTCACCCACTCCATTTTCGATAAAGCTGTCCACTATTTTACCGTTTCCTATTGAAGCCCAGTCACACCAGAATTTCAGCTTTTTGCCGCCTTCATTTGTAAAGTAGTAGACAATCTTGGCTGTGGACAAATCGATGGGCGTTGTCCCTATATTGGATAATCTAAACCTTGGGAACAGGGTAGTGTTTGTTTCCGAAGTATTGCCATTATACATTTCCAACTTAATAGCATAAGAATCATTTGGATTGGTTCTCGTTGCTGAAGAAATATGGATATAGTTGATGGGTACTTTGGAATTAACTGTGCCTTCCTGATCCAATGATAGCCTGCCATCCGTCACTGTAACCTCTTTGGTAGCTTTTTTAAACTCATTGGGCTGAAGACTTAAATTAGAAAAGAAACTAACATTTTCGATATTAATAGAATTGTATCCTGGATCGCTTCCATAAACAGCGTCTCCTACGCTGATGGTTACGTCATAATCACCATTTGGAACTTCTATTTCCCAGCTGCTACCCGGTTTAATCGTACATACTGTGTCAATCAGAACTTCCGGATTTACATTTCTTTTAATTACGCTATCCTTATGCGATATATTCCATCCATAAGAGTATCCATTTTTGTATCCGAAAACATCCCCACTGTCCGGAATATATCCTTCCGGTACATCGGCTCCCTCTGGCTGGAAATTAATTTTGACATCCACCGCAGGCTGAGCTGCAACAGCTTTTTGATCAAATAAGAAGTGAATACCGTCAAAAGTCAGAAAATTGAAAAGGAAAAGGAATAAAATAAGAATTGCGAGGGACCTTTTTAAAGTACTATTCATCTGCACTCCTCCAAAATAATGATTTTGAGCCTAAAAAACAGAGTGCACGGAATAATAAAGATACTGAAATATGGATCTGTAACAGTATTCATTATAATTGCCGGTTGCACTACTTGCTCCATATAACCCAAGTGCCCAAATACAGGTTATACTTCATTGCATCAATTTTTGTTAGTTACGTAGGACTATCGTCCCGTATAATTTTTACACAGAAAAGATTTTTTATGCAAACATTGTAAAATTATTGCACTTTCTGTTGAATTATACCAAAGCCGCTTCGCATGTGTCAATAGTCCAAAAATCGCGAAGTTTCGACACTTTTCGCCATTCAATGCATGATATCACCCTAAAACCCATATAAGATTACAGTCCTATATAGAAAGGTGTACCTTATACCTACGAAATCATACTCGATCTCCTTACCATACTTGAATCCCCGTTTTCTTTATAGAACAATACTTCTCGAAGGGCTGGAAAATGGGCAATAGACAAAAGAGGACCAGGGAACAAACCCCCTGGTCCTCTTTTATTCAATAATACCTACATCTCCCGGATCTGCCGGGTGTACATGGATTTGGCAAAAACAAAGTAAATCAACTGGCAGGCAAAGTAAATTCCTACCACCGTCAGTGCATAAACCTTAAGATCGGCCTGTAAAAGCTTTTCCAGGGCCCCTACAGCAAAGGCCGCATGGACCACCGCTACCACAAAGGGCAGGAAGAAAATAACTGCGGTCTGGGTATTGATGATTCTGGCCATCTCACCGTCGGTCATTCCAATCTTCCTCAAGGATGTAAATTCCGCCTTATCCCTTTGGATCTCCGTAAACATCTTAAAGTAAATAATGCTTCCTGTGGAGATAAAGAACAGGATCGCAATGAAAACGCCTATAAAGAGAAGCAGGTTCATGAGAGTCATGATGGGGGTAAACTGCGTAATTCTTTCAAAGAAAAGCTGGTTCTTCCCGCTGGCCACGGTCCCTTTTAATTCCCGGGTGACACTGGCGGCATCTTCCCACCTTTTCAGGTTATATCCGTAATAAACCCACTTCTCCGATTCGGTGGCTTGTTCATACAGCTTATTAAACTGGGAATCCTGGAGTACCAATACATTGAGCGTCTGCTGATTCGGATTAATCAGCCCAACCCGTCTTTCCTCCGTCAATTTATACCTGTTTACAGCCGAACCGACCTTGACATTCAGAAATTCCCTATCGAGAAACACATTTTTTTTCACATCATACGCCTGATACGTATATACCAGCGCTTCTTCCTCTTTCAAATTTACAGGCTTCAACTGCAGCTCTTTCGCCCTCCGGTTATGGTCTGAATTGGACATGATCAGCAGATCCCTGTCATTATAGCTTTCGCTGATGGAAGAGGAATGTTCTGCGTTTATCGCTTGCAGTAAAGAAATTTTACTCTTATATTGAATCGCTGCGTTACGCCTTTCAATGGCTTCCTCGATTTTATGGATATCCGGAACATCTGTCGCGTACTCCGCTCTGACAGTAAGACTGATATCCTGCGGTATGTGAAGCATCCAGCTTGACTTCAGCCAGCCTTGCAGGGAATATACCGATCCGGCGGCCGTCAGGGTTACAGCCCCCGAAATCGCAATAATAAACAATACTCTGGCATTGTCCTTTAACTTATAAATCATCTGCGACAAAGTCACCATATTGGTACCCCGGTAAAACAGCGTACGGTTTCCCTGCAGCAGCCGGGTAAAGAGAACGCTGAACTGGGTAAAGAGAAAATAGGTTCCCAGTACCGTAGAAATTACGATAGGCAGCATCGTTGCGATAATGGATTTGTAAGTAAGTAATGCGAGGAGATATCCCGTCGTGAGAAAAAGTATCGCCAGTACGGACTTTACTACGGAAAAGCGGGGTGCCGGCCTCGGAATCCTTGCTCCTTTTAAAAGCTCAACAATATTCCGGCTCTTCATTTTAAATACACAGAATAGGTTGATTCCCTGGAAAAGTGCTGCAAAGCATCCAACGGTGAGCAGGGCGGCCTTTGTGGATAACCCAAAAGGAATCCCTCCCTCTACATCCAATACGACAGCCACTGCCATAAAAAACAGCTTTGAGAAAATAATTCCGAAAAAGAGCCCGGTTCCAATGGACGCCGCTGTAACAATCAGATTCTCATAAATAATATAGGCCCGCACCTGGGACTGGCTCATGCCCAGCAATGTCAGCAAGCCAAACTCCTTTTCCCTGGATTTTAAAAAATTCGTAATGGAGTAGTTGATAAAAAGCACCGAAAATATCACAATTACGAATTCACACATCACCAGCGCCTGCGCAGTAATGAGGCCTGGAGAGCCGGCATTCTTCACTTCCGCTATGGACGGATTGAAAATGAAGTTTGCAAAAATGAAAAAGATGGTGACCGCCAGGGCATTACTGAGATAATACATAATGTACTTGTACAGGCTGCCCGTTACATTTTTATAGGCAATATCACTTAATTTCATTATAGCCCCCTCCTCCCAGCAGTGAAAGCGAATCCAGTATCTCCTGGAAAAAGCCTTGCCGGTTCGTACCTTTCACGAGTTCCAGAAAGAACCTGCCGTCCTTGATCATCACGATGCGGTTGCAGAAGCTGGCGGCAAAGGGATCATGGGTGACCATCATGATGGTGGCCCCCTTTTTCTCATTTAGGTTCTTCAGTGACTCCATCACATCATTGGAAGCTTTTGAATCCAGGTTCCCTGTAGGTTCATCCGCCAGGATAATGGAGGGATCATGAATCAAGGCTCTGCCGCAGGCTGCCCTTTGCTGCTGTCCGCCGGAGATTTCATAGGGCCTTTTGTTTAATATCTCTCCAATATTCAGCAGCGACGCTATTTCTGAAACCTTCTGCTCAATCTCCTGTACCGGCGTTTTATCCAACACCAGGGGAAGAATGATATTTTCCTTGACAGAAAGTGTGTCCAGGAGATTAAAATCCTGGAATATAAACCCCAGTTCTCTTCGTCTGAAGACAGCCATCTCTGTCTCCTTCAGGGTTGCAGGATTGGTTTCGTTGATCCTGAGCTCCCCGGAAGAAGGAGTATCGATGGTCGCCAGAATATTCAGCAGCGTCGTCTTACCGCTTCCCGACGGACCCATCACTCCGATAAATTCCCCTTTTTCTATGTTGATTGAAAACTGATCCAATGCTTTTACCAGCATCCCACCCTTTTTATTTCCATAAATTTTTGTTAAATTCATGCCTTGCAGTATCGTCATGCTTTTACCTCCGTTTTGTTTTAAAAAATTCATTGGCCCTATGGGTGAATTACAGTTCCAATTATAAAGAAAAAGGAGAAATCCTTGTATTGATTTCCCTTTCATGCCCTACTTTTATCTTACAATTTTGAAAGAATTACTATACAGCAGGCTACAGCTATTTCATGGCAAAAATACTTTTCCCTTCATAGAACGTCAGCATGACCTGCGTCCATTCTCCCTCCTCTGACGCAATCCGGATCTCATGCCCCAGCTCCTCACAAATCCGTTTTGACAGGTACAGCCCCATTCCTGTAGCTTCCGAATACTTTCGCCCGTTTTCCCCTGTGAAAAATGCATCAAAGACCCTTCCCAAATCCCGCCTCGGAATACCAATCCCCTCGTCGGTAATGCGGAGGGATGCCTTTCCATCGCCTCTGTCTGCTTCAATCAGGATGCTCTTTTTTTCACTCTTCTTGTTTCTGGAGTACTTAATGGCATTTACAATAATTTGATTGATAACAAAGCCAATCCATTTGGAGTCGGTTTCCACAAACAACTCCTTTTCCCCGGTGATTTTGGGGTAAATGGAGTATTTAATGCAGGATTTTTTGTTTTTGTTGATCTCCTCCCGCACCAGGGGGAGAAGGTCCACCCTTTCCACCTTGAAGTCAATATGAAATTGGCTCAGACGTGCTGTATAAAGGGCCATTTCCAGGCCTTTTGCCAGTTTTTCATTTTCCTCCCGAATGCTGTCAAGCAAAGTTATTCTATCTTCCCCGTCGTTCTGTAAAAGCAGATTTATCACCGATACGGGGGTTTTCATCTGATGGACCCATTGGTTAATAAAATACGTATGCTGGCGCTGTGCTTCCTCCAACGCCGACAAGCTGTCCTTATAGGATTTATAGTTCTTTAGTAAAATATCCCTGTACAATCGGTGTTCCCAGGTATGCGCTTCACCGGTTCTGTAGGTATCTTCCAGCTTTGCATCCCTCCGAGCCATCCGATTCAGGTTTTTATAAAAGGACCGCTTTCTTAGATAACCTGCTGCCAGAAAGATGCACAGAAAAACAGTACACAGCAGGAAAGCATAGAAAATGCCGTCCCCAACCCATCCCTGGGGGTTCAGGACCCTGCTTAAATACAGCACCGTTATAACAGTAAGTACGCCTGCAAAATATAAAAGGATGTATCCCAACTGATCCAACAAATATTTCCAAAAATTCACGTTACCGCACCGCCCAGTTCTTCGTTATGCAATACCCCTGTCCCCTCTTGGTCTCAATGGCATCCGTGATGCCAATCTCCTCCAGCCGCTTCCTGAGTCTCGTAATATTCACCGACAGGGTATTATCATCTACAAATTCCACATCGTCCCACAGCTGCTCCAGCAGTTCTTCCCGGGGTACAATGGAATTTGCCTTTTTCAGCAGACAGTATAAAAGCCGGAATTCCCGCTTGCTGAGCTCCAGCCGTCTTCCTCCAAACTCCACCATGTTTTGATCCAAAAACAGATAGAGCCCGTCCACTTCATACACATCACTGCTCCTGCCTTCGGAATATTCGCCATAGGCCCTGCGGATCATGCTTTTGACTTTTGCCAGTAAAACTTCGAAGGAAAAAGGCTTGATAATATAATCGTCTCCCCCGTTTTCAATAGCCATGACCTGATCCATATCCGATCCCCGCGCAGAGAGGAAGAGGATAGGCACCCTGGACAGGGTTCTTATCTCCCTGCACCAGTAAAAACCGTCAAAATACGGCAAATTAATATCCATTAAAACTACATCGGGGTTAGCCTCTACAAATTCCTTTTTTATTTTTGAAAAGTCGTGAATGGAGAGGGTATCATACCCATACCTCTTTAAATAGGTTTCCATAAGCTTCACAATTTTCTCATCATCTTCCACAATCATAATTTTATACATACCGTCACCTGCCCGCCCAAATTCCATGAGATATAGAGAAGGATACCCAAAGGTATCCTTCTCTATATCTCATAACGCTACTATTATACCATAATTTCCTACCGCATAAATATCCCTCTCATTTTCCAAATTTCCCGGCACATTTCTCTTAATGAAAGAATAGCCAAGATAATACAATAAAAACCAAGATTAACCAATTAAATCTTTTAATATAGATATTATAATTATAGCTGAGATCAGCAACAGGTTAAGCTCATGTAAAATCTCAACGCATTTTCCATACATATTTTTCAATATTTACTTGGGACAAAACTTGTTGCGAACCAAATAATTTTTCAAATTTTAAAAGGAGGGTTTGTAATGAAAAAGTACTTGAGGTTATTTTCACTGTGTCTCGCTATTTTAATGGTAGTGTCCCTGGGGTTGACAGGCTGTGGAACTTCCAAGGAAACTGACAAACCAGTTACTGGGACAGATGCTCCCAAAGCGACGGAAGCTCCAAAACAAACAACACTTCAATTTTGGCAGTTCTGGGATGTCGGCGATGAAAAAACTTCCATCAAAGCAAAGGCAATCGACGAATTCGTGAAGAAAAATCCCGATATCAAAATCGAAGCCACCAAACTTGGCTGGGGAGATGGATTTGCAAGAATCCAGACCGCTATCGGTGCCGGTACTGCTCCTGACGTTCTCGAACTTGGTTCCACCTGGGTAGGTGCCTTCTCTGATGTTGGCGCTCTGACCGATTTAACAAAATTAATTACTCCAGAAACCAAAAACAAGTTTATTAACTGGAACCTTGGTGAGAAGGACGGTAAAATTTACGCTTTCCCATGGGCCGTCGGAACAAGGGCACTGGCTATTAATTATGATCTTGTTCAACAGGCAGGTCTCGATCCCGCAAAACCACCAAAGGATTGGAATGAATTGAAAGCCTATGCCAAGGCCATAAAGGAAAAATGCGGCGTTCCCGGTTTTAATATTGCAGCCGGTGATGCTACAGGCGACTATCAGTTCTTCGGAAGCTTCTTATATAGTGCCGGTGGACAGATGATCGTCAAGAAGGACGTTAACGGAAAATCCAAGGAAGTAGTAGGTGTTAACACAGATGCAGCAAAGAAGGCATTAAACTTCCTGGCTGATATCAAACCTTACAGCTCCTGCGATAATGAAGCAAATGCCCAGCTGGCTTTCGCAAACAACAAGCTCGGTATGTTCGTAGTCGGCGCCTATCAGACCGGTTATATGACGAAAGACGGAAAAGCAGTGAAGAACTGGGGCTACGAAATGATTCCCGCTAACCCTGAAACAGGAAAATCCTTCGCATTCAACGGTGCTGAAGTATTGACCATTCCTGAGCAATGCAAGAATAAGGATGCGGCATTCAAATACTTGACCTATTTGGCTGACGAGAGCACGGCATTAGATATTTCCAAACTTTGCGCCTACTCGATATTGCCATCCACGAAGACCGTCGGCGATCTTGATGTATTCAAGAATCCAAAGGATGACGATGCCAAAAGAGTCGGCAAGTTCATAGAAATAGCAAAAGCCGGCGCTACCTGGGCTCCACCCATTAACAAATCAATTGAAGACATTGGCATGAGAGTATCTACCATGATGCAGGAAATATTCCTTAACAATGTATCCATTGATAAGGCTACGGATAGCTGTGAAAAAGATGTAAGTAAAATTTGGCTGAAGTAACTGTAACCAGAAACAACTGAAACTAATTGTAATATATGCTCTGGGCTTAAACAGCCCGGAGCATATTGTTAAAAAGGAGAGTTGACTTGAAAATGGATAGTTCGGGACAACCTGCGATTAAAAATAGTACACCATTGCCAGTGAATCGTGATAGTCTTTGGTACAGAATAAAAAGTAATAAAATCTCGTACTTGTTTATCTCTCCATGGGTGCTGCTATTTTCCGTATTTACCATATATCCTTTATTCTATTCCTTTTACATGAGCTTTACAAACTTTAACCCTTTACGAAAAGGTTCCATCAATGACTTTGTTTGGTTGGAAAACTACAAGGAACTTCTTGTAGACGCAAATTTCCACACGGCTCTAAAAAATACATTTGTATTTGCCTTTGGTACAATACCCTTTACAACGGTATTTGCCCTGTTATTGGCTGTGGCCCTTAATCAGGGTGTGAAACTAAAATCGTTTTTCCGAATCGGTTTTTTCTTTCCTACTGTTACATCCATAACGGTTATCGCCACATTATTTAAACTGCTGCTGTATAGAGACGGACTGCTTACCCAACTCGTCCGGGCCATCGGATTGGAAGGAAGAAACTGGTTACTTGACCAGCATACTGCTTTACCCAGTATAATGGCCATGAGCGTATGGGCTGCAACAGGCTATTATATGATCATCTACTTATCCGCTCTCCAAACGATTCCGGAAGAGCTTTATGAAGCTGCTACGGTAGACGGAGCAAATGCAGTACAAAAGTTTTTTAAAGTAACACTCCCCCATTTACGGCATGTGACTCTGTATGTCATCGTGGTAAATACCATAAATTCCCTACAGGTATTTACAGAACCCCAGATCATGACAGCGGGAGGTCCCGCCTATGCGACAACAACAGGTGTGCTATACCTCTACAGGCAAGGCTTTACATCACAAAGGATGGGGTACGCATCCGCCATCGGTTATGCACTCTTTGTAATCATATTGCTATTTACGCTGATCCAATCCAAGATACTCAAACTGGACAAAGGAGTGGGTGATTAATGAGCACAGTGAAGGAAAAGAATAAGGATTTGATAGGCTGGCTCCTTGCTTTATTGCTACTGCCCTTCCTGATCATCATGATATTTCCGTTTTTATATATGATATCCTCTACATTTAAGGAAGCGGTAGCCGTACTTAACGACGGTTTCAATCTCATACCGAAGCAGGCTACGTTAAAGGCATATAAAACGGTATTCTCCACGAATAACTTTTTTCAATACTTCATTAACAGTAGTATTGTGGCAATTATCGTTGTAAGTGCCAACATTCTGTTAGCCCCCATGGTCGCCTATGCATTTGCCAAAAAGGATTTTCCGGGAAAGAAATTCTTCTTTATGCTTTTGCTTTCTACCATGATGATACCCATTCACTTGACCTTGATACCCTTATATAAATTTTTTACGGATATCAAGTGGATGAATACCTACCAGGTACTCATCGTTCCATTCCTTGTAACACCCTTAAGCATATTCCTTATGCGGCAATACATTGCCGGGCTTCCTGGAGAATTGGAGCAGTCGGCAAGGATCGACGGGTGTTCGGAGATGGGCATCTATTGGAAGATCATTTTTCCTCTTACGGGTCCGGCCATGGCAGTTATGGTAATTAACACATTTTTAAGCATATGGAACAGCTACATGTGGCCTTTTATATTTGTTTCAAAACAAAACCTGTGGACATTGACCGTTGGGGTTGCAAATTATGGAAGCTACCGGCAGGCAGCATTTAACGAAACCATGGTAACGGCTAGCATCGCTGCATTACCGACAGCCATTGTATTTTTAATATTCCAGAAATACATTATTTCAGGCTTAACAGCAGGCGCTGTGAAAGGCTGAAAAGAATACAGGCTAGAACAAAATGCTAACGCACCTTGTTCTTCGCTAGGGGGAACTACTTCCCCCTTCGACGGAGCTAACGCTCCTGAGCACCCCCTCCGGACCGGCGAGGGGAATCCCCTCTGCACTCCCCATGGTAAGGAAATATTAGTAAAATGATACTTGAGCGCTTGGTAATTCAGCTTTTTGCTTTTTATAAATATGCATAGTTTCCTTACCATAAACAAAAGAGATCGGAGCTATTTACGCATAGTTCCGGTCTCTTTCTCTGTGTCTCTCCCAGGGGAAAATTTACAGCTGGAAGCGTGGTGCAGGAAGAGGAGGTCATCCCTTTAAGCCGGTGGTTGCAATCCCCTCAATGAAGTAACGCTGTGCAAAAAGGAATACAATTACAACAGGAACGATGGAACATACGGCAGCTGCCATGATGAGGGCATATTCCGCATTGTACTGGGAGATGAACATCCTTAGGCCTAACTGAATGGTCTTCTTTTTAGTAGAGGATAAATAGATCAAGGGTCCCATAAAATCGTTCCACACATTGACAAAGGTAAAAATGGTCAATGTCGCAAGGGCCGGCTTGGACAAGGGCAATATAATCCTTGCGTAGATGCCGTATTCATTTAAGCCATCGATTCTCGCCGATTCAGACAATTCCTCCGGAATGCTCAGGTAGAACTGCCGCATCAGGAACACGCCAAAAGCGGTAAAGGCTTGTAAAAGCACCAAAGATAAATGGGAATCATTTAACCCGAATTTCTTCATCATAATGAACTGTGGAATCATATAGACCTGCCAGGGCACCGCAATAGTACCGATATAGGCTATAAAAAGAGTATTGCGTCCCGGAAACCGGATCTTTGCAAATGCGTAAGCCGCAAGGCTGCTGGTCAGTAATTGCAGGAAGGTTATGATGACCGTCAGTTTGGTGGTATTCATATAAAAGGTTAGAAAAGGAATCTGCTTCCATATATCCTGATAGTTTTTCCATCGCGGATCCTTCGGAATCCACTGGATGGGAAACTGAAAAACGTCCTTGTCCAGTTTCAGGGATGCAGAAAGCATCCAGATAAAGGGAAGTAAGACACCTGCTGCCGCCATGGCCAGCACGATATACATAAACAATTTCCCTATGAAATTCATCTGTTTTTTATTACCTGCAATCTCTGTATTATTCATTTTATCACGCCTTTAACCAACAGATTTGTAATGGACCTATAGAAAGGTGAAGATAGGAATTCCCTATGCTAAAAATAATTCACCCATTTTTTCTCAAATTGGAATTGGATAACGGTAATCACGAGAACAATGGCGAAGAGCACCATGGCAATGGCGGAAGAGTATCCAAACTTGGAATTGATAAATGCCTGGTTATAGATATGATAAACCAGCACATTGGTTGCTCTGCCAGGGCCGCCGTCCGTCATCACCAGAATCAGGTCGAAAACCTTAAAGCAGGAGATGGTCAGCATAATGCTTACGAAAAACGTGGTAGGTGTCAGCATGGGCAGCGTAATTTTTCTAAATTTGTGCCAGGCATTGGCGCCATCCACTGTAGCCGCTTCATAAAGTTCTTTTGGTATTCCTTGAAGTCCGGCTAAATACATTACCATGTAGTATCCCATGTTACGCCATATGCTGGTGATTATGACAGCAGGCATCGCCCATTCCACGGAGGAAGTCCACCCGGGCGGGTTCTTTATTCCGATAGCCAGCAGCACCTGGTTAATGGGTCCCAGCGTAGGATGGAACAACATATTCCAAACCACCGCCATAGCAACCAGAGACGTTATATACGGAAGGAAGAAAACAGTCCGGAAGGCCTCAACTCCCTTTAATCCCTTATTCAGCGCGAGGGCAAGAATCAGGGAACAAATCAATGTGAGGGGAACACTTCCAAGGGCAAAATACAGGGTGTTCCACAGTGATATTTTAAAGGTCTCATCCTTTAAAAGCCGGGTAAAATTTTTAAAGCCCACAAATACCATGGGATTTGCAGTATCCCATTCCATAAAGCTTAAAGCAAAAGCAGCTAAAACCGGAACCAGCGTAAAAACCAGAAATCCTATGAAATTCGGAAGCAAAAAAGAATACGCCATCAGTGTATTCATATTCCCTTTCTTTTTTCTTTTTCTGACTTCCTTGTTTTGATTCAATGCTATATCCACGATTGTCTCTACCGGATACTGATCAATGTCTTATCCGGTAAATCCCCCTCCCTGACATTTCTCTTTTGAGTGCGGTGCCCCGTACAGTACTGTACAGGGCACACACCCAAAAGGGTACTTAATTTCCAGCCTTAATATCCGCTACACGTTTTGCCATGGCTGCCAAACCGGCGTCAACGGAGTTTTTACCGATCATGATCAATTCATGCTCTTCCTGCAATGCTTTATCAATAGCGCCTCCGTTTTTATCCGGCGGGAACTCGATGGTTACACTGCTGGTTTTCAATGCGTCCTTGCCTTCTGCCGGGAAGCCTTTGGTGCTTGTATAAACATCCATGACGGCTTGTGACCGGAAGGCCGGCATTACACCGCGTGCAGCCAGTATTTTGGCGCCAGCTTCACTTCCAACGAATTTGACAAACTTCCAGGCCTCTTCCTTATTTTTACTGTTAGAGTTAATAGCCAGCGGTGTAACATTTCCAAAAGTAGTTCCAGGCTGAACACCCGGGTTATGGGGTACGGAAACCATGCTCCAGTTAATATTGTGCTTGCCTGCGTTTTTATCCGTAATCAGAGTGCCCACAAACCACGCTCCCATGAGGCACATGCCCACTTTTCCGGATTCAAACTGTCCTGCGTAGCTGGCGCTTGATGTTTTTGCCGTTGCCAGGTCCAGAATGGATTTATCTTCGTTCTGCATTCCAAGGAACATCTGGTAGTATTGTTTTGCAAAATCATACTTTCCATCCACCATGGTACCTTTCTTATCTGCAACACCCCAGTTCATAACCGCTGATTTCCATGTATGCACATAAGCACCATACACTTTATCATTTCCCTGTCCGCTGGTAAGCTTTTTGGCCGTCTCTCTGAACTGGTCCCAGGTCATGTCATTGGTAGGATACGCAACCTTTGCCTTATCAAAAAGATCCTTGTTATAGAATAGGACCCAGAAGTCACTTCTATAAGGCAGTGCATAGGTTTTTCCGTCCAATTTCAATCCGTCCAGCATTCCTGCATAGCTCGCAGGATCAATTTTGTCCTTGGCAATCATGTCGTCAATGGCAATAATCTGCTTTTTCTGAACATAACTGGAGTATTCCGGCATCGCCTTTACACCGATAAGGTCACTGTCGTCTCCGCTGGCCAGCATGATGGTGGTTTTATTCGTATAGTCTGCTGCCGTAATATCGGCAGGTTCAATTGTGATATTGGGATTCTCCTTTGTAAATGCGTCGATGAGGTCCTTATATTCCGGAGCCTTGTTATAGTCCCAGATGACAAATTTCAGGTTCACTTTTTTGTCTGCAGGTTTTGCTGTGGCAGTGCTCTGTGTTGTACCGGCACTGGAATTTTCCGGTGCTTTGGACGCATTGCCGCATCCGGCCAGGGTACCTAATACAAGCGATAGGACAAGTGCTGAAGAAAGTAGCTTTACTGGCTTCTTCATTTTGTAATTCCTCCTTATTTGATTGGTATGGCACTATTATAGCTTGTATCGCAAGGGGATAAAATTAAAAAACTTTTTATGCCTATACATTTATTTTTCATTTTTTCCGGCTTCAGCACTATTTTTTTATAATAAACCCTTTGTACAAATTGCACAGAATAAAATATTTTTATTCTAGTACTTTTTTTCGATAAACTCACTGGGTGTCATTCCTGTAACCTTTTTAAATACGCGGCTGAAGTAGTATGCATTCTCGTATCCCAGCATTTTAGCCACTTCATACACCTTACAGTCACTTTCCAGCAATATCTTTTTCGCTTCGGACATTTTTACATTTGTCACATAATCAATAAAATTTATGCCCGCAATGTTCTTAAATATGGTACTAAAATAGCAGTGGCTGATATTCAACACCGCAGCTACGTCGTTCAATGTCAAATCCTTTTTATAGTTCTCGTGAATATATTTCTTTGCAGCCGCCACCAGTCTCACGTTGGGGTCCAGGTCTCCCTTGGTGGAAAGCGCTGTACAGACAGTGTTTTTTAAGTTTTCCATCCATTTCATCATTTCAGGCAGCGTATTGTTTCCGGTGATGGTTTCATAGAGGCTTTTGCCGGCATCCAAAGGCTTCCCCGGCTCATTGCCTTCAAAATCCACCGTATCCGACACCATATAGGCGGTTTGATAGCATAGATCATAGGCTTGTCCCCGATTAATCCCTCCGCTCTTGAATACCTCGATGACCCGGTCGAAAACCCGCTCGATCGCTGAAATATCCTGCATTTCCAGTGCCTTTGCCATCTCTGCCCGATAGGACTGTACCCGGATATGCGATTCCTTTTCCAGCTTTCCAGATAAATCGGAAAAGAAAATCACCTGGCCGGCCCCCACAAAGAAGCTGTGATCCACAGCCTTAACCCCTTCATGGTATGCCTGGTTCAAATCAAAAAAACCGGAATGTGCGTTGCTGATTCCAATGGAAACTGCAATTCCGACATATTGGTTCAGCATTTCAATCAGCCGCTTCCCCATCTTCTCCACCGTTTCTCTGTAAAGCTTTCGATCCATGGGTTCCTTTACGGAAAATACGATGGTGAATTGATCGGTATCCGTGCGCACTGTGTAGCCGGAAAAGTAGTCGTTGGTGATTTCTTCGGTAATGTTCATCACATAAAAATCAAAGAGTTCCATGTCTTCCTTTTTGGCATACCGGTCCCGGTTCCTAATGTCCTTTACACTCACTACGGCGCAGTACAGCCGCTCCTCCCACAGTTCGATTCCCAGGTGCTTTACAGTGTCATACAAATCATTTTTCGAGGGAATCAGCTTGCCAATGAGCTTTTTAAAAAATTCCTCCGTCAGCGCTCGTTTATCCCTGCGCAGATACATCTCCAGCCGATTTTGCTCATTTTTCTCCATAACCTCTGCAGATATTTTGTCAATGACCGTTTTTACCGTACTGGCCAGCAGCTGCGGGTTCAAATCCAGCTTGATCAGATACTCCTCCGTTCCCATCTTCATAGCCTGCTTTACCAGCTGGAACTCGTCATAGCTGCTGAGAACAATGAATTTTATATGCCGGTTTTCCCTTTTGACCCTCTCCATAAGTTCCAGGCCATCCATGACCGGCATTTTAATATCCGTTATAACAATATCCGGTTTCAGCTTTCGGATCAGCTCCAGCCCGCTTTCTCCATTATCCGCATCCCCCACCACCTCGCAGCCCAGTTCCGCCCAATCCATCATGGATTTTATTCCCACCCTGGCCAGCACTTCATCATCAATAATTACCACCCTCAACATGATGTCCGGTCCTCCTTTTCCCAGGTTTCCTGCTGCCTCTCTCTGGGAATGGTAACATATACTTTCGTATACTCTCCCAGCTCGCTTACAATACGAACTCCATAGTCTCTGCCGTAGTTTAATTTGATCCGTTCATCTACATTTTTAATCCCTACGCCGCTCAACCCCCGCAGTTTTTCTTCCTTCTTCCTGCCACTCATGATCTCATTGATTTTCTCCCGGGACATCCCTACGCCATCATCTTCCACGCAGATCACAATGTTTTCCTTTTCGTAAAAGATGTGGATCCTTATGGAGCCTGCGGATTTTTTAGGCTCAATGCCATGAAAAATCGCATTTTCAACAATGGGCTGCAGGGTCAGCTTTAAAATATTATACTCTACGATGGTTTCATCTTCCACCTTGTAGGTTACATCGATGCCCCCATTATACCGCAGGTTCTGTATATACATGTAATCATCCAATATCGCCATCTCGTCCCGGATGGTGATCTTCTCCGCAGCATCGCAAATAGTGTTCCTCAGCAGTCTTCCCAGGGCAGAAACTGCATCCCTCACACCATCGGCCTTTTGAATGACCGCAATCCATTTGATGGTATTCAGTGTATTGTAGAGGAAGTGCGGGTTGATCTGGCTCTGCAGCATACTGATCTCCAGCCTTCTTTTCTCCGATTCTTCCTTCCTGTGTTCTTCCAGCAGTTTTTGTATATCCGCAGCCATCTGGTTGATTCCCTTTCCCAGCATCCCCAGTTCATCTTCCCCTTCGACGACCCGATCCTGCTCAAAATGCCCTTCCGCTATTTTTTTCAGCCTTTTGTGCAGGGTTCGTACTGGCATGGTAATCCGGTGGGATAGAAAAATCGTTGACACAGAGGAAACCAATAAAACAGCCAGGAAAATCCATACAGTGATTTGCAGCAGCATGGTTTTTTGATTCTCCAGATATGAGTACCCCAGTTCCTGAACGATAATCCATCCTGTAAGCTGTGATTTGTGGAACACCAGCAAACTTCTCTCCCCACCGTTTTCGATGGAGAAGTGGCCGTCACCTTTGGCCAGCACTTCTTGAATACGGCTGTCGGAACTCAGATCCCTACCGATCATGCTTTTATCTTCATTGGAAACACATACCCCTTTTTGGTCGATAACATAGAGTGACTTGGTGGTATCGGTGCTGAATTTTTTAAATGCATCGGAAATCAGGCTTTCCTTAAATCCAATCATGCTCCAACCGATTTTGGTACTTTGCGAACTGCGCACAATGGGTCGAACAATAGGTAAAAAGTTTTTTTCATCCGTGTAGGTTGAAACATTTTTTACAATACCATACCAATAAATTTTTCCATCCGCTTCCATCTGCTTCCTGTACCACTCATATTCCTGTATCTTTTCCTTGTCGATGTAAGCAGCGTCCTGGCCCCATCGGAGGTCAATACCGTTATTTCCCTCCACCATCACGCAGGTAACATATTTCCATACGGAAAAATTAATCATCTGGTTGCTGACCATCTCCTGAAATGTCCACATATCCATGTCCAATTGCTTGGGCTGTACCGAATAGTCACGAATTAAGAGCTTTTCCAGAGAACTGTTGATGAAAACCCAATCCGCCAGCTGTTCCGTCTGTTTTAACTGTTTATCGATGTTATCCATGATGTAGTCGATGGTTCCCGTTGCATTCCCGATCATGTTTTCTTCCAGGTTTTTGCCGGAATTGTAGTAGGAAAACCAGCTGATGAAGATGGAAGAACCCATGATGATGGTGGTAAAATAGATAATGATCTGACTTTTCAAGCGCTTTGGTCGTTTCATGCAGGACCCCCTTGTCCAAAGTCTACAGGCGAATTTATTTTTATTATATCATAGGTCGTTCCAATTACGATAGAAAGAAATAAGAACAGAGTATTGATAAGAAAATTAAAACCCAGAATTCCCTTGCCATCAGATAAAAAGCCGGGACGCATCCCGGCTTTCCGTTTCTTCAACTAACTATTTTGCTGTTGTTTTTACTGAAAGGATATGAATGGTTACCCCTGAAGCAATAAATAGTAACAGCAGCTTTACCAGAAAAAGCGGCACTAAAAACAACGCCGAATATCCTATGGATAGCCATAACAGGGAGAGAGCTGTCACTTTGGCCCGTAAAGGAATTCCCTTCCCCTCCCGGTAATTCTTTATATGCGTTCCCAGCAGCCTGTGATTCAAAAGCCAATGGTAAAGCTTCTCCGAGCTTCTGGCATAACAGGCTACTGCAAGTAACAGAAATGGCGTTGTAGGGAGCAAGGGCAGAATAATTCCCAGAATCCCCAGGAATAAAGACACGGATCCGGCAGCAACCAAAACAACTCTTAAATAGGTACGTTCCTTTTTCATATCACTCTCTCCCTTGTTATATCTGCGATTTCAAACTTTTTATCCTCCGGTACAGAAAGTCTATCATTGGAATTTGTTACTGTCAACAAAGACTCTTCCCCGGTACGCCGAACTAGCTAAAAACGGCGTTAGCCGGAAGGAAAACGGTATCCCCCTATAAAGCAAGCAGTCCTGAGAAATCTCAGGACTGCTGCTGGGCTATACCTATTTCTTTTTATCTTTATTCTTATTGTGCTCATTCTTGGTGGTAATGGTGTAGGTAAAGGCTGCAGGATCCTTAACTCCCACCGGTGCGGCATACCAAACGATCATATAGTTGTTTCCGCCACTGAAGAAATCCTTAAGCTGGATTGCATCTGCTTCCGATACACTTACGGGGTTCAGGTTCAGGACACGATAGTGGGGCTTGTTATTTCCTTTCCCCATGGATTTTTCATTAATAAACGTAACCGAATACTTTACATCAATACCCAGGACCTCGTCAAGACTCATAAATTTATCCAATGTACTGCAATCATTGCTGTAGCCGATCTCTGGAATCTCAATATTATCGATAAACCAGCCGGTATCGTTATAAGCACCATCGGTCATATACCGGAAGGAAATAAGGATTTTCTTTCCTGCAAAAGCAGTCAGATCAAAGGTCTCCCGGGTCCAATTCTGATAATGTCCCGTAAATCCCGGCAGGTTGTTGTAGATTTCCGGAGCCTGCTCATTAAAGGGGAAATCCTCCTGCCCAACGGTGTTGCTGTTGGACAAACTGGTCCAACTCTTTCCGCCATCTACTGAAACCTGTACCATTCCTGCATCCCAGGATTCTTCAATATCAATAAAATTATCAAATTTTAAAACAGCGGCCTTTACTGGGGTTAGGTCTGCTGAAAGAACGATCCTGTTATCCCTGTAGTCTCCATTATTCCCCCACAGCACACTATTTCCTGCTTTTTTAGGGTCATTAACTACTTTCCACGGAGTGGGCAGGTACTGAATTCCATCAATGTTTACGTTTTGAATTCGGTTCGCCTGGTTCACTACCTTGTAGTCTGCCCCCCATGCAGGAACACCATCCTTATCGTGGGAAAGTGCTGCTGTATAATTTACATGGAGATCAATGCTGTCAAAATTATAGATGCCATTTCCCGGTTCCCTGCTGTCAATAGCCACTGCAATCGTAAAGCGCCGGAAGAGTTCGCCAAAGTCAATTCCCGTTCCGAATTGCTGCAGGACATGATTCAAACTGGTTATACCCTGTGTCGGCTCCTTTGCCAGTGCTTTGACAAAGTCTTTGCCGAAATGGTCACTGAGGTAGAGCTGCAGCAGGAATGCCTGTCCATAGTCTGCCAAGGTTTCCGGTCCTGTCGATGCATCATAGAACTCATCCCACCATACTAAGGAATTCTCCGGATGGTCGATGAAATAATTCACATGGCCCTTATAGCTGTCATATCCACACAAGTATTCTGCAAAATCGGACATTCCCTCATTAATCCAGGTTTCCTCTTTAGAATCGTTATCATCATGAATCAAGTGTTGAAACTCATGAGCGATGGTTCCAAAGACACCGTTATCCGGAATCCTTTTTGCCCAGTTATTGGAATCAATGTTGATGATGTTTCTGTCACAGTACCTCTCAAAGGAAGAAGAGTAGAAGCCGGCTACATAGAAGGGGTACGTGGGATCATAATAGTTTTCGTCCCGGCAGTTGTCCACTAAAAGAATCACTCTCTCCTGTCCATCGGCGGGCAGATAATAATTTTGGGGAAGACCGACCATGGCAGGCAGTGTAGCATCTTGCCCGGAATGGGCATCCGGCATACCGAAAAATTCAGTGTCCTTTGCATAAATTTTGGTATCGAACTCATTTCGCAGTTGGTCCACCTGTTCCTGGGTCACTACATGGGCAGGTCTGCCATAAGGGTCCGGATTCCCATCGGGGCTGTAGAAGCCCAGATCATTGGCAACCCATACCTCTACTTTTTCTCCCAGACTTCGGAGGGTATATTTTTTCAGGTATGTTCCGTAAATATTGTCATACCCGAGGAAATACTTGGTTCCTCCATTATAGGTGAAAGGATTTCCACTTTGCTCCACTGCGGAAGCTGCTGCTTCGTTAAAATTAATGTGCTTTGCCTGTTGGCGGATTTTTTCGTCCAGCTTTTTTAAGTACTCGGGATCTTTCTCCAATGCCCGCAGCTTTGGACCTATGTCGAGGGTGTCACCGTACCGGGCAGTATTAAATCCCTGATCCGCAGCAACCGACTGTACCGGTCCCGCTGCAAACAGAGCCCCCAGGGTCATGCTAAAGGCAAGAACAAATGATAATACCTTCCTGTTCATACAAACATTCTCCTTTCAAAATAGCGTGCTTTGCTCCCACTGTTCGATTCACGTTCCCCTTCTTCTCCATGAATTTACAAGAGGCACACCGCACTGCCGTATAATTACCTTATAGTAAAGCTTTTGAGCAGCATCGAATGCAAAGTGTATGGTGCAGCAAAAGTTATATTTTACCAACCCTTTGACCCGTAAATTGGTTTGCATCCATTAAAAAATCCTTCACTACAGGCTGTTTTATAAATTATAATATACTAAATGGAAAATATTTGTAATAATAGGTTGTCTATTTATAGCTTGTTTCGATGAATAAAATCGAAGTTATACTCTGCAGAGCAAACTAAAAACAGCATCATTTCCTATACTTCAAACAATGAAAGCCAGGTATTGTTCCTGGCTTTCTTCGCTGACTCAACAGATTTATAAAGTTTATATGGTCCACATATCGTGAATAATTCCTACCAGATACCAGGTTCCTCCGCTTTCCTCAAATACAAGACGAAGGCTTCCCCAATCCACCCCCCCAAATTGGGGATCAACCCCCGGTATGTGGTATTCTACAATTCCAGCATTGATATAAACCTCAAAGGCATTGTTTTTTGTATTGCCTTTCCCGAAAAACTGGTTATATCCGATACGGTCCGTACCGGCATAATCCTTATCGTAAATAAAGCGGTCCAAATATTCCGTAAAGGTCATTTCAATAGGATCACCGGAACCGTCAAAATTGCCCCAAATATATTTAGTCTTGTCGTTCAGGGCGTTCTCCACCTGTGAAGCCGTCAGTACCCGGTCATTTTTCATGTCAACAAAAGCATAAGGAGAAAGCCGCATCCCCTTAACAGGGTGTACCAGGGCCGACAGCTTTTTCATGTCCTTGTTCTTTAAAGCCGCCACCGCTTCCCCAGCCTTTGAAGCAATGGAATTATCGGACTTTTCCTTCGTATTCCCCTCTGTTTCCGGAACTGAAACCTTCGGGTCTTCCGATCCTGTCTCCTGTGTGTATGCGTACTGCTGCACCGCAAAAACTCCTCCACTCAACAGCAATACACCGATTATGATTATGATCAGACCCCGGATCGGTCTCTTTTTTCCTTTTTTCCGCATAGGCATCCTCCTTACTTATTCTACTAAAATATATTCCCGGTATTTTAGACTTATAAATCCACTGTAAAGTTCCAATTTTTCTTTTTCCCATCCTATTTTCCCTTTCCCGGAGAAGGGATGCAGTCAAAAAGAAGAAACCGTATCCACAGCAGTTTAAAAAGCTGCAGGTGCGGTTCCTTCCTGTAATGCTCCTATAAAAATGACACCCCAACATCGCTGCTGTGCATTTTTATAAGGCGTAATTTGTGAACCAATTACCGAAAGCTTAGGAAATTAACACAGCCCTATTAATTGGTCACTTTAAAGGTAGCATCTTGTTTTTCCGTGTCGGTACTGATGGGGTCTAGTTTTAAAAGATAGTTGATATGCCGGATGTACCGGGTTGGGAAATTATACGACTGGAAGGAGGACCACGACGTGTCCTTGAGCCCCGCTACCTTCTTAAAAGTAGCATCTGCTGCAAATGCAGCGGTTCCGTCATTTTTCGCCAGGACAAAATCGTAGTCGTAATGCCGTAAATAGTACCCGGGATAATTGACCGACTGGAAGGATACATACCCGCTGGAGGAGTTAGCCAGCCCGGGTACGACTTGCCATTGGGCATCCAGTGCCGGACTGACGTTGGGATCGATTCTGGCATCCATATTGATGTGCCGGATATACATATTCTGGTTATTGTAGGACTGCAGCCGGTTCATTACACCGTTCACCCCGGTGGAGGTCTGGGCAATGGGCTTTATGGTACCATCGGAGTTATAGGTTAACTTTTCTATGCATACCGAACGCCGGTAATCACCACCGGTAGGCAAAGCACCATTATGGTAGATAAAGTAGGATTGATTGTTGAAATCGATAATGGCCTGATGATTAGTTCCCGATGTCCCTGTGGTTCCCATGAGGATGCCTCTGTAGGTCCATGGACCGGTGGGACTGCTGCTGGTGGCATAAGCGATTTGCTCCGGCCAGCCATAGGCATAGGACAGGTAGTAGGTTCCGTTTCGTTTGTGGAGCCAGGGAGCCTCTGTATAGCTGGGAAGGCTCACGGTTTGAATGGATCCGTCGATTTCGGTCATGCTGCTTTTCAGTTTCGCATACATGCATACTGTATTTCCCCAGTATAGATAAGCCTGCCCATCGTCATCCACTAACACCGTGGGATCGATATCGTCCCAGGTGATATCGGTTTTCTTAGTCATGTCATTGGTAATAAGGGCTTTGCCCAGCGCATCGGTAAAAGGTCCCGTGGGACTGCTGGAAACAGCCACTCCGATGGCTTTCCCCGGAATGGTTTTATGCTCTACGCATACATACCAGTAGAACTTTCCGTTTCTGTATACCACCTGGCTTGCCCATGCATCCCCCTTGGCCCAACTGAATGCACTGACAGCCAGGGGAGTTCCCCGGTCGGTCCAGTTTACCATATCGGTAGAAGAAAAGCAGCGCCAATCCCGCATGACATAACTGCTTCCTCCCACCGGGGCTTCGTCATGTCCTGTATAAAGGTACACCGTGCCGTTGTGGACCAGGGCAGCGGCATCCGCCGTATAAATATTGCGGATAATGGGATTGTCTGCAAAACATGCCGTTGCAAACAGGAACACCATAATCAGTGTAATGGCCGATACTCTACATACTTTTTTCATATCTTTCAACCTCCGGATATAAAATTTTTCCTTCCTTGATTTTGGAAAATTTCACACTTTTCTGCACAAATCATTCGCCAGAAGGCTTGGGAATGGCAATTTTTCTGCCGCAGGGCCCCCAGAAGTTAGGCGTACCATCGCTGTTCCATACGAACTGCTGCATGGCAACATACCTTGGCTGATAGGAACTGGAGGGTACGGTAGTGGCATGGTATACCAGCCAATCCTGGGTTCCGTCCGGGGATTTGGTAAAGCTGCAGTGCCCCGTTCCATAGAGCCCATCCTCTGGAGAAGCCTGGAATAAAGGATTCGGGGATTTGGTCCAATTGCTGCGCACCATGGGGTCCGCCGTACTGGAACAGGTCAGCATGCCCAGGGCGTAATACTGGGTTGCGCAATAGCTTGCGGAGTAAATGCAGAAAGTTTTTCCGTTCCGCTGCAATATTTCAGGCCCTTCATTGACTCTCAGGCCCTGCGTTTCCCAGGAATAAGAGGGCTCGGAAATCTGCACCGTGGGCCCCGTGAAGGTGGTGGGGCCGGACATCTGGGTGATGTTGATAACCTGTCCGTTATTCTGTCCGGACCACAGCATATACATTTTACCGTTTTGGTTCAATATCGTCCCATCAATGGCCCATACATCGGGACTGATTCGTCCCCTGTCGGTCCAGGTGCCGGACATGGGGTCGGCACTGCTGTTTGACAGTACGCCGATTCTGCAGTTGGCACTGTAGTAAATATACCATGCATTATTGATCCAATATAACTCCGGTGCCCAGATATCCTTGTTGTTCCATCCGCTTGACGGTGCAGTCCAGATTACCTTGCTGGTCCCTGTGGTAAAGAGGTTTGTCAGGGATTTGCTTTTGTACAGCTTCAGTTGCGGGATATACTGGCCGTTTTGCATCACGGTATGCATGCCGTAATAGTACCCGTCGGTATGTTTAAACACCCATGGGTCCGGTTTTTCCACACCGGTATCCCTGGGGTTGTTGAAAGTATTGGCTTCTTCCGTCACCTTGAATGTGGCATCGGATTTATCCGTATCGGTAGATATGGTAGTGATCTGCGCTACAAAATTAACGTGGCGGATGTACCGGTCCGGATAATTATACGACTGAAAGGAGGCGTAGGAGGAATTGGCAAGTCCAGGCACCCTTTTAAAGGTAGCATCCTGTTTAAACAGGGTGGAATTGTCGTTTTTCACCAATTTCAGGACAAAATCCACATGTCGCAGATAATATCCCGGATAATTGACCGATTCAAAGGATACACAGTTTGAATCAGCCAGGCCTGGCCGTTCCACAAACCGACTGTCATAAATGGGAGCTGGATTGGAATCCAGCCGGACAGCCATATCCGCATGCCGTAGAAAATACCCGGCATAATTATAGGCCTCCAGCCTTTCTACCCGATTTGTGGCAGCTGAGACAGTGGTAGATGCTACAGGAAAAATCCCTGCCAAAAGAGCTAATACACATAACAAGGCAGACCATTTTTTGAAACTGATACTTCTTACCATAAAAAACTCCTTTCTCTTACTTCATTCCATTTGATCTTCTCCGGTCATTCTTCCAGAAAAGTGGCATCCTGCTTTTCGGTGGATGTGCCGACCGCTCCCACCACCAGCTGATAGTTATAATGCTTCAGGTATCGCCCCGGAGTCGCATAGGACTCAAAGGATATCCAACTGCTGTCGGCAAGTCCGGCCCTTTTGTAGTTCGATGCGGTCATACTCCGGAACCGAGGCCGTCATATAGTAATAGCCGTCGGTATGCTTGTACACCCAGGGGTCGGCACGCTGTTGCACGATGAAGTTGTTAAACTGTACATACCCTGCCCATGCAGAGGCGGAGATGGAAAATATCAAAAGCAGCACGGTAGTGAATCCAAGGAGCTTTTTGACGATACACTGATTTTTTAACACGCTTTTACCTCCTTTTCTTTATTTTCATTCTAGTCTGCTCATTAAAACTTAACAATGGACTTTTTTTTCAAAACAGTTGAATAATTTTCTATATTTTTACAGATACAGCGGCGCTATAATTATTTTTTAAGGAATTCGTCAAAATAAAATAGCAAAGAAAAAGCACCTCCTTTCGGAAGTGCTGACTTACTACTTTTACGGGCAAAAGGATTTTGCCCGGGATTTTTTCTTTTATTCTGCTCTCATCGGCTATCGGACGACATCTACATACATAAAATTCGTTTCACCGTCGAAGGAGGCGGTTATTTTTACCCGGCCTTCATTCAGCCCGATAATGACGCCATCCTGGTTGATCTGGGCAGCTCCGGTATTATCCGCGCTCCATGTAACAAAATTTGTTATATCCTTTCTGCTGGAATCGGAGTAAATACCCGTTGCTTTAATACTGAACTGTGTTCCTTTTCGGATTTTCTGATAGGATGCGGAAAGAGAAATTGCTTCCAGCTTCACATCCACATTGTCTCCCGGCTTGTATACATCATCTACAACCGACTTCTTTACTGTCATGGAGGATTGTCCGATCACGTTCTTGTAATTCACCTTAATCTGTACAGAGCCTTCCTTCAAACCTACCACTCTTCCATGATTATCTACCATGGCAACGTTGGAATTGGAAGATTCCCAGGTAGAGCTGTTTGTAACATCCATAACCTGTCCGTTTTCTTTCACAGCCTCTGCTTTCAAAGCCACCAGCTGGTTTATGGTAAGGGTACCTGTTTTGGGTGTCACCTTTATGTATTTGATATCGTCACATTCATTTTTACTTGGTGCTGTAACTGTAATTTTTACACTGCTGCTTTTACCGTCCAAAGAGGCGCTTATTTCGGCTTTACCGGCCTTGCTTGCCACCAATTTACCGTCATCAGCCACTGACACAACGGAATAATCCGATGAATTCCATGTAACCTCCGTAGTAATATCTCTTGTGGAACCGTTTGAATAAAAGCCCTTGGCTGTTGCCTGGAAGCTATCTCCAACGCATGCCGAAGTTTTGTTGCTTTCTACCTTTATGGAGAGCAGCTCTGCTTTTGTTTTCAAATCCGTGTCCTTGACATCTCCGGCAATTCGATTGGCCCGGTCGATGAGTACCGCCGCCTCCGCCCTCGTAAGAGACTGGGTTCCTCTGATTGTGTTATCCTCAAAGCCTTGAATCAGCTTCTTTTCCACTGCAATGGAAACCAGGTCTTTCAGCCTGGAGGAAACACTTTCAGTATCCTTGAACATATCCTTCAAAATGTTGGGGTTTGGAATGTTCGTTTTGTCAAATCCTTTGATTTTTACCAACGCAACAGCTACATCCTCCCTTGTTGAATCCTGGTTGCCGAGGAAAAGCGGCTTTCCGCCATTCGCACCCGGATATCCGGTAAGATAATCCTTAACGGTTTCCACATACCGGAAGGACCAATCCTCTTTTGTTACGTCCCCGAAGGTATTGGTGCGCGGATTGGCAAGAGGAATGCTTGTGGCGCCGCACAGCATTTTTGCAAACTCTTCCCTGGACACGATTTTATCCGGTTTAAAGGTTCCATCCGGGTAGCCGGCGATCACTTCAAGTCTTACCATGTTCATAATGGATGCATAAGCCCAATGTTCCTTTGGAACATCGGTAAAAGGAGCTGGATCATACGCAAAAACCGGTATGGAGGAAGCAATCAGGCAAAAGATTACTGCCAGCACCATTACGCGTTTCTTTACGGTGTTACGAGCATTTGTGTACATTTAAACAACCTCCTGAAAATTATTTGCTGTGTTTCAAAATGCCGGATTGGCTCAGTCTTGCTTGAAACACAGTGAGAAGCGTGAAAAGAGGTTCTCCCATCCTAACCTACTTCCCGTACATTATAATTTTCGCACAGATTCACTGTAAACTAAATCCGCTGTTATTCCTTAGTTTTCTAGGCAATGTTGCCTATTTTCTTCCAGATTCATGTAGTGCTCAAATACCTTTCGCCCCATAGGTATGACCATAGAAAATTTGCAATTAAAAAGAAATACAGGATGACCCATGAAAATCATCCTGCTTAGAATTGATGAAATTATAGCTTTCCGTATGCCTTTGCCGGGCCTTGAGACCTACCTGCCTTTCAAGCAGGCCTACCCTACTGCTGGTAATAGAGTCTGAAAACAATATCCTGGTTATAGTTTCCAAAGCCTTTTCCGAAGAGGGTGACTCCCCCGACATGTTCCGATTCCTCCAGCACCGCAATTCGGAAAGACCAGTATTTTTGCCGGATATCCAGCATGGAAAGATTTACGTCGGAAATCCTTACTCCGTCGATAAAAGAGCCTTCCCTGTTAATGCGTATCATCTTGTACAGCCCATATTGGCCGACACCCAGGCTCCACCATTCCGGCGTATATTTTCCCCGGTTCTCGCCAAAATCGCCGGGACTGGTCCACATACCGATCTTCTCGCCATTCACAAAAAAAGTAATATCCGATGGCCAATTGCTGTTGATTCCCGGAGCCTCCGAGCTCAACTCCAGGGAAATTTCCAATTCTTCCGGTTTCTGTACCGATAACAGATAGTTGGGCACCTTATACTCGATATACCCTTGGGTAAACCAAAGAATTCCCGCATTCACCCTCTCGGGATCGAGGAAATACCTGGGATCATCAAAATGGCCGATGACCTTTTCAGGCGTGGCGATTCCACAGGTCGGAGCGGCACTGAAATCCGTATAATGCCCTACAGGTATGGAAAACTCATGGTACTTTTTCGTCACTGTTTCCTTATTAGGAAATTCAATTTCCAGGGAGTCAACAGCAAGAGAACAGAGCTTCTGTACTGCTCCCCTGGTTCTGTTTCTTTCACACTTAATCAGCTGCGCTTTCTCCAGCTTGTTCACATGCATAGTAAGAATCGCACTGCTTAAGTCCAATTCCTGTGCCAGCTCTTTTATATTCATGGGCTTTTCCGCCAAAAGGTGTATTATCTTCAGCCGGACATCACTGCTCAATGCTTCGTATACCGGCAGCCATTTCTCCGTCGCATCAATTTTCATCCTGTATTCCCCTCTCTGTAATTAATATAATCATAAATCACTTTCGCGAATTTGTAAATATATAAAGAGATATTGACACCAATCCAAAGGAATATTATGATAATATTATTAACATTAATATTTATAATTAATATTTTTATTAACTACACAGGAGGTCAACGATATGAAGAAGGCTCAAGTAATAATCAGCAAAGACTTCACCGTGGGAAAGGTTGACAGAAGAATCTATGGATCTTTCATCGAACATCTGGGCCGGGCTGTATATGGAGGAATCTATGAGTCCGGGCATCCGCTGGCAGACGAAAAAGGCTTCCGCAAGGACGTTATGGAGCTCGTGAAGGAATTGCGGGTTCCTATTGTACGTTATCCGGGAGGAAACTTTGTTTCCGGCTACAACTGGGAGGACGGTGTGGGACCCGTTGAAAAACGGCCCCGGCGGACGGAGCTTGCATGGCGTACCACCGAGACCAACCAGGTAGGTACCAATGAGTTTGCCGAGTGGGCGAAGAAGGTCAATTCCGAGGTTATGATGGCCGTGAACCTGGGCACTCGCGGCATCGATGCCGCAAGAAACCTGGTTGAATACTGCAATCACTCCCAGGGAACCTATTGGAGCGATTTAAGAAGGTCCCACGGCTATGCAGAACCCCACAAGTTCAAGGTCTGGTGCCTGGGCAATGAAATGGATGGCCCCTGGCAGATCGGACACAAGACCGCAGAGGAATACGGACGCCTTGCCTGCGAAACCGCCAAGGCGATGAAATGGGTGGACCCCACCCTGGAACTGGTTGCCTGCGGAAGTTCTTCCAGCGGCATGAAGACCTTTGCCGATTGGGAAGCTACGGTTCTTGACCATACCTATGAGCATGTAGACTATCTATCCCTCCATACCTACTATGGAAACCGCGAAAACGATACTGCCAACTTCCTGGCTCGTTCCATGGATATGGATGCTTTCATCAAGTCAGTAATCTCCATTTGTGACTACGTAAAAGCAAAAAAGCGCAGTAAAAAAACTATCCACCTTTCTTTTGACGAATGGAATGTGTGGTACCATTCCAACGATGCCGACAAAAAGCTGGAGCCATGGTCTATAGCACCTCCGCAGCTGGAGGACATCTATAATTTTGAAGATGCGCTGCTGGTGGGAAGCATGCTGATTACACTGCTGCGGCATGCAGACCGTGTGAAGATAGCCTGTCTGGCGCAACTGGTCAATGTCATCGCTCCCATTATGACAGCCAACGGAGGCACGTCCTGGCGTCAAACCATTTTTTACCCGTATATGCACGCCTCGGTATACGGCAGGGGTGTAGTACTGCAAACCATTGTCAAAAGCCCTGTTTATGACAGCAAGGACTTTACCGATGTTCCTGTTTTGGATGCTGTTGCCCTACTGAACAAAGAGAATGATGAAGTCACTGTTTTTGCAGTAAACAAGGACCTCCAGGACTCCACACTTTGCGAATGCGACCTGCGCAGCTTTGGAAATTACCGGGTGGTAGAACATATCGTGCTGGAGCATCCGGATGTAAAAGCCGTCAATACAATGGATGACCCCCATCGTGTCGTCCCTCATGAAAAGGGGAATGCGGCAGTAGAGGATGGAACCTTGAAGGCAACCTTAAGCAAATTATCCTGGAATGTAATCCGGCTGAAAAAAGTGTAAGGCGATTGCAAATTGGGTGATTTAACCCTCTCCCCTACCCCTCTACCAATTTTGGTAGAGGGGAACTGGGAACTGCTTCGAAGCTTTTCTGCTTCACCCTTCTCCCGAGCTCGGGAGAAGGGTGATAGAGGGATGAGGGTTGCAGTAAAAAATATAAAGGAGAATCTTTATCATGGCGAAAATGATACTAAATACAGACATAAAAAAAGGAAAAATCAATAGAAACATTTACGGCCATTTCTCAGAACACCTTGGCCGGTGCATTTATGAAGGCATCTGGGTAGGAAAGGATTCCCCCATTCCTAACACCAATGGAATACGAAACGACGTCGTCGAAGCACTACGGGAAATTAAAATCCCCGTTCTCCGTTGGCCCGGCGGCTGCTTTGCCGATGAATACCACTGGAAGGACGGCATCGGTTCCTATGAAACCCGGAAGAAAATGATCAATACCCATTGGGGCGGTGTGGTTGAAAACAATCATTTCGGAACCCATGAGTTCATGAAGCTTTGCGAGCTCATTGGTGCAGAGCCTTATATCTGCGGCAATGTCGGCAGCGGCACCGTCCAGGAAATGCAGGAATGGGTGGAATACATGACCTTTGACGGTGAATCGCCCATGACAAACCTGCGAAAAGCCAATGGACAGGAAGAACCCTGGAAGCTTACCTACTTCGGTGTGGGAAATGAAAACTGGGGCTGCGGCGGCAATATGCGTCCGGAGTATTATGCAGACCTCTACCGCAGGTATGCTACCTACGTAAGGAATTTCGGCGATAATAAAGTATTCAAGATCGCCTGCGGTGCAAATAGTGAGGATTACCACTGGACGGAAGTGCTGATGCGCGAAGCCGGACGCTTTATGCACGGTTTGAGCCTGCATTATTACACCCTTCCGGGTACATGGCAGAATAAGGGAGCTTCTACACAGTTTGATGAAGCCCAATGGTTCACCACTTTAAAGAAAACCCTGGTCATGGACACCCTCATCACCAAACATGATACCATCATGACCCACTATGACCCTGATAAAAAGGTTGCCCTCATCGTGGACGAATGGGGCACCTGGTACGATGTAGAACCGGGCACCAATCCAGGGTTCCTGTACCAGCAGAATACCCTGAGGGACGCACTGGTTGCAGGAATCAACTTCAACATCTTCCACAAACACTGTGACAGGGTGCAAATGGCAAATATCGCCCAGGTGATCAATGTCCTCCAGTCCGTCCTTCTGACCGAAGGCGAAAAAATGCTTCTGACACCCACCTACCATGTATTCAACATGTTCAAGGTGCATCAGGACGCTGAACTTCTATCCCTGGAACTGGACGTGCCCGATTATAAATACGGTGATGAAGGCATCCCTGCCATCAGCGCTTCCGCTTCCATTGCTTCCGGAAATAAGATTCACATTTCCCTGTGCAATCTGAATCCCAAGGAATCCATGGAAGTGATCTGCGAACTGAGAGGAGCGGCTGTATCCAAAATATCCGGCACCATCCTCACAGCATCTGCCATGGATGCCCATAACACCTTCGACAACCCGGAAAATGTAAAGCCCGAGACTTTCCACGGAGCTTCCCTGCAGCAAGGTAAGCTCGTCGTATCACTTCCGGCTAAATCAGTAGTTGTACTGGAGTTGGAATAAAAGTTTCCCTCGGCTCCCCCTGTCACTTTGTGACATCCCCCTCTGAGAGGGAGACTCTTAAAATCAATGGAAGAGAGCCTCCCTCCCAGAGGGAGGTGGCAGCAAAGCTGACGGAGGGAGTACTATGCTGGCATTTTAACCGTTGTGGCTTTAACTTCCCAGGGTATGAGCTTCCCGGTGCTATAAAACCATTTCCAGTGATATGAATACCGCATACTGGAATTAAGTAGAGAAATAAAGGTTTAAAAGAGGTGATGGTCATGGAGATACAAACCAATTGTAAAGGCTGCCGGGGAAATGTCCGGATGACTTCGGAAGAGATTAAAAGAAAGTACGTAGACCCCTTAAAATTAAATCCGGGCCGGGTTGTGGGTGATGAGGAATATCACCGGAGGCTTTCCATCTGTCATGACTGCCCCGGCCTTGAATACGGGACTACCTGCCGGCACTGCGGGTGCCTGGTCCAGGTCAAAGCCCTACTGGCGGACTCCAGGTGCCCCTACCCCTACAAGTCACAATGGAACTAAGGCGCTGTGAATAATAGCGTCCTATGCCAAGGGCCAGTAGATTGTGTAAAGTGCATTTCTCACAATCTACCGGTCCTTTTATACTTACCTGCCGGTCCCGTTAATTCTCCTCAGTCCCTGGACCGGGTCCTCCAGGGGAAAATATTCCAGCCCCAGGTATTCACGGTACCCTGCTTTTTGAATCGCCGTAAAGATATTGGGATAATTCAGCTCACCAGCATCCAATTCATGCCTTCCCGGGTTGCCGGCGGCATGAAAATGTCCGATTTTATCAATATTTTCCGTGATGCGTGCAATAACATGCCCCTCCATAATCTGCTGATGGTAAATATCATAAAGCAGCTTTACCTTCGGGCTTCCAACTTCGTCAATGATCTGAAATCCCTCCTCCGAGCTATAAAGGTAATAGCCCTTATGGTCCACCAGGGTATTGAGAGGCTCCACCAGCAGCGTGATGTCCTCGGATTCCAGCAGCCTCCTGCATTCTCTCAGTCCTTCCGCCAAACTCTCGTGCTGCGCTTCCCTTTCAAGCTCCGGTATCGCATTGCCCACCTGCGTGATAATTTTTTTGCACCCCAGTTTTTTAGCTGCCGCAATGGACTCCCGGAGACCGTTGATATATTCCATCCTTCCTGCTGCATCCACAAGGCTGATGAATTTCGTGCAAATGGCTGCAACCTCCAATCCTTCCCTTTCTTTTGCCACCCTTATCTGTTCCAGATCCCGGTTCCACCAGGCCCAGAACTCAAAGGCCTCAAACCCCAAACTTTTAACCGTTTTGATACTTTCCACACAATCCTTTTTCCCAAATACCGCATCAATGCATACCGAAAACTTCATCGATGGTTTTCCTCTCTATCCTTCTCAATATAGTAGCAGCCTTAATCCTCTTCCCATCCTTCCGAAACCAGCTCCACAATTCTGTATAAAGTCAGAACTGCCTTTTCCAGTTCCTCCCTCCGCGGAACCTGGATTCCATGGATAATGGAATTTCGGATCTGGTATAATTCCTGCATCTGCAAGGGCAAAACCTCTTCCTTATCAACGGATCCCCAAAAAAGGTACTGGACTTTTTCCACGTCCGTATGCTCTTTCACCATCAGTTTGCGGATGACCCCTTCCATCTCCACCCATTTTAGCAGGAATTCATCAATGAGTCTTTTATTATTTTTGTAGTCTACTTCAAACTTTGAACTATAAAGCTGATGGGCTTCTTCTCCCACGTATTTTACCAGATCCTTGTATATCCCATACTTTTCGACATTTTCACTAAGCACCTTCTCGATAATCTGAAAGCAAATGGGTCGGTTTTCAATTCCTTCTTCCACCATGTGCAGGTATTTTCTTACGTGGGACGGCCGGTCCATCTCAAGCCTTTTAAGCAAGCTGAACAAAAGGTCCACCCTGCCCATGGTGGGCTCGGTAATTTTCATCTTCAGGTTTTCCGGTATGTTTTTCTGTATAAACGTAGAGAGTTCGTAGTGATTAAAGAAGGGCCTTTCCTGTTTCTCGATACGCTGGTTCAATGCGAGCTGCAGTTGTTCCAGGGTAACTTCGCCGCTGTGGACCAAACCGTTGAGTTGAGCCAGCAGTGCGTATTCCATTTGGGATATCCCTCCCTCGGGCGATTTGTACGCCAGATCATGCTCCACTTCCGCCCAGGCATGCATCAGCACCGAAGCTGCCTGTACTTCAACCACCTCTCCGCCGTACGTCCAATCGGGAACTATATCGGTCTCCCTGAACTGTACATGAAAGTGAGTGGCACGATACCCGGCAAACCGCTTGTCATACTTCAAGTAGCTTCCGTCAAAGCGGGCCGGATCATCCGCAAGCAGGAATTTAGACCGTAAAATCTTCTCCACCTCCTGGATATCCCCCGGGAAATACAATGCAATCCGGACTCCGGCCAGATCACCGATATCCTTTCGAATATCCTCAATGCATTGATAATCATTCTCCCTCATGCGGTATTTAATTTTTTGTTCCAGGCTTTCAGAGCTTTTAGCCCGATATGTCACTATACAGCGGATTCCATTGTTATGTAAGTGCTCCTTGCATTTGGCGGCACAAACCTGTGCCAGTTTCTGATAATACTCATACTGCTTTTTATATTCTTCTACAAATGTTTTTATCATCGCCCTCATCATTATCCTCATGTTTTTCAATTTAGGCTAGCGGAAACATAACTTCCGTTATCATTTCGCTGCACCTTGCCTATCTATACTCATTATAGTAAATTTTCACACAAAAAAAAAGGTTTCAAGACAGTCATCTTGAAACCTTTTTGGGATTCTCCCACTCTATGGATTTTACCAGCTCTCTCTGGCTCCAATGTCTGTACCGCTTGGAGTACCTGCATTTACGAGATCACTGCCTTGAACCAGCTTCAGGAAGTTGCCCAGATTGATGGTTCCATCGGAATTCCTGCTTACAGCAGGCGTGAGGCTGACAAAGTCAGCGTCACTGGCTACCAGGCCCTTGGCATTGGTGCTGGCATTGTTTTTCCACCAGACATTGGTGCTGGCTACATCGGTTCCACTGGTTTTGTCGCTGGAACTGCCTTTGTAGGATAAAAGGTTGGTGAACTGGTGCGTACCCGTATCGAAGGCAAAGTTGCTCTGCTTATTATTCCAGGAGGTACAATTTGTCAGTTGGATTGCACCGGGGTTACTGTTATAGGTAAATCCGTGCTTTTTATTATTAAAAGCAATGCAGCGTTTTACAATATGATTTACTGCAATTTTTTCGCCTCCCAGCTTAAAGCCGTTACCGTCGCTGTTTGCGGTATAGCTTCCGTCAGAGGTCACACCGTTGTTATAGGCGATGCAATCTTCAAAAGTAACAGGATCGATAGCACCGGTATCTGATTTTGTATAAAGATCCCAACCGTCATCCACATTGTTATAGGAGATGCATCCACGGAAAGTATTTCCCGGTCCCGTAGTCAGTTTGCAGGCAAAGCCATCTGCATCCTCCCCATTATCCGGGTCCATGTTGTCATGAGAGTCACAATTCAGGATGAGGTTATAGCTGGGCCATTCGCCTTTCGCAGCCGATGATGCATATCTTCCGATCTGTAAGCCTGTATCCCTGTTGTGGTGGGTTGTACAGCCCTCGATGGTGTTATAGTTTCCTGCCACATAGATTCCATTATCCGCTGATCCTTTTACTTCCAGGCCTTTAACATACCAGTAGTGTCCGTTAATCTGAAGGCCTCGCGGGTTGCTTACGCTGGACGGATCTCCGTAAGGCTGCGAAGAAAAGTCTAAAACCGGCTTTTCAGAACCATAGGCGAGGATTTGCTTTTTCTGACTGGCAGTACCGTTATTTCCCCGTTCGATGGTAATCTGAGTCGAGTAGCTGTAGGTGCCGCCGCGCAGGTAGATGGCACCGCCGGGGGCAATCCGTGTGATGGCCGCCGTTAACGTGGTAGGACTGCCAATGGTTCCCGGGTTGCTGTCCGTACCGTTGGGTGCAACATAGAGAGCTCCCGTAACCGGTGGCGGTGTTGGTGTTACAGACGGAGTCGGTGTTGGTGTTCCCCCGGGTGTCGGAGTGGCAGTAGGTGCCGTCGTAGGGGTTGGAGTTGGCGTAGTGGTAGGTGTTGGTGTAGGTGTGGTTCCTCCCCCGTCGCTGACTGTTACATTGTCAAATTTTGCAACGGTCTTGTAGGCGATCAAACCGGCAGCACCGGATGTCAGGCTGCTGTCTGTGGCTGAAAGCTCCAGTGTACCGTTTACATACATCTTAATGGAAGACCCCTGCATTTCGAGCTTCACCGTATACCAGGTACCTGCTGCAAGCCCATAGGAGGACTTGCTCGCCAGCGTCGTAGTCGAACCTCCCACTTTCTTTCTGATCTCCAGGGTGCCGCCGCTGCTGTTGTACAAAGATGCAGCATAGAAGTTGTTGCCATCCTTATATCTGCCGCAAACATAAGTCCTGTTGCTCCCGTTAAAATTGTCTACTTTCACTTTTGCTTCCACACTATAATCCGTCCATGATTGGCTGCCGGCAGAAGTCCGGCCTTCATCGGTGCTTGACTGGTAATACACATAGGAGCCTCCATCCTGCACGACGGACCAGGTGCCGGAAGTAGCTGTCCATCCATCTGCAGCACCGTCATCAAAATTATCACTGAAGAGTGTCGCTGCTTGTACCGTCTGTACTCCGAATCCAAAGCTTCCGGCGAGAATGCCGGCAAAAAGCAATATTGCGGTAAAATAAGAAACCAGTTTTCTGTACTTTGACATACCCTTTACCTCCTTGCCTCAATCTTTAATAGCGGCCACGCCCTATCTCCAAAGAGATTCAGAGTATGGAATCCGTATATTGAAGCATACTTTTAAAATTTGATTGGTTATAGAACGCGTTCCAGATATCATTCTAAGGAATCATTTTCCAGATTTCAATGGACATTTCTTAATAAAGGGTAGACACTTTTTTATATATGGATAACTATTGATATTCACGTGAATTCTTAGTGCCAATAAAAAACCTTTGCAATCTCTTTATGGGTTTTTTAAGGATTTTTGTAGTATTATGTAGTTATTTTTATTGAATATTTTACCATATATGGTATTGACATACATGATTGGACATGGTATATTATTGAAAACTGGCAATGAGGTCAGTTCACATTTGTACTTCTTCGTAACTTCACATTTTAAAAATCCACCTTATACAAAGCAGTGTAAGCCCTGACTATCCGTTTTGAAATGTTTCGGGTACCAGGTTTATTTCCTTACTGCCAAACTCAAAAATCTACGGTGATTTTGTATATGATGCAACCTTGCAAGTATGCAGTGAATTATTATTGCATGCTTGATCATCATACCCTTTTAAGGGAAAAAACAAAGATAAGGCAGGTGAATACACATGAATCGGATCAGATCCCCGGACTTTATTCATACCTTGGTTTTATTCCATAGCAAACCCCATTACACAAAAAACTTTAAAAGATCTGAAAGGAGATAACCGCTATGAAAAAAAATAAACTTTTGAAATTATTTTCCGTTTTTACCCTGGCAGCTGCATTAGTGGGAACACAGACAGTAGCATTTGCCAAACCTACCGCAGAGGTGAAGGCTGAAAAGCCAGCCTTTAAAATCACAAAAAGCGCAAACAGCAAGCTGTTTGTGAACCTTGAAGAAAAGGTTGCCCAGGCAAAGGACACCGAAGAAATTCCTGTAACGGTAGTATTCAACAAGAAGCTCACTGCGGAGGAGTTTGCTTCCATCGAAAAGTTGGTAGGAAGTTCAAAAATCAAACACAAGTTTGATATCATCCCCGGCGCTGCATTAAATTTAACGAAGAGTCAAATCAGCAAGCTGGAAAAATCCGAACTGGTTCAGCAGGTGGAATATGATGAACCGGTATATGCTACTATGGCTACAGCCTCCAACTGGTTTGGCGTAAGCAAGGCAAGAACGGATTTCGGCCTTGATGGAGACCGCGACAGCGCGCCTACCACCTATTCTACAAATGATGTTGTCGTTGCCGTCATTGATACCGGTATCGATGCAAAGCATGTAGACCTTGACGGCGGGAAAGTCATCGCCTGGAAAGACTGGGTTGGTAATAAGACGACACCCTACGATGATAACGGCCATGGTACTCATGTTGCCGCTACCATCGCAGGTACGGGCGAAGGCAATTCAAGCTACAAAGGTGTAGCACCGGGCGCTGCTCTTATCGGCTTGAAAGTTCTTAATTCCGCCGGCAGCGGCACCATGAGCAATGTTACAGCCGCCATCGACTGGGCTGTAGCAAATAAAGCTACCTATAACATAAAAGTTATAAGCTTGAGTCTCGGAACCGACGGAAGCTCCGACGGTACCGATTCCACCTCCGTGGCCATCAACAATGCCTTCAATGCAGGAATCGTACCTGTGGTTGCAGCCGGCAATGCAGGACCCGGTAAAGCTACCATCGGTTCTCCGGGAGCCGCAGCAAAAGCTTTGACTGTTGGAGCTTTCGGTGATGTAGGAGAAAAAGGCTTCTTCCTGACGGATTTCTCCAGTAGAGGACTTACAGCAGATGGAAGAGTCAAACCCGATATAGCCGCCCCAGGATATAATATAACCTCTGCAAAAACCAATTCCACAAACCAGTATGTTACATACAGCGGTACCAGCATGGCTACACCCTTCACCTCCGGTACAGCCGCATTAATTCTGGATGCCAACCCGAGCTTGACACCTGCACAAGTTGTAAGCTATATAACAGGCACAGCGCAAGACTGGGGTCCGGCAGGACAGGATTTGGATTACGGGTTTGGCAGACTGGACAGCTACGCAGCCATTAAAGCCGCCGGTGGCTATACCGGTACGGGACCGGCTGTTCCTACGCATCTTTACAAATCCGATTCTCTCTCCGCCAGCAAGAAATATGATGAATTTACAATTTCCATCCCCGACACCACCTATCCCATCGCTGTTACCCTAATATCGCCAAACTGGACATCTTCACAGGATTTTGACCTATTCCTCTACAACCCCAGCGGTACAGAGGTCGCCAGCTCGGAGGGAACAACGAGACAGGAAAACATCAGCTACACCCCAACTGCAGCCGGAACCTATAAAATCAAGGTTCTCGCCTACGCAGGCAGCGGTTCTTACTTCTTTGACGTAAGCTCCGGTGCAGCCAGCATTACACAAACAACCAACCAGTAAACAGATTAAAACTGAGGTATGATGAATGCTTCCACTCGTCTGATTCATCAGGCGAGTGGAACTTTACCGGAAAGGTCCGCATTCTTAAAATACACTGAAGCCCAAGCCCTGCATAGATGCGTTGGTCTGGACTTCGTGCATTTTTTGAATTTCCCGGCAGTGTCAAAACTTTTTCCGCAGTTTCCCAATGCCAAATATAATAAGAGGGATAATAAAGCAAAGTACGATATTCGTGTTCATTCCAAAAAGTAAGGAGAAGTCTTCCAGTTCAAAGCGGCTTTGGGCTATATAAAAGGAGAGTAAATAGGCAGCCAGAACAATGGGGCTTATAAAATTCTTCGTTCCCTTTAAGAAAAAAAGTGACTTTATTACAGCAGCTACCAAAAGTACAAACAGTGTTATAATTACAAAATCCACAATGATCCAAAAGGCCAGGACAATGGACTCGATTCTTTCCAATGTATCCAGAACCGATATGTTTTTCATGGCGATAAAGTAGGGCAGGGAAACACGTCCTGCAATACTATATCCCAAGGTTCCTATGGTGATAATTAAAATCGACAGGCATGTAATCACAAGGAATACGGCACTTTGTAGTCCGAAGCGTTTGATGTTCTCCTTATCATTCATCCGGTCGGCAAAAAACATCATAAACGTAAAATATCCCCATATCCCCAGGATAGGATAGGTTGACTTCATCAAAGGTAAAATGTCATAATAGGTCACCGGATAAAGATGCAAAAACTTTAGATCCGGCAAAGCTAGCATAAAGGTAATAGAGAACAATGCCATGAAGCCAAGAAAAAATACTTCTGTCAGCCGGGTAAATACAACAAGCCCTCCCCTTGCCACTACAAAAGCAACCCCCAGAATGGCAATCGTAAAAAAACTCATCGGGGTATCGGGATGAATCGTAGACAAAAAGCGTTCGGCAAAGTATCGAACGTATAAGCCAAGTAACACGCAAAGCCAGAACAGGTAAAAAGATAAAACTACCCTGCCCAAAAACTTCCCAAGCACTTCATAATATATATCTGCAAGGTTTTTCCCACTGTTTTTCTTAAAAAAACTCTGGTGCAGCAGCGGCAAAATCAGGAAGGGGACTACTGCAAATAAAGGGGAAAGCCATCCTGCTGTCTGGGCAATTTTTGAAGAATAGGTAGGGAACAAACGTATGGAAGGGGAAAAAACCGCCAATAAAAAAAGTACTACGGCTTGGCGGGTTGAAATTTTTTCTTTTGCTGCCAGCATTAACACTCACCCCTTCAAATTAAATAAGGAAAGAAGCAGATTCGTAAAGCTTCTGCCATAAGGATCGGAAAAATAGAAGTATGCAAAAACCCCTATAACCAGCATACTTCCTATATACACAATAATATCTTTCCTATGTCCGGCATTTCGCAGCTCTTTCATATCCACAACTCCCAGCACCACCATGATTATATAGAAATATGCCATATTACTGGCCTCCTTGGTATCCTATAGGTTCCTTTATATCGTAAGTTCTCATAATTTTAGATTTTACTTTCACATCCGTCTTCAGGTCAGGGAAGATTTTATTCCATTGTTCCTTGATCGCATGCCATTTATAGGGATGCTTCATATTAATGATGTGGCCCAAGTCCAAAAAGTCGGCTTTATTTTTTTGAGCCAGTGCAATAACATACTCCATCTCCTCTTTTATTTTCTGTGACTGCTTTTCCTCCAGCCATGTTAAAGTTTCTTCATTAAATACGTCCGCTCGGGAATGAACCTCGTCAATATTACTGGAAAATGTAGTCTCAAAAATGACTTTTTTCAGCTGATCCCCTTCAAATTCCGGAATTATGCGGGTACGGCTATCTATCAATTCAAGGGCTATCGCTTTTCCAGCAGGGTCTTCCACTTCAATGACCATGGAACGGGCTTTGTTTTTTATGAAGTTATATCCTCTTGAGTAGGGCCTACCGACAAAGTCGATCAGTTTAAACTCCTTTATAACAGCATATCCATCCACCTCTATATTCTTCGTCTTTTCTTCCGAAGAACCCCTATGTTCCCCGGAATGTTCCGTTAAAAAAAGAGAAGGGACAACGCCTGCCGAATGGCCTTTATCCAGTTCCTCCATGAGTTCTATCAACTCCATGGCTTCCGATATGCTGAGCATCTCAACGTTCTTTTCCAAGCTTTTCAGCTGGTCAGCCACAAAGACTTCACTACCCGATACCTTTTCCAGAAGCTCCCTGGCAGAAGTTCCTTTTACCAGAAAAACCCTCGTGTCCAGGCGAAGTTCACCATCCCGGGAGAAAAAGTCCAGATATTTGCCTATATCATCCCTTGCAGCCTCCTCCCCCATAAGAATAAAATCCACATGTCCCCAAAAGAACTTTTTATCGGTATGGGTTTGAATGGTTCTGGCGGCATCAAAGACTGTCTTTCCCTCCGACAGGAACAAAAAAGACTTGGGTTTTCCAGTACCTAGCTCTCCCCCTTTGTTTCCTGCAGTGGATTGTTCCTTACTGGCGGCACTGAGCTGGATCATTTCAGGGTCTGCTGGAGATTTATCAATCCCTACCACCCTTACCAGCTCCATTTCATCAATCTCTCTGCGATTCGGCATGTTTTTGGAACTGCAAGCCGTTACAGCAGCTACACATATAAACAACACCATACAGCCTATTATGCTCCTTTTCATACCGGTACCTCTATTTCTGTCGTTTATGGTTTGTAGTTCTAAGGCTTGTAGGACGCTTTTTCATCATGAACAAGGGCAAGCGGATCACTGTATCCTGTGTGAGCTCCCGCCCTTCATTGGCCACATAAGGAGACAAATAGGGAACTCCGAAGGTTTCCATCTGCGCCATTGAATAAAACAATAGTATAACTCCGATGGTGAGCCCGAATAGCCCTGCAATGATAGACCCGGAAACCAGCAGAAACCTGCAAAGGCGCAGGGAATTTGACAGATCCTGGTTCGGTATCACAAAACCGGCAATTCCCGTCACTGCAATAACAATCACAACTGCGGGAGACACAAGTTTTGCCGTTACAGCAGCTTCTCCCACAACCAGAGCACCTACAATGGATACAGCCTGTCCGACGGACTTTGGAAGCCGCAGTCCGGCTTCCAGCAGCAACTCGAAGGCAATGAGCATGAAAATAACCTCAACAAAGGTAGGAAAGGGTACTCCTTCCTTGCTTTGAATAATGGATACGGCAAGATCTGTAGGGATCATTTCCGGGTGAAAAGTAGTTATGGATATATAAAAGCCCGGCAGCATCAGCGTGACAAGGGCCGACATGTAACGTATAAAGCGGATCACGGAGCTGACAAAATAGTTCTGGGCATAATCTTCCGGCGCCTGAAAAAACATATTGATAACGGCAGGAATGATATATGCAGCAGGGAGTCCGTCAATAAGGAGGCCCACTCTGCCGTCCAGTATGTTTTGGCAAAATTTATCCGTACGTTCGGTATACATAATCTGCGGAAAAATGGAAAACTTCCGGTCGACAATGTACTCCTCAATATTCCCCGTGTTGATGGCACCATCAATTTCGATGCTGTGCAGCCGTTTCAACAGTTCATCCAGAAGTCTTTTATTCGTAATTCCTGCAATATACACAACAGCGAGGGCAGTTTGTGTCTGCTTCCCAACCCGTAATTCAATGATTTTCAAATTTTTGTTTCTGATTTTCCGGCGCACAAGCGATGTATTTACCCGTAAAATCTCAATAAAGGAGTCCTTGGCACCCTTAAGAACATTTTCATTGGCCGGCTCCTCGATGTTCCTTTTTTCCAATCCTTTTATGTCAAAGGTAAGTGCTGTTTCTTCACCGTCAAAGATCAGAGCGACGGAACCGTCTAAAATATCGTGGATGCATTCGGATACTTTATGCCTGGTTTTTAACCGAAAATGATACACTACCCCTTTCTCAATCAATGAAATGGCTTCTTTCAAATTTTTTGCCTCACGAAATACTCTTTCCTGAGTCAAGGGCTTTAGTATGTCATCATTTACGGCTTTTGCATCAACCAGTCCATCAATGCAAACAAAAGTAACAGGTAGGTTTTCGCTGCTATTTATATATAAATCACGGAATTCGATATCATTGCTGCCGGAAAGCACTTTTTTTATGTTGCTCCCCGTAAGCTTCATCTCCTCCATTTTTTCCTCGTGCTCCACTGTCTTGTTATTATTTTTTCCCTCCTTAGAAGTAGACAATTTCACAGCTCCTTCCCGTTGTATTTTTATCAATAAGTATTCCCCCTCTACTGAAAAAAAAGACATGAATTTTAAAGCCCGGTGTGAAAACTTCACACCGGGCTTTGAATTCTATGTCTGCTGCACTCTATTTATTTTTATGAATTCAGATATTGTTTTCCAAAAAGCAAGTCATATTGTATGAGTTTGTAGACCTGTACAAGATCGCCCTCCACGCTCTCCTTTTCATTCACGTTATTCTGCAGGACCGGGAATACTTTCCGCAGTTCATCCAGGATATTGAAGTAATTCGGAGGGTTGATCCGTGAATCCTTTAATACCTCATAGGCAATATGTGCAGGTGAAATCGGCGTATTGAAATCATCCATGGCCTTATAATTTGCCCATGCCACCAGCGGAGTCTCATAAAGCTGGATATCTGCCTGAATATGCTCTATGTCGCTAAAAAAGTCCAATTTATTATAGATGTCGTAGATCCCCCTGGGGCTCCCCAATCTGGGAAGGTGGTCTCCAAAAAAATACACTACGGTAGGCGTATCCATCTCATTGACTTCTTCAATGAGCTTTCCCAGGGATCGATCCGCGTCGTAAATTCCTTGTGCATAGTTGCTCAATATGGAAGTTTCCACGTCATCCAGCTTATCCGATTCGGCCTGTACTTCCAAGTCATCATAAACGTCATAGTACGGATCATGATTTTGCATGGTAACTGCAAATATGAATTTGGGTTTGTCATCCTCTTTATTTAAAACTGTGAGGATTTTATCTACGACACTATCGTCGGAAACATTGGTACCTTTTATATCCATGGACGTAAAACCATTGCTATCAATAAATTCATCAAATCCAAAATGCTTGTACACGGTAGTTCTGTTATAAAATTCGCCTGTATTGGGATGGATCGCAGTGGTACTGTAGCCGTTATCCCTTAAAACAGATGCGATACTTGGAGTATCCCTTCGTAAATATACGTTATAAGGGATGATCCCCGGATTCATAAAAAACGTAGACAGCCCGGTCAATGCCTCAAATTCCGTGTTGGCAGTCCCACCACCAAACACAGGCGATACGATCTCACCCTTTTGGTACTTTTTAAGGTTTTCGGTAATATCTTTTGTAAAGGAAACGCCATTCAACTTGGTAGGATCCCAGAACGTTTCGCTCATGACAATAATAATATTGGGCTTCTCTTCCGTACCGGCTTGTTCCTTACGGTTCGTACCCAGCATCTCGTTAATTTCCATCATTTTCTCATAGGAATACTCCTTCGGCGCAGTGGTTATATATTCGTTCAATTCCGTAAGGTAAAAGAAGTTCTGTATGAACATCCCGTTGCCCAACATCTCCCCCATGCCTACATACCAGGATTTCCCCATATTCAACTCGCTTAAATAGCCGGAATTGCCCAGCATCACTGCATTGGCCATGATGGTGCATGCCGCCAGCGGCACCAAGGCAAATACAGGCTTGCATGCGAAAGCCCTTTTGAAGAATCCCCTGTATCGGATAAGGATAAATACAAGGCCGGCCCCGAAGAAAATCAGCAGAGCAACGATCTTGAAATCAATATACCGTTTTGAAATCATAATTGCATTTTTGACAAGATAAATATCCCACGGGTAAAAAGGTTCATTAAAAAATTTAATCTTTATAAAATTCGCCACTGCCAGTACCAGTGTTGTTACTGACAGCAATGCTGTAGCCAGTCCTCTTCCCAGGATTGATATCAGCGTTAGATAAACGGCTGCCAAAAACAGTAGATTCAATATTCCCTGAGGAGCCAGCATGTTATCAAAAGCAGCGCCCCATTGCCCCCACAGTGTATACTCACCGAGGAACAGCATCACACATAGAACCAAAAGGAATTTAATAAGGTTGTTTGCAGCCTTTTTCATCCTGCCCAGGTCCGTCCCTATTTCCTCCGCGGCCGGACTGCCCTCAGGATCCTTGGTAGTGGAAAGATACAGGAGCACGCTTATACTCAGGGACATCCATAAATAAAAAAGTGTGATTACCGGCAAATATAACGCTGTTGCAGGTCCTGCCGCATATAATCTTAAAAACAGCATTTCCTTATCGATGAACATTTCCTGGGCTTTGAAGCATACCGGCAGCAGCAGCAATAGAGGGAAAAAAATATTTAATGCTATACTTTTCCACGTCCCCTTATCCTTCTGAAATTTCTTATTGTTTACCCTATATCCGAGTACATAGACAGGATAATATACAATCGGAAATAGAGGAATATTGATTCCGAATAAGGCGCACAAATATACCGTCAAAATTGCAAAAATTACCGTAGCGCCAAAGATTCTTTTATATTTGATCAACGTAGGGGTAATGGCGATCCATACCAGTGCAGATAATACAAATATATTAAACAGATACACCTTATATGGGGCTGTAATGAATAAAACCACCAAATTTATAACCAGCAGTTCGATCCCCTTCGCCTTTTTTAATGCAAACCGTGAAGCTCCCAGATAAAATATAGCTATACAACTGATGATGCCTGTAATAAACTGCAGTATCTCGTTTGAGATGTTCAAAATATCCAGAATACAAAACACTAATACTATAATAAAGATAATCCTATTGATCTTATATTTCATTTTACTAAGTCTCCTCTGTCTAAATAAAATAGTAGGCATACAGCGTAATAACCTTGCGCTGTAATAAATACTTGCATTTAGGCCAGCACCAACTCGCCCGGACGTTTATTCAAAGGGAGGAGAATAACTCCTCCTTAAGTTATACATGCCTGTAAAACATTGTAAACGATTTATGTGACGTATTTGTGGCGAATTTGTGGAGTATTTACGGTGAATTTGTTAACAAATTATTAAGAACCGCGTGATATCTCTTTTTATGACAGAATTCCTGATCACAAAATGAAAAACCTGTGTCAAAGAGACGATGCAAATCTGTCTCTTTGACACAGGTTTTCATTGCTGTGGTATTTATTGTCCGTGGACCGCTACTTTTTCGGTATGATAATAAATAAAAATCCCCCAATGAAAAATAATAGCATCACACTCAGAACTCCATATCGGGATTGACCGGTCAGTTGGCTGCAAATACCATATAGTGCAGGCCCCATGATGGCTGCAAACTTTCCGAAGATATCATAAAAGCCAAAGAACTCGTTGGCATTTTCCTTGGGAATCATCTTTCCGAAATAGGATCTGGAAAGGGCCTGAATTCCTCCCTGGGAAGTGGCTACCAGCAAAGCCAGAATCCAGAACTCTACAGTGGAGGATAGGCGGTATCCCAGCAGGCAAATAAGAATATAGATCACAATTCCCACCAGGATCATCTTGTCACTGCCAAACCTTTTTGCCAGCTTTCCGAAGAGGATAGCACAGGGAAATGCAACAATCTGTGTAACAAGAAGTGCCAAAAGCAATGAATTGCTGCCAACCCCCACACTATCTCCAAAGACAGTGGCCATATGAATAATCGTATTAACTCCGTCAATATAAAAGAAATAGGCCAAAAGAAACAGGAATATGGGCTTGTGCTTGCTGAGACCGCGGAAGGTAGCCATCAGACGTTTAAAGCTGTTGAGCACCATCCAAGGTTCATGTTCGATATAATAAACCTGCCGGACATTTTTCAAGATGGGGATGGAAAAGGCCCCCCACCATACGGCGGTCAACAGGAAGGAAAGCTGGGTAGCCAGCTGGGTTGAAACTCCGATTTTGGGGCCGAACAGGATCAATGCAATTGCTGCTACGAAGGGTATGGTACTGCCTCCGATATATCCCAGGGCAAAACCATAGGTGGAAACCCGGTCCATTCGATCCTCCGTGGTTACATCCACAAGAAATGCATCATAAAATAAATTCGCACCGGAAAAGCCGATGATAGTTATCATATATAAGATCAGAATTGCCTTCCATTGACTGGTCACTGTCAGCGCTGCCGTGGAGGCAATACCGATTACAAGGAAAATCTTGAACAGCCAATTCTTTTATTTTTTATTATAGTAAGTACTTTCGAAGCCGTATCCCGATCTCTGTAAAAATTAGGTTAAATCGCGAGAAGTAAGGTTTTTTATACTATAATTAAATTGTTAGTATATAATACAAACTATAGAAATTACAAAAAAACTAAACAATAGCAGCGTAGCAGTATTTGTTATGAAAGGAATGGTACAATGCCTGGGATGTTGACCCATTATCTCTGTGGAAGTAAACTTCTTACCTCGCTGGAGCACACGCCTTTAGCTCCGGTCCTTCGCCAATACAGGCAAGCTTTTAACCTGGGCACCCAGGGACCGGATATCTTTTTCTTTTACCGTATCTGGCCCTGGACACGCAGCCGCGGTGTTAATAAAATTGGAGAGTGTATGCATGTAAAAAATGTGGGAGCGTTTTTCTCCAACGCTCTTCAATATAGCAAAAAACGATCCGGAGAGGAAAGAAATATCTTAACCGCTTATATTTGCGGTTTTGCCTGCCATTATGCGCTGGACCTGACGGCACACCCCTACATTTTCTACAAGTCGGGATTCCCTCTGGAAGGAGAGGACCTGAAAAAAAAGGAAACCTTTTTCCATCATCGGTTCGAAACAGCTGTGGATTATTTGATGCTTCAACGCGAAACCGGACAGTCCCCCGGTGATATCCGGTACCATGAATGGATTCGTGTTCCGGCGAATCAAGCGCAATGGATCGGTCAAATGCTTTCAGACGCCATTTCACATTCCCATGGCTTTATTCTGCCTGTAAACCAGGTGTGTACAGCCATGAAGGACATGCTTCAGGTTTATTCCTTTTTACGGGATAGGACCGGTATAAAAAAACAAGCATTTTCTTTCCTGTCAAAGTTTATCGGAACAGCGAAACTTGCAGCCTATATGATTTATCCGGGAGAAATAACCGACGGACTGGACTATTTAAACTTAAAGCACACGCCGTGGTCCCTGCCCTGGGATAAGTCCGCCCGCTCCTCTGCCTCTTTCCCGGAACTATTTGACAGGGCCGTTGCGGAAGCAGTCGAATTATTGGATGTCATTCATAACTACCTATCGGGAAGCCTGGATTTGAACAGTGCGCTGGAACGGATTAGCAGCCGTTCCTACTCCACAGGTTTGGATTGCACCCTCACTCCTGCTTTCCGTTATTATGACTGTATTTTTACGCCGGCTCATCCCGCCGCTGACTAAGGTACGGTAAAAATGCAGCTCTTGCACCGCTTTTACGGGAATACAAAATGAGTGAACTCTAAACATTCCGTTTAAAGTTCACTCTTCCATTTTCTGAACTTTTCACATGAAATTTTTACCGGCAGCGGTTCTTTTTCAAACCGCTGAAGGGGATCTCCCCTGCACGCAAGCCTACGGTGTCACTCTGTTCATATCCCGCGGAAACAGGCAGGCATTCCGCACATTACCTAGGCCCAGGAACTTCATGGTCAGCCGCTCCAGCCCCGCACCCAGCCCTCCGTGAGGCGGGATGCCGTATTTATGAACCATCAAATAGGATTCAAAGTCCTCGGGATTCATTCCCCGCTGGAGCATCTTTTCCACCTGCTGTTGGTAATCGTGAATCCGCTGTCCCCCCGTCGTTACTTCCAGCCCGTTATACAGCAGGTCGAAGCTCAGAGTATAGTTCCTGTCATTTTCGTCTTCCTTGGCATAAAAAGGCCTTTTGGAAGAAGGGTAATGCGTGATGAATACGAACTCACTGTTGAAATTCCTTTTCACATAGTCACAGATGAGCTGCTCCTCTTCCGGTTCAAAGTCATGGTAATCCGTGATCTTTCTTTTATATTCCGAAGCAATCAGATTCTTGGCCTCCATGAACTTCATAGAAGGAATCGCTTCGACGTGTGGAACTTTTGCCTCTAAAAGCTCTAATTCCTTCCCATACTCCTCCTCCAGCAGTTGGAACATGTATATAAGCATCCCGGTCTCCATCTGCATGATTTCGGTAAAGTCCCGGATGAAGCCCATTTCCAGGTCCAGACTGGTATACTCGTTCAAGTGCCGTGAGGTATTATGCTTCTCCGCCCTGTAGACCGGAGCTATTTCAAAGACCCGTTCATAGACACCCACCATGGTCTGTTTATAAAATTGCGGACTTTGTGCCAGGTACACCTGTTTACCGAAGTAGTCCAGGTTGAATATATTGGCCCCGCCCTCGGCACCGGCAAAGACAATTTTCGGTGTTCGAATCTCCGTAAAGCCCTGCTTTAGCAGGTATTCCCTGAATCCTCTCGCTATGCCCTCCTGAATTTTGAATATAGCCCGTTCTCTTGGATTTCTCAGGGATATGGGTCGATAGGTCAGGTTTGTATCCAGAGAAATATCCAGCTTCTTTTTATTGATAACCACCGGCAAACTTTCTGCCGGCCTGGATAAAACCGTCATATCGATCATGTGGATTTCCACTCCGCCCGCCACTCTGGCATCCGGGACTACTTCTCCTTCTATGCGCACAGCGCAGCCTTCCGTAAGCTCCTTTAGATCAAACCGTGCCTTTTCTTCCGAATAGACACATTGAAGCACCTCTCTCCGGGTCCGCAGCAAAACAAAGGCAAACCCGCTCATTTCTCTGATTTTGTGTATCATGCCGGAGATTTTTACCACTTCACCCGCATGTTTTTGTAATTCTGCTTCCTCTATTCGCGATTTGTTGTTAATCTGAGCAATATACTCCATAATCCTTCACCTTTCTTATCATTTTATTCTGTTCATTTTGTACCCAAGGGTAAACCCGCTTGAAAGAACAATACGGCATATCTTTTTTTGCCAGAACAAAGGTGGCTTCGCCATTTTTGTTTGCGCATATGCCTTTCCGAAGCATGAGGAAAAGCTGGCACGCGCATAAATTCAAGGTTTTTTATTGTCCAGGAAAGAGAACTTTCCTGGACAATAAAAAACCTCACGCCGCAGAATTACTTCCGGGACGTGAGGTTTACTCTCGTGGTGCCACCCAAATTGAACACAAAACAGGTACCTGTAACAAGCCCTACCGGTTTTGCACTCCTCTCAATGTCCATAACGCCTACCCGCGTGCTGGCTTACTCGCACTTTCGTGCTTTCCTCCAGCCAACTCCCGGATGTCTTTTCTTCTATCCAATTCCTGAAGGTACTTCCAGTCACGATACCTTCTCCCTGGAGGCTGGGTTACAGGTGGCTGTGAAAAAAGTGGTTCTATAGGTTTCGCTACACCGCGTGCAGTGCCCTGCAAGCAGCCCACGAAAAAGAACCCCTATGTTTTTCACAGCCTCCTTTAGAATACTTTTTCCGTTCATCGTTCTTTTCCCTATTCTATTGTCGGGATGCTGCCTATAGCCGCATCCCGTGCCGGCTGTTTGAGTACTCAAATCATAAAGTAAGGTATTGGATCCAATAACAAAGGTGGCTTTGCCACTTTTGTTTGCGCATGTGCCTTTCCAAAGTATACGGAAAAGCTGGCACACGCATAAATTTAATGTTTTTTATTATCCAGGAAAGAGAACTTTCCTGGATAATAAAAAACCCCTCGTCTCAGAAATCATTCTGGGACGAGAGGTTTATTCCCGCGGTACCACCCAAAGTAACAGTAACAGCAGCTTCAGTGGATTCATACTGTCACCGTTCAACTCAATGCATATAACGTCTGCTGACGGACCGGCTTACTTGCAATGCGTACGCCTGCTTTCCTCCGGCCAACTCCAAGGTGTCCGTTCACTTGCATGATTCCTGAAAGCACTTTCAGCCGCGATGCTTTCTCTCTGAAGGAAATGGAAGTTACTTTTCCTTATCATCGTTGTTATAATTATTATAATGCGTAGGTGAATTAAATTTTTCATTAATTAACGATTCACCGTTAAACGCATTTCAATAAAACCTACTTTTAAATATTTTTTATAGTTTTATTATAACACATAGGAAAGATTAGATTTCCTTAATTCACTCTTTCCGGTAAACGTGTTTCAATAAAACTTACTTTTAAATATTTTTTATAGTTTTATTATTATACGTAGTTTAATGCTTTCCTAAACTATTGTCAATAGGTAAGTTAAAAATTTTTCACGTGCCCTGACTATTCTCTCCGGGTGTATTCCTTTCATCCTTGTAGGGGCGGGTTCTAAACCCGCCCTGAATTCGGCAACGCAGTTGATTCTGGATCGTGGTATAAAATCAGAGTGGGCGGGTTTGGAACCCGCCCCTACAGTTTTTCCTTCAACATTATAATGGAGCGACCTATAACTTATCGCACATATAAATCGAAATGATTTCCTCCCTTTTGTTTTGCCTTATACATCGCAGTATCCGCACAGTGAATGAGATTTTTTGCATCTTCGGCGTCATCAGGATAGAGGCTGACTCCCAAACTAATGCTTATGTTAAATTTTGTACCGTCGTCCAATTCGACGGGAGCCTCAAATTCCTTGAGAATCCTCTGTACAAAGGCTGAAACATCTTCCTTTCCTTTTATAAAGGGCTGGATAACGATAAATTCATCCCCGCCCAACCGTCCAAGGGTGTCGACTTTTCTAACGGAATTTTTAATTCTGTCCGCTGTTTCCTTCAATACTTTATCTCCTGCATTATGTCCATAGGTATCATTGATAGTCTTAAACCGGTTTACATCCAACAGCATAATGGCAAACTTGAAATTCCCCCTTACAGCCTGTTCAAGGGTGGTGTCAAACTGCTGCATTAAATAGCTGCGATTGGCAATTCCCGTCAGAGAATCATAATTCGCCAGATATACGATTCTTTCCTCTGCTCTTTTTCTTTCGGTGATATCCCTTATAATGTGGATCCTTACTCTTTCCTCCTCTATAACCGTACTTTTCGCACTCACTTCTACCGGAAAACTTGTGCCGTCTTTTTTTACATGGATACTCTCAAACACCACACCCGTGGTGTCTGCCCTCTTCATTTGCTCATCCAGCCTGTCCCTCACGGAAGGGTCTCTTATGTCCTGAATACTCAAAAGCAAGAGCTCATCGTAGGAATAACCGTACTTGTACAATGCATTTTTGTTCGCATCGATAATGCTGCCGTCAGGTTTGGCGTATAGTACGATATCCTGGGCGTTTTCAAACAAAATCTGATGTTTTTTCAATGCAGCATCTGCCTTCTTGAATTCGGTAATATCGGAAAACAGGGTAATAAACTGTCCTTTCATAGGACTAAAGGCACTGACCTTGAAATGCTTGCCCAAAGTTAGGAAGTATCTCTCAAACTGCAAGGAAGTGCCGCTGAGAGCTACCCTTCCATATAGTTCAATCCATTGGCCCTCCAGGTCAGGGTATATGTCAAGTACCGTTTTCCCCGTAACTGCCTCCATGGTAAGGCCCGTCACTTCCAAAAAAGCGTGGTTTACTGCCAAAAAACTGTAATTACAGGGATTTCCCTCGTCATCGCAGATAATCTCATGAAGCGCAAAAGCTTCACACATCGAATTGATAAAGCTTTGAAGATATTCCTCACAATCACCATGGCATATGTAGTTTTTAAGCATCTGAAACCACGTCCTTTCTTTGGAATAGTGGGTATTACCGAATAAATTAAAATATGATTACCACGCTTTTCCAAGGAATAAACAGTACTTATTGTAATAAAGTCCAGTATATTTCAGGCAATCAATTTTATTACAGTATGGTTGGAAAATAAGCAGCGGAATTCACCCTTTGGCACTGCAAAAACCTCCATACTAAAACTAAAAGATGGCACCCTGCATACGGGGCGCTGTCCTGGAATAAAGAACAAAGATATCACAATAGATTTTACTATAAAGCAAATTTTTCAAGCCCTATTCCGGCTGCAAAACTGTGTTCTTTTTATAAAAACTGGGAGATACGCCAATGACATTTTTAAACACCCGGCTGAAATACAAGGGGTTTTCATAGCCGACGATATCGGAGACCTCCTTGATGCTCAGAGAAGAACGGGAAATCAGGTACTTCGCTTCCTCCATGCGTATTTTGGTTATGTACTGCAAGGGAGATAATCCTGTCAGTTTTTTGAACTTATGAATAAAACTATAAACTCCAAGATTGCACATTTTTGCATAGTACTCAGCAGAATAGGCTTCATTATATTTCAAATGCATGATGGCAATGATTTTACTGAAGCTGTCCTCATTGGTAATGCTTTGATTATCCGTCAGGCTCTCCAGTTTCCGGGCGATGCAGGCAAGCAGCTGAAGAAAGTATCCTACGGAATATTGCATGTAGAGAGGCTTTTTAAGCTGGAGTTCCTGCATGATTTTCGCCAGCAATTCGGTACACTCGTCATAAACGCCGATGGAGTAGAATCTTCTTCCCAGGAGTCCTACCTTCATCAATTCCTCCTCAACTCCATACCCGGTAAAATGAATCCAGTACAGTTCCGTTGAATCTTCCAACCGGTAATGGTAATGCTGGGGCTGTCCCGGCGTAAAAACAATAACGCTTCCCTCCTCCAGCTTTGTGATTTCATTATCAAACTCGTAGTACCCGCTGCCCTTTATCAAATAGATAATCTGGTAATCCACCCGCCCCTGATGCCTGGCTATTTTAAAATCACGGGTGAGAAATTTTTGATATCCACAGCAGTTGACCAGGATATACTTCTCATGGTCCTGGAATCCAGACTCCTTCCAATAACTTCTGCTGCTTCCGGAGATATTGATCATACATTTCCTTTCCCCTCTATAATTTTCAAATAACAATATCGCAAATATCCTTCGCAAAATTGTGTATGTTTTTACTTTTATTATAGCTTTATAATTTCTATAGAGCAATATTAAAAGTTACGAATATGCGAAAGCGGCGGCTTCTATTGTTCTACTGCAATAGAAACCGCTCTCGATTCGCGGAAAAGCTTATAGCAAATAAATCCATATCGAAAGGTACTCTTATGAAGGCACTGGATAAAAAAATAACCCTGTTTTCCCTTGTATGGCCCATATTTTTGGAAAATCTGTTTCGAATGCTTCTTGGGAATGTCAACGTTCTAATGCTGAGCCATTATTCGGATCAGGCCGTTGGAGCCGTTGGTGTTGCCAACCAGATCATCAGTATGGTTTTGACCCTGTACACCATCGTTTCTCTAGGAACAGGCATTATTATCAGTCAATACCTCGGCGCCAGGGATACTGCCTCCGCTTCCAAAGCCGCAGTTTGTTCCTTAATGGTCAATGCTGCACTGGGCTTTCTGCTCAGTATTTTCCTGGCCGTATTTTCCCGGAGTTTACTCCGGCTGATGAACCTTCCGGACGAGTTGATGGAGTATGCCATGCAGTACATGTGGATTGTAGGAGGCGCTTCCTTTTTGCAGGCCTTGATTGCAACCATGTCTTCCATCGTTAGAAGTCATCACTATTTTTTCCATGTGGGGCATCAGCCTCCCCTTGTGTTACCTGCTGGGTATCCATTTCCATCTGGGTTTGCTGGGCATATGGTTTGCCTATGCCGCTGATGAATGGTTCCGCGGATTGCTCTTATACCGGCGCTGGCGCTCCAGAGAATGGCAGCGGATGAGCTTTGTAGCGGGAACACAGGCTGCCATCGGCAAGTCAGGCAATTTTTGATGCCCTCGACCGGTAATTGACCAGTTTCCCCTGGTACAGAAGCCGAAGAGCCTCTGACTTTTCAAAATCTCCGGGAGTGGTAAGGGCAGAGGGCTTATCAATAATATCCACTCCATTTTCCTGAAACACGGAGGCAACAAATTCAGAACAGAAGTAGGCATTTTCCCTTCGCAGATTTATATTGAGAAGGACCCCCAGCAATCCTATGAGGTTATATTTATACTGATGCCGGTTCTTTTCGAACCTTCTAACATGCCTGCGCACCTGTTCATAGGCGGAAGGTTCCACCGTACAGCAATATAAAGCGCATTTTGCATGTATAAACAAAGGTCCGCGAATATTTTCTTTTACAAAGCCTCCGATGAGAGGGTTATGGGGCTTTAGCCGCCCAAAGCTGTAAACCTCCTTCAGCTCCCGGTCAAATGCAATAGAGGCATGATTGAAGGGTGCTTTGGTGTATAGTTTAATTAATCGGGTAAACACAGTTCCTGTATCTGTAAGAAGAATGTAGATATTTTTTTCGTTCTCCACCATTTTCACCATCTTTTCCTTGATTCCTATGCTTTCAATTATTTAAACGTAAATTCTTCAGAAAATACTGCAAAAACAAGGGAAATTTAGTTCAAAAATTTAACCGCATCAAAGCCTTTAAAAGTAAAAAGCCTTAAAACCCAGTCTTTCAGACCGTTTCAAGGCTAAATCCTATTCCTGTCCGATAAAGGAAATCCATATCGATGTAAAATCGGAATTCCCCACAGCAATTATTCCAGTTTGAAAAGTTCCGTTTACCCCTTCACTGCCCCGGAAGTCAAACCCGCTACAATACGCTTTTGGAAGGCCAGCACCATTACAATCAATGGAACCGTTACGATGACGGTAGCCGCCGCGATCTCTCCCCAGGGTATGGTGTACTGGGAATTGAACATGGTAATTCCCACTGTAACCGTCCTCATGTGATCCTCGGTGTTGATGGTCAGTGCAAACAGGTATTCATTCCAGGAGTTGATGAAAACCAGTATGGCTGTGGTAAAAACTCCCGGTGCGGCCAGCGGTGCAATAACCAGAAAGAAGGTTTGCAGCGGGCTGGCTCCATCGATCTTTGCCGATTCCTCCAGGGAAAAGGGTATCTCCTTAAAAAAGGTGGTAAGATACCATATGGCCAGGGGCAGGGCAAAGGTGATATAAGGGATGATAAGTCCGGGATACGTATTTCTGAGCCCCAGGGATTTCATAAAAATATATACGGGCGATATAATCGCAATTTGCGGGAACATGGATACGGCCAACACAAGCCCAAGAAGAATCGATTTTCCTCTGAACCGGAGCCTTGCCACCGCATAGGCTGTAAAAGCAGCAACCACCAGCGATAAAAAAGTGGATGCGAAGGATACTATAAAGCTATTCAGAAGATAGTTGGCAAAGGGCCTTACGGTAAATGCATTGATGTAGGAACCTATGGATGGAAAGAGAGTAATCAGGCTAAAGCTTGAAAAAATCTCATCCGGTTTCCTTATGGACGTTAAAAACACGTAGTAAAACGGAAACATTACTGCAAATACAAAAAGAACTAATAAGGTATAAAAAATCGGTCCTGCATGCTTCTTCATCTCAATTCCCCCCTTCTATCAGCTTCCGCTCTTCATAACATCGGCGCCTAAAACTCTGATATAAATAATGCTGATCAGTGAGATACAAAGGAATACCACGATGGAGAGTGTGGAACCCTTGCCGAAATCCATCTGCGAGAACATGGTCACATACGCATAAATGGAAATGGTCTCGGTAGAATTTCCCGGTCCTCCCCCTGTCAGCACATAGATCAGGTCGAATATTCTAAATGCGTCCAACGTCCGAAAAAGCAATGCAACCAGTACAGTGGGCTTCAAAAGTGGAAGTGTTATCCTAAAGAAGCTCTGTATTTTCGTAGCACCGTCAATATTGGAAGCTTCATATAGGTCCTCGGAAATGGTCTGTAATCCCGCTAGAAGCAAAAGTGCCATGTACGGGGTTGTTTTCCATACATCAGCAAATATAACGGAGGAAAAAGCCCCGAATTTCGTGGTCATCAACACCCCGGTGTCGCTCACGATGCCAAGCTTGGCGAGCCAGTGGGCGATGATTCCCGTCTGTCCGTCGTAGAGAAAACGCCACATTCTGGCAGATACAACCGTCGGAATGGCCCATGGAACCAGTATGGCAGCTCTGACCAGCCCTCTTCCCTTAAAGGATCTGTTTATTAATAAGGCAATGGCGATGCCGAGGACCAATTCCATAAAGACGGAAACAATGGTAATCACAAGGGTATTGGTAAGGGATTTGCCCAGCCTTCCCATCTCGTTTCCCTTAAAGGTCAGTTCACTCAGAAAGTATTTGTAATTGTCCAGCCCGACAAAGTTCGGTTCCATGATGGAAACCCGCAGTTCCTCCATCAAATTCGAGGCCTGGACTGCCGGATCATCCTTCTTTTCACTCAGTGCAAGCAGGCCCTCCTTTACCTTTGCTACTCCGCTCAGGTAGGCTTCTGCATCCTTTTTCCCGATTTCAGCATACTTCAACTGAGGATCATTCACCGGTTTCATGGCATCCAACAGTTCCTCAACGGGTTTATACCGTTCGGAGACACTCTGCTGCTTCATCAAGTCTTCCTTCATTACGGTCAGCGTCTGGCTCAGCTCGGCAATTTTATCCTTGTCCTTATTCCCCTTGCTTTTCTCAAGGTCCTTTAAGGCTTTCTCAACATAAAACTGGGTGTCTACAAACTTTTCCATATCCAACTGGTACTTTAAGTGGACCGCATTCTTTGCAGGATGATTCAGCCGAAGGTCAAACATACTGTACCAAAAGGACTGAATGACAGGCCAAAGTGCAATGGAAAAAATAATGATTACAGCAGGCAGTACCATCAGATAGGCTGTCAAGGACTCCGACATCTGCATTTTTTTCTTCATATTCATCTTCCCCCCGATTAAGATAGCCCAAAAGCCATTAAGTGCTGGCACTTAATGGCTTCTGAATTCATAAAACCTATTTTGCCGCAGCCACAGCCGCTTTCATCTTCTCATCCATGATCTTTACAGCATCTTCAACGGACTGCTGTCCGGCCAAAGCTTTTGATATTTCAATCTGCATGATTTCGGAAAGTTTTGGATAGATGGGGGATACAGGTCTGGGAACTGCAGCCTTCAAACCTTCCTGGAATCCCTTGTCGCCAAAATGGGGATTCTTTGCAACTACATCCTTATCGTCATAGAGAGGTATATACGTAGGAGCTAAGCCGCCTTCAATAGCGCTTATCTTCTGACCTTCCGCACCTGTCATAAACTTAAGGAATTCCCAGGCAGCTTCAGGGTTCTTGGTGTTTTTGTTAATCATAGCCATCCAACCGCCAAGGCAGGCTGCCGATCTCTTATCACCCTTCGGAAGGGGCGCCATGGCCAGCTTGCCAACGATCTTGGACTGCTTTTCATCATTTCCTAAAGCCCATTGGTACGGCCAGTTACGAATGAAGGGAGCCTGACCGTTAATAAAGGCCGTATGGGACTCCTGTTCCGTAAAGGTTGTGATGTTATTGGGTGCGAAATCCGATTTGACGATGGAAGCCATTGTTTTCAGACCTTTAATGGTCTCAGGGCTGTTGATGGTTATGTTTCCGTCTCCGTCAACAACGGACCCGCCATAGGCTGAAATAAATTCTACCGCGTTACATACCAGACCTTCGTACTGCTTTGCCTGCATGAGGTATCCGAACTTGGTATCCCCCTTGCCCTTATTGGCTTTTGCCGCCTCAATCAGCTCTTCCCAGGTTGCAGGCACCTTATCAACGATGTCCTTCCGGTAGAAGAGAAGCCCTGCATCCGTGAACTTCGGCATTGCCCACAACTTGCCTTTGAAAGTGGCTGCCGCAACAGGACCGGTCATATAATCGGCCATATTGATTTTATCTTTCTCAACGAACTTGTCGAGGGCCAAAGCATACCCCGCCTGTGCGAATTCTGCCGGCCATATTACGTCGATATCAACAACATCATATTCGCTTCCGCCGGCACTAAAGGATGTAACGTACTGGTTATGCTGTTTGTCGGTTTCATTGGGCATTTCAACAAATTTAACCTTGATTTTGCCTTCAAACTTCTTATTGAAGGCTTCTACCATCTTACTATTGGCCGGTGTGTTGTCAACACCTCTTCCGTAAACAAGCTCAATGGGACCCGGTGCCTTGGTCGGGTCAGCTTTTTTGGGTTCTTCGGTTTTCTTCGGCTCGGGTGTAGGCGTTGCCTTCTGTGTTCCACCACAAGCTGCCAGAGATACCGTCATGGTTAGCGCCATCAATACTGCCGATACCTTGTAACGTCTTTTCATTAAATGATTCCCCCTCATTTATTTTCACCTCGTTCATAAGCCCTGTAAAATTGGCTTATCCTTACATTTTCATTGTAACGATTTTAAAAAAATGAATGAATAGAATATCTAATGATTTTGTTTGATATCTTTAGATGTTGAATTTTTTATTATCCAGAAAAAGAACTTTTCCGGACAATAAAAAGACTGCCCTTGGCAGGCAGTCTTAATCCAGTATATCCTTTGTAATGATGTCTCTATAATCTGTCGGGGAAACTCCGATGTGTTTTTTAAAGCAGGTGCTGAAATACTGCGAGTCGCTGTATCCCACCTGAAAAGCTACTTCATAGGTTTTCAGGCCTGTCTCCTTCAGCAGCTTTTTTGCCTCATTCAGCCGCACTTTAGTAATATACTCCACACAAGACTCACCCACGACCTGCTTGAAAAGCTGGCTCAGGTACCCCGGACTTACATGTACGCTGTCCGCGATGGTACTCAGGCTCAAGCTCTCACTCCCGTAGTTTTTGTTAATAAATTCCTTGGCTTTTTCCACAAAGCTTCGATTGACCACCTTGTGCTTGGAGTTTATAAATTCAACGGTACGGCTGGTCAATTCCTTCAGCCTGTAAGTGATGTCCTCCTGGGTATCGTAGTTAAGCAGCGTAAAGGGTGTAAATTCGTCTCCATACACTTCCGAGATATCCGCTCCGAACTCCAGTACGATTCGAATGAATTTATTTATGATTTCAATCACCAGAAGATGAATATGGGATTTCTTCAAACTGTTCTCACGCCGCAGCGATTCAAAAACCTCGGTTATGATATCAAAGGATGCAACCATGTCCCCGCCCTTCACCGCTTTTACCAGTTCATTTACTTTTTCAAAGGTGCCGGGAGGAATCCCCATCTTATCCGGTTGTCCGATATCTCCGAAATAGATAATGCTGTTTTTTCCAAAGGCTGTCCTGTATCCCAATGATGCCTCCGCTTCCCGGTAGGATCTGCTGATTTCCGTCAGGCTGCTGCAGCTTCTTCCAATACCGACAGAAACCGTCGTCTTCAAATAGCGGCGGACGGCATCCTGAATTTTTTGCAAAATCGGGTGCAAAACAGATAGCAGCTTTGTGTCGCCCTTGTTTTCGGAACAGAACAGGACGCCGATCTCACTTCGTTTCTCTTCGAAGCAAAACATCTGATCCTTCATTTCCTCCAATATCTCTTCTGCAATGTTCTGAATAGCAAATTTGAGGAGGTTAAGATCGGCTTCATTCTGTTTTTCATTCAGGTTAAAGTATTCATCCATGCTTATGATCATGCAAAAGAACTGATCTGCCTCGATGCTTATCCCGAAATATTCCAGCTTATTTTGAATCTCTTTTTCATTGAAGGCACCCTTGACCAGGTTAAGAAAAAATCGTTCCTTAAGAAGGGGCAAACTCTCCCGAATGAGTGTTTTCAGTTTAAAAACCTGATTCTTTTCCAGTTCCTTGTGCTCCAAATCCTTACCGGCCTCATGCAATGCCAGCAGGAGCTCCTCCTCCAAAACAGGCTTGGTCAAATATCTGAAAATGCCTGCCTCAATGGCCTTCTGGGCATAAATAAACTCATTATACCCACTTAAAAAGATGATAATAATTTCCGGAAACAAGCGCCGGACCTCTGTTGCAAACTCTATACCATCCATCACAGGCATATAGATATCGGTGATGATGATATCCGGCTTTACAGCCTGTACAATTTCAAGAGCCTTCCTGCCGTTTTCTGCTTCTGCCACAATGCTGTATCCGTGTTGGCCCCAGTCCATTGAATTAATGAGGCCCTTGCGAATTATCTCCTCGTCATCCACAACCATTAGCCTATACATTTGATAGTACCCCCAGGGAAAACTTTTTTGTACAGTTGAATTATATCATATCATAGAGTAGAATAGAAAGAGAATATAGATGATCTTCAATTCGTAGGCAACCCACCCCCTTCCCGAGGAAGCGGCGGTTTTATTTACCTGCTGGAGTGGCCAGCAAAGGGGTTCCCCCCTGTATCTTCTGAAATACAAGTTGAAGTGTTTTCACTTCACACGGGACTTAGGACCGGTGAAAATATAACTTTCACTGCCATTTGCTGCATCCGCCATGGCTGCCAAGGTGGGCCCGCAAAGAAGAGGCAGTTCTATTTTCACTCTCCCCTGGCACATTGAGAAATTCTTAAAAGGTGGGAAGTAGAATGATGAAGACCGCCAAACAAAAAGCAATATTTGCAATCCTGGCTATAGCAGCATGTGTCGTAATAACTTTAATTCTTTTTATTACTCATACAATAAATCGCAGCTCCCAATCCGATGGTCCCGGGAGTTCGCAGGAAGTTGCCAGTCCGCTTCCTAAAAAGACCATTGTTTGTTCCTATGGAGGGAATGACGTCACCGTCAGACAGCTCATTCGCACTTTTCAGGAATTAAATCCTGACATTGAAGTGAAGCTTCAACAATTGCCGAGTTCCACCGATTACCAGCGAAGCGTTTATGAAATTGCCCTATCCTCCGGGGATACCAGTATCGATGTCTTTTTTGCAGACATTGTGTGGATCGCAGAGCTGGCTTCCAACAACCGGATCACAGCACTGGATGATTATTTTGGCGAGGACATGCGGAAGGAGTTCCTGGCAAATGCCCTGGACGCCTGCTCCTACAAGGGAAAAATATATGCCGTGCCCCTCCGGACGGATGCCCCATTCCTTTACTATCGCAAGGATATCATCAGTACACCGCCAGCCACCTATAGTGAGCTGATTGCACAAACAAAAAAGCATATCAACGATCCGGGGATCAAGTATGGTTATGTTTTACAGGGATACTCCTATGAAGGCCTGGTATGTAATGCCTTGGAGTTTATATGGAATAATGGCGGCTCCGTACTTGAAAACGGGAAAGCAACCATAAATTCACCTCAATCCATCGAGGGATTGCAGACAATGATCGACTTGATTCATTCCGGCATCTCCTCCGAGGATGTTTTGACTTTCCAGGAAGACGATTCCATTATGGCATTTAATGACGGCAGTTCCATTTTCCTTAGAAATTGGCCCTACGCCTATAGATTCTTCAACGCCTATGATTCGAAGGTAAAAGGAAAGGTAGGCATCGCTCCCTTGCCGAAAGGTCCTCAGGGCACTGTAAGCAGTGGAACTCTGGGGGGCTGGAATCTGGTCATCAATAAAAATTCCAAAAACCCGGATCTTGCATGGCGGTTTATCCAGTGGATGTCCAGTTATGAAGCCCAGGCCTTGGACAACCGGCTCGGAGGATATGCCCCGACGAGAAAGTCGGTTTACAATGATGCCGAATTGAATCGAATTACTCCCTGGATATCGGAATTTAAAAATATTTTTGAAGCAGCTAAACCCAGACCCGTATCGCCCTACTATTCCTCCATCTCAGGCTCCATGCAAAAAAATTTCTCCGATGCCCTCTATAGAAAGATTGATGCCAAAACTGCCATTGAGAACATAGAAAAGGATCTTAACCTATTACTGTCCAAACAAACGGATAAATAAAAAATCTCTTTCCTTCGGAGACGATGATGAAAAATAAACTTTTGAACCGGATACGATATAAAATTTATTCCTACCCGCTAAACCTTCAAATTAATATTGCTATTGGGGTTATCATCCTTATTACCATTGCCCTGATTTCATCCATCACTTATGCAAAGACCTTAAACCAGACAAAGGAAAACTTTAAGGAAACAGGTCTTCTTATCCTGCAGGAAACCATGGATAAAATCAATTCCAGGCTGAAGCTGGCTGAAAATACAGCCCTCATGATATCAAACGATACGAGGATTCTCAGCTATTCGGATGCCTCCAATAATATTAGTGAAAGTGAAATCAGCCGATACCTGCATAATTGTTACGAGTTTAACAAATATGACACCCACCAGGAAGGCCTGGCCTATATAGAAAATCTCATTGATGACATCATGTTCATCTCCGATAAAAGCATTATTATCGCAAGAAGGTTAAACTTCACCCCTTACAATATCCGCAGGGAGCTTAACAACGAGTGGTTCAAAAAGGCTTATGCGAATAAGGGGAAGCTCATCTGGACGGATTTCTTTTACAACAGTTCTTCGGAAGAAATCGTGAAAAGCAATAGTGATGAACTGAATTCCCGCTTGAACCAATTCATGCTGATCCGTTACATTGTAAATGAAAAGACTTCCGAGGACCTGGGATATGTGGCCCTCAGCATCAACTCCGAAAACCTTTCCCGGCTCATTGATAATATAAAGTTCGGAAAAAACGGCAACCTCTATATCATCAACAGCCAGGGAACGATTCTCGCCAGCGAGAATCGGGGGAGCATCCTGGGAAATATCAACTTCACCGGCAGCGCTATGAAGCAAATGTCCGCCAGCAACAGCAGCCTGAACTTCTTTGAAGGCAAAATCGGCACGGATAACTGCTTTATCTTTCATTCCCCGCTCTCCATCAATGATTGGAAGCTGGTGGTCACCATCCCTGTCAAGGAACTGGAAGACTCCGTATCCAGCACTTTACTATCCGTCAGCATCGTCGGAATTATTTCCTTTATCATCATTACGGCCATGAGTACCCTGGTGTTGAATAATATGTCCCATCCCCTGAAAAAGATCCTCCTGTCCATTAAAGAAACCCGCAATGGAAACCTGTCGCAAAAAGTGAATGTGCAGGGGTGTATGGAGGTCAATGAGCTTAGCACCGAGTTCAACTTTATGCTGGACAAGATTAACAGTCTTCTGGATACCATTGTTGACGAACAGAAGGCGCTGAGAAAATCAGAGTTAAAAGCCCTCCGGGCACAGATCAACCCTCATTTTCTGTATAATACCCTGGATTCCATCAAATGGCTGATTTTTTCCGGCGACAGCAAAAAGGCTTCCGAACTCACGGCCTCTCTTTCCATGTTTTTCCGTTTAGGCTTAAGCGGGGGCTCCGAAGAAATTCCAATCCGTGATGAGATCGAGCATGTAAGGCAGTACCTCTTTATACAGCAGCTCCGATGCGGAGACAAAATGAACTATATATTGGATATTGACTCGGATATTGAGAACTTTAAATCGCCCAAGCTGATTCTTCAACCCATTGTCGAAAATGCTTTCATTCATGGGCTTAACAAAAAGGAAACCCCAGGGGTAATAAAAATCCTGGTTCAGAAGCTGGACGAAGAAACCATTCTTTTTGAGATCTCAGACAACGGATTAGGTATGGAACCCGAGCATCTGGAAAGTTTGAACCAGCGGATCAACAACCCGCTGCTTCAGAGCACCGCCGGCAACCATGGCTACGCCATACGGAATGTCAATCAGCGAATCAAGCTGAGCTACGGGGATAAGTTCGGCATTTGCTATAAAAGCAAATATGAGGTGGGTACCAAGGTCTCTGTCACCATTCCTGTGATTCCAACAGACTCTCCCTTTCATGCATCCTAGAGAAAATGGTGCTACAGGAATAAAGCTGCTTATTTATTAAATCCAGGTTAATTTATCATTCTTTCCCAATCTGCTCTCAAATTTGTTGTATAATAGAAGTAAAACGAAAGGTAATTGGGTTTCTATGAAAAAGCACATTGGATTTTTAGTCATCTGCGCACTGATTCCGTTGATTATTTTTTTATCCCCTATTTTCACCATGAACAAACAGCAGCCGAAGTACTTTGACCAGCTTTTCGAAGACGCAAAAGTTCTTGAAATTCTTAAAGAAGAACTGAATCCCGATCCTGTAGTTGAAAACCGTTTTCTTGGCTCGCAGAGGGTAAAACTGGAAATTCTAACCGGAAAATACAAGGGCAAAACCTTTGAAACGGACAACCCCCTCAGCACAAGCCATAATATTGTTGCTGAAAAAGGAATGGTACTCATCGCCGGCATTACGGATACCGACGGAAATCCTACGGCGTGGATTTATAACTATAAAAGCGATGGCGTTCTGATTTTTCTGGCAGGACTCTTTTTCTTCCTCCTTCTTTTGTTTGGAGGAATGAAGGGGCTAAAATCCGCCATTTCACTGATTCTCACCGGAGTTATCGTTATCTTCTTCATGCTGCCCCTTATTTTCCAGGGAAAATCTCCGGTTTTAGTAGCAGTTTTCGCAGCTTCCCTTGCCGCCATTTCCTCCTTTATTTTAATTGGAGGCTTTCACAAAAAAACCTACGCCGCCATTTTGGGAACCATTTGTGGTGTCAGTGCCGCCGGATTCATTTCATGGCTTGCCGGAGAATGGGCCCATGTGTCCGGGGTTACTATGGAAAACAGCCAGCAGCTTCTGTATTTGGCAAAGGACTATCAGATCAAAATCCGCGGACTCATGTTTACCTCCATCCTCATTTCCTCTTTGGGTGCCGTAATGGATGTAGCCATGTCCATCGCCTCTTCCACCTTTGAAATTCACCAGGCAAATCCGAAATTTACACCCAAACAGCTTTTGCAGGCCTCCATGAATGTGGGCAAAGACATTATGGGCACCATGGCGGATACTCTGATACTGGCATTTGCCGGGGGAGCCTTTAACACCATCATGCTGATTTGGGGATTCCAGATGAACTATCGGCAGTTCATCAACATCCCCCTGGTCAAAACAGAAATCATTCAAAGTCTCGGCGGAAGTATCGGCATCATATTAACCGTACCCGTAACCGCCTTCTTCGCAGTGTCATTCTACAAGAAAAGTTTCCTCAACGCCCCCGGAGTAAAGCCGAAAACCAAGGCAAACGCACGAATCAAGGCGTAAGCTTTGACAGTATTTTTCCGCTCTGCTCTCTACTTTTTGTGATTATTCCACGTAAAAAAACGCCTTGTTTCTCTATGGACTCCGCAGAAAAGCAGCAGTAATTTATTTTACTCTCCTTTGGAATGCGAAATCCATAGAAAACAAAGCATTTTAGGGAATCCCCTGCAATATTATGCCGCTAGATTGAAGTAGTCAACCGTCATGGCAATGGGGGATATATAGGTTACTTTCTCCGGTGAAAGCGTTTTGGCTTTCTTGATGGCATCAATCAGAACATCTCTCACAGGAATATAGGTATGCTTCACATTCCGTGCTTTGGAGAAATCGTATTTATCGCCACCTGTAACCATAAAATCATTAATTACAACCGTATAGTAGGCATCGTCCTTGATGGGTGTACCATCTTCCAGCGTGATGCTCGTGATTCTTTTTTCGAACTCGGCCTTCGGATCATAGGTCACCTTCAACCCGGCAAACTGGCCGTCTGTTATGGTCGGATTATTAATTCCGTGGTCGATGGCTTTCTTCAGATCCGCCCCCGGCAGCTCGAGAGTTACAAGATAGTTGTCAAAGGGCATGATTTCATACAGGTCACCCATGGTAATATCCCCTGCCAGCAGGGACCGCCGTAGCCCTCCGCCGTTTTGAATGGCTACCTGTACGCCGGTTTTTTCCTTCATTACTTCGGAAGCCCATTTGCCCAGCAAGCTGACAGAGCCTTTGCTGTTTCTGTCATGAGTGAATTCCGCTGTTGCCGTTCCGAGCTTTTCACCTAAAACAGGCTTCAGCTCCTTATCATATTTCTCATAGGCAGTCGCTGCTTCTGCGTCGGGAATAATGTTTTTCTTGGTGGTATAAATCTGGTTTACAGAAGGAGCCACCGTGAGGAATTTCCCATTTGCATCAAGAACGACGGAGAGTTTTGAAAGGGCCCTTCCATTGTAGGAAGCCTGAACCACCGGTACGTTATTGACTTTTCCCGAAACTGCCAGATGGCTGTGTGCAGAAATTACACCATCCAGTCCCTTCACCTTTTTGCATAATTCCGCAGCAGTTCCTGTAACTTCATTAGTTTTGGAATCCTGTGAAGAATCCAAATGGGTTAATGCAATAATGATGTCCGGAGTACCTTCCGGTGCTTTGCCTGCCTTCAGATAGTCAATCCATTCTTGGGCAGCAGCTGTAACATCCTTGAATTCAAGACCTGTCACATACTCTGCCTTTGTCAATGTAGGTGTATCCGGATGTGCCAGCCCGATAAAGGCAATTTTAAGTCCGCCCTTCTCTGTAATGAGGTAAGGCTTCGCCCATTCTACAGGCTTTCCGGTTTTTGCATCATAAATGTTGGAGGCAAGGAACGAAAAATTGCCATCTTTTGCCCATTTCGCAATTCGATCCGCACCCCAGTCAAATTCATGATTTCCCACAGCCGACGCCAATACACCCATGGACTTCATCATGTCCGACACAGGCGTACCATAGGTTAAGTTGGAAATGGCCGTACCCTGGTAATTATCTCCGCCGGAGACAATGATGGTATCCGGGTTTGCAGCCACTGCACTTTTTGCGGCAGCGACCAGTTTGGCCATACCCACATTCTTTCCCGTTTCACTGACATCCTCCGCCACATTACCGTGAAAATCATTGAAGGATACGATATCTACCAGCTTGAGCTTTCCTTCCTTCACCAGGTCATATACGTTTACTGCTTTTACATTGGGAGTTCTTCCGTCTTCGGAGGTAGGAATCTTCACTTCACCCTTTTTGATCATCTCCGTTACAATACCTTTTAACGGATGATTGAAATCAAAGCCGATGATCTTCCAGTTGTTGTCACAGAAAGGGCTTACCTTTCCCGCTTTTTGCTCGTTAATGTATTTTCCGATAAGGTCGCGGATACGTCCGGCATCTTGCAGCAGCTTGTATGAATCATAGTAGACATCCTGATCCGTAACAAGCTTCAGACCTGTCAAGGTACCGAAACGGTAATTGTTGACTGCCAGCTTATAGATCTTATTGTTGTCAATGGGAGCTCCTCCGATGGTAGCATTTACAATCCTGCTTCCCGCCGGTTTTGAGATATCGATATCGTATTTTACTCCGGAAAACATGTCATAATTATAGTCTCTGACATTTGGATCGAAGCTGATGGTCACATCTCCATCCTTTGCGGTATTATAATAGCTGGCCGACCATTCCATGTATTTTTTAAGGTTGGCACCTGTGATGTTGACTCCCATCAAGGTATTGGTGTATTTATAAATATCGGCCACATTCTTTTTCTTGAAATCTCCTGCCAGCAGATTCATATCCTTCTTAAAGGCCGCTGCGGAGCTAACATCCGATTTGGTATAATACATCTGTACTTCATTGATCAAATCCATCAGTGCAGTATCCTGAACCTGCGCCGTGGGCATGGTGGTTACCTTCGCCTCACCGGTAATGTAATCCACTCTCTTCACGAAATCCTCGGTAACTTTTCCGATGACTACATTGGCTTCGTCAACGGATTTCTTATGTACGAATTCAAATTCCTTCAGTATTTCACTATCTTCCTTTACAGGAGTCGTTTCTATATTTTTTGTTGTTACACTCTCCACCTTACAGGTATTTCCATCCTTTACAACATTGATTTCCGCCTTTGCCAGCGCCCAGCCATAGGCTCCAGGCTCAATGAGCTTTACCCCGTTCACTACAAGGTTATCGAACTTGGCATGCTCATGTCCTCCAAAAATCACGTTGAATTCCGGACAGGCTTCTGCAATGGCCTTGATTCCAACTTCGCCGTATTCGCCTTCACGGCCTTCATGGAACGCACCTACCAGTACATCGTATTTACCTTGCAGTTCTTTGATGGCCTTTTTGGCTTCATCTATAACTTTGGTAAACTTCAATCCCTGGAAGTGTTCCGGAGAGCTCGCTTCCCACCTCGGCACATGCGGCGTGATAAGACCGATAATAGCTACGCGCACTCCATCCTTTTCAATAATTGTATAGGGCTTGACAAAACGGTTTCCATCCTCTTTGTATATGTTTGCTGCAAGGACAGTTCCCTTGAAAGCAGCTATATTCCGATCCAGAAAGGCTTTTTCAAAATTGAACTCATGATTTCCCAGGGTCCAGGTATCGTATCCCATTTTGTTCATGGCTTGAACCATGGGATGAACCGGCAGGTCATTAAACAACTCTGCACTGTTATCCTGTACGGTATCACCTACATCCATCAAAATGGCATTGGGGTTTTTGGCTTTTTCCTGCTTGATTAACGTTTGAGCTTTCGCATATCCTGCCGCTGCATCCACCGCGTCCACCGCATAATCGTAAGCGTAGATGCGTCCATGCATATCGGCGGTTGCCAATAAGGTAATAGTTTTTACATTGGAAACGCTTTCGGAGGGTTTGACAGTCTCATCCTTTGGAGCAACCTCGGCAGTGCTTTCCTCCGGAATTCTGATTTGTTGGCCGGGAAAAATCAGGTGTGGATTTTGCAATTGGTTGTATTCACTTACCTGTTTCCAGTCCAGTCCATACTTTTGCGCAATTTTCCAGAGCACATCCCCAGATTCTACCACATGGATTTTTTCTGCCAATGCTACATTGGAGAACATGGCGCAAAATAAAAAAACAAGCGCCACAATCAAGCTAAGCTTTCTAAGCCTTTTCATATAAAATTAACCTCCCATGCTATATTTTGGAACAAGCTTATTATATCAAATCTATAGCGGGAAACAATAATTTTAACGAAACTTTTGCATAATTTTTACAGTGTGGGGCGAGGACTCTCCTGTTAATACCTGGCAGCCCCTTTGTCGGTAAAACTCGCTACTCCCCTCCATCGGAACCACTTTCAAAGGCTGCTGCGATTGCTACTGCTGCAAAACCCTGGTAACAGTTCCCTGCTTTCCCACCCGAAAAAAAGATGCACTGGAGTTTCACCGGGTATATATATTATTTCCCTTATTCACAGGGTGTTTTCCCGGTTATAGTACCTATATCCGTTATTTATGCAGCAGCTCTTTACTATCCCTCTTACCACAGTCTGAAAGCAAGAGGTTTTCCTTTTACTTTATCCTGTAGAGTATAATTTGAAAATACAAAGTCAATACTACTTTCTGAATATCAAATGGAAAAAGAAGGGAGACAAAAACCTTTGGAAGAAAGTGCATATTCGATGGAGACTGTCAAAAATGAAAGTGTTTTTGAAAAACTCTATGCAAGGACAGGTGCCCAAACCCTGCGTAATGGAATGACGGTCCTGCCGGAAAGACTCACCCACTCCATAAATAAAGTGATACGTAAAAAGCATAACTATGAAAGTAAAAGCAAACCAACCATAGGACTTCCCAAAGGCTTATTCTATTACGAACACAGCGTGCTTTGGGAAAATTTCTTTACATATCTCGGGTGCAGTGTAATCGTTTCAGAGGATACCAACAAGGAAATACTGGATTATGGCATAAAGCATTGCAGCAACGAAACCTGCCTGCCTGTGAAGGTCTTTCACGGACATGTATACAGCCTGATGGGCAAGGTAGACTATATATTTATTCCCCGTTATACAAGTGTCGCTAAGAACGAATACAGCTGCCCAAAATTCTGCGGGCTGCCGGATATGGCTTTTTTAAACCTAAAAAGAGGCATAAATGTCCTGGAAGTCAGACTTCATATGGATAAAGACATTAAGCAGACACAGGAAAGCCTGCGGGAGATCGGAAAAGCTATAAACGCAAAACATGACGATGTTGTAGAGGCTTTTAAAAAAGCAGTAGACGTTTTTAATCATAGCAGGCAAGAACAGTTACGAAGCAATGGATTCCATCCGGTTACTATGCCGGATAAGTTGACAGTTTCGGTAATAGGCCATCCGTACATGATATACGACTGTTATTTAAGTATGAAGCTTATAAAAAAGCTTCAAAACAGAAACATCGATGTATATACTCCCCTAAGCCTTGACAGCGAAGTAAAAAGGTGCAATGCCTATCCATTTCAGGGCAAGGTTTTCTGGGATGTGGGATTTGATAACCTTGGAAGTGCCTTTACATTTGCGCAGGACAAAAACGTGAACGGAATCATTTACTTAACCCCTTTTGCATGCGGTGTTGATTCCATTGTTATCGAGTTCATCGAAAGACGGTTTAAATCCCATTACCAAGTTCCGTTTTTAAAGCTTACTGTTGACGAACATACGGGAGAAGCCGGGTTCGATACAAGAATAGAAGCATTTTTGGATATGATAGGGTGATAAAAGAATGAAAGTTGCATTTCCACATATGGGGAATATGTATATGCCCCTTAAAGTTTTATTTGATACCATGGAAATAGACTACGTACTGCCTGCCGGCTGCAATAAGAAAACACTGGAATACGGAATAAAACACTCCCCTGAGTTTATTTGCCTGCCCTTCAAAACCCTTTTGGGTGATTTTCTACACTGTGTCGAAAATGGAGCGGATACCATTTTTTTCGGTGGAGGCTGCGGCCAGTGCAGACTGGGTTATTACGGCGATTTGCATGACGAAATCATTAAAAGCATAGGGTATAAAGCGGAATTCATATGCATCGATTTGAGCAATATGACCGTTAAAGAGGTAATGGAAAAACTCAAACCCATGACAAATGGAGTATCTGTTTCAAAAAAACTTAAAGGGGTACTATACGCAATTCGAACGGTCTTTACAGTCGATAAGCTATACAAACATGCCTGCTACGTCCGGTGCAGAGAACTGAACAAAGGCTGTACCGATACTATAATGCGGGAATTTCAGAACAGGGTTCGAACCGTGAAAGACTATAGAGGATTAAAGCAAGCCATACGACTAACGAAAAACAGGCTAAATCGCACTAAAGTCGACAAGAAATTTAAACCGTTGAAAATAGCGATTGTCGGCGAAATGTACGCAGCCACCGAATCTTATGTAAACTTAGATATAGAAAAAAAGTTAGGCAACATGGGAATTGAGGTTCATAACAAGCTAAGTATCGCCAACTGGATCATGGAGCATTTTATCAAGAAACTCATACCCATAAAATCAAAAAACACACCCCACGAGGCAGGGAAAGAATTTATGAAAACCGATGATATTGGAGGGCATGGGCTTGAAACTATAGGAAATGCTATCGTGAGCGGTAGGAAGAGGTTTGACGGTGTTATTCACATATATCCCTTCACCTGCATGCCCGAGATTATCGCACAGTGTACCTTTAGCGAAATTCAGGAAAAGTACAACATTCCTATTATGACCCTTATTATCGATGAAATGACAGGTGACGCTGGCTATTTGACAAGAATTGAAGCATTTGTTGACATGCTTGCAAGAAAGCGGGAGTTAACAAAGCCAACCATAGGGCCCGGGATTGCTAATGAAGCGTAGATAAGGTAAAAAAGCTGAAAATTCAAAATTTTCAGCTTTTTCCTAAAACTACTGCTGTTTATATTGTGGTTCCTGCTCCTCAATATAACTTTGCCGACCTTCCAATGTTTTTAATGCATCGTCAAAGGTCTGAGCCAACTGCTCGAATGTATTCTTCGCTTCCGTGTCCTGCGTTTCGAGAGCAAATGTTTTAAGAGTAGCAGCAGCACTTTGTACTGTTGCTATTGCCTTTTGCATTTGAATTGCTACTGTCATATAGATTCACCTCCCTTCCAGTAATACTATTCATTCTTAAAGTCCGGGCGGCTTTTTATCCTTTGGACCGGAATATCAGGGCAGATAAAAATCCAAATATAACGGCCGCTGAAATACCTGCGCTGGTTATCTCGAAGATTCCCGTCAATACCCCTATGATTCCATACTGCTCCGCTTCCTGTAATGCACCTTTTACCAACTGGTTACCGAAACTGCTGATGGGAACGGAAGCTCCAGCTCCAGCAAATTTCACCAGGCGGTCATATAGCCCGAAGCCTCCCAGGACCGCTCCGGCTACCACTAGCGTACACATTGTATGGGCAGGGGTCAGCTTTAGCCCATCCATCAAAAGCTGCCCGATCACACATATGATTCCGCCAATTATAAAAGCCCAAATAAACTTATCCAAACTATTGCATCTCCTTTTATACCGCGCACGGGTCCTCATTTTCCCTTGATCTTTCTGTGCCCGCAGCAGCGCGGTTCATACTCCGCTTCCCTGTTTATTTGTCGGCCTGCGGAGGATACATCTCGATAGACACCGCATGAGCCACACAGGGAATTGTTTCCTTTTGCTGGTAGGACATGGGAGACAACAAAGCACCTGTGGCCACCACCAAAATCCTTTTCAGTTCGCCCCTTCGCATGCGGTTTAAAAAGTGCCCATAGGTAGTTGTAGCAGCACAAGCACAACCGCTTCCACCTGAAAAAACCGGCTGGTCCTCCCTGTACATTAAAATACCGCAATCCGTGAATTTTTCTACCGGTATATCGATCCCGTGTTTTGTCAAAAGGTCCCCGGCAATCCGGTGTCCGACTCTTCCCAAGTCGCCGGTTGCTATGAGGTCATAATGGGACGGATTTATCTTCAAATCCCTGAAATGGGCCTCTATGGTATCCACTGCTGCCGGAGCCATGGCAGCTCCCATATTAAAGGGATCGGAAATCCCCATATCCACCACCCGTCCAATGGTAGACGCCATAACTCTCGGACCTTCTCCCTGCTGTGCTACTACCGCCGCTCCCGCACCTGTCACTGTCCACTGTGCCGTTGGTGGCTTCTGTGCTCCATACTCCGTCGGATATCTGTATTGTTTTTCCGAGGCTGCATTATGGCTCGACGTACCGACAAGTGCATTTTTTGCAAACTTACTGTCTACAATAAGAGAAGCGATGGACAGTCCCTCCATGGAACTGGAGCAGGCACCGTAAATACCTAAAAAGGGAACTCCCAACGTTCTAGCCGTAAAGCTGCTGGGGACGATTTGATTGATCAAATCCCCACTTAAGAAAAACTGGACATCCTCTTTTTTTAATCCGGCTTTTTTGATTGCCGTTTCGCAAGCGTGTTCCAAAAACTTTTTTTCAGCTTTTTCATAGCTGTCCTGTCCTAACCATAGATCATCATGAAGCAAATCAAAATCCTTCGCCAATGCTCCTTGTGCTTCAAAAGGCCCTCCGATGGCGGCAGAACCGATAATTACAGGTTTTGACTCAAAAACCCACGTTTGATGACCTTTTATCATTTACATCCCACCCAGCATTTTTATTGTGACACTGATAATTGCAACGACAAAAGCAGAGAAAACACCGAATACAATCACAGGTCCCGCAATTTTGAACATATTTCCTCCTACCCCCAGCACAAAGCCTTCACTTTTATGTTCTATGGCAGCAGAAGCAATGGTATTGGCGAACCCTGTAACCGGTACGGCCGTTCCCGCCCCGGCCCATTGGGCGATATGGTCATAGAAGCCCAGACCGGTAAATAAAGCGGACAGAAAGATTAAAACCGCAACGGTTGGATTCCCGGCCGTCTTTTCATCAAAATGGAAATAGGTCATAAAGATCCAATTCAATACCTGTCCTATGGTGCAAACAATGCCTCCCACGATAAATGCCCGGATACAGTTTCTCAATATGGGAGTTTTCGGTTCTCTTGCCTTTGCAAAATCCTGGTACTGCTGCTGTGTAGGCGTTAGTTTTTTTCTTTTTTTGCTTGACATTAATATCACCTTCTATCGCAATAAGTAGGGTTCCAGTTCTTTCAGTAGATGTTTTAACCTCCTGGCATTTGTACTGTACATTTCCTTTGCGTTTTTATCCTTTGTCTCCAGGGCAAAATTCGTAAGGCTTGCCTGGCTTTTTTCAAGAGTTGCATACAGCATTTCCTTTACCTTCGGCTCCGGAAGCGCTACAGAATCATCGAAGAGATCCAAATGGAGGTCTCCGGAGGTATCCACCTGTCCGATAAAAACATTATCCAAAGATACACCCATGGTTTCCAGTTGTACTCCGAGCCACTCCTTATTAAGCCCCAAAGAGGCCAAGGGTTCATTTAGAATGTTTCCATCCAGGATCACAGTCTGCGGTTCCGTCTGTGGCGCAACCATTGTTCCCATATCATGAGGAGTTACGGGTTTTTTATCGGATTTTAGAAACACATTTACATCGCCGGTAGTTTCCATTACCGCAAATTCCACATCCGCCAGGTTATAAGCATTTTTGGACCGGAGTTCCCGCAAAAGTTCTTCTCCTGTGAGTCTTGCCTGCATGAGCTTATCTTCCATGATTTTTCCGTGTTTTATCAATACGGCTTCCTTTCCGTTGATCAGATCATGAAGCCATTTGCTTTTTACCGACAAATAATCCAGGACAATGGGGAACAATCCCCAGATTCCAAGAGCTATCAATCCAAAGGCAAGGTTTGTAATAATATTCACGGAGAGCAAGGCAGCCAGTATCGCAATTACAATGTAGGTCACAAAACGGAAAGGGTTCATCCGGGTTAAGCTTCTTTTCCCCATAAGCCTTGTGAGAACCAGGGTTAAAAAAAATAATGAAACTGTCCTAAGTACTATTTGTATCCATGCCTGCATTTTTATACCCTCATTTAATTTCCTTTATATTGTGGTTCCTGATGTTCCAATACCCGCAGCCTTTTTTCCAGATCGTTTACTATCTCCTGGGTTGTCTCCAGTGCGTTGTTGTAAACCGATCGGGTTTCATCGTCCTGTGTCTGTGCGGCATATAGCCGCAAAGTGCCCTGTGCGCCTTTTATACTGGCCAGGGTTTGTTTTACCTGTGATGCCACTGTCATAGAAATTCCTCCATTTCCTGTATTTATTCTCTCTTAAGTTTTTCATTTCATTCCTTAAGTGGAATTGTAAAATTTGGTATTTAATGATTAAAATGTTTGCATATCCCAATCAGTTTGAATGAATAAAAAATGAGAGTCGTACCGTTGTACAACGGTACGACTCTCATTTTTTTCAACGATGTCCTCCGGCAGGACTCTTTCATTAACTGCTGCATTGTTTACTTTCCTGTATAAAAGAATTCCATTCCGCAAATGCTTGGCGACTCATCCCACTCCAAAACCTCAAACGAAATTCCAGTCACTTTAGCTGTGGGAAACCGGCAAATTGCTTTGTGCCCGATGTTTCCACCCTCATATACAACAATTGCCTCCCCGCCGGGATATGGATTTATCGTTATTCGAAAGCGTTTTACATTTTCCCCTTTTGCCAGGTCCTCTTTTATTACCACATGGTCCAGCAGAACCGGAACTGAAGGCGTGTATTTCCATTTTCCCTCTTCCACCTTACAATCGTTCAGCGTCGCTATGGGGTTTGAAAAACGCCGCTTTATTTCGTCCCCGAACTCTGTAAGCCTTTGCGTGTCAATTTCCGGCAAAAGCCCTCTCCGGTCCGGCCCGATATTCAAAAGGAGATTGGCGCCTCTTCCTACGGAATAGTAGTAAATTCCCATTAATTCATCCAGGCTTTTAACGGTATTTTCGTCTTTTTCGCTATAAAACCAATTCTCCAGCCTCATCCTGCAATCGCATTCCGCAGGCAGCCAACAAAAGCCCTCTTCTTCCAGGTACTCCTTTTTATCCGTCAATACGGAAAAGGGTACCGAATCTACAACATTCCAGCAGGGGCTGGGGGCTATGCCCGCCTCGTTTCCCACCCATCTGAAATCCGGGTCTCCCATATTAAAAATAAGTATTTCCGGCTGCATTTTGCGGATTTCAGCAATAATTCTTTTCCAATCATACCGGTGTCCCTCGGAACCGCAGCCATCAAACCAAAGGACATCAATTTTGCCATAGCCCGTTAATAATTCTCCTATTTGCCCAATAAAATAATCATCATATTCCTTCCCGCTTTTCACAGTTTTCTCCAATGACGCATCCGCAGGGGAATAATAAACGCCTGTCCGCATGCCATACTTCCTGCAAGCATTGACGTATTCCAGAACAACGTCCCCTTTGCCACCTTTCCATGGAGTTGAAGCCACAGAGTAGTCGGTATATTTTGACGGCCAGTTTGCAAATCCGTCATGATGCTTTGCAACGAAAACCGAATAATTCATTCCTGCATTTTTCGCCGTTTTTATCCACTGGTCGCAATCCAGTTTTTCCGGATTGAAAACTTCTGCAGGCATTTGCTCTCCATCCCAATCCCGGTGCCCTTCATAATAGGTACGGATTCCGAAATGCAGAAATATTCCGAACTCCCACTCTTGAAACTCCATTTGCCGCATCGTCGGTTTAATCTTCATAACCATCACCCCTCGCAAACCTCCATCACTCAAAAACCTGCGATGATTTATCAATCCTGTAAGAATACAGGATTTGACCATGCCGTTTTTCCGTGGTCGTCCACACATTCAATTCTGATGTATTTTTCATTGCCTCTTAATTTGTAGCTGGCCGAAGTTATCGTTTCATTTCCCTCTGCCAGGCAGCTATAGCCATGAGTTTCGTAAGCAACAAAATGAACTGCTTTCACAGGGGAGCATTCCACGTGCACAGTACCCTCCGTAACCTTGAATTCATACATCTCCGGCCCGCTTGAAGAATAAAATCTGCCTTCCAGCAGCGCTTTGACAATTTCCTTCTGGTTTAATTCCTGGCATTTCACCATAATCCATCCGCCGCAGCGGTCATTCAGCAAATGGTGCGCATCGTCGGTAGCAACACCCCATACTTTTCTTCCCCTCCGCAGCAAAGAGTCCCAGTACTCGATACAGAGTCCTGTGCGATTTTCAACCTCACAGCCATAATTATAGATCTCCATGGCAAAAAAGCTATCCAGGCCGATGAAATCGCTCAGCTCCAATCTGGACCAGATGGGGTGGCAGAAAATTGCCAGATTTTCCTTTACTTTGAGGGTATCGATCAGCGCCTGGGCACTTTCCAGGCCTTTCCACCGGGGTCTTTCAAACCGGTGACCGGCTTCAAACCCATTCCCCTCACCTGCTGGCTCCTTACCCACGCCTACAACATGGTAAATTCTGAAGGGATCAGGATTCACTGCGTCCAGTTCAACACCTGGCATAACAAGAAAATTCCCGTCATTGAGCTCTTTATTGTGGGTATACAGGTTATGCTCGGTAAAAGCAATAAAGTTCCATCCCTTTTCTTTGTACCGCGTTGCAGCCTCTGCCGGAGACAGCCTTCCATCCGAATTGGTCGAATGCAGATGCAGATTCCCCTTAAACCATTTCCCACCCATCCCGAATGAATTAAAATTTTTCATACCGTATACGCCTCCTGTTGTTTATTTTTATTTGTACTTTTCACAGACAGAATACATACAATACCCAGCACGGCAAGGACTACCCAACAAAGAATGACATACTCCCAACCCAGATGATCGATGATGACCCCCGTAACTACGCCTGCTGCTGCCGCTCCCATATAGGAGAAAAAATCCAAAAATCCTGCTACGGCAGACACCCGGTTGTATTTCTCAAAGTTGAGGGGAATAATGGTAAGCAATATGGTATTTGCGCCATACATCAACGCAACAGTGGCGCTTAACAGCAGCACTGTAAAATACGCTCCCGCCCCCAGGAAAAAATACAGCAGCAGGCTGGTAAATGCAGCCCCGGAAATCAGTATGGCGATTGCCTTTATCTCATTTGAACGAAAAATTTTTATCAGCCATCCGGCGCCGAATATTCCTATTAAACTCATCATAGGAATTGCTAAGGAGAACAAAGCAACCCTTTCCTGGCTAAGATTCTGCGTATCACTCAAAAAGGTGGGCGCCCATAGTGAGATACCATCTTTAACTACCCCCTGTGCGATACAGGTCAATGCCACCAGCCACAACCGGGTCTCCAGTACCATGCGGCTGAATGATGTTTTGCTCATACCTTCGCCATATCCTACCGACCCGCCATGATCGCAGCTGCTGGAAGATTCAAGCCCAACTTCTTCCGGTCTGTTTCGCATTTTCAGCAGCCATACCAGTGAATAGGCAAACACTACAGCGGCAGGAATCCAAAACGCCCATCGCCAGGAGACCCTGACGATGACCTGCCCGATAATCCCCCATGCAAAAAGGTATCCTCCGATCATGGAAACGGACATGATGACAGCAACCCTCGTCCTCTTCTCTTTCGGAAACCAGAGAGAAATGGTTTTTACAATAGGTCCCCACAAGGTGGACAGAAAAAAACCGTTGATACACCACAATAGGCCCGTTACCACCAGGTTTGAGGAGAATCCTACAAAAAAGTTGATAGCCGCCGATGTACAAAGTCCGATAAAAATGAAGGGTCTGGTTTTCACCTTATCGCCGATAAACCCATTGATCAATTGCCCGATTGCATAGGCCCAAAAGAACATGGTACCCATAAGGCCTGCATCCGTTTTATTCCACCCCAGTGAATCCATCATGCCGGGTAAAGCGATGGAAATATTCGTTCTACACAAGTACGCACCGGCATAACCGCACCAGCATAATATCAAAATTTTTCTCTGCCATTTTTGTATAGCTACCGCAGATGTCATAAAATGCTACCAACCTCTTTTCCTTATATAAATACATACGCTGCTTCAAAGCGCTATATTTCAGTTTCCTTGAACTTCCCCGGGGTAATCCCCTCATATTTTTTAAAGGACCGGATAAAGGTATTACTGTCTACAAAACCTACATTCCTTGCCACATCATAAATGGTATATCGGTAATCCCGAAGCAGCTCTTTTGCCTTCCGTATCCTATACTTGTTGATATAATCCAGCATGCCCTCCCCCGTATACTCTTTGAACATTTTGGACAGATACGGCGAGGCCGTATTAAATTCGTTTCCAACAATCGAAACATTCAGGCTGCTATTGGAATAGTTATTCTCAATATATTGAACCACTTTCTCTATAAACTCCTTGTTTAACATATCCCGCTTCTGAAAAGCAACCGTCTTTCTCTTGGCTTTGCCAAATTCACTGACTTCTTCCAGAATTTCCATCATCATAAGCCGCATTTCCTTTACGGATTGGCAGCCAAGCAAACGGGCGACGGGATTAAACTTCTCCAGAAATTGCCGTTCGCCCCCATCACTGATTTCATTAATGGTCTTGATCATGGTCCCTGCCAGGTCGAACAAAAGGCACTTCGCAATCTGTACGGGTACAGCAGGCTTTTCGAAATTCGCCTCAAAAATATGATCCAGAATCTCCTTTGCCTTCTCCACATCGCCAACCTTGATGCTGTTGATTAATTGCTGCTCCAACATCAGCGGATAGTAATAGATGCTTTCCGGTATCCCCTTCAGTTCCTTTGGAATATCATCGTAACATACTACCCCTTTATTTCCCAGTACAATCATATATTCCATCGTCTCCACCGCTTCACTATAGGCGTGGGAAATCGCCGCCGCCGTATTGTGCACACTGCTTACGGAAGCCGATAAATGGAGCTTAAACTTTTCATCCAGGAATTTGAAGGCTTCCTCCGTTATCCTGATCAATTCCGCCCTGGCATCTTTAAGGGATTCCTTGTCAAAACTGATTAAGCATGCAACCATATTATCAATCTCCACTGCATAACCGGCATTTTTTTGCGAAGAAATTTCTTCCACTACATTGGAAACCACAAATCTGGCAAGCTCCACTCTTTTTAACTCATCCGTATCCTCCGGACCGGTTAAAATACTGCCGGTATCCTCAAAATAGAATAACAGAACTGCAAAATTATCCGATAGAAAGGTAATGTCAAAGGTAGAATTTGATTCGGAAATCAAGGCATCATTCCCTAAGGTTCCTTTTAACAGCTTTACCAAATAATTCGACTTTAATGCCATATTTTGCTGTTTCAGTATATAATTATTCCTTTCCTGCTCGGTAACAGTCTTCGATACCGCTTCACGAATGAAATTCAACTCATTGTAATCTTTATTATAATCGATCCTCACCTTGTTGCTGAGATAATGGACCAGTTCGTCAATGGGGCTGTAATTTCTCCTGGAAAAATAGTAAGTCAACAGCCCTCCCCCCAGAATACTTAGCAATACGCTGATAATGACCAGATTACGGACGTAATTGGCCTTTTCCCAGAATACGCTGTACGGAACGGTGGATACATATTTCCAACCATATTTGGCAGAGGAAATGTAGATTAATGCATATTTTTTGCCGTTCACTTTACTAAAGGCAACTCCATCCTCATCCTCAAATCTGCTGTAGTTCACAGGAATGGCCTCTTCGGATAAAGATTTTTGGGTCAGGACGCTCTGATCCTTATTAATGATTGTAACTTGTCCGCCGGCAAACCACTGAAGGTTCTCGAAGGAATCCAGCAGTTTATTGATATTCAGCAGGATTACGACAGTGGCTTCCGAAGGTGCAACACTTCCGGGCGGTATCGTATTCATATAGGCCAATACCTTATTTATTTTCAACTGCTCCGCCGGCTTGTCCATAAGAATAAATTCGCCGGTGTGTTTTTGCTTTATCAGCTTCACCCATTCCTCATAAGGCAGGTCCTTGCTTTCATGAAGCAGCTCGTATAAAACCCTGCTATCCCGGTGTGTTGCCGGACACAGGGCAAAATCACTCTTATGGTGATAAACATAAAAATCATCGATAAAGGGATAGGTATTTTGATACATTTTTAAAGTATTTACAGCCTTCACAATATCATATTGATAAGAATCATTTCTGTCCCCCAGCCGGGTCATTAAATCCCGAATGCCGGGGTCCCATGAAATCTCGGTATTTAACCTTTCCACCTCTTCCAGCCTGCTCTCGATATCTTTCTTGACCTGTCTGAGCATATAGCCGTTTGCCCGGGTTATCTCCTTTTCAAGCACACCACTGGTTTTTGCGTACACTACGATGCTGATAAATACTGGAATGACCAAAACTGAAATATAGGACATAAACCATACAATAATAATACTTCGCCTTTTTGACCATAAACTTTTAAAGAGCATATAAATCAGTCTCCTACGATATTTATACAACTAGTATAGCATAATTATACTCACTGCAAATCCAGTGCATCAAAATACATTTCTGTTCCCTATCTTTTCCTGCGTAAGGTCGTATAACTTCTTGAAGCGGAATATCCAGGTACCGCCTGCTGTTGGTCCAAAAAGCCCTGCACCGGGCCTAGCCTTTGATGGCACCCACCATCATACCCTTGACAAAATATTTTTGCAGAAAAGGATAAACACACATAATAGGAAGCGTGGCTATGATAATGGTTGCATATTTTATTGTTATGGACTTCATATAATTGTCTGTAACATTCCCCCCTGACATTCCATCCGTCGAATTGGCAATGAGTACATCGCGCAAAATCAATTGCAGCGGGTATTTATTTCGATCCTGTATAAATATGGATGCGTAAAACCAACCGTTCCACTTCTCAACGGAATAGAACAGAATCATAACTGCAATAACCGGCAGGGAGAGGGGGATAATGATCTTGAACAGCACCGTCCAATGGCTTGCACCATCCAGCTTTGCCGACTCCTCAATGCTATCGGGTATGCTCTGGAAGTTGGTTCGCATGAGGATGATGTTAAATGTATTTACGGAAAACGGTATTATTAAGGAAAACAAACTATTTCTGAGCCCCATGCCTTTTACAATGAGGAAGAACGGTATAAGACCCCCGTTAAAAAACATGGTAAAAACGATCATTACCATGATATATTTATTCCAGAAAACATTTTTTCGTGAGAGCACATAGGCGGTCAGTGCCGTAATAAACAAGCTATAGGTCGTACCTACAACAACAATAAAAATGGTGTTCAGGTATCCTGTTCCAACATTTGCACTGCGTATGACATCCGCATAGGCTTGCATCGTAAAGCCCAGAGGCTTCCAAAGGATCCCCTTGTGCGACAGCATTTGCTCCGGCAGGCTAACGGATGCAAATGCTACATACAGCAGCGGATACGCTGTGATTAGTATGAATACTGCCATCAACAGGGTGTTGCATGCCTGAAAAGCAACTTCTCCCCGGCTACTTTTAATCTTCATTATGCATCTCTCCTACCAAAGACTATTTTCAGTGATTTTTTTACTAAATTGATTTGCAAAGATCAGTAGAATAAAGTTTATGATTGAATTAAACAAACCCACTGCAGCACTAAAGCTCCAACTGAATTCCAGAAGGCCTTTTCTATAAACAAACGACGATATGACATCTGCTGTTTCGTAAGTGGCAGGGCTGTAAAGAAGGATAATTTTTTCAAATCCAACATTCATCAGATTCCCGATTCTTAGAATCAGCATGATCACTATCGTAGGTAGTATTCCAGGTAATGTAATATTCCATAATTGTCTTAGTTTACCCGCCCCATCGATTTTAGCCGCTTCATACTGCTCATGATCGATGGACGTAAGTGCCGACAAATATATTATTGACGACCAGCCTATGGTTTGCCATACTTGTGAAACGATATAGATGGGTCGGAAATACTCGGGCTTTTGAAGCATTGCCAGCCCATCGCCCCCCATTTTCTGAAACAAAATATTGATGATACCGTCGGAATTTGTAAAATCCCTTATCAATCCGCAAATAACAACCAGTGAAATGAAGTATGGAAAATAAGTAACGGTTTGCACGGTTTTCTTAAAAGCGTTATTTTTGATTTCATTCAGCAGTAGCGCAAAGATAATGGGAGCAGGAAATTCGAAGATAAGCGAATATATGCTTATCAATAAGGTATTTATAAATATGCGCAGAAAATAAAAGCCCCCCAGAAACTCCTTAAAGTTCTCCAATCCAACCCACTCACTGCCCCATATCCCTTTCATGGCGCTATAGTCTTTGAAAGCAATGATGGCGCCATACATCGGTAAATAGCTAAAAAGGATGTAGAAAACAATTGCAGGTAAAATCATCAGGTATAAGGATTTATTGAGTTTAAAGTCATTAGCAATCACTGTCCTCAAGCCGGCAGCATTACTTTTTCCCGGTCTGCTTATTTGCCTATCAGAGACTTCCGGTGTTTGCTTCATTGTGATCTCCTCTCTATCATTCAACTCCACTTGATTCGTGAAAGCGGCGGCAGGATCAATACCTTGCCGCCGTCTTCTCCCCGTTACCGCTTGTTAAACCTGTCTAAAGCGTTCTGGTTGATTTCAATCGCCTTATCGATATTCATCTTCTTGAGCTTATCCATGTATTTATCGAAGCTATCCACGGAATCCGCCCCGAGAATCACCTTAATCATGTATTCATCCACAGCCGTATCCACTTCATTCTTTATTTTTGCAAGCACAGTACTCTCCTCGGGTGTAGGAGTTACCCTGGGAAGCTTGTATTTGATTTCATCCGTATTTCCCCATGTATTTACAGCAGCCTTTTGCTGCGGCATCTGAAGATACTGTTCGATATACCCCTTATCCTGAATGAAGGGACCGAAAGAGTTGGCGCGCAGATACTTGGACATTGCCTGTGCCAGAGACAGCTTTTCAGGATTCTTCATAATCAAATCCGTATAGATGGGCTTTCCATTCTCCATCTTATAGCTTTGGCCTTCAATTCCATAGTTATAGAGCAGCCTGCCTTCCTCTCCGTACCCGTAATCCAGGAACTTGGCGGCAATATCCACATTCTTGCACTTGGATGTAATGGCAACACTGCCATTTAAGCTGTACGCAAAATCCTTCTGACCCAATTTAGGCATCTCTCCCGTTTTTAATGTGGGGTAGGGTACGGCAACCAAATCAAATTTAGGATCCTTTTCTTTCATTGCTGTGAGGTATTTTCCAAGAGTACCGCCGTTGTATCCGAAAGTAGCTCCGGATTTTCCATTGGTTATGTTGGCATCCACTGCTTTTGAATCCGCCGTTGCTACATTCTTGTCAAGCAAGCCTTCCGAATACCATTTGCGCATCGTAATGAGGAAATCCTTAAAGGCAGGTTCTGCAGGTCCGAATTTAACTTTACCGCCTTCCACGTAGAAGGATTTGGAGATTCCAAAGGCTCCGATAAGAGCATCCCCATTACTAAAGGGAGTATCATTATTGGGAACCATGACAAAGGATGCCGGTGCTTCTGCACCCTTTTTCTCCTTAAAGGCCTTTAAAGCCGTATACCATTCGTCCATGGTTGCAGGTACTTTAAGCCCCAGTTCATCCAGCCAGTCTTTTCGCATCATTCCTCCGTAAAAGACAGTGAGAACCTCGTCACCGCGCAGGAACGGATATACATAATAAGACCCGCTATCCGTTTTTACAAGCTTATCCACATCCGGCTTGGATTTCAAATAGGCTTTGAGGTTTGGCGAATTCTTTTCAATAGAATCATTCAACTTGATAATATAGCCGTCCTTTATCGCCTTTTCCGGTCCACCGGGAAAATTATACCAGTCATTTTCTATCAAGTCCGGAAGCTCCCCGGAAGCAAGCATCATATTTAAGGATTCTGTCGCCTGATTCGCCGGCGGATGAATAAACGCCAGCTTCACCCCTGTCTTTTTTTGAAGCTCCTGGAAGAAGGGTGTCTCTCCCATGTTTGTTACATTTGCGCTGGTATTGAGTGCCATCCAGTATTTCAGCGTTACATTGGTTTGCAGCGGATACGTTTGTGCTGCTCCTGTCTGCGTTGAAGCGGCCTTGTCATTTGCAGGCGCCGTTGGCTGTTTTTCCTTTCCCTGACAGCCTGCGAACAGAGATGCGGTTAAGGATGCTATCAGCAAAAACGCTCCTGCCCTGCCCATAAATTTACTATTCATCTGTACTTCCCCCTTCTTATACTTTTTATCCTTTTTTTATTAGGGTCGGAACCTGTCCTCCAGTTCGTTAAGTAGGCCAACTTCCCGCCCATGCCATCATTATAGTTTTTAAACACGGAAAGAACCATCTTCAGTATTGCAAAAACCATCTCTAAAATTATTTCCATCTCTACAAAATTTAAATTTTTATATGCAAAATGTGCTCAAAGCAGACTTTTTATTGAAGCGGAAACATTCCGGACTGCCGGGAGTACTGTATTCGCCCGCCTAAAGGCAATTCAGGCCTCCATCCAGGTATACCCTAAAGGCGGTATTCTCACCTGTATCCTACTCCCGTCCGGCTTTATAACAGAGGTCTCCTGCTCCGCGTAGCTGTTGTTAATCACCACAAAACAACCTGCCTCAGGATATGCAACACATTCTGCAGCTTGGTTTTCGCAGTACCATTTATACATTTCATCTTCCTTGCCGGCGGCCCAGAAAATGGAGCGCAGCAGCAATCGTACATTTTCCGTATTGAATGGCATCCCTGCGAAGTACACAGCTCTTCCTCTGCCAAATGTATTTACGGCCAGAGCGCAGCTCCTATTGCATGCATCCAGAATTCTTGTATTGTCCGAACACTTGAATATTGAGTCCATTCCTTCTCCATAATCAATTCTGCCGCCGGCATCTGCGGTAATGAAATGTCCGGTTTCAATCCGTGCCCTTTGTTTTTTATGGCTTACTGTAAAACCGATCTCTTTTTGCACTCCCAGAACATCAGACAGTTGGAAGAAAGCACCATTATACTCACAGGCGCTGGGCTCCCCAACTCCTATAAAACCTCCACCGTTGGCTACCCATTGGCGAAGAGCGGTCACAACCGCCGCCTCTTTCCATGCTTCTCCTCCACTCCAGGCAGTTCCGGCATCACCTGCATTGATAATGACACCCACCTCTGCCGGGATTCCTTTTGTCTTGATATCCTCAAAACTGATAAACTCGATTTCAAAGGGAAGCCCTGCAAGTGCTTCCATGATGCCAAGGTAGGAATAGCACCGCTGGTTCCAGAGGGAATGTGCTACCTGGTGCGTCATCCATGACCTGATTTTTCCCCATGCATTCAGTATCCCAACTTTAAAGGGTGCCGCATAGGGTTTTGTCCCTTTGGACCGGTTATGAATGCTTCTGAACTCCTCACAGATTTCGGCGATATGCTGTACAAAATCCGGGAATTTTGCAGCAAGGCTCAAGTACCCCCCGTAGCCCATCCGATCAACGGGATTCCTAAGAATTGCCCTTCTGGATTTTTTCCATACTTCCTGGGATTCGCCGACAGGATTCCCGCCTTCATGAAAAACATCCGGGAAAAAATACGGGTAAAACCTTGCTTCGGTTGCTTTTACCGGAATATCCGCAATCATCCTTGTGGTAACGCCGTCACCAGCCGCGCCAACTACAGCATCCAAACCTATGCTTTCAAAGTACGGTCCGTAGGGCTCGGTTCCCGCCCAATGATCCCCTAGAAACATAATCGCCTTTTTCCCGGCTTTATGCACCTTTTCAACGCATTCCCGTGCAAAATCCGCGATAAAACGTTGATTGAAATCCATCCAATCCAGGTATTTTTTACTAGGCACTTTAAATGGCGTGTTGTAGTACCCGTTATCAATCAAATCTTCTGCCCTGAGCCTGTACCCGTATTGCTCCTCAAACAGCTCAAGGGCGTAGGGACTTACACAGCTTAAATATCCAAACCAGTCAACTTGTCTTTCCTTACCGTTTTCATCGTAAATAAGATCAAAGTTATAGAAAAAGGTAGTAAACCTTACAACATCGGTTTTCGGGTGTTCCAGCAGCCATCGATCCAGGGTTTGCAGGATACGTTCCCTCGCTTTCGAATACCTGGGATCGACCGGCAGCTTATGTTCTTCCTTCCAGTCATTGGTTTTGTGGTTATACATGGAAACAGGCTCCCATATTTGGTAAGCAAGAAAGCTGACAGTATACTTATGCCATAGGCTCGCATTTTTAATGTCCACCGAGCCGCTTTCCTTTTTGTATTCCCAGTTTTCTACAGGGACCTCTTTCCCTGTCGTCCTGTCGATGACTTCCCACCACTTCTTTACATCCTGATCGGCATTCACCTCGAATTGTTCCTTGTAATAGTGTTTCATCAGATCGATTTCAACCTGATCCGTCTCTGCAACTTTCATTTCGGACATGAGGTATATCTGCTGAAGGCAGTCCTTATTTTCCCTGGCCCACGCATTAACCTCCCGGATGAGACACAGGGTGGAATAGACCTCAAACCCCATACTCAAAATCTCGTCGGATAATTCTGTACCGTCGCTGTCCCGTACGGCATCAATCCCCCACTTCTTTGCCAGTGCAAGAATTTCCCTTTCCATGCCTTTTTCGGCTGGAAGTGTAACTCTTCCCGAATTTTTCTCCAATTTGAATCCCTCCATTTTATCTATATACAATCAGCCAAGTTCCCCCGGAATTTGTATAGTCTTGTACCTCCTCTACTTTGCAGCAGTGTGATTTTCACACTTCGCTTCTCTCCTAACATGCTTTATTATAGAGCCCCTATATACAAAAATAAATCGTAGGTATTGAAGAAAACATCGTCAAAAATTGTTTCAAATATGCAAAATCGATGTTCTTATCAGAAATTATGACGGTTGTAACCGTATGAAGGCAAAACAAAAAAACTGAGATCCAGGGCTTTCCCTTTCTCCCAGTTTTCGCACTGAAATTCTATTTTGTCTGTCTTTTATATGCAATGAATTCTTCCGCTGTCAGGAAGGTTTCCTTATATCCTAACTTCTCACATAACTGTGTCACATGCGGCGGCTCCAGATAGGCACTATATAATGTATCCTTTTGAGAAAACACCTCTCTCGTGCTGCCATCCAGCAAAACTTTTCCATTACAGAAAACAATGGTTCTTTCAAAGGCTTCCGCTACAAAATCCATATCGTGGATGATGGTAAGAACCAGCTTCCCCTGCTCCTGCATGCGCTTCACAATCTTTTTAATCTTTTCCCTGCCTGCATAATCCTGGGCGATGGTTGGCTCATCAAACAGGATGATGTCCGTTTCCATAGCGACAATGGATGCGATGCTGATGAGTTTCCTCTCCGATAGGCTCAAATCATAGGGGTTTTCCTCCAGCTTATCCATAAGACCCACCATCTCCAGGGCTCGCAGGGCGTTTTCCTTTGCCTTTTCAGGCGCCTGTCCTATATTTAAAGGGCCAAACATGACCTCGTCTGCAACCTTGTTCTTAAAAATCTGATCATTGGGATTTTGAAAGACTAACCCGATATGCTTTGCCAGTTCGGCAACCGTCGCTTCCTTTGTATTTATGCCCTTGATGGATACATCACCGGAACTGGGTTTCAAAAGCCCCTTCAGCAATTTGGCAAATGTGGTTTTTCCGGCACCGTTCTGTCCGATAATGGCTGTAGCTTCACTGTCAAAACTCAAATTAATCCCCTGTAGTACTTCTTCCCCTTCTCCATAGGAAAAATGAAGATCCCTGACCTGTATTTTGCTCATATTTATTCCTCCCTGTATCGCAAGCTGCTATAGGCTTCTTCCAGCGTCACAGGATATCGTCCGGTCTTCTCATCCTTTAGCTGGAGTGCCTTGCATATTCGAGTAAAGGAGGGGGGAGCCACCCCAAAGTTCTCCAGATCCTCTCTGGAAAAAACCACGCCTGGGGTATCAAAATCAATAATTTCTCCTTCATGCATGAGGATAATCCGGTCCGAGTACTGAGCAATTTTTTCTATTTTGTGCTCTACCATGATGATGGTCATGCCTTCCTTACTTAAGCTTTGAATGGCTTTAAAGACTTCCTCGGACCCCTGAGGGTCCAACTGGGAGGTAGGTTCATCCAGAACAATGACCTGGGGCTTCATGGCAATAATGCTTGCGATGGCCATTCTTTGCATCTGCCCTCCGGACAAATCAAAAGGATTCTTGTCCTTATGCTTGTATATGCCTAAAAGTTCCATAGCATACTCCACTCTATGGATCATTTCCCTTCTTTCGATCCCCATATTTTCAAGGCCAAAGGCAATTTCTTCATATACCGTAAGCCTGGACCCCGTAACCTGCGTGAAAGGATTTTGAAATACGATGCCGGCTTTTAGCGCCAATTCGCTGATGGTACTCTTTTTTACTTCCACCCCGTCTACTACAACGCTTCCGCCGTAGGCACCCCGGTAAAAGTGTGGAACCAGCCCCACCAATGCCTGGCAGAGAGTGGACTTGCCTGCCAGGTTCTGTCCGACGACACCGATGAATTCCCCCTCTTCCACTTCAAAAGACAGCCCTTTCAGCGCAAGAGTTTCAGTCAAGGGATACCTGTATTTTAGGTTTTCTACCACAATCTTCTTCATGCAACTACCCTCCAAACTATGGCAAGGATGACAGAGAGGATCAAAAACCCTTGTACGAGTTTATCCTGCGTAGATTCATCCTCTTCACTCAGAAATGTCTTCTTCGTCTTTGAATCAAACCCTCTTACCTCCAGTGCCATGGCTCTTTCCCTGGTGCTGACGAGAGAACTCATTACAACGGGCCCGATTAAAGGAAAAAACGCCTTTATCCGAACTCTCAGCCGGCCTTCCGTTTCCATGCCGCGTGACCGCTGTGCATCGGTGATGGTCCCCATGGTGGCTGTCATCTGCGGTATGATTTGGAGTACAGAGCTTAAAACATATCCGATTTTAGGCGAGAGCCCTTTTTTCACCAGCGCCTCTACAAGGTCCGATGGTTTTGTAGTAAGAACCAGAACTGCAAATGCACACAGTATATTCGTTACCCGGATGCAGATTCCCAACGCGTACGCCAGTCCCTCCTTATAGAAAACCAACGGCCCTATATGAAACAGCGGAGTTTTATTCTCCAGTTTAAACAGTCCCTGAATAATAATAACAGACAGCAGCACGACCATGCTGAAGCTGATCAAGGGAAGCACCTTTCTGAAAACCTTTCCCCAAAGCAGCCCCAGAACGCTAATAAACAGGCAGGTTAAGGCAACGGAATTTGCAGGAATAATGGCAGGTATGGCAATCGCGGCTAGTACATAGGCAATTTTGCTGGTAGGATACATTTTATGGATGAGTGAATTTCCTTGCACGTATAAGCTTATGGATTTCAATAGCTATCACATCCTTATAGAAATAAAGCCTCCCTCACAGAAGGAGGTGCCGGCACAGTCGGCGGAGGGAGCCAACCATGAATCAGTCCCTGCTTCCCCTGTCACTTCGTGACATCCCCCGCCGAGAGGGAGACGAATAAAAATCTTCTGCCCTATTGGACAAATCCTACATTCATTGCTATCCAACCTTCGCCGACCTACGGTTTTATTCCAGGGTTTCATATTCACTGTCATTGCTGTAAAGCAGCGTAAGCTTTTTAGGAAGCCCCTTAAAAATACCATAGCTAATGATCACAGTCGCAATTTTATCCGGCAGGTCAACTAACACCTCATCGATAAAGGAAGCGATCCATACGGGATACTTGTTGGCGATGAGGTATGCATACACGGCATCTCCCCATACATTGCCGGTCTGACCGCCCCAGAATCCGATATTGATGGGCGTCGAGACAACAGCTGAAACCAGAGCCAACACCACGCCCACCATAAAAGCCTTACCCAGGCTCTTAATCCAGCCTTTATAGGCCAAGGCGCCCACCACCAGACCAATGGCTACGCTTGTAATCCCATACATAAAGGACACCGGACTCATGGTCAAGCCATAAATGATATTATTAACAGCACCGCAGATGGCTCCTATAATAGGACCTGCCAGCATGCTGGCCAGAATGGTACCGATGGAATCCAACCAGAGCGGCAATTTTAAAAGTTCTGCAAAAACTTTGCCAATGTAATTGATACCCACAGCAGCCGGAATCAGTACCAGGGATGCCGTAGAAAACGTAAAAGACCATAGACTCTTTTTGCTCATTTTTGTCCCTCCTCGTATACTCGGTGACATTCTTTTGTATTCTCTATTATATGCAATATTTTTGGTATATTCAAGAAATGCCCCTAATATTATGAACAACCTCCTTCCTCACCGGAAAATTACAGGAAGTTCAGTAGAAAATCGAAATGCACAACTATAAAATTCCACGTAAAAAACCCGGACGCATTGTCACGCATCCGGGTTTCTATAGTATGTTGCTCTGAAAACTTATTGTTGATTCACATGCTTTTCCGGTCCTGCATGAAGCCAGGCTACCACAATCGGGTCGTTTTCATCGGAAATCAGATGATGGTCCTCACCGGGTTCGGCAATCACTATATCGCCCATGGCTACCGGAGACAGCATCTTATCGATCTCCACAAACCCTTTTCCCTGCAAAATAATAAAGGCTTCGCAATCCTTGTGCACATGATAGTCCTTCTTGTCCGGCCCATCATGGGTGTGGCTCCTGGAGCCCGGCTTGGAAAATCCGATTCCTCCGGTGTAAATATACTTGCCGGGCAATACACTGCTGAGCAGATGGTCTCCTGCGTTGTCCTTCAATTCTGTAAAACGGAATTTTTTCATACACCCCGTCTCCTTACCTGTAGTTATTTTATACCGTAGCCCTTCATAAACTCGTCGATCGTAACGGGCATCCTTGTTTCACTGCTCTTGATGGCAGCAAAAACCAGGACCATGGACCGAAGATTTGCTTGAACATTGGTTTCCATTTTTTCTCCTCCGTTCACCCACTGGACAAACTGTTCCAGCAGATAATCATGGGTCCATCTGGTACCTTCCTTGAGATTTATGTCTGTTCCGACGGTTTCATAAACGTCTTTGCCTTCGTCCTTTACAGGTTGGAAGAGCCGGATCCCTCCCATGCTCATGATGATAGTAGCTTTTTCGCATTCCGCGCGAATATATTCATGTCCCCACCTGTTTTGCGTGGTGGCATTGCAAAAACCGGCTTCATAGCTGGCACGCACTCCATTTTTAAATCCCATGGTAATCAACGCCTGTCCTCCCGACTTGTACGGACTCCATTCCGGTGCCCATGCATCGGAAAAAAGATACTCACACTCCGCCCCTGCCAGGTCCTCCAGTATATCCAGATGATGCACTGCGCCTTCGATCAGCATGCTATAGGGTACATTATCCCTCCGGCCTCGAATGGACTCCGGTGTCCGCATGGTAATATTGGCTACCAGGTGATCCAGTTTTCCGTACTCCCCGGACCGCAGCATATCTCTCAATGTACAAATATCCCGCCTGTATTTGTGGGACATGGTAATCCCCATTTTTCTGCCGGTGGATTCCGCCTTTTGAACAATCCGGATCGAACCCTCCAGGGAATCCGCGATAGGTTTTTCCGACAGCACATCCAGACCGTATTCAAATGCCAGAGACGCAAGCTGTTCATGCACCTCCGGCGGTGCCGGTATCACACAGATATCCGCCTTGACCGATTCAAAGGCACTTCTTGCATCCGTAAAGCACTGCTCCTCCGTTAAGCCGAGACATTCCCTGGCATATTTAAGATTTTCCGGTACGATGTCAACGGCAGCAACAACCTCGATAAGTCCTTCCTTTACCCCGCGTGGAAGCGAATTCTTGCACCAGGATACTCCCCATCCACCGGTTCCTACTAAAATAACTCTTGCCGGCATATTTATCCCCCCTGCACAACGATTTTTCCTTTTTCAAAACAATAGGCAGCTCCATCATTTCTTTGATGATGACCTCACTTAGATTATGAGCTACCGGTAGGGACAAATACATACACAATATTGCTAAAAATATTTATTTTATTGCCAGAGAAAACAAATATCCCTAGCAATATTGTGTATGTCCTCCCTTGAGTGGAAGGGAATCATTAAAAGCTACTCGTATTCTTTTCTTCCCGAAGCACCGGGAATGTTTAGTTCCTCTCTGTATTTAGCCACCGTTCTTCTGGCGATGGCTACACCCCGCCGGGTCAGCAAATCGGTAATCTGCTGGTCGCTGTAAGGTTTTTTTCTATTTTCCCCGCCGATAATGTCTTTGATTTGGATTTTTACATTTTCGGGGGTTATGCGTGAATCCCCCTGTAAGGTAAGTCCATTTGTAAAAAAGTAATCCAAGCCATAGGTGCCCCAGGCACACTGCAGGTATTTTCCCCGGATGCTGCGGCTCACCGTTGACTCATGAATCCCCAGTGCCTCGGATATATCCCTCAAGTTCATTGGAACAAGGTGCCCTGCCCCCGCATCAAAGAATTTTCTCTGCTGGTTCACAATCATTTCTGCTACCCGGATCAAAGTAGCATTTCTTTGATCAATACATTTCATCGCCCAATCCGCTTCTTTTATCTTATTGTTTATATAGTCCTTCACTTCTTTGGATGGACTCTGTTCCAGAACGCTTCGATAATACCTGTTGATGGATATCTTAGGGAATAAATAGTCATTTAGAAGCACTTCATAATAATCTCTGAATTTAACGACCGTTACGTCGGGGGTCAAATACTGGGACTGGCTTCTCGAATCAAAGCCCATTCCCGGTCTTGGATTCATTCTGCGAATCATCTTATAGGCTTCTTTTATTTCACTAACGGAAACCTTTGCTTCCTTCGCGATTACTTCCAACTGGTTTTTACTTAACAGTTCAAGATACCGGTCAATGAGCTTATGAACAAGGGCATCCCGTATATTCCGTCTCTCCAGCTGTATGAAAAGGCACTCTTTCAAATTCCTTGCCCCCACTCCGGCAGGCTCCAGCGACTGCACCAGCCGCAGCGCCTCTTCCACTTTTCTAAATTCCATGGCAAGGTCCTGGGCAACCTTCTCTAAATCGGCATCCAGATAGCCGTTCTCATCGATACATCCGATCATGTACCGGGCTGCTTTTCGCACATCCTTCGAAACCGTCAAAAAGTTCAGCTGCGATTGCAGGTAACGGTATAAATCCTCTTCCCCCGCGTCTCCGCAGCCTGGAATGCCTCTGCCCATTCCTTCCTCGAAGCCATCCTCGCTTTCCTGATAATAGACCCTGTGTTCTTCCTCTTTGGAATCGAGCCATTCCAGCTTTCTCTTGAATAATTCGTACCGGTCGAGCTCATTCACAGGCTCCTCTACTTCAACAACAGGATTTTCCGTTGTAAGCTGGCTTATATATTCCAAAAGCTCCTGTGTTCCCATTTGGAGAACTTCCATGGATTGCTGCATCTGTGGAGAAAATGACATTTTTTGATTTAGACTGATCTCTAGATTCATAAATCCCTCCACCTTTTCCCTCTACGGTTTTATATACAATCGGATTGGCCGCTGCTGATCTGAGCATCGTACAGTCAACGGTTTTCGGGCTTTACAATGCCTGAATCAGTGGAGTTTCGTCCGAATTCGTATAGCTGCCGAAGCAAGCATCCGATTATTACTATTTTATGCGAATGTGCCGCACTATAAACCTTTGTTTATCCGGGTTGCAAAAACAGCCATAAAATTAACGGTAACAAAATATAGCTCGAAAGAATCATTTCGAGCTATATCCATCCTTTTTACTTTTTACTTATACGGTACTTGTAAAAACCCTCACAAATACACAGGCTCTATCCCATGGCAATGCATTCAATTTCAACCAGTACATCTTTGGGAAGCCTTGCGACTTCAACACAGGACCGCGCAGGAAAATTCTCCGTGAAGTACTTTTTATAGACCTCATTAATAGCGGCGAAGTCCCCCATGTTCTTTATAAACACCGTGGTCTTTAGCACATTGGTAAAGCTTGTACCTGCCTCTGCCAGCACCTCCTGGAGGTTTTTCAGAACCTGTTCCGTCTGTGCCGCCGCATCACCTGCCACCACTTCACCGGTTTCAGGAACCACAGGAATCATTCCCGAGGTATATACCATATTGTTAATTTTTACAGCCTGTGAGTAGGGCCCGATGGCTGCGGGAGCATTGCTTGTATAAATAATTTCCTTTTGCATTAAACTTCCTCCGTAAATCTTATTCCTTTTAAATTATAACATACCGTATTGCTACTGCCTGGTATTTTACCTGGCCGCCCTTTTACGGACCACATACGCAATGTAAAGCAGCAGCATCCAGACAGGGCCAATGATCAGGGACACTCTCATATCCGGCATAAAGGCCATCAAAACGATGATCATTGCCATAAAAGCCAGACAGATGTAAGATGAAATCGGATGTAAAGGCAGTTTGAACTCCAATTTTTCAATTTGCTCACTGCTTCTGGCTTTTCTGAATTTGAGCTGCGTAATAAGAATCATTGTCCAGTTTAAGATACCTGCGAAGGTTGCGATAGAAATAAGGTACACAAATACCTTTCCAGGCACCAGATAATTCAGCGCCACCGCAACAAGCGTCAGGGCGGAAGATACCAGAACACCCACTACAGGCGTACCTGATTTGCTGACCTTGCCAAGAATTTTGGGTGCATTCCCCTGCAGCGCAAGGCCGTGGAGCATGCGTCCGTTGCTGTAAAGTCCGCTGTTGTAGGCTGAAAGTGCCGCTGTTAATACCACCACATTCAGGATGCCTGCCGCTGCCGGTATCCCCATCTTTGAGAAAATTTCAACGAAGGGGCTTCCCTTTTCTCCCAGCTGATTCCAGGGGAAGAGTGTCATCATAACGGCCAGAGCACCAATGTAGAAGATAAGAATTCTCCAAACCACCTGGTTGATGGCTTTGGGGATGGTTTTTGACGGGTTTGCCGCTTCACCTGCGGTGATACCGATAAGCTCAACGCCTCCGAAGGAGAACATGACAATAACCAGAGAGAACAAAAGCCCGGTAATACCATTCGGAAGGAAGCCGCCATGAGCCCAGAGGTTGCTGAACCCTGTGGCCTGGCCATGATTTCCAACGCCAAAAAAGATCATGAGTACACCCAACACAATCATTGCGATGATAGCCACAACCTTAATGATAGCAAACCAGAATTCAAATTCACCGTAGAGCTTCACGTTAATCAGGTTGATTGCCGTGATCAGAACAAGAAAAATCAGGGATGATACCCATGTAGGGACCTGCGGGAACCAGAAATTCACGTAGACACCCACAACCGAAAGTTCTGCCATACTGACAACAATATAGTTAAACCAGTAATTCCATCCCGAAAGAAAACCCGGGAACTCTCCCCAGTTCTGGTACGCGTAATGGCTGAAAGAACCGGAAACCGGATGGTCCACGGACATTTCACCCAACGCCCTCATGATAAAGAATATAACCAGGCCGCCGATGAGATAGGATAAGGTAATTGCAGGTCCTACAAGCTTTATGGTCGTTGCGGAACCATAAAAGAGACCTGTACCGATAGCTCCACCCAAAGCAATCATCTGAATATGACGATTCTTTAGCCCGCGGTGAAGTTCTTGCTTTTCATTTGTGTTTGTGCTCATTCAGGAGTTCCTCCTTTTAATTTGTTTGAATACATCAACATAAAAAATTTTGAATCTAGCTTTCTATTTCCTCTACATAAACTCCAGTAAGCAATTGCACCACAACCGTAACAGATTCATCCCGGAGAAGGCAGTTTGTGCCCCCTCCGGGTATTCTATTCCTCTATTATTTCTCCATAGGCTTTAGCCTTGCAGTAAAGTGCCGTAAAATCTGCGGCTCATAGGTGAATTCGTAGCCTTTGAGGGTATGAGCCCTTTCCTTGATAGCAATCAGCGCATCGGCTACAACATCCATATGGTTGTTCGTGTAGGTCCTTCTCGGGATGGTAAGCCTTAAAAGCTCCATGGGAGACTCACACTGGACTCCTGTTTCGGGATCTCTTCCAAGAAGGAAGGAACCGATTTCCACCGCGCGCACGCCAGCTTCCAGATAAAGTTCATTTGCCAGTGACTGTGCCGGGAACTGACCTGCCGGAATATGCGGCAGCATCTTCTTCGCATCTACGAATACCGCATGTCCGCCGGTGGGTGTCTGGATTGGCACGCCGCCCTCCATCAGCCTCTTTCCAAGGTATTCTACCTGTCCGATTCTGTAGGCGAGGTAATCTTCATCCGTACCTTCCCGGAGCCCTCTTGCCAGAGCTTCCATATCTCTTCCTGCCAGACCCCCGTATGTCGGGAAGCCTTCCATCGGAACAGCCATGGATCTTGCTTTTGTATAGAGCTCTTCATCTTCCTTTATGGCAAGAATACCGCCGATATTGACCAAAGCATCCTTTTTGGCACTCATGGTAAAACCTTCTCCATAAGAGAACTGTTCCCTGATGATTTCAGCAATGGTCTTGTTTTCATAGCCCTTTTCACGCTGTTTAATGAAGTAGGCGTTTTCCGCAAACCTTGCAGCATCGATAAATACGCGAATTCCGTATTTTTTACCCATAGCGCTTACTTCCCTGATGTTTTCCATGGACACAGGCTGTCCGCCGGAGCTGTTGCATGTAATGGTGATGAGGATGAATCCAATCTCTTCAACCCCTTTTTCCTTGATGAAAGCCTCCATTTTTTCGCAATCGAAGTTTCCTTTGAAATCGAAGGGAGTCGTCGTATCAAAAGCCTTTTCCGTAACAAAGTTTACCGCACGGCCTCCGGACAATTCTATATGAGCCTTTGTCGTGTCGAAATGCATGTTACCCAGGATGTACTGTCCTTTTTTGATAAGCAGCGGGAACAACACCTGCTCTGCACCTCTTCCCTGGTGCGTAGGAATGGTGTAGTTGTAGCCGATAATGTCCTTAACGGCCTGGGCGAGATTGTAGTAGTTTTTGCTGCCTGCATAGGATTCATCCCCCAACATTAAGCCTGCCCACTGGTTGTCGCTCATGGCACCCGTTCCGCTATCGGTTAAAAGGTCGATATATACGTCTTCCGCTCTAAGGGAGAAAGGGTTGTAGCCGGCTTCGATTAATGCCTTTTCCCTTTCCTCTCTTGAAATCATTTTAATGGGTTCCACCATTTTAATTCTGAAAGGTTCTGCCATTCTCATGTTTAATTCCCCCTGCTAAAGAATAATTTTTACTTACACTATTATAAATCAGCAAGAATCATGCCAACTTTTTCGTACGCTTTCATCCAAAAAAATAGAATTTTAATCGCGAAGGGAACTCTAAATGGCATGGTAACGGTAGTTTTATTGGCAGCTCTCAAAGCATATGTACCATTTTGATACAATAGGACAAAATGACATCCTTCCTTCCATAAAGCCCTGTTATTGGCCTCGACAAATTCGGCGCATAAAAATGCCATCAACACTGTTTCATTTTGAAACAGCATTAACGGCGCTTTATAAGAAATGTGCCATTTTGATACAGATAGGATTTATTTACTTGTTTTCCTCCGGTTCATCCTCATTTTCAGCTTCCAATCCATATTCTTTTAGTTTGCGGTACAGCGTCGATCGGGACATTTTTAAATGCTTTGCCACCGCAGCTTTGGATTTATAGGTTTCAAGGGCTTTTTCCAGTATCAGCCTCTCCATTTCACCCATGGTTGGAAAGGAATGGAATGTGAAGCGGATATCCTCAGACTCTTTTTTCACGGAATCAACATTCTCCGGCAGGTCATCGCGATCGATGACCCCATCTTCATCACTTACGATGCAAACCTCTATAATATTCTCCAGTTCCCTGATATTCCCGGGATAGGAATACTCCGTGAGTATTTTAACCGCCCTGGGCGTCACCCAAATCTCCTTTCCCAGGCGCTTTCCTATTTTTTGTGCTGCATTCCTGATATAAAGATGAATATCTTCCTTTCGCTCCCGGAGGGGAGGTATATTCACCCGAATCACGGCAAGTCTGTAATACAGGTCCTCCCGAAAGGTCTCCTCTTCTACCATTTTTACGAGGTTTTTGTTGGTAGCTGCAACGACCCTTACATCAATTTGCTTTAAGCGGGTTCCCCCCACTCGCATAATCTCGCGGCTTTGCAGTACGCGAAGCAGCTTTGCCTGAAGATGGAAGTTCATGTCTCCGATTTCATCCAAAAAGATTGTCCCGGTATCCGCCAGTTCGAACATCCCCGGTCTTCCACCTTTTTTAGCCCCTGTAAACGCCCCCTCTTCATAACCGAAAAGCTCGCTCTCCAGAAGGCTTTCAGGAATCGCTGCACAATTGACCGTTATAAAGGGTCTTGCAGACCTTGCGCTGTGCTTATGGATGAACCGGGCAACCACTTCCTTTCCGGTGCCGCTTTCTCCCTGCAAAAGCACGGTAGAATTCACCTGCGAGGCTTTCTGCGCGGTTTTCAATGTCCGGATCATTGCAGGATTATTGCCTACTACGATATTGCTGTCGGCATCCGTAAGGAAATTCAACTCCTGATACAGATGCTGAATGGTGGAATTGGCATCTTCCAGCTTCTCATGAAGCCTTCTGATCTCCGAGATATCCCTGAATATGGATATGGCGCCTTCGACTCTGCTGTTATGAATAAAAGGCACGATATTGGATACAACTTCCTTGCCATTCACCTTTGTCTTTATGCCAATCAGCTTGCTGCCGGAACTTAGCACCTGGGGAATGTGGGAATCCGGAACTGTTTCGGCTACTCTTTTGCCCAGAAATTCACTGGCCTGGACACCTGTAATACGGTAGTTGGCTTCGTTCACATAGATGATTTTCCCCTCGCTGTCTACTACCGCAATCCCATCATGAATGGATTCCAGAATTCCCTCGCTTGCCTTGATTATATCGTGGATATACATAGAGCATCTCCTTCGCTATACTTCAATAGGACAAAAACTACTTCGGTATATAATATGTTCTATTTTAGTACACCAGTGAACTGCCTGCAAGCGGTAAAAATTGTAGTATACCAGCTACAGCCGGACCCTATCGGAATGTACCTTTGCTGCTTTCGCACTGTCGGAGATTTAGGCATTTCAGCCTAGTTTCCTCTATCTCCTCAACAGCCCTACAGGCTTCCATTCAAATGACATTCCATCTTCTCTGTGTTTAATACTCCCACAGGCTGAATGTGGATGACAAGGTATCCCTCTTCAAAGCGGCATGTCAGTATAAACATCTGGAGATGGTCAAAAATCTGTGTATTCACAACACAGGTTTTTTCATCCACCCAGGTTGCAGCACTGGCAGACCGGTGCCCAAAAAACGGTTCGTTTCCAAGGGTCCATTGGTTCATGCCGAAGCTTATATCCACACTGGCCTCTCCTTTATAAAAGCGCAGGCTTGAACTCGAACCTTCAAATGTAAATTCGCAAGCATCATATTCCAAAGGATTTTTCTCCAGTACAAACCGCTGCCCCGATACCCGCAGCGCTGTCGGCGATTGATCTCTACCTTCCGGCAAAACCAGTGCAAGCGTATCCAGCCTATGTTTCAGCTGCCCATAGGCAAGCTCATCCTTCTCCGGCATTTCATCCGCCATTGCAGGGTATAAGGTCTCCCACATACTGTCAAGAAGCATTTGCTGGCCATCTCTGTACAGCAGGGTGTTTGCCGTGGATACAAAAACAGCATCCCGTTCCGGCATGACCACTACCAGCTGGCCCCCCATTCCAAAAGCACAATAGGAGTTCTTTCGCGTTCTCCAGAACTGGTATCCATAGCCGTTTTTTCCATCCAGCATCATTCTCGTATTCCAGTTATCCATGTGCCTTGCGGTGCTGCGCTCAACCCAGCCCTCGGGCAAAACCCGCTTTCCTTCCCAGATCCCCTTCTGGAGGTACAGTTGGCCAAATCGCGCCAAATCCTCTGTCGTGCACTTGATCCCGCTCCCCCCCTTATTGATATTCATGGGACAGCTTTCCCATTGGATTTCCCCCATTCCGATGGGATCAAACAGTCTTGTTTTCAAATACTCATGCACCGTCATTCCGGTAACCTTTTGAATAATGGCGCAAAGCGTATGGGTTCCGGTGGTATCATAAGCGAAAATGGTTCCCGGTGCATGATCCGGGGGCGTATTCAAAAAACCTTCCACCCAGTCATCCATCCGGGTATTGGTTGACTTTGTATGCACCGTCGCCATCGCTAACAGATGCTCTATGGTCATCATGGCCGTATACTTGTGCACACCCTTCCCCAGCTTTTCAGGGAAAAAATCAACCACTTTGTCCCCCAGGGACAGGAGTCCCTCCCCCATGGCGATTCCGACAGCTGCGGAAGTTACACTTTTGCTCACGGAAAACACATTATGAAGCAGTTCACCGTCAAAGGGTTTGTAATACCCCTCGGCAGCAATCTTTCCATGCCGCAGCAGCATAAAGCTATGAAGATTGATCTTTTTATCATTTACACTCTCTAAAAAATTCAGTATACCCTGCGACGATACTCCGGCCTGCTCGGGTAGTACCCTTTCCAACACCTGTTTTTTATTCATTTTATCCAAACACCTCTTGAAGTTAAATTGCTGCATTTGTTATATAACTTAACGCATTGTGCTAGCTGCAAGAAAAGTGTCATGGAAGGCAGCTTCACTGACCAACGAATATCCGCATCAGCGGCATATTCTACCTTGATTCGCTGCGCAGCAATTCATTGAGGAATTCCTCTAAGAGAAGCGACTTTATGCTCGAACCCTAGAGAGATTTCCCTCAAAGTCGTCTGAGCGTTGCTATTGAAGCTGTCCTGGAAGGACACCTTTCTTAGCAAAGCTAGCACAATGCGTTAAGTTATATTATCCGTCATAAGCTTCAAAAACCGGTTCGATTTCCTTAAAGAAAATGGTTCCGTCCGCCCAGGGGATGAAATGCAGGTCCATCCGGCTGTCACCCCAATCCTCAGGCGTTCCGGCGGTATTCAGCTTCTTTTCCTTTAAAGGTTCCTCCACCACTTCCGGGCGTTCAAAATACCCAAACAATAGATTTTCATGGATGGCAATGATTTGATACTTATCCCCTATAAAGGCTCTTTCTTCCTGCAGCTGATAATGGTAGTAAATATAGCTGGCAATCATTTCAGGGCGCAAATGCGCCACTTTTCCAATTCTGCGCTGAACGGGGCTTTTCCTTCTCCAGTGCTCGACGCTGACGGGCTCATTAAAATGGAAAACATCCACCATCGGAATCCATTTTCGTTTTTCACTCCTGCCCGGCCAGTCTTCCAGAAAATCTACAGCCTCAGGAAACAGCTCTTCCGGCGCTATTTCACAATTTATACATTCATAATACAAAAAAATATTTGCATTCCACCGATAAGCTGCCGCTGTCATGATTTCCCGCTGGCCTATCCGGTTTCTTACACTGTCAACGCCTTTTTGTACCGACTCCAATCCTGCGGTTTCCATGCCTTCTTTCCATTGTCCTCGAAAAATCCTTCTTGTAATCATAAGACCCTCCCTGTTTCGGTCAAATAAGCATACCCTGCTTACACGCATCCTCTGCATTATTTTTCAGTATACCACGGCCCCGGCACTATTGGCAAAGCTGCTACACTCCCCTGGAGAGCGTTCCTGCGGCTCCACAGTACTTTTATTCCCCGGAAAGCTTTCCTTGTTTTCGATAATGCAGCGGAGCATGTCCGGTAATCTCTCTGAACACCCTTCCAAAGTGGGTTATACTACCGAATCCCACCTTTTCGGCAATGACATTCACCTTTAAATTGGATATCTCCAGGAGTTTTTTTGCCTCCTTAACCCGGACACTATTCAAATATTCTACAAAGGTAAAACCCGTCACCTCTTTAAAAATCCTGCTCAAATAGTACGGACTGATATAGAATCGATCCGCCAGGTAATGTAGCGACAGGTTTTGGCTATAGTGGCTGTTAATATAGCGGACGATTTCCGATACCTTTTCGTGGATGGGGCTGGAGTAAGCCAAGGGTTTTACACTGTTTTGCTCTATCAGCCGGCAGATATACACCAGTATTTGCAGCACCAGCGTTTTCACATAGACTTCAAACCCGGTATTTTGCCCCTGCACCTCCTGTTGGATTTGCTGCAGCAAATCTTCTACATGAATCCTGTGCTGGGGTGAAAGGGAAATCACGGTATACTCCTTATCAAAGATTTGCCGGAGAACCTGGGATAAGAAGAACTTCTGCATGGCAATAAAATCCTCCTGGAAGTTTACAATAATTCTTTCGTGTTTGGGCAGGCCTGCATTGGTGGTGCGGTGCAGCACATTGGGTTGAACCAGCACCAGATCGCCTTCCTTGATTTGCAGTGTACGGTCTTTGATGAAAAAGCACCGTTCCCCCGATACCAGATAAAAGAGTTCAAACGTGCTGTGAAAATGATTGCTGGGCATATTGTGACTTAAAGACCTTCTGCGGGTTATGGAAAAAGCATCCCTTTCATTATTGTAACTGAACATCGCCCGATTCACACCTCCCTTTGACAGACCGTTGCGGAATATTGAAATGCGGTAAACCCAAGGGTTACCTTATTTCATTCTGCATTCCTTCATTCTTCTATCCTACAGGTTTTATGCACATAAAGCAAGATATAAGAAGAATAAATCAATATTCGCAAATTATGTACATATTCTTATGTTATGATAAAAGCAACAAACGTATCCTCTACAAACGTACCTACATTTCAAAAGGAGTGAAAAGTTATGATTCATAATGAAACACAATCCCCCCTCTTCTATGCCGAACAAGCTTGCAATGCCCTTATGGGAAAGTTTGCACCGGAAGCATTGCCTCCGGTGGACCGGTGGCATTATCATCAGGGCGTATTTTTACTGGGTATGGAACGCTGCTGGAAAGAGAACGGCAAAAATGAATATTACGAATACCTCAAGGCCTACGTAGACAGTCAGATTTTGCTGGACGGCAGCATCCGGCATTATAATCCGGAGGAACTGGATGACATTCAGCCCGGTATCCTCCTGTTCAACCTTTACGGAAAGACCGGCGACGAACGGTATAGGAAAGCATTGTATACCTTGGTTCCTTTATTGCGTTCATGGAAGAAAAATGCCGAGGGCGGCTTCTGGCATAAAACCCGGTACCCGAATCAGATGTGGCTGGATGGACTTTTTATGGGAGGCCCTATTGCCGTGGAGTTCGGCCATATGTTTAATGAACCCGAATACTTTGATATGGTGACATACCAGGCCCTGCTGATGGCGAAACACACGCTGGACGAAAAAACCGGACTGCTTCGTCACGGCTGGGATGAAAGCAGGCAGGTCGCCTGGGCAGATCCCGAAACAGGAAAAGCGCCGGAAATCTGGGGCAGAGCTGTTGGCTGGTATACTGTGGCCCTTCTGGATATTTTCGATCATCTGCCGGAGAACCATGAAAACAAGGCACAGTTGGAGCAAATCCTAAAAGATCTTCTGGGTGCAGTGCTCCGCTTCCAGGACGAAGAAAGCGGATTATGGTACCAGGTGATGGATAAAGGAAACCTTCCGGATAATTGGCTGGAAACCTCCTGCTCCTGCCTCTTCGTTTATTCTCTGGCAAAGGCGGTTCGAAAGGGCTACCTGGAAAAGAGCTATCTCCAGCATGCTTGGAAGGGCTACCAGGGAATTATCGACCGGCTTGGGTATGACGAAAAGGGTGGAGTCATTATCGGAGACATCTGCATCGGTACGGGAATCGGTGACTATGCCCATTATATCGCCCGTCCCCGGAGCGAAAACGACCTTCACGGTGCAGGCGCTTTCATTCTGATGTGTGTGGAAATGAGCCTCGCAGAGTAGGTAAGGCTGCAAGTATAAAGAGAGAGCCTCCTCATGGAATATACGGGAGGCTCTCTCTTTGTGCCTCCTACCCGGTTCTCCACGATGAGACCTTCACTTCGAACAGACACAGTGTTGCCCCTTTCTTAATGAACCTTCATTTATGCCGTACTATTTTTCTGTATTTCTGCCAATATACCATTTTAAAGAATATTTTCCAAGTTCCTTTGAAATACTAATAATTGTAAAATAATTAGTAGAAAGGTGATCCTATGGAATTAAAAGACAGTAAAACAAAGTATAATCTTTTGCGGGCATTTGCAGGTGAAAGCCAGGCAATGAACAGGTACATAATGTCTGCCGGCGTTGCCAAAAAGGAAGGCCTCTATATAATAGAAAATTTATTCTATTATACGGCAAACCAGGAACGGGAGCATGCACAGCTGTATATCAAAAAACTTAAGGAATTTGCCGGCACCAATTTGGAAATCGACGCCGGATACCCCATCGATTTATACGATACAACGCTTCCATTGCTGAAAGCTGCGCATCATAATGAGTACGAAGAATGGGAGACGGTATATAAAACCTTTGGAGATATCGCAAAAGAAGAAGGCTTCGCTCCTATCGCCAACACATTTTATAAGGTGGCGGAGATAGAAAAAACACACGGAGACCGGTTTAACAGATATGCAACAGAGCTGGAATCAGGAACCTTGTTTAAGAAAGACCAGGAAATAAAATGGATTTGTACTAACTGCGGCCATATTCATGTAGGTAAGGAAGCCTTGAAAGTATGCCCGGTTTGTGACCATCCACAAGGCTTTTTCATGGATTTCTCCCTATCCTTATTCGAATAAAATTCTTCCGGCTGCATTATAACAACGGAAGCAAATGCACAGCATTTGCAACACACCCAGGCTGCATGGGCGAGCAGTAAGCTTTGCTTACGACCAGTCCGTTTCAACGAGGTAGGAGATATGCTCCCCGCCTGTTAAATTTAATCGGTACCCGCCACCTATAGAGGTGGGGCGGGGGCCCATCTTATGCCTCGTTATAATTAAAAGCAATAGGATAATGGACTAGCATTCTATTCCACAGGCAGGGTTCAAAGCATGAGCCCTGCCTGTGAACATATCTGGAATATACCGGAATCTATTACAGCATTTCCTTGCTCAGGTCAAGAAATGCCCTTAATGCCGGCGAAATCCATTTATCCTTGTGATACACCACCTGGGTCAGCATTTTAAAAGGCGGACCCACCCAGGCAAGTTCTATCAACTGTTTTCGCTCCAGCTCCTCTTCAACAGCCGCTCTGGGAAGCAGTGTAACCCCCAGTCCGCTCATGGTCAGCTGCTTGATGGTTTGAATACTGCCGGCCTCCAGAATGGATTTGGGTGTTATACCGGATTCGGCTAGAGTTTTTAAGAAAAGAGTACGGTAGCTGCATCCTGTTTCCGTAAGAATGAGCGGATAACCATCCAGGTCCTTCGGATAAACCTCATGCTTCCGCGTCAAAGGGTGTTCCGGCGCAGTCAGTATACATAAGGGCTCCGACCGCTCCATTTCGGAAGCCAATTCGGGAACACACAGCTTCTGATCCAGAAAAAACGCCACATCGATCTGGTTTTCCTGCAGCAAGGCCTTGAATTCATTGCAGTTTCCCATCTTTAAAATGATCTCCACTTCCGGATACCGTTTATGATATTCCTTAAACAACTGCGGCAGCTGGACTGCACACAAAGACTCAATGGAGCCGATGGTCAAGGTCCCCCGGAGAAGGTCCGATGCAGTGACGACATTTTTGGCTTCATCACACAGTTTCAGAATCTGCTTTGCATAGACAAGGAGTTTTTCTCCCTGGGGAGTAAGGGAAATGCTTTTTCCTATTCTTTCAAAGAGCCGGACTCCCAGTTCCTTTTCCAGCAGCTGTATCTGCGAGGTAACGGAAGATTGTGCATAACCCAGCTGGTCGGCTGCCTGTGTGAAATTATTCAGCTTTGCTACCGTTACAAAGGTATTTAATTGGCGGAATTCCATAGACCTCACATCCTATCGATTTTCTTGATTATTATAATTAAATTTATCAATTTTACTAATTTATTTTCTTATGCTATCATACTCTTATATTATTTTCCAGCAATAAATGCGGAAGCCTCAATTGTTGTGAAAATGGAGAGGGGGATGGCCATGAAGGATATTTCCATTGGAACTGCCCGCAGGGAAGACCTGGAAGAGATTTACGACCTTCTTGTGGCAGAGGGCTACCCATGGAGCCCGGAGCAAGTGGAGAAAAACCTGTTTGATTTTACGGTGCTCCGGTGCGAAAAGCAGCTGGTGGCTGTTCTGCTCGGTCCTGTATCCGCTGGCAACGGTACTACATTTACAGCTGTTCATCCGGGATATCCAGACCACCTGATCGCTTCTTCCCTGCGCAATCTTCTGGCAGGTATTTCCTCACATCGAATTTCCTCCGGGAGAAAACACCCAGTTTAATATATGAGGGAAATCCAATTCCTTCCCTGTAAAATCCTTTTCTTGATGCATATCTCCCTCTTTCCTTATAACATACGAAAACCTTCTTGTATTTATCCATTTACTTGTATTTATCCATTTATGAAAATACCGGGCATATCTTTTACAAATCACCCTTTTTTTTACGATTTTCAATAAAATTCCCACTTTATCGATAACTTTAAGTTATGTGTTGACAAGTATTTACCGCCCTTGTAAAATTAATTATAAATTTAAGGGTTCTTTATTTTCTTCCGAAATTATATAGGCAGCAATAAAGAATTTACACGCATGAAGAATAGAATTGCTTACAGAAATTATATTCTCCATATAAATTCTTTATTGCTTTATATAAAAGGGAAGGATTAAATGAATAACAGCAATCCTCTCATAGGATTATTATTTACTATAGGAGTATCATCATGAAAAAAGGCATAACCATGAAAGATATCGCAGACAGACTGGACATCAGCGTGGTAACGGTGTCAAAGGCCCTTAGCGATAAGGATGGTGTCAGCGAAGAACTTAGAAGCAAAATTACGAAGATGGCTGAAGAAATGGGCTATCGCCTCAATACAGTAGCCCGGTCCATGAAGGACGGCTATTCCTATAATATAGGGATTATGGTTCCGGAACGGTTTGTAGGCAACACGCAATCCTTCTACCCCTTTTTCTACCAGCATATTTCGAAATTGCTGGAGGAGTACCAGTACTACAGCATCCTACAGGTATTGAGTGCGGAAGACGAAGATCAATTGGTGCTGCCAAGAGCCTATTTTGAAAAAAAGGTCGATGGCTTAATCGTCCTGGGTCAGATCAGCATCGAATATATCCAAACACTCCAACAGGCCGATGTACCCATTGTATTTCTCGACTTTTACGATGAACGTGTCGATGTAGATTCCGTGGTATCGGATAACTTTTATGCTTCTTACGAAATCACCAGCTATCTGATTAAAAACGGTCATAAGGATATTGCCTTTATTGGAGACATTTACGCTACCAGCAGCATCCAGGACCGCTTTTTAGGGTACTGCAAGGCACTTCTGGCAAATAAAATCCGGCTTGAGCAAGACTATGTTATTAACGACCGGGACAAGGATGGACGATTCATTAAAATAGCGCTTCCCGAAAGGATGCCCACAGCCTTCGTTTGTAATAATGACGAGCTTGCCTATAACTTTATTCTCCATCTGAAGGACAAGGGCTATCGTGTACCTGAGGACATTTCGGTAGTGAGCTTTGATAACAGCATATATTCCACCGTTTCAACCCCTCAGCTGACAACCATGGTGGTGGATGTGGAGGAAATGTCCAAGACAGCCATCAAGTTTATCATCAATAAAATCCGTAAAGAAAACAAACGCTACGGAAGGATATTCATAAAGGAAAAAATTTTATATCGGGATTCCGTAAAGAACATTACACCGGAAACTACATAGTTTCCGGTGTAATGCCTTTCCAGCCCCTTTTTATCTGCCTCCCATCTATCAAACTTCTACAAGTTTTCTTCTTTCTCCGAGTAAAAATTGTGCAGTATGCACATATTTTTTTGAAATTTTATCCACAAAAGGTCACTATTGTATTGACTTCCTTTTTTAAATACGATAAAATTTAGCTAATCGATAACCTAAAATTAAATTAATTTAAGGGGGACAAGATAATGATAAAAAAAAGAATCTTATCCATGGCCTTGGCTGCAGCCATAGTATTTCCAACACTCGCTGGCTGTGGCAGCTCAGGCAAGGAGCCTGCCCAGCCGGGAAACGCCGCTTCTGCCAGCCCGGCCTCCACGCCCGGAAAAACCACACTAAAAGGTGAAATCACTTTTATCCATCATCGTACAGATATTGACGGTACCTTGATGAAGGGCTACATAGCAAAGTTCAATGAAAAATACCCCGATATCAAAGTAAAAACGGAGACAATGTCCGATTATGAAGGACAGATGAAGATTCGTTTGAACTCCAATGACTATGGGGATGCGCTAATCGTGTCGGACGAAGTGAATAAAGTGGACCTCCCCAATTTCTATGAGCGTCTGGGCTCTGCCACCGAATTGGAAAAGAAGTATATGTGGATCCGGACCGGCCGGTCCCTTGGAGAAGATGTTTTCGGTATTCCCACCTGCGGTAACGCTTTCGGTATTGTCTACAACAAAAAGGTATTTTCAGATGCCGGTATTACAAAACTCCCTGCAACCCCGGATGAATTCATTTCTGCATTAAAGTCCGTCAAGGAGAAAACAAAAGCCATACCCATGTACACCAACTATGCTGCCGACTGGCCCATGCAGCAATGGGAAGACCATAGAACCTCCGTAGCAGGCAATCCTGATTATGTAAATAGCCTGGCCCATATGGATGATCCTTTTTCACCCGGCAAACCCCACTATATCGTTTACAAGCTCATGTACGACGCCGTGAAGGAAAAGCTGGTAGAGCAGGACCCGTTAACTACTGATTGGGAATCCTCCAAGCCCCGGATGGCAAATGGCGAAATTGCCACCATGGTACTGGGCTCCTGGGCCATCAGCCAAATCAAGGAGAAGGCTGCCAATCCTGCTGATATCGGCTATATGCCCTTCCCCTATACAAACAAGGACGGCAAGATTTATGCCGGTTCCGGCGGTGATAAGAATATCGGCATCAATAAGAACAGTAAAAACAAGGAAGCTGCAAGAGCATGGCTGGACTTCTTCCTCAATGAAACCACCTATGCAAAAGATCTGGGTGCCATCTCCACCCTCAAAGGCTCTCCTCTTCCGGATGCTTTAAAGGCTTTCCAGGACCTTGGAGCCGTACTTATTACCAACAATCCTGCGCCTGCCGGTGAAGACGGTCTTGTAGACAAGATCGACAAGGAATCTGAAGTAGGGTTATGGCAATCCACCTTTAAGAAGCGCATTATTGAAGCTGCCCTGGGAAACCGGAAAGAATCCTACGATGATATCATGAAAGACTTGAACGCCAAATGGGCAAAAGGAAGAAAGGCTGTTGTAAAATAATAGTTTCTCTTTCCGCTTTTGGAAGGAGAAAGTTCCTTAGAATAAGGGAAAGACCTTTTCACTTTCCCTTATTCTTTACTATTGCCGGAATAACGGCTGTCATCCATGGATCCATAATGAATTGTAATTCCTGCTGGAATGGAGGTACGGGAATGTTTTCAAAGCTCAGCTACGGTACACAAAAAAGAATCCTGATTGTCACCTTTCTTTTTCTTCCCCTTGCGTTATTACTGATTTTCTCCTACCTGCCGCTGTTGAATATGCTGTGGTACAGTATTCATAGCTGGAACGGGTATTCAAAGAACATGAAGTTTATCGGACTTCAAAACTACATTGAATTATTTACGAGGCCGGAGTTGTTTTCGGTATTCAAGGTCAGCCTGTACTACTTCGCCGGTTCCTTTGTACAGCTCCTGCTGGCCTTATACTTTGCAACTCTTTTAAGCTTTAAAAGCAAAGGACGGAACTTTTTTAAAGGAGTCCTCTTCTTCCCTTATTTATTGAATGGCGTGGCAATCTCCTTCATCTTTCTTTATTTCTTCCGGCCGGACGGTACTCTGGACCACATACTGCGTTGGGTGGGACTGGGCAACCATGTCCAGCTGTGGTTGAGAAATCCGGACATCATCAATTGGGCCCTTGCCGGCGTTTCCGTATGGCGGTATATGGGATATGCCTTCATTCTTTTTCTGGGCTCCATCCAGTCGGTTTCATCCGAACTTTACGAAGCGGCGGAAATCGATGGTGCCAATCATTGGCACCAGTTCCGGTATATTATACTGCCCTCCATACGCAGAATTATCGAGTTAAACCTGATATTGGCCATCAGCGGCTCCATCAGCGTATTCGAAATTCCCTACGTCATGACCCATGGGGGCAATGGAAGTATGACTTTTGTGGTCCAAACCGTCGACATGGCCTTCAAAAACCAAAAGTTTGGCCTGGCCTCGGCAATGGCTACGGTTTTGCTTTTCATCGTAATTCTCGTAACACTGGTTCAAAAAAAGCTCTTTCGTGAAAAGGAGGTGTAGAAATGCAGAAGAATCATTCTCTTCCTTTTATTCTGCTAAAATACTTTTCACTGGTGGCCGGAGCCATCGTCGCCATCCTGCCCATTCTCGTGGTGTTTTTTGCAGCCTTCAAAACGGAGCAGGAATATGCGAAAACCAGCCCTTTGGCATTGCCGGAGAACCTTTTCAACTTTGCCAATTTCAGACGTGCCATCGTAGACGGAGGTATGCTGACCGGATTTCTGAACACAAGCATTATCCTGGTGGCCTCCGTTGCAGGTGCAATCCTCATCGGTACAATGGTAGCCTATGTATTGAGCCGCTTCCAGTTTAAAGGACGCAGCTGCATTCTGGCCGCTTTTTTGTTCGCTACTCTTATCCCCGGTGTTACCACACAGGTCTCCACTTTTAAAATCATCCAGTCCCTGGGACTGTTCAATACCCGGATGGCGGCTATTCTTCTCTATATGGGGACGGATATTGTGGCCATCTACATATTCATCCAGTTTATCGCCAATATCTCCATGGCACTGGACGAGTCCGCCATGCTGGATGGCGCATCCTATTTCACCATCTACGGCAAAATCATACTGCCTTTGCTCAGGCCCGCTATTTCCACAGTGTTTATTATTAAGGGCATCGCCATCTATAATGACTTTTACACCCCCTTTCTCTACATGCCCAAAAAGGAGCTCAAGGTCGTATCAACGGCCCTTTTCAACTTTATCGGTCCCTACGGGGCTCACTGGGAAATAATTTGCGCATTGATCATCCTGGCCATCATCCCCACACTCATTGTTTTTCTGTCATTGCAAAAGCACCTGTACAACGGCTTTACACAAGGCTCCGTCAAGATGTAGGTACCCCTGGGTATGGGCAGTAATAACTTTGACATTTACAACAACAGAAAGGATAAAATAGAATGAAGAAAATAAAAATCATCGGAAGCAGTTTACCCGCCATTCCCTGGCAGGAAAAGCCCCAAGGCTTTCGTGGGCCGGTTTGGCGGCACACAGCCAATCCCATCATTTCCCGCAATCCTGTAAACGGAGTGTCCAGAATTTTCAACAGCGCCGTGGTACCCTATCTCGGTAAATTTGCAGGGGTTTTTCGGGCGGAAACAGTGAATGGGCGTCCCTACCTGCACCTTGGCTGGAGCGAGGACGCACTTACCTGGTCCATTGAAGAGAGGTGCATCGACTTCACCGACGAAGAGGGACGGCCCTATCAGCCTTGTTATGCCTATGATCCACGGTTGGTAAAAATCGAAGATACCTATTATATTATCTGGTGTACCGATTTCTACGGAGCCGCCCTGGGACTGGCAAAAACCAAGGACTTCAAGACCTTTGTCCGTCTGGCAAATCCGTTTCTCCCCTTTAACCGGAATGGAGTCCTGTTTCCAAGAAAAATCAACAATATGTTTGTGCTGGCCTCCCGCCCCAGTGACAGCGGCCATACACCTTTTGGCGACATTTTCCTGAGTGACAGTCCCGATATGAAATTCTGGGGCAATCACAGACATGTTATGGGAAAAGGCGGCTATGGCTGGTGGCAAAATTTAAAAATCGGCAGCGGCGCCGCCCCCATAGAAACAACGGAAGGGTGGCTTATGTTCTACCACGGTGTCACACAGACCTGCAACGGATATGTGTACAGTATGGGAGCCGTTATTTTGGATATTGATGAGCCCTCCAGGATAAAATACCGCTGCGGCAATTATGTATTAACACCGGAGGAGTGGTATGAGGAAAGAGGATTTGTAAACAACGTAATTTTTCCCTGCGCCACCCTTCAAGACGCAGATACGGGAAGAATCGTCATTTACTATGGAGCAGCCGACACCTATGTATGCGTCGCCTACACAACCGTTGAAGAAATTGTCAGCTATGTGATTGAGCATGATGAGGTCATCGCAGAGGACCGTGAAACAGGTATTATGTAATAGAAAAATATGACAAGGCTAGGAAAAGCTTATGGTATCTTTATCCGGCTCCGGTATTCAATCGGCGTCGGACTTTTTTATTTACCCTGGAATCTTTCAGTGCCCTGCCAATATATAGGTGTACAGCTTTAGAATAGTAAGAAAACCCTCCATGCAGGCATAAATTTCCTTGATAGAATAACCTGTGAAAAGTAAAAAACAACTTCACATTTTTTATATTTGCTATTATAATTATTTGAGTACTGCCGGGAATTAACAGGTTTTTAAATCGAAAGCAAAGAGCAAAGGAAGGTAAGCTATAATGTCGATAATACAAAATTTTGATATAAACATATTGAATTTTATCAGTCATCATTTGCACAATTCCCTATTGGATAAAATCATCCCTGTAATAACAACACTGGGGAACAATGGCATGATTTGGATTATATTATCCCTGCCTTTACTCATAAGCAAGAAATACAGGCATGTGGGCTTTATGACCCTTGGAGCCTTACTGTTAACTTATTTGGTGGGAGATGGAATACTAAAGCATCTGTTTCAACGGCCGAGGCCCTTTGTCAGTATGCCGGCCCTGGATTTGCTCATTGCCAAACCCCAGTCCTATTCCTTCCCTTCCGGCCATACTTCCTCTTCCTTTGCTGCTGTCGGAATACTTTGGAGGGAGTTCAAACAGTATAGAATTCCCATGGTTATCCTTGCCGCTTTGATTGCTTTTTCCAGAATGTACCTGTTCGTTCACTATCCTACGGACATCCTGGGTGGCATTATAGTAGGCCTTTTCTGCTCCTGGATCGTTTTTCGGATTTATAAAGCGGCAGTACGCAAATCATCACGGAACAGCAGCACGCATTCCATGCAGTAGGTTCTCCGATGTATGATACCGGGCGGTAAATCCTCCCGGGACTTTATTACTACCCGGTAATTTTAAAGGGACGATTCAGTTATTTTCCAGCCGAATCGCCCCTTTCTATTTATTGGTTCTGACAGTTAGAATTTAAAATATTCTCCTTTTCTAAATGTATTGTCCTCCAGTTTGCAATTCTCAAAAGTAACATTATTTTTATTGACGGCCAGGTAGTTGCTCTTGTTTCCCTTAAGGATGGAATCCCTAATTATTACTTTACAAAACTCTTTCTCCGACAACATGCTGCTAATAAAGTAATTGGGATAATCAGGCTCATTTTCGTTTATTATTCGGACGTTATTTAAAAAGCTGCATTGATTAAACACGATATCGGTGGAATCCGGCACAGCGATAAAATCCCATGTGAATTGATTATCCGTTATTTCACATTTCTCAAAGGTGATATGGTCGGAAGAGCTTATAAGGGCAAAGCCATCATATTCTTTTCCATTGGAGAATTTGCTTTGTGTGATGCGGATATCCTGTGAAAAGCTAATATCAAAAGCCCGCAGGGAACATTGCGTTATAACCGACTGATCCATATCCAGGTTTTGTACCCGGTTCAGTGTCAGCCCTATACTTCCGCAGCCGTAAAGTTCCGACTTGCCTATGGAGATGTCCCTGCTGTTGCTGAATTTCAACACGCCTGCATCACATGCATATTCCTTGGGCGAATGTCCCGCCACAATATTTTTAATGGTAATATTCTCGGCGCCATCAAAATTCATAATATGGGCATATCGGGGTGTAACCGTGATTTCCGTCTTCCCTTCGCTGGAACCTTCTATGGTAAGGTTTTTCACATTTTGAAGATTTAATTCCTTCCCATCCGATACCGGTTCCCAAATTACAGACGAATTCGGGCTGTTCCTCTGTTCCACACTGGACAGGTCATATACTCCCGGCTTTAATATTATCTTCCTGTTTGAGCCAAGGGCTTTCACAAACTCCGCTGCCGTTCCCACAGTAACTTCCTTATATTCCTCCTTCTCCGGCTTTTGCATGATATAGACACTGTTGGTAGGCTCCTCCCAGATCACTTCCTTTCCCAGGGCTTCCGCGATGGCCCGCAGCGGCAGATAGGTGCTTCCATTATAGACGAAGGGCTTCACTTCGTTTCCCAAAGCATCCTTGGTCTGAATTTGATTCCCGTCAACATAAATCTTAATTCCGTTATAGATAGCCGTAATGGTTTTCTCTACAGGCTCTCCCAAAGCTGTAAAAGCACCGGCGGAAAGCACCGCCGTAGTAATAACTCCTGCTATGAATCCCTTGATTTCCCTTTTCATTTGAATACCTCACTTCTTAATTATTCTCTATAAAGTATACAGTAAAATTATTCCAATATCAACTTTCCTCTTCTTGCGCTACAGCTTGTGCAAATACAAAAAAGCGGGCAAAGTGGCGAATTTCTCCACTTCTCCCGCTTTTGCAGAAATAAAAAAATAGGAAAACATTTTATAATATTGTTTGGGTGGCTCGCTGCCCACGGAAGGCAATTGCCCGAGAGGTAAAAGCATGGGATTACAGCAGTGTTCCCTCCCTTATGTCATCGGCGAGTTCCTTGCCCGCTGCGGCTTCCACCAGCTTTAGCGAAAACTCCATGGCTGTCCCGGGTCCCCGGGAGGTAATCAACTTACCTTCCTGCACCACCCTTTCGGTTCTGCATTCCGCACCGGCCAAATACTCTTCAAATCCCGGATAACAGGTGGCAGCCTTCCCGTGGAACCCGACGTAAATATGGTATAAGCAGCCTTTGAAGGCTCTACTTCTATCTGCAAATTCTCGTCCTTATATCCCTCGATACTCCCCCACTGTGTATCCATGCAAAAGATTCCGGTATCACGGAAATCCTCTGCTTCCACATCCAAATCGGAAGTAGTGATAAGGAGCTTTGCCGATGCCTCTTTCAACATATACCCAACCCTGTCCTTCGGATACACCGGGTCGATAGGAACATAGGCAGCACCCGCTTTAAGAACACCCAGCATGGCTGCCATGATTTCCAGGGACCGCTCCATGAAAAGTGCCACCTTGTCGTCGGGCCCGATCCCTTGATCCTGAAGATAACGGGCCAGCTTGTTTGCTTTTTTGTTCAGCTCACCGTAAGTATGGTATTTTCCTTCAAAGTGTATGGCTACAGCCTCTGGCGCCGCTTCAACCTGCTTTTCGAACAGGGTATGGATACCGCCGGCTTTTTCAAAATCCACATAGGTATTATTCCACGCTGCCTGGAGCTCCTGCTCTTCCGGCGATAACAGGGGCAATTCCGCGATGGACTGCTGCGGGTCGGCAATAGCACTGCGGACCAGTATTTCAAAATGGGATAAAAGCCTTTCAACGGTGTCCCTGTTGAACAGGTCGGAATTGTAAGCAGCCCGCAGTTTCAGCCCTTCTGGAGCTTCTACAACATACAGGGTGATATCAAAGCTTCCCGATTTCGAATCCATGACATAGGGTTCAATGTCAAGTCCGGGGAGCTGCGGATTCCTGTCCGGCTTGTTTTCATATACAAACATGACCTGGAATATGGGCGTATTGCTCAGATCACGCTTAACCCGCAGTTCATCCACCAGCCGCTCAAAGGGAACATCCTGATGCTCATAGGCTTCCAGCGTAGTATCCCTGACCCGGCTCAACAATTCTACAAAGCTCATTTCGCTGCTTAAAGCCGTACGAAAAACCAGTATATTGGCAAAAAAGCCGATGAGTTTTTCCAATTCATGTCGTCTTCTGTTGGCAATGGGAGAACCGACGATAATATCCTTAAGTCCCGTATACCTGTGAAGGAGTACGTTAAAAACGCCCAGCAGCGTCATAAAAGAAGTACAGCCCTCTTTTCTCCCCAGCTCCTTTAGCTTCTCCATCAGGCCGCAGGAGATGGTGCGGTAAGCATTCTCGGCATTGGTCGTCTTCACTGCCTGGGCCTGTCCAGGGGAAGCTCGAGTACAGGAAGTTCCCCTCCCAGCTTCTTTTTCCAACTAATAGATTTGTTTTTCCAGGGCTTCTCCCTTAAGCCAATTTCTCTGCCAGACGGAAAAATCGGCATATTGAACAGGCAGTTCGGGCAAAGATACTTCTTCCCCCTGGGTAAAGCACCGATAGAAAGCTTCCAATTCATTCACAAAGTTCTCAATGGACCATCCGTCATTGGCGATGTGATGTGTTTTCCACAGGAATAACTGCTCCTCCTCCGATACTTTGATGACAATGGCATTGGCCAGGGGAGCCGCCGTCAGATCAAAACGGGCCTCCACAATTTCCTCTACACAGTCATAAACCTCCTCTTCCGTCTTTCCCCGGAAGTCAAGGGTTTCCACCTTTATCTGCAATTCCGGAGCAACGGTCTGCATTCCTTCTCCCTGTACATAATGGAAGGTAGTTCTCCAAATCTCATGCCGTTGAATGATTTTATTTAATGCGTATTCCAGCGCCTCTATATTTAGAAATCCTTTTATCCGATAAGAATTGCAGAAATTGTTTTTAGAGCTTCCCGACTCAAACTGCTCCATAAACCAGAGCCTCTGCTGGGCGAAAGACAGTTGGAAGCTGTTCGCTTCCTTATTTCTTGGCAGTACAGGAATGCCTTCCTCGCTGTTCTCCGCTTTTTTCCTTTTGACGGTTTTCATCGCCAGGACCGCCCTCTGCTCCTCCGAGAGTTTTTCCATAAGAGTTTTTACATTGCTCATGTTCCCGTTCCCCTTTCCCGCTTCTTTCTTACCATAAGAAGGAGCGCTGATTTTCTCTCCTCCGAGAGTCCACCCAAAGGGCTTATCTCTTCTGCAATTCCCGCACGGACAGCTTGGGTCCGGTCCTTTCCCGGACAGACCGGCGCAGAAGTACCCGCTGTGGGTGTATCATACTTTACGACCCATGCCTTGTTTCCTACCGCACTTTCTATAACTTCGCCTGCCGTGGCTAAAGCGTCTTTGCTCTTTAATTCCGCTGAAGTACTCTCACACTGTTTCTTTACCGCAGGAGTCATTAAAGCGCGCAGCTTCTCGGCAATCATCCCCCCCTGCCATTGGATGGGTGGCAAATATTCTCCAATGCCCTTTTCCTTTATACGCAGCGCATTATCCGGCCGGTCCGTATCCGCTGCCAGTGCAAGCTGCGGGACTGCTGCCCGGGCTGCCCCGGCAATGGTGCCGATACCTCCGTGATGAAGGATGAGCTTCATTCGATGCAAAATATTGTCCAAAGGTAAAAATTCATAAGCCCGAATAAAGTCCGGAAGTTTCTCCGGTATCAACTCTTTATGTTTGCACAGCAAAATCGCACGGTGGTTTAAAATCCTGCACGCTTCTACCGCAACCTGATAAAAATTGGATTTGAGAAGCATGCTTGTCCCTCCTGTAATCAAGAGGGGAGGCTCCCCTGCATTTATAAAGGCTTCCGCTTCTTCAGGGATTTCCCCGCTGCTGGGAACCCCTTGCAGCGGAAATCCGGCAGCAGAGACTTCAAAGGGTCCGTAGCCTTCCTTCCTGGCGAACCATTCGGGCCAAAATCCTACGCAGTTCCTGACGGAAGACATCCATGCAAGCCAGCTTTCTATGGGCTCCAGCCCCAGGTTTTTACGGACTGCATTCATGCTATTGACCTGAAACTCCCCGATCAATTCGTTTTGCGCAGGCAAATGATAAATGTAGGTGGGCGCCAAAAACACAGGCACCACAGGAATCCCAAGCTTTTCAGACACCAGGTATGCCGCAGCGCTGGAGCGGTGCCTGGCTACAAGTACGGTATCCTCCGATAAACACTGACCGGCAATCCGGTTATATTCCTGCAAAAGCTGCTCCGTTCCATGATATTTGTCGTTAAATTCCATGTATCCCCTGGGATTCTCCAAGGGATCGCCCATCCTTCCGATATCCTTCAATAACCGGGGATAGTCTTCGGGAGCGTCAATTGCTATAAAATTGATCCCCGCCTCCAAGGCCATTTCTTTAAATGCGCCATGAGTAAGCAGCGTTACCCGGTGTCCCCGGTTTTTCAGGCTCTGGCCGAGTCTGAGGAAAGGTAATACATCCCCCCAGGTGTAGTGGGATGTCACGATCATATTTGCCATTGATTTCACCCCCGGTCTGAATACAGCCTGCCTGCTACGCCTGCTCGTCAAGCAGTGCCCGGATCTCTTCTTCCGATAACCCTTCCAGTTCGCGAATCATTTCCTGAATCTCACTGACATCCACCTGACCCAACAGCAATTCCTCTACGATTTCCGTCAGCCCCCGGACCGTTCGTCCTTTTGTCAGCACCTCCCGGAGAGGCACGGAAATGTCAAAATGTGCATTCAACCGGAAAACCAGCTGTGTAGCCAGTAAGGAGTGCCCCCCCAGTTCAAGGAAATCATCGTCAAGTCCGATGGGAGAGAAATCGAATAAATTTTCCCATATCCCTGCAATCTCTTTCTGTAGAGCGGTCTGGGGAGCTATGTACGTTTCTCTTCCCCCGCTGCTGAAATCAGGTACGGGCAATGCACGGCGATCAATTTTGCCGTTGGAATTCAAAGCAAGCTTTTCCATGGGCACGAACACTGACGGTATCATATATTCGGGTATACTCTGTGCAAGGAAATGTCTTAACTCGCCGTTTTCAGGCACATTTCCCGGCACACCTTCAAAATACGCCGTTATGTACTTATTTCCCGGGATATCCTCCCGTACTGTAACCACAGATTGACGAATAAAGGGATGCTTTTCAAGGGCTGTTTCGATTTCTCCCAATTCAATGCGAAAGCCCCTCACTTTCACCTGAAAGTCCTTTCTCCCTATAAAGTCGATCTCCCCTGCCGCTGTCCAGCGCCCTATATCGCCTGTTTTATATAGCCTTTCCCCTTCCGTACCAAAGGGATTTATCATAAAGGCTTCTTTCGTCTTTTCAGGATTATTCAAATACCCTCTTCCCACACCGATTCCCGCAACACAGATCTCTCCTGCGATTCCTACAGGGCAGAGCTTCATCCAGGGGTCAACGATATAGATTTTAAAATTCTGTATCGGCCTGCCTATCGGTATGTTTTCCAGCCCCGGGTCTTTATCCATTATATAGTGGGTTATATCATCCGATGCTTCCGTAGGCCCATACGCATTGACCAGCTTGATTCCACGGTACATTTCAAACCACTTCCGCACCAGATTGGGCTTTAGGGTTTCGCCTGTAACCAGCAGGTATTTCATCCGTGGGAACTGCCTGTTTTTGTGTACCAACTGCTCCAGCATGGCCGAAAGGAAAGAAGGTACGACTTCCAGCACCGTCACTTCATCCGCTATCACTGCATCGATAAACACATCGGGATTTAAAACCAGCTCATTGGGATAAATAATGGTGGTGCCACCCAGGATGAGTGCACAGAACATCTGCCATACGGAGATATCAAAGCAATGGGATGCATTATTGGCAATAATACTGGTATCCGACAGTTCCAGGCCGTTTATTTTGGCAAACATATGGTTAAGCATGCCGATGTGTTCTACCATGGCGCCTTTTGGCTTTCCGGTGGAGCCGGAAGTAAATATTACATAGGCCAGATTCTCAGGACCCGCTTCGGTATCCATATTTTCCGCGCTCTCTTCTCCGACAATGTCCAGAACCTGATCCAAAAAGATCCTTCTACTCGCAGTATCTCTGGGCAGGTTCTGTGAAACATGCCCTGACAAGGTTACAACCGCGGGACTGCCCGACTCTTCCAGAATAAGCCGCAGCCGCTCCTCCGGGTAGGTGACGTCTACCGGAATGTAGGCTCCCCCGGCCTTCCAAATGGCCAGGATACTCTCTATCATAGTGATGGAGCGCTCCATCAGCAAAACCACGCAAGTCTCTTTCCCTATCCCATTCTTTTTTAAATACCTTGTCAGCCGGTTTACCCTCTCATTGAGCTGACTGTAGGAAACCTGCTCCTTCCCGCATCGGACGGCAACCTTGTCGGGACAGCGCAGCACCTGTTCCTCAAATAAATCAACGACGGTTTTATGGGAAGGAAAGGGTACGGCGTCAGCAGTAAACTCCTTCAAATGCAGCTCTTTTTCCTCCGCTGAAAGGAGGTCAAGCTCACAAAGTTTTGTTTCCGGGGCATAGGCAGTAGATTCCGCTGCTTTTACAAAATGTGTGCTAAACCGTTCCATGTCGGATTTTTCAATTTCCCTGCCGTTAAATTCACAGCCGATGGCAATTCCATCGGAGACTTCCTTCCATGTAACGCAAAGATCGAAGGCAAGCCCATGGCGGCCCGGATTTTCTTTATCCTGCGCAAAGAGGATATTATAGTACCTGTCCTTGCTTGCAGGACCCCGATACGCCTCTTGCCCGGAATCTCCGGCAGCCTTCAGAACCGCCCCGAAGCTTCTTTCTCCGTCTGCTACCCCTGTAAAATCCATTACGGTTCCTTCCCGGGAATCCAAAAGCGTTACTGTAATTTCCTCTTCCCCCGTATACCTGTACAGCAACGCCACAAGAACTGTAAGAAAATAGGTGTCTAGCGGGATTTTTCTGCTGCTGCAAATTGCTTTTATCTTTTCAACGGTATCCGGACCAATAACAGTATCTACGCGATCGTATCCAAAGTCCGGTGCGGCTCCTTCTTCCGCTTTGTACTTTCGCATCAGTATGTCACTTAAAAATTTCTTCATATCTCCCACCCCTCCGGCAAATTTATTCGTACATTACGTCATGGATGCTTCCGGTTATTCGAGAATCGTCCCCACACCCTTCTCCAACGCCTGTCGATAGTAGTAGGCACCTATGGCGACGTCAAATACGGCCATACCCATAGGATTAAACATTACGGCGTCCTCTTTGCCGAACTGCCGCATACAGTGGCCGCATACAACATCGACGATGGATTTTGTCCCCTCTTCCGTCAGTCCCTTTTCCAAATGCATCATTTCTATATCCGTTTTTTCCCTGCACACTTCACTCCAATCATCGACAATAATTGAATTTCTTACATGCTCATAGATATCCGTTTTGAAGTCCCGGAGCGAGACATTCAAAAGAAGGGACCCTGCGGCGGGCTTCAAGTCGATGTACGTTTCCTTTGAAACGGTACAGGTCATGAAAATGCTGCTGTTCTCATAGACCTCCTGCCAGCTCTCTGCGACAATGACCTTGCTCTTATCGCTAAACTCCACCGCATCCTTATGAATGACCGGCCTGCTGTCATACAGGTATACTTTCGATATCCGCTCTCCAAAGAGGCTGTCACAAACCTTCAGGTGGGCCCGGCCGATGGGACCCCAGCCAATGATTCCAATGCTGTACTCTTTTTCCTCCCTGACCTGGTCAAAGTATTTCATCATGACTCCACTTACGGAGGCCGTCCGAATCACACTTAGCAAGGCTGTATTGATTACGGCGACGGGTTCTCCCGTATCGGGCTCGTTCAGTATCACAACGCTATGGGCTCTCGGTATCCCCTTATGGATGTTGTCAGGAAAGCTGGCAATCCATTTTATACCTGCTATATTGATATCTGCTCCCACAAAGGCAGGCATGGCAATAATCCTGTTCTTCAAATCCCTATACCGTAAATAGGGCTTTATGGGCTGTGCATAGTCGCTTTTCCCTATGCAGCGGACTGTATCCTCGATGATGGAAATTGTCTCTTTCCAGGGTATTCCTACTTCCTTCAAATTCTCTTCGTTTAAATAAAGCATGCGGCGTCGCCTCTACTTTCCAACCCTCATCCTTGATCTTCCTTTTTTCGACTCCGGCAGAAGGTTATTCCATTTCACACTAAAACATTTTTCTTATCGTTCTGGTATTCGGATAAAATATAGGACCCTATGGATTCACTCTGACTATGAAAAAACCGTGTACACCATGCCTCGTTATATACAGTGTTCACATACCGGTCTCCCCGGTCGGCAAAGATCATTACGACATTAGGTTTTCTGATAAATCTTTTATTTTTGAAATATTGCTTGACCGCGTATAGAACGGACCCCGAGGAGCCCCCCGCAAGAATAAAATGGTCCCGGGCGATTTCATGACAGGATTTTACCGTGCTGACTTCATCCACCATGACCACATCGTCAATTCTGGCATTCCGGATAATATCCGGAACCATGCTGGAGCCAATACCGGGAATATATCGCTTTTTGCCGGGGCCTCCGAAAATGACGGAGCCTACAATATCCACTGCAATGATTTTCGCCTTTGGACACCGCTCCTTGACTTTTTGTGAAACCCCGGTAATGGTGCCGCCGGAGCTTACTCCCAGGAAAACGTAATCCACATCGGAAACCTGCCTGCAAATCTCCTCTCCCAGGGTGTAATAATACGCACTTGAATTCAGCGTGTTCCCGTATTGGTTGATCCAATAGGAGTTTGGTATCTCTCTTAACAATTCCTGCACCTTGTTGATGCGGGTTTTTAAGAAGCCCCCGTATGCATCGGGCTCCATTACCTTAATAACCTTTGCTTCCATGGAATGGATGATAGCCTCGTTAATAGGAGATATATTGGGGTTAATGACACATAGAAAGGTAAGACCGTATTTTTTGCAGAATGTAGCCAGTGCGATTCCGAAATTGCCGGAGGATGACTCGATGATTGTTGTTTCCGAATTGATTTCTCCCGTTTCCAACAGGGTCCTGATGATATGATCTGCCGCTCTGTCTTTGACGCTTCCCGATGGATTCATAAACTCCTGCTTTACATACAGGTTTATGTTGTCGAATTCCTTCAACGTTATGTGTACTACCGGTGTAGAACCAACTTTATCCAAAAATCCCTCATATACCACAGCTTCACCTCCCAAAAAAGTAGTAAGGATCGATTAAAATATTAATTCCGATACTTTTTCATACAAATCCAGATGGAACTTAGCTGATTCGTGCATCTTACAGCCCCAAAACCGTTGGCTGTAAGATACCCAAATCAGCAGTTACCAATCCGGTTGTATATTGGATACGGGGCCTAGCTGTAGTAGCCTGAAAAAGTTTTAGCAGAAGTTATATTTAAACGATTCCTAAGTCGGTGTTCAGCAAAGCTGAATCCGTTGATATTGCTTGATTTATAGTAACTGGAAACAAGTAATATGAAAGTGGACTTTAACTATGTTATCCTGGACTCAGGCTATGATGAACTACACCTTTTTCAATTTTCAATGATCGGCCTTTATCTTCTCTCTTATTGTTAATTGAACCTAACTTTTAGTATCTATGCCTAATTTGTTTTTATTTGCTAGACACCTACAATTCAATATAATATATAATTCCATAAGTTTACATTGAATAATTTTACTAAAAGCGTCATTTTATTTACTTTTTTGCCTTAATCTACTATTTTTCCCATCACTTATACATGATGTTATAGTACCAACTTCCCTCGTTTACCACTTTAGCAGGATAAATTACTTCGTTACTTTAGTCCTATAAAGCATAGTACATGGAAATCATCGCATAGAATTTATCTTCTCTTCCGAAAAAGGTACAGAGCCCTCTATATCCGACATTTCCAGTACTTTTATTCATTTTAATTTTCTTACCATTAAAAAAGGTTCCAGCACCCGGAGGCGCTGAAACCTTTTATTCTTTCTTACTCTATACGTTTTTACCACAGTAGGATTTTACAGCTTAACTATTGATAATTTTCTGTTTTACTGCCAATATGGAGGAAGCACTCATGGAGAACTCATCCAGGCCATATTCCAGGAGAATGGGTATGGCTTCCTCATTCCCTGCCATTTCACCGCACATCCCGCACCATTTCCCCTCTTTGTGAGCGGCATCAATGGCCATTTTAATCAATCGAAGGACGGCAGGATGCATGGGGTTATAAAGATACGATATATTTTCATTCATCCGGTCCGCTGCCAGCGTGTATTGAATCAGGTCATTGGTACCGATGCTGAAGAAATCCGCATGCTTGGCGAACTCATCCGCCAGGATGGCGGCAGAAGGGATTTCGATCATAATCCCCGTTTCAATGTCCTTATTAAATGCCTTGTTTTCGCTGCGCAACTCCTCCATACAGGAGGTGAGAATTTCCTTTGCCCGGAAAAATTCCTCCAGGGAACTGATCATGGGAAACATGATTTGAATGTTTCCATAAGCAGATGCTCTGAGGATGGCCCGCAGCTGTGTCCGGAAGATTTCGGGCCGGTCCAGGCACAAGCGTATGGCCCTGTACCCGAGAAAAGGATTCTCTTCCTTCGGGAGCGGCAGATAGGAAAGCTTTTTGTCCCCGCCAATGTCCAGTGTTCTTATGACAACGGGCTTTCCTCCCATTTTTTCTGCAACCTGCTTATAGGCTTCAAACTGCTCCTCCTCCTCCGGCAGTGCATCCCGGTCCATATACAGAAACTCCGTTCTGAACAGACCGATGCCTTCCCCGCCATTTTCAAGAACCTTGGCCACATCTTCCGGTGCACCGATATTCCCTGCTACGATGACCTGTTTGCCGGAAGCAGTGATAGTCTTCACATTCACCAGCTCCTTGAGCTTCCTTTTTTCCTCGTCCAATTGAACTTTTTTTGCTTCGTACAGCTTTACGGTTTCTTCGTCCGGATTCAGTATAACCAGTCCTTCTACCCCATCTACGATGGCCCTGTCTCCGGTTCTGGCAATGGATGTGATATCTCCCAGCCCCACTACTGCCGGAATTTCCAGTGTTCTTGCCATGATGGCGCTATGGGAGGTACGCCCCCCGATATCCGTCAGGAATGCCACCACATTATTTTTATCCAGTTGAACCGTATCGGAGGGAGACAGGTCATGGGCCACTACAATGGTGTTCTCCGGTAAACTCGTCAGGCCGCTTCCCATTTTTCCCGCTAGATTTCTAAGGATTCTCTCCCCGACATCCTTGATGTCGGCTGCCCTTTCCTTCATGTATTCGTCTTCCATTTGTGAAAATATAGCCAAATACATGGTGACAATGTCATTCATGGCCACTTCGGCGCTCACCTGGTTTGATTCCACGCCCAATACAGCCGCACCTGTGAACTCAGGGTCTTCCAGCAGCATAAGATGGCTCTCGAAGACTTTTGCTTCCTCTTCGCCGATCTCCGCCGCCGCTCGCTCCTTCAGCCCCGTAAGCTGCTGCCGGGAGGCTTCCACTGCAGCTTCCAGCCTCTTTTTTTCCTCCGCTGCATCGATTTCAGACTTTTCTACAATTAGGATTTCATCCGCTTCCTTTAAAAACAGCCTTCCGACTGCATATCCTTTTGATGCTGCAATGCCTTTTTTCATTCTATCCCCCCACATCCAGCCTTTCTTATTCTTCTCCGAATTTGGATTCTACCAGTTTTACCAGGTGCTCTATGGCTTCCGCCTCATCTTCGCCTTCGGCCGTAATCGTAATGGTGCTGTCCTTGGAAATTCCCAGCACCAGAATATTAATCAGCGACTTTCCATTTGCCTTTTTGCCGGCTTTGTTATATACCGTGATATTGGATTTAAACTTTCCTGCAACTGCTGCAAAATCCGAAGCCGGTCTTGCGTGCATTCCTGTTTTATTGGTTACGATTACATCTCTCGATATCATAATTTCTCCCCACCTAATTTTCCTTATTTTTGTGCGGTGTCCGTTTCCTTCTGCCGCACCTCATCTACTTTCCCCAATTTTCCAGCAAATATTTCTCTGCCTCCAGACACCATAAGCCGTTATGCTTCCTTGTAATTTCAGCCAGTCTGGCAAAGTGCGGATTTTCCCTTCCTTTTTCCCCGAATTCGTCAATAGCTGTAAGCTCCATGTCGATATTCGTATAAACGAGCTTTTTCCCCGCCGGAACCTCAGGAAGGCGCAGTGTCGCTTCCGCCGCACTATCCAGCCCGCCGACGTGAGTAACCATCACCGCCGGGTTGATCCGATTTTCCTCGGTCATCCGCAGGGATTCCAGCATATCTGCCGTATTGCCGCCGGTAGTGCCTACGATGTGCGTGGAATTATAGTGTACATCGTAAAAATTGGTGGATGCCGAGAAGTTTTCATCCGTCGGGCCGGCAAAAAAGTTGAGACAGCCATCCCTGCCCAGGATCTTCCCGCCCTGCTCCACCACAGCTTTCACCGGTGCATAGACGAAGACATCATCAAAGCCTGTTCCTCCTGTCAGCTCCCGTAAATAGGCGGGTGCGTCCTCCATGTCCCGGGTATTTACAAAAATCAGTTCTATTCCATCCTTCCTTGCGTCTTCCGGTGAGAAAATGGCTTTGGCCCTTTCCAATCTCTTTTCGTCAATATCGGTGACAACCAGCAAACCCGGTCTTCTGTCACAATGAAGCACATAATCGATGGCGCCAAGGCCCATAGGACCCGCTCCTGCCAGCAGTGCAAGCTTCCCGCCTTCCACGATTCCCATCCGGTGCTCATAGCTTCCCATGGTCGTATGATAGCTGGCATGGAAGGCCCCGATGATGCAGGACATGGGTTCTGCAAGGGAGGCTTCGTAATAGGCTTCTCCTTTGTAAGGAAGCAGGCATCCCAGCTCCATAACCTCCTGCGGCATGATAATATACGTAGCTGCACCTCCGCAATAAGGATAGGAATAACCGGGGGAAGCCATGCTCCCCTTATAGTTTAAAGCCGGCTGCATGGAGAATTTTTCTCCCGGAATAAACTGTTCCTTCCACTTATCGCCCACCGCAACGATGATACCTGCCATTTCATGGCCGATAATGATGGGATGAACCGCTACATCCTTCGGCACCCTTTTATGATCGCTTCCCAGTATGGCCGCCTTATAGCTCGACATGCAGATACTATCGGAAACCACCTGCACCAGTATTTCATCCTTCTTTATCTCCGGCAATTCAAATTCTTCCAGTCGTAAATCCTTTTTTCCATAAAGTCGTACTGCTCTCGTCCTCATTCTATTCGCTCCCCTTCTCTGTTATCGGCATAAAATATTCAAAAGTCACTCGCTTTTCCAACTCCACGATGGTTTCGTAATCAGCCGCCTGGGTCCCTGAAGTCATTACATTGGCAGCACTGGCAGCCATGGCCAGAGCTGCAGCCTTTTCAAAGCCATATCCCCTGTCAAAGGAATGGGCCAGCGCCGCTACCATGGAATCACCGGCTCCCACCGTACTTTTTACATCCACTTCAATGCTGTGGGCCAGCAGCGAGCATTCCCCGTTCAGAAACAAGGCGCCTTTGGCGCCCAAAGAGACCACCACCACCTGGATTCCGAAGGTATCGATAAGGCTTCGCCCCAGCTTCTCCGCCTCCTGAATCCCCTCAATTTTTTTACCGAAAAAGCCTTCCAGCTCATGAATATTCGGCTTAACAAGAAACGGTCCTGCCTGTATTCCCTGCCGCAGCAGCTCTCCATCGGCATCCAGCATGGTTTTGGCACCTGCCTCCTTCGCTGCTGTAATCCATTGGCCGTAAAGGTCTTTGTTTACATTGGCCGGAACACTGCCGGAGAATACCACGATGGAGTTTCCATCCAAAGGACCAAAGGCAATCCGCTTCACGCTTTCCAGGGCCTCCCGGCTCACTTGCGGGCCCGCTTCGTTAATATCCGTATTGGTTTTTCTGCTGTTGTCGACAATTTTTAAATTGGTCCGTGTCTCCCCTTCTACAAACAGGAATTCATTCTCGATACCCGTATGATCCAGGTACTCCTTGATAAAGGACCCGTTCCTGCCCCCCAGAATTCCCACCGCTTTGCTTTTCCCCCCCAGGCTTGAAACAACCTTCGAGACATTGATTCCTTTTCCGCCGGCATCCAGCCGGATGGATGATACCCTGTTGACGGTTCCTACTTCAAAGTCTGTTATCTCAACGGTTTTGTCCACTGCCGGGTTTAACGTTATCGTAGTAATCATGGCTTCCCCCACCTCTGCTTTTCAGGTACTATTCCTCATCCTTTACTGTAAAAAGCTGATAAATTTCTTCCACGTCCCGGGTACCTCGGAGGACCTCTACGATCCCTTCATCTTCGCCGTCAATCGCAGTGGCGATATTGGAAAGGATGCTCAAGTGTTCATTGCCTACACCTGCAATACCAATCACCATGTAGGCCGTTTCCTCACCGAACAGAACCCCCTCCGGGAACTGGAGCACTACCATGCCTGATTTTTTGATTTTTTCCTTCGCCTCACCCACACCATGGGGTATGGCAATCCCTTTTCCGATATACGTCGTCAGTTCCTTCTCCCTTGTAAGCATGGCGTCAACGTAATCTTCCTCTACATATCCTTCCTCATACAATATCCGGCCCGCCATTTTTATAGCCTCATACCGATCTACGGTTTTTAGCCCCAATCGGATGTTTTTCTTTCTCAAAATCGCCGACTCCTGAATGTCCTCTTTAACCGCCGGCTCCTGTTTATATTCGCTTCCTTCCATAGAATGGTATAGCTGTTCAAAAACAGAATTCTCCATAAAGTCCCTGACAGAAATATGCCAGGCATCCGGTGCTGCGGCTCTCGCTCTTCCCGTTAGTTGTTCATGGGTGACTACCACTTCCGCATCCGCCGGAATATCCTCAATGGCATGGTTCACCACTTCAACATTCAAACCCGCCTTCTTAAATTTATTCTTCAGGGTCGTAGCTCCCATGGCACTGGAACCCATCCCCGCATCACAGGCGAAGACAACCTTTCTTATATTTTTCTTTATGGGAGCTGCTGTTGGAACTCCTTTCATTTCCTTAACCATGATCTTGGCCTTTTCCAGTTCTTCGTCGTTCATCCGTGCTGCCGACCGCTTTACAAAGTAGGAGGCTACCAGGAAAGCGACTACGGTGGATACCACGACCCCTGCCAGCACCGGCAGAAATCCTCCCTTGGGTGCCATGGCTGCCAGCATGAAGATGCTCCCGGGAGACGGCGTCGCTACCAGTCCTGCACCCAGTATGCCAAAGGTCAGTACTCCGCTGGCTCCACCCAGAATGACAGCCAGAATCAATACGGGATTCATCATGACATAGGGGAAATAGATTTCATGGATACCGCCCAGGAAATGAATGATAATGGCTCCCGGAGAAGATTGTTTCGCTGAGCCCTTCGCAAATACCCAGTAAGCCAGCAGAATTCCAAGGCCAGGTCCGGGGTTGGATTCCAATAGGAAGAAAATGGACTTTCCGGCTTCTTTCGCTTCCTGGATTCCGATAGGACCCAACACCCCATGATTAATGGCATTATTCAGGAACATTATTTTTCCCGGTTCTATGAATAAGGAAGCCAAGGGAAGCAGTCCTGCATTGACTACCACCTGTACGCCTGCCTGCAGTGCCTGGTTCAGGGCCAGAACTACCGGACCTATACCCAGGTACGCCAAT
>JAEZXR010000023.1 GCA_023419605.1 Bacillota bacterium | reverse complement strand
CGGTGTCCTTTTGCCTGCGTCCGATCCAGATGATACGGGCCTTGTAACTGCGAATCATGTATTCGCTCCATACTTCTCCGATGCCTCCTGCACCACCGATGACGACATAGACGCCTCCGGTTCTGTAAAGGGTTTTCTCCGGGCGTACAGCCTCTACCGGAACTAATTTTTGCCGGTACCATTCCCCGCCTCGGTAGGCGAACAAGGTTCCCCGGTTATCGGCAGGAAGTGCAAATATTTCGTCTAGAGCCAGATTTCCTGCTTCCATGTCTACCAGCCGTATTTTCCAGTTGGGATATTCCTTTGCCAGGGAACCGATGAAGCCGTGAACGCTTGCATGGGTTGGGTTCACCGGATTATTTTTATGTATGGGCTGACTTTGTGCAGTTATGATGCTCAGCTCCAGATCGCGGCTTCCATAGCCTGCTTTCAGCAGTGCTTTGACCAGCCGGAACATCTGGAGAACTCCTTCTTCCTGTCTTTCGATAAGTTGGTTTTCGGTCAAAGATTCCACCGGCGTTTGCGGTGCTATCCATATCATATGGTTGATGGAACTGTATTGGTGAAGTTTCTCTTCGATAGCAGCGATACTGTCATTCTTATGAAGGTCCAGATACTGGACCTTCGGATACTGCTTTTGAATTGCTTTTGTGGATTCTCCTCCCACAATAATCATTTTTTCTGTATCAGGATGAACTGCTGGAACTTCCCGGGACTGCATCGCGTCCCATACAGGACTCAATAGGACGGTCTCCTCTAATAGCGGGGTGGTGGCTTCATAGGTCTGGAACTCTCCATCCAGGGTCCTGGAAGCGAGTTCCCTCATACGCAGGCAAACCTTTCCCTGTTCATCGCATATATCGATATCAAGCTTCCGTACCTTATCTTCTCCGGAACTGCCGGTGCTGCGCCGAACCAATGCCCACATAGTGCCGGTGCACTTGCCATATATTACAAGTTCTTCAAGAGCAAATGGTACCGAAGGCTTAAGAAGAGCGGTATCGTCACATGCATTCGGAATTAGTCCTAAGGGCGCCTGCAAAGCCGCATCCAGTATACAGGGATGCAAAACATAGTGTTCCCTGGTATCAAAAATGAAAGCGGGAAGGGTTAGTTCAGCCAACACATAATCAAAGCCTATATGGATTTTCCTAATTCCCTGGTGACCGGGACCATAGTCGATTCCGGCTTTACGGAAAGCTTCATAGCATTGTCCGGCATGCAGAGTGCCGGCAGTGCATCCCTCTTTAAGAACAGACAGATTCAAAAAAGGTGCTTCTGCAATGGTTTCCAGCATTACGCAGCCCTGACCATGTACGGCTGTTTTCTCTCTCTCCGTTTCCGTACGACTGTATATTTCATAGGAAATCTCTCCATTATCTTCCGGAATAAGTCTTATATGCACTTCAACAGGCTGCTTGCCTGCCATAATAGGACGAGCCCAAACCACATTTTTGAGTCTGATTCCTGTCCAACCGTCCTTCAACCCTCCTAGTGCTTGCTCTGTTGCAGCCCGTGCCATTTCAAGATAGGCAACTCCGGGGAAAACCCGCTGCCCCCGTACTACGTGGTCTTTAAAGAAAAATTCCTGTCCTGTAAAGGTTGAGGTAAAGCGCTGTTCTGAAAAATCAGAGGTATTTTGATGCAGCAAAGGATGAATAAAAGCCGAAGGAACCGAAGCAGCAGCGGGTTTGCCAAAGTTTTTCACAATGCCCTTCGGGTTTGTATAGCTCTCCAGCGCAAAGGGATAAGTAGGCAGGCTGACCCGTGCGGGCTTTGCATCGGGATAGAGCAGGCCCCAATCCAGTTGAAATCCCTTGGCCCACAACGCTGCCAGTTTCTCGGCGCTTCCTTCCTTAATCCATTTTTCAAGGGATTTTCTTTCGTCTTCATCACTTTCAAAAAACTGTCCGGCATCCTTTACACGTTTTCCCTCTCCACAGTAGCAACCGATTAAGAGTTCTTTTCCGTCCAGATATGCCTCTACCTTTTGGATTAATTCCGTTACATTGGCAACGACCCACACTACTCTGCTTTCCATCATTTCTCGCCCTACCTGAAGGGTATATGCAATATCGGCGAAAGGAAAGCCGTTTTGAATATCCGTATTCCCCCTTGCTGTTTTTAAATAGCTAAGAAAGTTCCGGGCATATATTTTGAGACGTTCCTTATTTTTGGCAGATAAAGGGACGATATAGGTATCCGGTTCCCGGTTCTGCTTCTCCTGTACACCGAAAGCGGTATACTGTTCAAAAATGGCGTGGGCATTGGTTCCTCCGATTCCAAAAGAACTCAGTGCCGCTCTATGGGGAACCACAGTTTTTTCCAGTTTCTTAAGGGCATCTACTACATAAAACGGAGAGTCTGTAAAATTAATATGAGGATTGGGCTCCTGGTAATGAAGGGAGGGAGGAATTTCATTATGGTATAAACTCAAGACAACCTTAATTCCCCCAGCTAAACCTGCCGCTGTATCCAAATGCCCGATATTGGTTTTTACCGAACCGATACCGCAAAACTGCTTTTTATTCGTATATTTTTGATAAACCTCTTGCAGTGCGGCAAGTTCGATAGGGTCTCCTAATTTTGTCCCTGTTCCATGCGCTTCAATATAACTGACAGACTCCGGATGAATCTTTGTAGACACCAATACCTTCCGAATGACTTCCTCCTGTCCCTTCACGCTGGGTGCATAGAAGCCTACTTTCGCCCCACCGTCATTATTGAGCCCAACTCCCCGGAGAAGAGCATAAATATGATCTCCGTCCCTGACGGCATCCAGGGCATTTTTGAGCATGACTACAGCAACGCCTTCACCTCCGACCATGCCATCCGCAGCAGCGGTAAAGGCTTTACAGTGCCCATCGCTGGAAAAATTCAATCCGTCTTCATGGATATAGCCTGCATTGGAGGTTGGAAATATAGCTGCACCGCCTACCAAGGCATACTTAAATTCACCGCTTTTCAAGCCTTGACAGGCTGAATAGAATCCTACCAGGGAGGAGGAGCAGTTGGAGTGCACAAAAAAGCTAGGACCCTTTAAGCCCAACTTATGGGATATCATGGTGGGGATTGTCCCGCCCTGGGCCATTATCCAGGATACATAATCATCTGCGCTTTTCACCATCTGCGGCGTTTCCCGGGCAAAATCCTGCAAAAGCGCCCGGTACATACTATGGCTCGCAGACATAAATACTCCTGTTTCGGGGATTTGTTCCGGAATATATCCCGCGTCCTCTACCGCTTTCCAGGCATGAAGCAATAGCATTCTAAACTGCGGATCCATATAGCCTGCATCTCTATGCGAAATATTAAAGAAACCTGCATCAAAAAAATCCTTTCCTTCAATGGTTGCTTCCACGGGGACATAACCCGGATGGCCAGCAACCTCTTCCGGGAGATTCAATGCATTCAGCTCTTCTTGCGTTAAGAACCGGATGCTTTCCCTGCCCTCCCGGAGATTATGCCAGAATTCATGATGATCCTTTGCCCCGGGGAATTGGCAGGAGATCCCTATAATTGCCGCACTGTCCTTATAATATTCCGGATAAGGTGTATTATTGGAGAAGAAGCTTGCCCGTTCCTTCTCGCAGTCATCCGCAGTGCGGTCGTCTATGTTTTTGTCTTGCCCTTGGCTGGAAGTCAGAAACTCCCCTTTCATTTGCTCAAGGTATTGGCCAATGTCTTTAATAGTACTGTATTTGAATAGTGTTGTTGCATTAAAATCGCAATCAAACGTTTTTCTGATTCTTTCCGCAGCGATAACCGCTAGAAAGGAATCTCCTCCTGCGTCAAAAAAACCGGTACCAGAACCGATGTCCTCGTTATGTAAGACCTCTTTCCATATAGTTAAAACTTTTTTCTCTATTTCCGTCTGGGGAGAAAATACTTCTTTGGTTTTCGTAAACTCAATCCGGCGGTGCATCAATTCATTTCTGTCTACTTTGCCATTGGGCGTTAAGGGGATTGCATCAAGCTCTATGAAAATTCCCGGAATCATATAATCCGGCAGATTTAACTTCAAATATTCCCGAAGGCTCTGTGAACGGGTGGATTCCCCTCCGTCTCCCTGAATATCGGAAATTTGATTCTTACGGACATAATAGGCTACTAATTGATTAATACCGTCCAGATTCCTAGCGATTACCGCACTGTGCCGGATTTCCGGGTGCGTGTTCATTTGATTTTCAATCTCGCCCGTCTCAATCCTAAAACCGCGGATTTTTACCTGATGATCCGTCCGTCCTAAAAATTCAATGTTGCCGCTTGTAAGCCACCGTCCTGAATCCCCTGTTTTATAAAGCTTTGTGCCGGTTTGAAACGGGTTATCCACAAATTTTTCCGCAGTAAGCTCAGGTCTGTTCAAATATCCTCTGGCTACACCATCGCCGGCGACACAGATTTCGCCCGGAACGCCCACAGGGACGGATTTGAGGTTTTTGTCCAAAATATAGACCTGCGTATTGGCTATGGGTTTGCCGATGGTGACGGGCTCTCCTTCCTCAATGTGCTGGATGGTGGACCAAATGGTGGTTTCCGTGGGACCAAACATGTTCCAAGCATCACAGCGGGTACGGATAAAATCTTGTTTTAGCTTTTCCGGCAGTGCTTCACCTCCGCACAGTATCTTTATATTTTCTTCATTTTTCCAGCCGGTTTGGAAGAGCATCATCCAGGTAACCGGAGTCGCCTGCATAAGGGTCGGTTTTATCCTTCGGATTTCCTGGCGGAGTTTTTCCGCATCCTTTATTTTTTCTGCACTGCAGATACGGCATTGAGCACCGTAAAGCAGGGGTAAATAAATTTCCAAACCCGCGATATCAAAACAATAGGTTGTCACGGCAAGCACTTTGTCTTCTGAAGTCAAGCCGGGTTTTCTGCCCATGGAGATGAGGAAGTTTGTTAATGCTTTATGAGGAATCATTACTCCTTTCGGCTTACCTGTACTGCCGGAGGTATAAATCACATACGCCAGATGCCCTGGCTCTACCTCCCGCTTAAGTATTTTTTCCGTTTTTGCAGCCCGTTCGATTTCATGCCAGTCTTTATCCAGGGCAATAATTTTGTTGAGCTTGCCTGCAAATTGAGATAGTTTACCGGCCAATCCGGATTGGGTGAGCACAAGGGAAGCCCCGCTATCCTGCAGCATATATTGAAGCCGGTCCGTCGGATAGTCCGGGTCCAGGGGAACATAAGCGCCTCCGGCTTTGAGAATCCCCAATAGCCCTATTACCATCTCCAGTGAACGTTCTACACAAATGCCCACCAGGCAGTCAGGTGTTACCCCGTATTTTTGCAGGTAGATGGCTAAGCAACTGCTCCGCTCATCCAACTCCCGGTAGGTAAGGCATTCGTCTTCATACGAAACCGCAACGGCATCCGGTGTTTTTCGGGCCTGGTTTTCAAACAGCATATGGAAACACTTGTCCTGCGGATACTCTGCTTTAGTGGTATTCCAGTGGTTTACGACCGTATCTTGCTCTGCTTTTGAGGATAAAGGATAGTCTCCCGGCATTAGTGCAGGATCAGCCATAACACCTTCCAATAATTTTACATAATGCTCCATCATTCGCATGACGGTGGGAGCTGAAAATAAATGAGGGTCATACTTCATATTGAGAGTAAACCGGTCTTCCTGTTCAAAAACTTCCAGTTCAAATTCATATTCTCCCTGCTGGTGAACTTGCGGAACGAGTTCCATTGAAAACATCGGCTGATAACGCTTCTGTAAGTTTTTCAGGCTCTCGGCATGAAGAAAGTTTTGATAATAAAATGCGATTTGAAATACCGGAGAGCTTCCGGGTTCACGAAGCACATCCAGTTCCCGTACCAGAACAGGAAAAGGATAGGCGGCATGGTCCAAAGCATCCGCCAGGTTTACCTGGATTTCCTGAATAAAGGCTTCAAATGGCTTTGTCCCTACCTCACGGCTTCGTACTGCAACCATGTTGATAAAATAACCGATTAAAGCATCAAAACGCTCCTGCGGGCGCCCCATCGTTGGGATTCCTACAATAATATCCTCCTGATTCGTATAGCGGTATAACAGTACTTTTAAAACACTCAAAAATACAATAGAAGGGTTCACCTTTTGCCATAGGGCAAATTCCTTCACCTGCCGGCTTAACTCCGATGAAAGCGGGCAGGTATACACCTGACCTTGAAAGCTCTGCCCGGAAGAACGGGGATAGTCTGCCGGAAGCTCCAGGGCAGGCAGCGTTCCCGATAGCTGCTGTTTCCAATAGGCCCGATGCTCCTCTCCCTCTTTTCCCTCCAGCATCGTGCGTTCCCATGCGACAAAATCGCTGTAGCTGGAGGAAAACGGCAGTACGTCAGGAGTTCTTCCCTGAAGCATCTCCCTGTAGGCGTCAAGGAGCGTTGTTATCAGGGGAAGAAAGGAACTTCCGTCAAATATGATATGATGAATTGTGATGAGCAGATAAAACTCCCTTTTCGAACGGGATAAAACACAAACCCGCAGTAACGGACCTTCCTCCAGAGAAAAGGGTTCTCCCGCCTTTTCCTTAAGGGTGGAAAGGATTTCCGGCAGTTCAAAGCCTGAAACATCTTCCTCAAAAAAGACGATCGAACCTGATCGTCCGTACTGTTGATACGGAATTCCGTTTTCCACTGCAACTACACTATTCAGAATGGGGTACTGCCTTAATAAGAAGTCAGATGCCTGTTTAAATTTCTCAACATCCAATTCTCCAGCCATTCGGAAACAAAGAGGAACATTATAAGCACTCATACCGGGAACCATTTTTTGCAGTATCCACAATCCTTTTTGCCCTTCCGAAAGGGGGCTTTTGAAAGATTCTCGCTCGAATGCATCCAACTGTTCCTGCAATTGGGCAGTTGACAGGCTTCCCTCTTTATACGCTTCAAAAATTTCCTTTAAATTCATCGGATTCCCCCCTCTTTTATGAGTTCACGAACATCCTGCAGGTCCAGCTTTCCCCGGATGACAGCTTCCATTGCCCGGATGATTTGCTCATCCTTATAATCGCCTGCTTTGGGAGGCTTTGTTTCGGGCTCTGCGGAGACAGCCATCTTTTGAGAGCAGGAATTCTCTATTCTCGAGGTTACGTACGCCGATAAAGACGTTACGGTCCGATACTCCAGCATTTCCCGGACTTTTACTTTGATTCCAAGCCGATGCTCGATGCCCCGCATGAGTTTCATATACAGGATTGAGTCCGCACCGTAATTTTGAATATTTCTATCAATATTGATGATACTGGCGGGAAGGCTCAGTTCATGGGATAAAAATTCTAAAATATACCCGCGAACTTTTTCCGTAGCGGCATGCCGATCCGATAGTACAAGCTCCTGTTCTCTTTTCCTGCTGGGGGGTATGGATGCCCCCCGGTCCTGTGTTGAAATCCAATAGGCCTTCATGCTAAAAGGATATGTAGGTAATGGAATCCTTCTGACGTCCTCTTCCTTATGAAGCTTCTCCCATGGAATCTTGCCTCCTCTTACCCAGTGAGCGGCTATTTTTTGAAGGTCATTTTCCGCCAGGCATTCATATGCTGCAATTTCGCCCACCCTATCTGAAAATAGCGTCCTATCGGCTGAAGGCTCTTCCTCCAAATCACCTTTGAAAACTGCTATGCCTTCGATACTCCTATTTTCCTGTACCGCCTTCCTATATTCCTTTAAGCCTTTAAGAAGCTCTTCCTTATGGGTAGCTATCAATGCCAATCTGGATTCCATTTCTTCACGTCCTACTTGCAGTGTATAAGCAAGATCGGATAATGATAGTTCCTGCGAAGCCGCGATAAAGTCAGCCGTTTGTTGTACAACCGCCTGAAGCCGATCCTGGTTCCTGGCAGAAAAAACAAATATCTGGGGTTTATTCCTCCGGGGCACATGCATACTTCTTTCCTTCGGGGGAATGTATTCCTCCATCACCACATGTGCGTTAACGCCCCCAATTCCATAGCTGTTAATACCTGCCCGACGCGGCAAAGGGTTTCCCTCCGCATTTCTCAATGCTTCCCAGGTCCGACTCTCGTTTGTGAACTTAAAGGGGCTCCCTTCCAGAGAAATATTTTCATTCAATGCGGTAAGTCCGGGAATTCCGGGAATGCGCTGATGACGTATGGATAAAACCGCTTTATATAAGGCAGCCATGCCGGATACAAGCTCGCCATGCCCCATGCAGGGTTTTAAGCTGCCGATATAGCACGTAGCTTCAACAGGAGATTCCTGCGGGTATTTTTCCGCCAGCTCCCGGTAGGCCGTTTTTAATGCACTGATTTCAATGGCATCACCTAAGAGGGAGGCAGTCCCGTGAGCTTCTATATAGGATACTGTACGCAGGTCAATACCTGCTGCCTGGTAGGCCTGGATCATGGCATTTTTCATTCCGTTTGCGGTGGGTGCCGTCAATGAGAGCCCCTTACCGCCATGGCAAACGCCTGTTCCCTTGATAACTGCATAGATAGGATCCCGGTCTTTAATTGCATCCTGTAAAGGCTTCAATATAATTACGCCGACACCTTCACTTCGTACAAAGCCGTCAGCCTCTTGTTGGAAAGGCTTGGAGCGCCCATCCGGGCTTAAATACCCCATGGCTCCCAAGTTAATAAATGCCCTGGGTGAAAGAAGCAGGTTAACAGCACCTACGATTGCCTGGCTGCATTCCCGGTTTTGAATGGATTGAATCGCCCGATGCAATGCAACCAGTGCGGAAGAACAACCCGTATTACAATACTCACTGGGCCCGTGCAGATCCAGGGCATATGATATGCGGTTAGGAATCATGGCCGGAAGTGCCGCTGTCATGGTTAGCGGATTTCCTTCCGGAATATCTACAATATTTGCGTATTCATTCGGTGCAGCGGAAACAAAGACTCCTGTGGCGCGCTGCGACAGTGTTTTCGGAGGGATGCCGGCATCTTCAAGTGCCATCCAGACATAGGTCATCAATAACCGTTGCTGAGGGTCCATAATTTCGGCTTCCCGCGGAGAAATGCCGAAGAACAACGGATCGAAATCTTTGACGCCTTCGATAAATCCCCCCCAGTGGATGTTGCATTTGCTGTCATCCTCATGGGGATCGCCGTAAATTGCCTTCCAATCCCAGCGTTCCTCCGGAATTTCCGTGATACAATTCTTTCCGTCCACATTGTTTTGCCAAAACTCGTTCAAATCACGGGACATGGGAAATTTTCCACTCATCCCAACGATGGCGATTCCTTCTGAGGAGGCTGGTGCAAACGTTTCCCCCCCGTTTAACGAAATCTTTGTTGGGTCAGTCTTTCCGAAACGGTAGCTTTCTGGGACAGAAACGACTATTTTCCCTATGTTTTCCCTATTCTCCATATGATAATAGGCTTCCTTGATTTCATCCAGGGAAAATACCTGGCTCAGGGTGGGCTGAATGACCCCGTTTTCCACCAACTGGAGCATCTCGTTCCAGTATTCCTTGATTAATTCCGGATTTTCCAGAGCCAACTTGCTGATATTTACACTGAAAAACGTTTGATTGCTGTTCAAAACGGATAGGTCAATATTCCTAGCCGATTTAAGAGCCGTCATGGCAATTTCGATATACCGTCCCCCGGGAGCTAGGCAGTTTAACCCTTTTTGAAGGGCATCACCCGGCAAGGTATTGATCACGACATCCACACCTTTTCCATAAGTCAGCCGGTGAATCTCCTTTTCAAAGTCCATTTCCCGATAATTGATCCGATGGGAAATACCCAATTCCTTCAAATAATCAAGTTTATGCTGTGAACCCGCGGTAGCATAAATTTCGGCGCCATAATACTTTGCCAATTGTACCGCTATGAGTCCGGTTCCTCCTGCTGCAGTTTGAATCAGAATCTTCTCACCTTTTTTCAGTTTTGCTTTGCGAAAGGCGTCAAGCATGGTTACAGCAACCGCGGGCAGTGAACAAGCTTCCTCAAAGGATAGCTTCGCCGGCTTTTTCAATACGGATGCAGAGGGGCAGCTCAGCATACTTGCCTGTCCCCCCAGGGCCCCCTGCATAACGGCGATGACCGCATCGCCGCACCGGACAGATGTAACTGCACTGCCTACATCCACTACGACACCGCTGGCTTCAAAGCCCGGAGTAAAGGGATACGGCGGCATTGTAGGGTACAAACCTCGTATACATAACAAGTCGCCAAAATTTAACGAGAAGGCGTGAACGGCAACTCGGACTTCATTTTCCTTAAGTGACGGAACTGCCGACTGTGTTACCTGAATATCATCAATCCCCCCGGGACGGCTCACAACAACCCTGTGATACAGGCTCCGGCCTCCAGCGATACCGGAATCCGCTTCCCGTATTTCACTACTATTTTCTTCCCCGCATTCTTCCCTAAGGCTGCTTCCATTCCGAGTCTCTCCGGGTGGTGCAGGAAGTATCTCTTCGGGCAATTTCATACGCTCTTCCCGTACTTCCGGAATGCTTTCCTGCATGAGAGAAAGCAGCTCCGGTTTATACTCGCGGAGCATGTGCCGGGTAAGCCGGTTCACACTGTTGTAGTCAAACAATGCTGTCGTTTGAAGGGAAATGCTGCACTGCGCATTGAGCAGATTGACCAAATTAACTGCCAGGATCGAGTCGATGCCATATTCTGAGAAGTTCCGTTCATCCAGAATCCTTTCTTCCTTAATCCGCAGGATATTTGCAGCGTTCTTACGAATTATGGCAGCGACATACTCTTCCAGCATCGTGTCGGTCACATTGTTTCTTCTCTGATTTTCCTTTGCTTTAAGAGGCGTTCCTCTTTCTTTTTTTACGGTCGGCAATTGCGGCACTGCATTTACTGTTGTCGGCTGGTTTAGGCGTACAATGCCGTCACTTCCGGCGACAATGATTTGCTGACCCAATTGATTCGCTTCCCGCACCGGGAAAAAGACTCCCCGAAAGCCCTCGCTTTCCAATGCTGCCTGCCATGACTCACAGGACAGTGCGGGACATCCCGGAATACGCAGCCTTTGATCCTCGTATAGCCACCAGCCCTCCAGGAGGCCGAAGGTGAGGTGGTTAAACAGAGTATTGTCTGTAATTTCATTTAAAAGAAGCAAGCCGTTTTTCCTTAGAGCTGCTTTCGCATTGCGTAAGGTACGCCGGATATTCTTTGTAGCATGCAGCACATTGGCAGCGACTGCAACATCGTATCCGCCGGCATTGATATTTTGAGCCGCAGCAGGTGCATCAACATTAAATATTTGATAGGTCAAATAAGGATTTTCCGGACCGTACTCTTTTTCCGCATGCAGCAAAAACGCTTTGGAAATATCCGTATAGCAATATTCCTGTATATGCTTTTCGTAAGGCTTTAGTTTTGCAAATAGCTTTGAACTGGTTCCCCCGGTGCCTGCACCGATCTCTATAATCCGGATTTTCATGGAAGAATCCTGTCGCAGCCGCTCCTCAATATAGGCAACCAAAGTATCTGCCAGTACGTCGTTAAAGTAATCCGCAACCTTGTTGTTTTTATAAATTCCCTCTACCAATTTCATGGAAGCATTGGGAAACATGATCGCTGTTGCCGGCTGTTTTCCCGTAAGAATTTCCGGTAAAACCCGCATTACTGCCTCTACCAGGATCACCTTCGCTTCCATACCCGGGTCTTTCGTCCATAATTCCTTTTGCAGTTCCCATTCCTGCCATCGATGCTCTACATCCATCAAAACCGGACCGGTCATGGAATATGACTGGCCGTCGAACGTAAGGAATCCCTTCCGAACCAAAACAGCCAAACTTTCTTCAAGCCAGCGGTCATATAAAGCAATGATTCCGGATTTTCCCTTGAGATTGCCGGTGTCCGTATTCCCGTCAAATAATCCCATGGATTGCAGTTGGCCGAACAGGAGTTTGCAGAGCAGCATCTCCATTTTTTTATCTTTTAGAAGCACATCTTTGTGTTCCTTTATAATATAATCAGCCAAATGCTTTAGTGTATAGCAGCTGTAAATTTCAGCAGATGTTAGCTCAAGGCCGAATTCTCCATTGAGTTTATCTGCAAATTCCGAAATCTTTACGAGTTCCAGTCCATATTCATCAAACCCTGCATCCGGATCAATCTCCTCCACTTTAACAGTAAGCAGTTCGGATGCATTCCGTACCAGGGCCAACTGTATTTCATTCCGCAAATCTTGCTCGCTTTGAGCGTTAAGAGTCTTTGGAAGGCTGGTGAGAGTATCAGCAGCAATCAAGGGAAGTTTTTCATCGTAAATCACAATGGATTCTCTCAAATCCATTCCCTCCAGTTCAAGCGGTCCTACGGTTTTCAGCAGTGCAACCTGGTCGATGGGCCCTGCAAGAAGCATTTCCAAGACTTCCATGGCTTCCGGCGGTTCAATAGAACCAAAGCCCTGCTGTGCCATCCGTTCCCGGTAGCTTTTTGAAGCAACGATTCCCACACTTCCCCAATATGCCCAGTTTACCACTTTTACCGCATAGGACTTTTCCTGGGAAAGATAGCGGGCAAAAGCATCCTCAAAGGTACATCCCGCGACATAATTGCTCTGGCCCGGAGCTTTGGTAAATGAATTCATTGAAGAGAAAAACAGGATAAAGTCAAGGGGTTCTTGCCCAAAAACCTGGGCAATTCGCACACTCACATCAACCTTGGTTGAAAGCACAGCCCGGAAACGTTGCTCTTCCATGTTGGCCAGGCTTCGATCCTGTAAAACAATAGCAGAATGAATGACTCCATGAATGCAGGAATACCGGGATTTAATTGTTTCATAGGCTTTTTGCAGCGCGCTGCGGTCGGTTGCATCGGCTGGAATATATAGGGGTTCCTGCCCTAGAGCTGCCAGCCGCTTGAGTTTTCTCTCAATATCGGCATCCTTCTGCCTGCGGCCGATCCAGATAATCCGTGCATCGTAAGTACGAATCATGTACTCAGTCCATACTTCTCCGATGCCGCCGGCTCCCCCAACCACTACATACACGCCTTCCGGTCTGTAGAATGACTTTTCAAGCGGCGCAGGATTTACCGGCACCAGTTTTTGCCGGTACCATTCATAATTTCTATAGAGTAAAAGGTTTCCTTGCGAATTGACAGGCAGGGAGAAAATATCCGCTGCCGGCAACGCTTCGGCAGCCTCTATATCAACCATTTTGATCTTCCAGTTAGGATATTCCTTTGCCAAAGACCCGGCCAGCCCATGGAGCCCCGCATACATGGGGTTTATCCTATCGTTTTTATGAGCCGGCTGGCTTTGAATACTGATGAGATTCCAGCCCAAATTTTTGCTTCCATAACCCAAGCGCAAAAGGGATTTAATGATTCTATACACCTGGATGACTCCTTGGTTTTGTCCGTCAATCAAGGCATCCAGGTCCGGACATTTCAAAACGTGCTGCGGTGCCATCCATACTATATGCTGAATGGGATCATAGCTTCCCAGCTTGCTCTCTATTTCTTCGATGGAATCCTGGGGCAGTATGTCCAAAAACCTTGCATGGGAGCAATGCTGCAAAAGGGCATTTTTATGTTCCTCAACGCCCCCTATCACCACTACCTTCTCTGTCGGAAGCGGAAAGATTTGACTCTCCTGCGGTTGCATGGCTTCCCAGCATGGAGTCAACACAACCGTACCGGTTGGGAAACCATCGGAAGTCGCACCGGAAACAGCAGACGGAGCTGCTGTAAATTTTCCTTCCATCATCCTCGCCGTCAACCCTCTCAATCGTATACAGACCTTACCGGTTTCATCACATAGCTCTATGTCCATTTTTGCGATTTCCGAATTGTTTTCGTTTGCATCACTGTACCTAACCAGTGCCCACATATGGGAGGTGCATCTTCCATAAACCTCCAGTTCCTGCAAGGCGAACGGCAAGGCCAGCTTAAAGCTGCCGGACAGCATTTCCAATCCCGCAGCCGCCTGCAAAGCGCAATCCATTATACTCGGATGCAGGAAAAATTGATGCAGGGTATTGGAGACGCAGGAAGGCAATAAAATTTCCGCCAGCACCTGGCCTGGAGCGGCATATATCTTCTCTATGCCCCTATGTCCCCTACCATAGTCTATGCCTATACTTTTAAAGTTTTCATATACCTGGCCGGATAAAAGAAGGCTTCCGCTGCATGCAGACGTCAAGGAAAGAATATCCAGTACCGGAGCTTTTGTGGCCGTACCCGGCAGCACACTTCCCTGGCAGTGCAGCACGGCTTCGGTACCGGTCTGTCCGGGCCGGCTGCTCCGGGTGTAGATTTCGTAGTGAATTTCTCCATTCTCCTTAGGAAACAGGTGGATATCAACTTGAACCGGTGCATTTCCCACGCTAATGGGCTGAATCCAGGCCACATTTTCCATTCGAAACGCCAGTGATTCCTCTTGCAGCTCTGCCGCCTGAAGTACGGCTGCCATTGCCATTTCAAGATAGGCTACTCCCGGTAAGACTCGCTGTCCTCTGACAACGTGGTCTCTTACGAAAAACTCCCGTCCGGTAAAGGTTGAACTAAAGCGCTGCTGGGAAAAGACAGAAGTATTCCGGTGAAGGAGTGGGTGAATGAATGCTGCAGCGGACAAAAATTTGGTTTGTACTTTACCACTTGCATCTACGTTTTCAGAGACCCAATAACGTTCCCCGGCAAAGGGATACACAGGCAAGGAAATTCTACCGTTCTGTCCTTTGGGATATAACTGGTCAAAATCCAGCGAATAGCCCTGGACATACAATTCTGCAATTGCCGCCAAGTCTTCCAAATACCTGTTTGTCCCGGTACCCCTCCGGCAATTTAGGATACACTCGTTTCCATATCGTTTTAAAGAGGGCTGCTCACGGCAGCTATTCTCATTGATTTCTGAAATATAAACTTCCGGGAGTTTACCTTTTTCCAACCATTTCCGCAGCAGCTTTGTCAATTCATTCCGGCTGCGGACAACGCAGGCCAACCGGTGGTAAAAGTGTTTTCTTCCCATTAGCAGGGTAAAGCTCATGTCCCCCAGGTCAAACGGGGCTTCGCTTTCGCAAAACGCCGCTAATTGTTCCGCTTGCTGTTGCAGCTGCATAAAGGTATGTGCGGACAATACCACAAGATAACCCGGGTTTTCCGGGTGTCTCCGTTCTACAGGAGGAGCCTCTTCAATAACCATGTGTGCATTGGTTCCGCTGAATCCAAAAGAACTGACCGCGGCACAACGCCGAAAACCAGGCTGAGCATCCCACTCAACAGAATCGGTATTGACATAAAATGGACTATCCTTAAACTCGATATTTGAATTTCCCAGCTGAAAATGGGAAGATGGCGGAATCTGTTTGTGCCGGAATGCCAGCAGGATTTTTATGACTCCAGCTACCCCGGCGGCGGCTGATGTATGGCCGATATTCGCCTTAATGGATCCGATGGCACAAAATTGTTTTTTATCGGTATACCGTCTGAAGGCTTTTGTCAGTGCTTCAAACTCAATGGGGTCCCCCAATTTCGTTCCGGTTCCATGGGCTTCTACCATTCCAATCCGTTCAGGATTAATGCCAAAGGTGTTATAAACATAGTGTTCCAGTCGTTCCTGGGCGTTCATGCTCGGTGCGGTAATTCCATTGGTTGCGCCATCCTGGTTTATTCCGGATCCCCGAATCACCCCATAGATGTGATCCCCGTCTGCAATAGCATCTTCAAGGCGTTTCAGCGCAATTACACCAACACCTTCCCCCGGCACAAAGCCATCTGCGCGTTCATCAAAAGTATGGCAATGCCCCGTCGGCGAAAGCATCCCCGCGCGGCTGCAAGCCAAATGAAACTCCGGCGTACACTGGAGGAATACTCCTCCGGCCAAAGCCATATCCGTTTCTTTACTCCACAATCCCTGGCATGCAATATGAATGGCAACCAAAGAACTGGAGCACGCCGTATCAATAGCTACAGCAGGCCCATGAAGGTCCAGGTAGTAGGATATCCGTGCCGGAATCACGGAACCGGCATTTCCCCAAAAGGCTTGTGCAGGAGCATTTTCGTCAAACAGCTTTTGATAATCGCCTCCATGGCACCCTACATAAACACCGCAGCGGCGCCCTTCGCTCCCGACACCTGCATATCCTGCATCCTCCAATGTCTTCCACGATTCTTCCAGAAAGACTCTTTGCTGTGGGTCCATGTATGTCGCTTCAAGTCCTGAAATATTAAAAAACAAGGGATCAAAGCCCGCAATATTTTCTATAAATCCCCCATGGTTGCAGTACTTTTCATTTTGAGGATAATGTGCAGAAAGATCCCAGCGTGTAACTTCTTCAGTTGCATCTCTGCCCCCGGAGAGATGCTCCCATAATTCATTGACATGATTGGACTTTGCAAACCGACCGCTCATTCCGATGATTGCTATACCTTCTTTAGACACAGCGGGAATGACGGAAGCTCCACGGTCAAACCGATATCTTTCAGGGATGCAGACGATAATCTTACCGATATTATGTCGGTTTTCCATATATTTATAGGCTTCTTTTACCTGATCCAAAGAAAATACACGGCTCAGTGTCGGTTTGATAATCCCTTGCTCCACCAGCTGCAGCATTTCACTCCGGTATTCCTTCATTAAATGGGGATCTTCTAAGCCTAACTTGCTTACATTGACACTGTGAAAGGTTTGATTGCTGCTTAAAACGGACAAATCAATTGTTTTAGCCGTTTTAAGAGCGGTCATGGCAATTTCGATGTACCGTCCTCCGGGGGACAGGCAGTTTAGTCCTTTCTGAAGAGCGTCTCCCGGTAAAGTATTGATTATAACATCTACACCTTTACCGCCGGTCAGCCGCTGAACCTCCTGGGCGAAATCCGTCTCCAGATAATTAATACCATAGGTAACCCCCAGTTTTTTCAGATAATCCAGCTTATGCTGTGAACTTGCGGTGGCGTAAATTTCAGCACCATAATATTTTGCCAATTGTACTGCGATGAGCCCCGTTCCGCCCGCCGCAGTTTGGATCAGTATTCTTTCTCCTCTTTTCAACCGAGCCTTCCGGAAAGCGTCAATCATAGTTACAGCAACTGCCGGAAGTGAGCAGGCCTCCTCAAAGGATAGACTCTCCGGCTTTTTCAGTACCGACTCGGCGGGACAGGTCACCAGGCTTGCATGTCCTCCGAGGGATTCCTGTAAAACAGCAATAACCTCATCCCCGCAGCGTACGGAAGTGACGGCATGTCCCACATCCACTACTACGCCGCTGGCTTCAAAGCCTGGAGTAAAGGGATAGGGAGGCATAGTAGGATATAACCCCCTTACACAAAGTAAATCACCAAAGTTTAACGAAAAAGCACGGACTGCTATTCGCACTTCATGTTCTCCAAGTGCCGGAACTGGTGCTTGGACGACTTGTAGATCGTCAACCCCTCCCGGCCTTTCGATGACAACCCTGTAATATCCGGTCGGATTCCTCCATAGATCCTGGGCAGGGTACAAGTGAACTTCCGATGATGAGAACCGTTTCCTTACGGGGTTTTCTCCGCTTTGGCTGCTGTTGTTCCTTACATTTTCATTAATGACTGCCGCAGCTTCTACCCGCTCAATGCCGGAGTTCCGTATTTCCGCCATATTTCCCCTCAACGAGGAAATCAATGTTGGCTTATGTTCCTGGAGGATATGCCTGGTAAGCTGATTTACGTTATTATAATCGAATACTACCGTTGTCTGTAAAGCAATACGGCATTTCCCGTTAATCAAGTTAATCAAACCCACAGCGATAATAGAGTCGATTCCATAAGACGAAAAACTCAAACCATCCTGAATTTGCCCTTCTTCCATGCGAAGTGCTTCTGCAATACTTTCCCGTATAAAGGTCCTCACATGATTCTCGACCATTTGATCGGTAATACCGCCACCCACATGCAGTGCTCCTCCTATGTCCGCTTCCGCCGGTGGGAGATATTCCTCTTGGGCTGAAGCCTGATGGTTTGCATACATCTGCTCTGCGGCGATGAAATCAGGCTTGGGCTGTTGTTTCTGAAAAATGTTTTCTTCATTTGGAGAGAAGAACGTTTGCGAGTTTAAAGCTTGCGCAGAAATTTCTTCTTCCAGCCTTCTGGCGGAAAAGCCTTTCATTCGCACACAAACTTTCCCTGTATCCTCAAGCAAATCAATGTCCAATTTCTTAAGGGCATCCTCAGAAGTACTGCCTTCTGTAAATCGAATAAAGGCCCACATGACCGGCGAACAGTTCTCTAAAATTTCAAGCTCCCGCAGGGCAAAAGGCATAAAGGGTTTGAGGGGCTCCAGGTTTCCTGCTTTCAAGGTATGTCCCAAATCGACCATTAAACTAACGGAAGCCTGTAAAGCGGAATCTATCAAGCTGGGATGCAATGCATACCGATCCTGGGTACCCGAAACGGAAGACGGTAAAAACAATTTTGCCAATGCTTTTCCATCTCCCAGGCAAATCCTCTCGATTCCCCGGTGTCCCGGTCCATACTCCAGTCCCATAGCGCTAAAAATGGTGTAGCACTCCTCTGCAGATATAACATTTTGACTGCACTGCTCCTGCAACAGCGTAAGGTCTGCTGCTGCATCCGCAAGAAAATTCTGCATTGCGTGGCCACGGCAATACACGATACGCGTTGAAGGCATACCGATATTTTCACTATATATTTCGTAAGCAATTTCTCCCCTGTCCTCGGGATATAAACCGATATGCACCTGGATAGGCTCTTTTCCTACCATGATGGGGCGGATCCATACAACATTTTTTATGCAAATTCTTTTGTTCCTATTTTCAAGATTAATGGACTGGGCAACGGCCGCACGGGTCATTTCCAGAGAGGCAGCCCCAGGTAAAACCTTTTCCCCCTTCACTACATGATCCTTCAGAAAAAATTCCTGTCCCGTAAATGTTGAACTAAAGCGCTGTTCCGAAAGAGTGGAAGTGTTTTGGTGAAGCAGCGGATGAAGGCTGTATTCCGGACGCTGCTTTGTTGGAGAAAATGCTGTCCTGGGTATCCAATAGCGTTCCTTGTCAAAAGGATAGGTGGGCAAAGGAATGCGGCGGTACGTTCCATTTCCAAATAAACATTCCCAGGGGAGATCATACTGTTTATTATATAAAGAGGCCAGGAGGAATATTTTTTCCTTATATTCCTCGGCGGGTAACTCATCACTTTCCCGCAGTTCTTCAATCAATTGACTGCCGTATTCTTTTAATTCTTTCAACAGGGGTTCAACCGGAGAAGACGGCTGCCTTTCATTTCTCAAATAGTTTTCCGAGGTTCCCTGTTTTAGTACTTTTGAAATTTCTTGTTGCAGTTCTTCCATGTCCTTTGCGATAAATGCACACCGGACCGGAAAGTGAGTCCGTCCCAGCAATAATGTAAAAAATACATCTTCCACGGAGCACCGGTGACTTTCCTTTTGCAGCCATTGTTCCATGTCCTTGAGCTTTTGGTTTAATGCGGTTACCGTTTTGGCTGAAAAAGGAAAGAAATAATAAGGCCGGGTTCGAGCCGCATCTGACTTCTTTCTGACCGGAGGTTCTTCAATTACGACATGGCAGTTGGTCCCGCTAAATCCGAAGGAACTGACCCCAGCCCTTAAAGGTACGCCGTCCTCGCGTTTCCATTCACTAAGTTTTGTGTTAATAAAAAATGGACTGCTTTCAAAATCGATATGCTTGTTGGTTTCCGTAACATGTAGAGTAGGAGGGATTTTCCCATACTTCATTCCCAATAAGATCTTAAAGACGCCTGCAATTCCTGCCGACATAATAGTGTGTCCGAAGTTGGGTTTGTGTGACCCAATGGCGCAAAATTGGGTTTTATCCGTGAACATGCGAAAAGCTTCGGTGAGTGCCTTGATTTCGATGGGGTCCCCCAGCTTGGTTCCTGTGCCGTGCGCTTCGATATAACTGATTGTTTCAGGAGAAATGCGAGCATTTTTATAGGTCTCATAAATCAGGGACTTTTGAGATAGCATGCTTGGGGCTGTAATTCCTTTGGTTCGTCCATCCTGATTGATTTGTGACCCTTTAATAATTCCATAAATATGGTCTCCGTCTTTTAAAGCCGAATCGAATCGCTTTAAAAGTAAAGCGCCCACACCTTCACCCACAACGATCCCATTGGCTGTGTCGTCAAAAGTCTTACATTTCCCGTCAGGAGAGAGCATATTCGTTTTTGAGGCCATAACATAAAACTCCGGTGAACTGACAATAAACACTCCGCCTGCCAGTGCCATTTCCGATTCTCCGCTTCGGATACTTTCAGATGCCAGGTGAATCGCCGCCAGAGAGGAGGAACAGGCGGTATCTACTGAAAGATTCGGTCCTTTTAGGTTTAAAAAGTATGAAATTCTTGCAGCCAAAATAGACATATCATTGCCTAAAAATGTTTGTGAGTTTATCTCTTCTTCCATCAATGTCTTTTCTTTATAATCGGAGGTTCGTCCGCCGACAAAAATTCCAATTTTCCTTCCGGATAAAGCGTCGGCAGAATAGCCTCCATCTTCAAATACCTTAAAGGCTTCCTCCAGAAATAACCTCTGCTGGGGATCCATTCTTTCGGCTTCCAAAGGTGAAATGTTGAAAAAAGGCGCGTCAAATTTATCAATCTCCTGCAAAAGGCCGCCCCATTTGCTGATAGACTTGTTTTTTTCCAAAGGATTGGGATCGAAGTATTTATTTTCTTCCCAGCCCTCACGGGTAATTTCTTCAATACAGCTATCTCCGGCTTGGAGGTGTTCCCAGAACTCTTCCAGTGTGTTTGCACCGGCAAACCTTCCCGACATGCCAATAATCGCTATATCTGAGATCTGATTTTCCTCAGGAAAACGGAAATCACTCCTATCTTCCTTGTCATCTGTCATAATTACTTTATTTGCTTCCGAATCAATTTTACTTTTCTCAGCCAAAAGGCCATCATCCGCAGCAGATTTCTGTGAAGCACCATCTCTACCGCACAACAGGCCATATTGATTATAAATAAATTCCGACAGTTCCTTTGCTCCCCTGTAATCAAAAATCACCTCTACACCTAAGTCAATTTTCAATTTCTGGTTCAGCGTTTCTACCATTTCTACTGCCAGAACCGAATTAATTCCCAATTCCAAAAAGCCATTATTTAAATCCAGGGATTCACCCATGGGTTTTAATAAATCGGCCATTACTTCCTTTACCTGTATTTCAAGCTCCTGTCTTATCTTGTTGTCCTTGTTCTTTTTGCTGCGTGTTTTCCCTTTTGTTGTAGAGGTATCTAAAATATATCCTACTAACTCTTTGATGCCTTTATAATCGAAAACCACTTCAACCCCAAGATTAATTCCCAGCCTCTGGTTTAATGCTTCTACCAGTTCTACGGCCAGCACTGAATTGATCCCAAGTTCTAAAAAGCTTTTGTCCAAATCCGAAACCTCGTCTCTGTCATTCAATAGTCCTAAAACCACTTCTTTCACCTGGGCTTCTATATATGTCCGTTGGTTCTTCATGGCTTATGTCTCTCCTTTTCAGAGCAATTTTTCACCAACAGCCATATACAACTGTCGGATAATGGAGTGACTTTCACTCTTGAGCATGTTTCTCCACGCAAGAGATATCTTCCCCAGCATTTTACTGGACAAAAAACCTTCCTGCACCAGCCTTGCCGGGATACCGATTCCCTCAGACCTGGCAAATGGTTCTTCCCCTACAATTTCGCTATGGGCACTGATAATTTCATAATCAATATTGGAAAACCCGCCTTGTTTCAAGAGACCCGGCAGTTCCCGGCCGATTTTGGGATTTCCCCCTTCGGAGTATCTCGATTGGCAGTAGGCATCGTATAATTCCCTCAGTTCCGGGATATGAGGGAATGTCATAATGTGCATTTCGAAATCATTATCTACGAAGATTGCTTTTCCCCCGGGCTTCAATATCCGAAATACTTCCCGAATGGCTCCCACCGGGTCCGGAAGATGTTCCAGCAGCAACCGGGCAATGGCAAAATCGTAGAAGTTTTCATTTAAACCGGTTTCCATAATAGATCCTTCCAGCACCTCACATTGGTGATAGTTTTTTTGCCTCAGATAATTTCTCGCATAATCTGCCAAAAGTGGTTCAATCTCAACAGCCGTAACCCTTATGTGAGGAAACCTCTCCAGAATCTTCTCGGTAACAAATCCGGGACCGGAACCCAGCTCTATTACTGCCATTTCATCCCTAAGTCCAAATTCGATATAATGCTTCAATTCTCTTGGCCAAAACAACTCTACCTGGCCTTTCAAGCGGTTTATTTCCTTATCCACATGACTTGCAACCGTTTTTATTTGATATGAACTTTGTAGTTTCATCGTCATTGCCTTTCTTTTATTTTCTACAAGGACTCATTCACGAAGGTAATAATTTGGTCCGCCGCACTTTTCCAACGGGAGTCCAGCATCATATCATGTCCCATATGAGAAAGAATCACGGGTTTTGTTCCATAAACCTTTCCGATTTTTCTTATGGTTTTTTCGGAGAAAAACTTATCTTTATTCGATCCCATTACCAGCAAAGGAATTTCAGGGCTCACAGATTTGGGGATGAAACGCTTGGACAATTCACTTTCAACTTTAGCCGATTCAGGCTGTAAAAGTGTCAAAAGCTTGTCCCTTGTCATGGAAGGAAGTTCCTCTGAAAAAAGTAGACGAACTGGAAAATCCGGCGTTATCCCCTTATTAAATAAACTCAAGCGATAAACATCCTTGAAATTTTTTAGGGATAGCTGCAAAATATTTTTAAATGTACCATTGGGAGGAGCAGATGCCATGAGAACTGCTGCTTTAATTTTTTCCGGATGCAGATGCGCTATCTTTTGAACAATGGCACCTCCCATGGAGTGACCCACCAGAATCGGTTTCTCCTTTAAAAGAGCGATTGCATCCAACACATCTTTCACATAATCATCCAGCGAGAAAGAGTGCAAATGCTCGCGCCCTTCGCTGTTCCCATGACCTCGCAAACTGAGTGCATAGGCAGAAAAACCTTTGGAAGAAAAATAGGGTAGAAAATTTTCTTTCCAGCACCAGGCCCCATGATAGGCTCCATGGACAAAAAGAAAAGAATGTCCTTTCTCCCCCGCCTCCGGTAGTTGATCTAAAATCTCCAATTTCATTTTCGTCACCCCACTATAAATCAAAAATCCATATGTAAATTTGGTGCATTCCAGCTTAAGAATGAACTGCGACCGTCGCGACTTCACCAAAGGACATTTCCGCTGAATACCCCACCGGCCCCATAGGTCTGTTGAAAATTATAATTTTTTTAAAATTCAGAATTCCCTAAGATAAAAGAGTTAGTTCTTTGAAGTTTGAATGAAGAATCTTCAGAATTGAGTAAGCTTTAAATTTTATATTTATTTCTTGCTCACTTTGCTGTTGTAGGGCGACAGTTATTGAATGTATTATTTCCAAAGATGTTTTGCAAATTAAAGGATTTTCAAATACCGGTATGACGTCACACGTATATCGGGAATGAAAAGCACTGCTTACTTTTCTATATTCATCAAATCAGATTTCACTCATTCCAGAGAACCTTGTCCCGGAAAAATAAATGCAATTATTATTTTTACCCCCCTCGTATCTCTCGCGGTACCTATGTTTCTAATTTCAATACCTATCAGAAATAAAATCTGCTATTTTTCAAAACAACATCCGAGTTACCTTTCATTTCTCCAATAGGGTCATAAAACAAATTGCTATTCGACATGGTTTCATCAAGCATATTAATGTTTTATATTGATTCCACAAGGAAATACTGGAATAAAAGCCTGCTGCGTATTGTTTAACCGTATTAAAAGCCTTCTGGAAATTTTTCTAAAATTGATATTATTATCCATTTATTAAATATTATAGTTAATTTATTATTATATGTCAATATTTTTATATAGATATCTAACCATAGATATAGGGTGAAGAAAAATCTATGGGGTACGCATTCCCCATATCTCTCCATTCAGGAGGTACAATTTTCCTGCCATAAGCTGCTGCACCCTTTCTTTACTATATCCTTTTTTAAAATATTCGGCCTGCAGTTGAAGCTTTAGCCGCATATCAATATCAAACCCTTCACGGGTATGAACCCGCTTATGGCAATCATAGCATATATCAATCAGACTTTCCTTCGTTTCCCAAACTTTGCGTTTTCCATGGCTATAGATCACATGGTGTCTGTGAAGATTTCCCGGTTTTCCGCACACCCGGCATTCCCGCATGGTTAACCACCTCTCCTTATCCAGTGCAAACTTTCTTTATGCTATATTGTATGCTCCTTTTGAGAGTACTATTGTTTTGCAGAATAAACTGTGGGATACTGCGGGAAGGCATTGGAAGAAAACATATATTTTTCTTCTACCGAATAACATTAATTATTAGAGCAAATTGAAACTGGAGTACAAACGCATATGAGAATTGATAAATTTTACAGAGATTCAATTATTTTAACCCTATCCAATCTTGTTACAGGAATTATCGGATTTATTTTCTCTATTGTTCTTTCAAAGAATCTGGGTGCCGAAGGGCTGGGACTTTACGGTATTATTATGCCCGTATACGGTTTACTGTTAAGTCTCACCAGCGATGGTCTCGTAACAGCGATATCCAAGGTATCTGCGGTTTACTATAGTAGAAAGGATTTTAGGAATCTGCGCAGAACAATGACTACCATCTTTGCCTTTATATTTTTGTGGAGCTTATCTATTGCATTTCTTGTTTTTATAAATGCGTCAAATATTTGCACCTATATCATAAAAGACCCAAGAGTTGCGGATGCTATAAGAATTGTGTGCCCTGCCTTACTTTTTGTGCCAATGTCGGCGATTTTAAAAGGATACTTTTATGGCATGGGAAAATATAAAACGCCGGCCCTTATTGATTCCATGGAAAAACTCTTCCGAATTATCATACTGCTGGGAACCATTACAATATTATCTCTTCAGGAAGTAAGAAGCACTGTAACCGCAGCTTATTTTGCACTGAGCATCGGCGAATTTATAAGTTTTTTCCTTCTGTACACATTTTATAGAGCCACCAGGAATAAAAGCAAATCAGGGCGCTCCAAGCCGGAAAGTAGAATACAATTGCTTTTTAACGTGTTGGTAATATCCTCTCCCATATGCCTGAACAGTGTAATATCTTCCATTATAGCTACGGCATCCACCCTGGCTCTTCCCCGAATGCTCGTATTCACAGGAATATCTTATGATTCCGCCCTTGCGCTTATAGGAAAGTTCATGGGTATGGCTATGAACATCGTTTATTTGCCCTTTGTTATTGTAGGCTCGCTGCTTACGGTACTCATTCCCGATCTATCCTTAAGTATAAGCAGAAATGACTCCTGGGCAACCGAAAGCAGAATAGCTCAAGTGCTAAAAATCTGCTATCTACTGGGAATATCCACATTGGCTGTTGCCCTAACAATCCCGGACTCATTAGGAATGTTATTTTATAATAGAACCGATTTGGGCTGGATGATACGATTTTCTGCCATTTGCTGCTCCATCAGTTATGTTTCGGCGCCAACCTTTGGAATTCTTAATGGCCTGGGGAAACAAAATCTGAACCTGAAAAACTCCTTAATCGTCTCAGTCCAGGGATTGATTCTTATTGTTATTCTTACAGGAATTCCAGGCATAAATATTTATGGCTATGGGATATCCATGATTATTACCTCACTAACGGCATTATTTATGAATCTAAATGCGATCCGGAAGTATTGTGATTTACGGCTGCCGATTTCGGAAATGGCGACTTATACAGGAATCGGAGTATTTTCCTACCTGATGCTAGTGTTTTTTGACAGTCTTATGCCTGGTTCCTTTTTGGCAGTAGAAGTAGGATTAACTACTTTTCTAGGTTTTTTTCTTGTATTTTTTCTGTCCCGGTTTGTATAGTACCAGGCATTACAAAGAACATATCCTACGACTAAGGCACTCCCTGTAAAAAGTGGAGTGCTTTTTAATTGGAATGGTTTCTTCTTTCCTTCCAAGAAAGCGCAAGACGACCCTAGCAATTTCCCCGCACAAAAAAGAGTTGAACTTCATATCATGTATTATGTAGACTTTTTGTGAGCTTAGAGAGGGTTTGTATGTTCAGGAAAGACCTTGTTATTATCGGTGCAGGTGGATTTGCACGAGAGGTACAGTGGTTGATTGAAGAAATCAACAATGAAGCTCTCCAATGGAACCTCATCGGATTTATAGATGACGATAAAGCTAAAAAAGGACATATTATTAATGAATTACCTATACTTGGAGGATTCGAGTGGTTTGAAGATAATCCAGGAAATATAAATGTGGTGTTTGCCGTAGGGAATCCTATGGGACGAAAAAAATTGGTCGATAAATTCTTAAAACATTTTAAAGCCAATTTCCCTAACCTGGTGCATCCAACAGTCCGACTCTCACGGTATGTTGAAATGGGCATGGGAAATATCCTGTGTGCATCTTCCCTGCTTACTACAAATATTAAATTAGGTAGCTTTAACATTCTAAACCTGAGCTGCACTATTGGGCATGATGTAGAAATTGAAAATTTCTGTACACTATCTCCAGCAGTGAATGTTTCGGGGAATGTTACCCTATGTAATGGATGTGAGCTGGGAACAAACTCTTGTGTGATACAGGGTATAACCATCGGCGAGTGGTCTGTAATGGGAGCGGGTGCAGTTGTGATAAGGGATATTGATCCAAGATGTACTGCCGTGGGCGTTCCTGCTAAGGTAATAAAACATCAAATCGAAGAAGGAGAGCTAAAATGAAGAATATAGGCATCAAAGGAATTGGGTATTATGTTCCAAACAAAACCTGGGACAACCGGGACTTGGCGAAAATGGTGGAAACTTCCGACGAATGGATATACAACAAAACCGGGATCAGGGAACGGCGGATAGCAGATCCTTGTGAAGCCACCTCCGATCTGGCTTTGTATGCTTCCCTGGACGCCCTGGAAGATGCGGGACTTACAGCAGGGGATATTGATCTTATTATCCTTGCCACCTCCTCTCCTGACATGATTCAGCCCTCCACCGCTGCCATACTCCAGGGTAAGCTGGGTGCAAAAAATGCAGCTGCTTTTGATATATCGGCGGTTTGTGCGGGCTTTGTCTTTGCTGTTACCATCGCTGCAGGGATGATGAAGGGCCTTGGCTATAAAAATGTGCTCGTGGTGGGTGCTGAAACCTACTCCAGAATTCTCGACTGGAAAGATCGAAATACCTGTGTGTTTTTTGGAGATGGCGCCGGCGCTGTTGTTTTGTCTGAGGCTGAGGAACCGGGCTTTATTGGCAGTTATATCATGAATAACGGCAGGGGCTGGGATGTAATCAAATATCCTGCCGGTGGAACCAGGATACCCACTTCTCATGAAACTGTGGACAAAGGGCTTCACGCATTTGCCATGCAAGGTAAAAAAGTATGGGAGTTTGCTACAGCGGTTTTTCCGGAATCCATCCGGACGGTTACAGCCACCCACGGATATGATGTTCAAGATATCGATTGGGTTATATCCCATCAGGCTAATGTAAATATCATCAAAACCTCTATGGAAAAGCTCGGTCTTCCCATGGAGAAGACTTATACCACCATTGACAAATATGGAAATACTTCAGGAGCTTCTGTCCCCATCACCCTAGCCGAAGCTTATAAAAAGGGCTTGCTTAAAAAAGGAGACCTAATTACCCTTATCGGCTTCGGGGGAGGGTTGTCCTGGGGTTCTGTACTTCTAAAATGGATAAAATGACAGGAGGTGTAGATTCTATGATAAAAAATTTAGCAGTGCTCGGGGCCGGGACCATGGCCATGGGTATGGCCCTTGAAGCTGCAATGCATGATTATACTGTACATGTATGGTATCACAGAGATGTATCAGGCCCTCGCAACAAGTTAGAGAAAATCCTGAACAAATCGCTGGCTTCGGGAAATATGGAGCAAAGAGAACTCGATCGGGTTAAATCCAACATTATAATTTCAAATAGCTTGGACATTTGCTCACAGGCAGACTTGATTATTGAGTCCATTGCAGAGGATTACATACAAAAAGTACAGCTTTTTCAAAATGTTTCGAATCTTGTAAAAGAAACGGCCATCATTTGCAGCAATACCTCTTCCCTCTCTATTGATGATCTGGCGAAGACGTTATCTCATAAGGATACTTTTGCCGGACTGCACTTTTTCAATCCTGTGAGCAAAATGAAGCTGGTAGAGATTATCCAGGGCCGTGAGACGAGCTTCGAAACTATAGAAGTATTAAAAGAATTCGTAAAATCTCTTAACAAGGAGTATGTTCTGGTTAAGGACTCCCCGGGGTTTATCGTAAACAGACTCCTCCTATCCTATCTTAATAATGCCGCCAATTTATTTTCAATTGAGGCAGCTTCTATGGAGGATATCGATAAATCAATGCGTTTCGGTGCCAACCATCCTGTAGGGCCTTTTGCACTTTGCGATATTATCGGTATTGATATTGTTCATGCTGCTTTAGCTTCATTGTACCAGCAGCTACAAGATGAAGCCTATCGACCGAATCCTATCTTTGAAAAATTGCTTGCAGAAGGTAAACTGGGCAGAAAGGCAGGAGAAGGATTTTACACATATATCCGGTAGAAAATGAGTTGATTTGTATCGCGCAGAAAACAGGAAGGAGCAGCTTTTATATTATGCTCCTTCCTGTTTTCTGATTTATTTATGGGCTAGATATCGAATAATAGCACAGGTGGCTTCTACATCCTCTTTTTTCATTCTGCCGTGAAGCGGCAATGCCAATACTTCTTGGGCAACCTTTGCGGCAATCTTCAGATTTTCTTCCGAAGAGGATGGAATGTTCCGATAGCACTGGAAGCTGCTGCACAATGGATAAAAATATCTCCGGGAAAACACATTATAACCCTTCAGCTTTTCATGAAGCTCATCCCTGGATATGCCGAACTTTTCACTATCAATCCGAATGGGAAAATACGGATAGTTATGCTTTATCCCCTCCATATCCTTTAGGAATTTCAATCCTTCGATTTCACTTAAACCATCCCGGTAGCATTTGACAATTTCTCTCCTGTTGTTGATCTCCTCATCCACAAGCTCAAGAACGAGTATACCTATCGCTGCCTGTAATTCATTGAGCTTACCGTTCGTTCCAGGCTCCATCACGCATTCTTCACTGATTAAGCCAAAATTCCGAAGCCAGTCGGCTCTCTGCTTCAACTCCGGGTTGGCAAAGGTCAGGGCTCCCCCCTCGACCGTATGGTAAATCTTTGTAGCGTGCAAACTGAACATCGAAATATCACCGAAGCCTCCGATGGGCCTTCCATCTACTTCAACTCCAAAGGCATGGGCGGCATCATAGAGCACCTTTAGATTGTATTTCTCAGCAATTCTTTGAATCTCATCCACTTTACAGGGGTTCCCAAAAACGTGTACCGGCAGAATGCCAGTAGTTTTTTCAGTAATCAGTGATTCAATCTTATTTACATCTATGTTTAAAGTTTCATTTTCAATATCGCAAAACACAGGTGTTACACCACACCATGCCAGCGAATGAGGTGTTGCCGCAAAAGTAAAAGGTGTAGTGATCACCTCTCCGGATAAGCGCAGAACTTTGCAGGCAACCTGTAGAGCAATGGTTCCATTGGAGAACAAGGAAAGATTCGATACTTTTAAATATTGTTTTAATTCATTTTCAAGATGTCTTGACATCATGCCGTTATTAGTGAGTTGATTGCTATCCCAGATCTTTTTCAGATAGGGTGCTACAGCATTCAAATCCGGTAATAAAGGTTGCGTTATCAAAATGGGTTTATCAAAAGATTTCGGTGACGACTCCATTATATTTCTCCTCCTATAAGGCTTATTAAATAGAAACCGATCCTATAATTCGGCATATAAACTAAAGTTCTTTTGTGCTTTTTGCATACTATAACTTCCCTTTTCCATGGATTCGGGATCATGAATGGACGGACAGTACGCCTTCACTTTCCCGTTTGTAGTTTCCTTTATATATTCCTTGTATCTGAAGCTATAGGAATCCTTAAAACCGGAATTAAGGTTTTTTCGGTCTTGCATTGAGAAACAGGTCTTCACTGGTTTATTCAGACTGCACATTTCAAAAGCATTGCACCCACTGCAAGGGATTTGCTGCATCTGATCAATTTCGATGGAGGGTAAAAATCCCACCTTATAGGGGGTAAAGTGGCGAATCCGATAGCATATCTCAAGATCCCCCAGACAGTTTTCTTCATTCCAATACCCCAGCACGTCGAAGACCTCTGGCCGTATGCATTGACAGCAGCCTTCAACAAATCCTTTTGTCGTTTCAAGACAACTTACTCCATTCCGTTCCTTCCGAAGATACGTGAGCCTGTAATTGTTATAGTACTGCTGAGGTACTGCCCCCAATAGACCCATCTCCGGGAATTCCTCAAAGGCCCTCACAAACTGGGTGATCCATTGGGGTGAATGGATGTTTACATCATTATCCACTGTAATGAAGAATTGCTCCTTTTTTCGTAGTGACAAATTATAGTTTGTGGCATACACATGTCCCCGATTTACGTTGAAGCGAATCCTGTTTTTTATTCTTCGGTCCTCCAGACTATTTATAAAAGCCCATGTGTCATCCTGGGAATTATTGTCAATAATAAATAATTCAAAATCTTCGGAGCCGGATAACAGTGCAGAAAGATTCCGCACCGTCAATCCCATTCGATTCCATGTAACATAACTGATCATCGGTGATATCATATGTAACCTCAATTTGAATTTTCTAAAAAAAATGCCATATTTTCCAATGCCCATTGTTGATGGTAAGGGTGGTTTTTTATGGATTCTTCATCATATAGTGAAGCACAATACACTGTTCTCTTTCCTTGCGCCAGTTCGGCAAAGGAATCAAGATATTTTTTATGAAACTTTTTGGCAGCATTTTGGTTTTTGTAGTATTTATCTCGAATATTGAAACAGGTGGTTATGGCTCTATCCAGTTTGCACCACTGTTGTGCCTGGCACTGATCACAGGGAATTCCCTGCTGCATGTCGATTTCGATGCTGGTGATAAATCCTGCTTTGAATGAAGTATAATTGTTCACTCTTATGGACAATTCTGCATCGCCATAGCAGTTTTCCTCACTCCAGTATCCGATCTGTTGTATTAACTCAGGCCGCAGGCATTGACAGCAGCCGGGTACAAAATCAAGGGTTATATCCACAAAACCATTTTTCAACTGCAGGTACGATACCCCATTATTGCTTCGAGGGATGACCGGCGGAATATATTGAGAGTAGGGTTTCGCCAGTGGCACACCTAAAAGCCCAACTTCGGGAAATGTATCGAAGATTTCCATGAAGCGCGAAATCCAATTTTTTGTTTTTATGTTGACATCACTGTCAAGGGTAATAAAATATTGGTCCGGCTTTCTCTTAAAAAGATTATAATTCCCCGGGAAAATCGGACCATAGTTCACTGGAAATCGTGTCTTGGATTTAATCCGCGGATCTGTCAGGCTTTGGATAAAATCCCAGGTATCATCTTTGGAATTGCTGTCTATAATATGCATTTCAAAATCTTCTGTAGTATCAAGCACCGCTCGTAGGTTCCTTTCTGTCAGACCCAGCCGGTTAAAAGTTACATAGCTTATAAAAGGTGGTGTCATTGTTTCATCCCTTTCACCAATCTCCTTGTCTCGATTTTGAGAATATCCGTAATGACGTAGTATATTATGTCAATGCATAATTCAAAATTGCGGCGATACACTCCACCTGATTATGTATATCATACTTCCATACTATGCATTCTCACGCCTTACTGATACACAATTCTTATATTTCATACCGCCACTATTTTTCCCTTGATTCTTTTCGGACCTGCAAGAGTGCAGTTAGCACAGGCTTTTTCGTAATACCTGCTATGAAACAGAGTACGCAAAGGTCAAAAGCAGCAGCATTTCGGTACCTTATGTCATCTGGCAACATAATAGAGTATCGAATGTGATTATGTTTACAACGGATAAGGAGTGGTAGAATGAATATCAATAGAAATCATATTGCAGTTTTGGACTTGGCTATGTCGATCTACCCTTATCTCTCAATTATCCCATGAAAGGCTTTAAAGTCTTTGGCCGTCATAAGACTCCTCTAGCCTTCTCACAAAACAAAAAAGCGATTCCGGTATTCATTATGAAAACTGGAATCGCTTTTTTATTTTAGTTTTTTATTAATTGGCATTTTGAATAAAAAATGAAAAGTTCTCCAATGCCCAATCCTTATGGTATAAATACTTTTGCATGGATTCTGGATCAATGATAGAGGCACAATACGAAGTCCTCGTTCCTTCCTGCAGTTCTTTAAAGGTTTCATCGAATTTGGGTTTAAATACCTCAGCTGCCCCTTCATTCTTATGGAGCCGATCACGGATTACAAAGCAGGTTGTTTCCACCTGGTCCAGTTTGCACCACTTTTTACCCTGACACTCATCGCAAGAAATGGTCTGTATCATGTCAATATCAATATCCATTACAAATCCTGCTTTATAGGAGGTATAGTTATTGATCCTGGCACATATCTCTGCGTCACCGTAGCCATTTTCCTCACTCCAGTATCCAATCTCATTAAATAATTCCGGTCGTACGCATTGGCAGCAACCCGGTACAAAGTCCAATGGAGAATCAATGAATCCATCTCTTAACTGTAAATACCACACTCCATTTTTCTTTTTAGGGATTACAGGTGGATAGAATTCCTCATAAGGCTCTCCTTTTGCCACTCCCAGAAGTCCAACTTCCGGAAATGCATTAAAAACCTTCATGAATCGAGATATCCAATCTTTAGTTTTTATATTTACATCACTATCCAACGTAATAAAGTATTGATCCGGTTTTCGTTTCGTAAGGTTCATGTTGGCCGGTAGGACTGGACCGCAATTTAATGGCAGACGCGTTTTTGATTTAATTCGAGGATCGTTCAAATCCTGGATAAAATCCCAGGTATTATCCTGTGAATTACTGTCAACAATATGCATTTCGAAGTCGTCCGTCGTTTCTAGAACGGATTGTAAGTTCCTTATAGTTAACCCTAACCGGTTAAAAGTAACATAGTGTATGAATGGCGGTATCATAATTCTATTCCTTTCATTTTATCAATGCTTTTCACATAAAAATATTACCTGTAGCTATGTTTCACGGAAATAATGGTATTTACTTCAGAATCTGATGCAGCCAAAGAATAATGTAGTTAAAAAGGGCGTAGGCTGAAAACAAAATCTTTTTGGAGTCACAGCCTTCACCCTTTTCTATAGATAAACTTCCGGCATTATTATCTTAGTTTCCGTTTTCGATATAGTACGCAAAGTTCTCCATTGCCCATTCCTTGTTATAATAATGGTCTATCATGGATTGAGGGTCAGATATGGATGCGCAGTAAGCTGTTCTTTTGCCTTCTGCCAGCTCTTTGAATACCTCTAAATATTTCCACTTGTATAGCGATACAAAGGGCCCGTTTTTATAGGTTTTGTTTCGGATGGAGAAGCAGGTGGTATTACTCTTATCCAGTTTGCAATACTGCTGCACCGTACAGGAATTGCAATCGATAGTCTGTGTCATATCGATATCAATTAGGCTATTCTTATTTTCATCACTCATAAATCCTACTTTATAATTGGTGTAATTCATGACTCTGGGAGAAAGCTCTGCATCACCCCAGCCGCATTCTTCACTCCAGTAGCCAATCTGGCTGATCAGCTCAGGTCTCAACATTTGACAGCACCCATGTACAAAGTCCAGTATAACATCCACATGCCCATTTTTAAGTTCCTGATAGGTTACTCCATTCCTCGTTTTGGTTACAACTTCAGGATAAACGGGGAGATACGGAGTTGTTCTCATTACGCCCAGAACGCCAACTTCCGGGAAAGTATTGAAGACGGTCATAAATTTGGAAATAAAGTCAGGAGTTTTGATTTGCACGTCATTGTCAACAGTAAGGAAGTATTGATCAGGTCTTCTTCTGGCCATGTTCAGGTTTAGTGCATAAATAGGACCTACATTGACCGGAAGTTGAGTCTTGGATTTTATTCTGGGGTCCTTCAGGTCCTGAATGTATTCCCAGGTATCATCTTTGGAATTACTGTCGATGATGTGCATTTCGAAGTCTTCAGGGGTATTCAATATGGACTGGAGATTCTTGGCTGTCAAACCCAGTCGATTAAAAGTGATATAACTTAGAAAAGGAGGTGTCATATTTTCCATCATTCCTTTCAGAATTATTTGATTTTTCAATATTCATATTATGTTATGACAAAATAAATGTTACAATTTTCCATTTTAAACTAAGTGTTTTGGAAAATTTAATTTATTTGGAGAGGAAGAGCATAAGAGAAGTACATGCAGGGTGTACTATTCGTGGAAAAACTTTATAGGTTTTGCAGGTACCCCCACCGCTGTGCAGTTTTCGGGCAAATCTCGAACAACTACAGCACCTGCACCAACAATGCTCCATTTACCGACGGTTCTCTGTTGAATGACTACAGCTTTTGAGCCTATTTCACAGCCCTCATGAAGGGTTACATTTCCTGATAGTGTTACATCCCAATAAAGAGTACTGTAATCTCCGATGACGGTATCATGTCCTATTCCTCCCCCGGGGTTGATAGCCACATGGTCCCCCAGTTTAATATTCACCGATAAAAAAGAGTTCCAGCAAATGATATTTCCTACACCGAGCTCAATGAAATCGTTCCAGGCTACACTGGGGTGTATGATGTTGGCAAAGTTAACATGGTATGCCTTTGCTTTGTTGATAATGCTGTATTTACCCCGGGTGCTTCCAACAGCACATACAGCCCAGATGTTTTTGTTTGAATTTTTGTCAAGCCATTCGAACCCTCCCAGCACCGGGTCATTATTTATGATAGTACCCTTCTTTTCCGGAGTTTCATCGATATACCCCAGAAAGTTCCATGTTTTATTATCCTGATTTATATCTTTAATGAGCTGAGACACTTCTTTTCCGAATGCGCCGGCTCCTAAAATAACGATATCCTTCACGTTCCATCACCTTGTCAATGTTTTCGTACTACTACATCATATGAGAGAAACTCAGAGATGTTGCAGCTTATGTAAACTGATACACGTATATTTCTGCTTTGCACTTGCAAAGTCATCTATCAGTCACAAAAGTACGGAAAACAACCTCTCCACGCGACTTTATTTATATTTTTGAACGATGTCCAGTACAGATTTTACCCTCTGTAAAATCGTATGGTTTTCATATACCTCCTGTTGCCCTTTATGAGTGATTTTTTCTCTTGCTCTCTCCTTTGGCAAATAAAACTTTACAATTTCAAAAGTCTCATCCGCGGATTTTAACCATTTCATATGAACACGAACGCCGTTTATCCTAAATTCAAGCCGTATTGTATTTGTAAAATCGTTGATATCAATTTATTGTATGTGGTTTCTAAGCATTGTGTTACCCGGTATCTCTGAACAAAGTGCCTTGATAAATAACCATTCCACCAATTTTTTCAGGTATGCACTTGCTTTACCCCTATGTTTTCTCTGCCCGGTTTATGGTATGATATCTCCGGCTGCATCATCCTATGTAGGGTATGCTTTGGATTGAAAAAATTCAAATTGTCTACTTATTTATACACCTTTTGTAGTCCAATTAAATATTATATAAGTAGACATAACTAGGAGGTGTTTTATGAAAGCACTTATTTTAAGCGGTGGTACAGGAACTCGATTAAGACCGTTAACCTATACAATTGCTAAGCAATTGCTTCCTGTGGCAAACAAGCCAATTTTACATTACATCATTGAAAAAGTGGCAAAAGCAGGCATTACAGAGGTCGGTATCATCGTCGGCAATACGCAGGATGAAATAAAATTATCTGTGGGAAATGGTGATCAATGGAATGTCAATGTAACCTATATATACCAGCCGCTTCCGCTTGGACTTGCTCATGCTGTCAAAACTGCTGCAGATTTCCTTCAGGATAGTGATTTTCTCATGATTTTAGGTGATAATCTTTTTCAAATGGAATTGGACTCCTTGATCAAATCATTTCGGGAAACAGGCGCAAATGCTTCTGTTCTGCTGCACAAAATTCAAAATCCGACAGGCTTTGGTGTTGCAGTAGTCGAAAACGGTCAGGTAGTACGACTGGTAGAAAAACCTTCGGAACCTATTAGTGACTTGATTATAACAGGAGTATACCTGTTTGATAAAAGTATATTTCCTGCTATAGAAAATACAAAACCATCCAAAAGAGGTGAACTTGAAATAACCGATGCAATGCAAAAGCTGCTGGAGATGGGCGGAAAGATGTCCTTTGAAATCATAAGAGGCTGGTGGAAGGATACAGGAAAGTTGAAAGATATCCTGGAGGCGAATCAATTGACTCTCGGCGAAATTAAAAGTGTATTTGAAACTCCTTTGGATACCAGTTCAACCTATACAGGCGAAATTTGCGTCGGAAAGAATGTCACCATCGAAAACAGCATCCTCCGCGGACCTATAATTGTCGGAGATAACTCCTGTATTATCAATAGCTATCTGGGGCCTTACACTGCCATCAGCAGCGACGTAAAAATCAGCAACTGCGAAGTGGAAAATACCATTATTCTAGAAGGTACCCAGATTGAAAATATTGATAAAAAAATTGACAGCAGTTTAATCGGAAGAAATGCTATAATCAAAGGAAAGAAATATAAACCGAATTCAAATTCTCTGCTGGTCGGGGATGACAGTGAGGTTTATGTATAAGAATTACAAAGGAAATTGGTTTAATACCTTCAAAAGCGGTCCAGTAGGATTTGTAAAGGATAACCTGTAAAAATGCAAGTTGTTCCTTTACGGCACCTTAAGCAAATTTATGTTTACTTTATGTGAAAAGAGGGGTATTATGATGAAAGTTTTGCTTATAACGGGTGGAGCAGGATTCATAGGCAGCAATTTTGTCAAATATTTTTTGAAGAGAAATAAAAACTTTATTGTTGTCAATTTAGATAAACTGACCTACGCCGGAAATCCAGACAATTTGAAAGAACTGGAAAACTCACCCCGGTACCATTTTATAAAGGGTGATATTTGTAATTCGGAGCTGGTGAACTATGTTCTGAAAAAATACAAACCGGATTACATTATAAACTTTGCAGCTGAATCCCATGTCGATCGGAGCATCGGTCACCCTTCCGTTTTCCTGGAGACCAATGTTATGGGAACATTGACTCTTCTGGAGGGTGCCCGTTACCTTTGGGCGAAACGAAACTTTAGTGGAAACCGATTTATTCAGATTTCCACGGATGAGGTGTATGGCAGCTTGGAGAATAACAGGGATTACTTTTCCGAGGAATCGAATATTCTCCCCAACAGTCCCTATTCAGCCTCAAAAGCCTCGGCGGATATGATGGTCAGATCCTATTTCCAAACTTACGGGATGCCTGTGCTAATAACCAGATGCTGCAATAACTATGGTCCTTATCAGAATACCGAAAAATTCATTCCAAAATGCATTTCCAATGCCTTACAGGATAAGCCTATCCCCGTCTATGGTGATGGGAGCAATGTGAGGGAATGGATTCACGTCCTGGATCATAGCATTGGAATCATCCGGGTTTTATTTTACGGTAAACCCGGTGAGATTTATAACATCGGAACCGGAGAGGAATATTCGAATATGGAACTTGTCAGGAAAATTCTTAAGATCCTGGATAAACCTGAGAGCCTTATACGCATGGTGAATGACAGGCCGGGCCATGACCGACGGTATGCCCTTAACAGCTACAAAATCAGAAACAATCTGAATTGGGATAGCAAATACAGATTTGAAGACGGTCTCAGGGAAACTGTAAAATGGTACCAGGATAACCCGGATTGGTGGAAAGACTGACAAAGGAGCATAAGGCAAAGCAGCCGGGCAAGCCCGGCTGCTTTGCTTTATGCTCCTTTAATAATATTCTTTACCTTATACTCCATCCCTTAAAATACAGTTCAAGAGATTAACTTGTTCTGTTTCAGGTAGTACATTGCAATTGCTGCCCGTAAACTGCAATTATGATTTTTATAGACCTCCTCCTGACCTTGCAGCGCTATTTGCTGCCTTTCCTCTTCATGCCGCAAATAGTAGTCAACATACATTTTTGTTTCTTCTTCATTATGGGAGTAAATAATGTGGCGTCCATGGGTAAAGAATTTTGCCTGTGCCTCTGTATAGGGAGATATTACAAAGCATCCACAGGCAAGTGCTTCATAGATTCTGTAACATATATGCCCTGAATAGTTCCATTGGATTGCCAGATTGATTTTAGCTGACGAATAGGCCTTTAAGACGTCCTGAGCACTTATATATCCTCCAAGTTTGTGTTCCGGTAATTTCGGCTCATGGCTTTCCCAGGCATTACCGTATAACTTTATATCATAATCCCCTGACATAATGGGCAATACAATATCATTGAAACTTTTATTCCTGAAGCTGTTTCTGGCTGGATCATATTCCTTTACCTTATTGGCCATAGCAATGATATCGTTTTTATATCGGTCATCTATATCAACAGGCCGATGGTATTGAGGATTGCATGCATAAGGAAGAAATGCTGAAGGAACGCCATACTCAGCATACCTGGGAACGCATTCTTCACTTACGGTAAATACAAAATCGTATTCCTTTACATACTGGGCACTCACCCAATCAAAAAAAGTGGGATCCTCTATTGCCCAGTATACATTGGGTATGGCATGTTTTTTTATCACTTTCCAAAGCTTTGGAGCATCATAATGTGCATGCCAGCCTCCAGCCGTAATAACAAAATCAGGCTTAAACTCTGCAATGGCATTTTCGGCAAGAACCTCTACATCATCACGCCGGATAACATTGCAGGTTCTAACTTCATGGCCTAGATTCATAAAACCTGCCAACAGTGAAAAAAACTTGGCTTCTGCGCCTTCTGGACCGAAATGCAATATTCTCATACTGTACCTTCCTTATTGTAAGTTATGGTTTCGACTCAAGTTGCCGGACTGCCGATGAAGAGCCCAGGTCTGAAGTGCCGGATCAATCTTCCCCAGCTTATATATTTATTTCTCTGCGGAGTATACTACCATCATATGTTTGCAGCTATAGTGAGTTACCACATCCATAAATAATTATGGAAATATGGTACGCCAAACATCATAAGCATACGGAATAAGGCCGGTAAATTCCGGCCTTATTTTTCACATTCCTATATTCGTTCTTCGACATATCGACTTCCTCTTGAACTCATAAACTCTTTATACAGCTTACATCCAGGAAGTCCTGAACGTCGGATCCCGTTGATAGCTTTCGCGTATTCACTCTCATCAAAGCGGACTCCCATGCTACACAAATCGGCCATGAGTTCTCTCGGCATGTAGGTTAGTTCGCATGCAATTCCCTCGATTTTAAGCCTTCGTTCCATAAGAAAAGCTTGGGACTTGGTTGGAAATGATATATAGTATAAAGCCATCCATTCACTCCCCCTTAAAAATTAGAACTGCATGTTGCCATGCAGTTCCGGACCCCATGTTCCCTGGGAGAGCGAAAGAAAACTTACGACTTTTGAGGGCCCTTTATGATATTCATACAGGGTGTAGCCAAACTATTGCGCAAGTTATTCTTTCGCCGACTCCTTAGCAATCTGTTTTATCGAGAGGGTTCCATTTTTGATCGGGGAAGAATGTTGTTGGGAACGGAGTCAAAAGTTTATCATTGAATGTGAGGCAAGTCTGTGATGAAGGATTGATGACTTGTTCGGGCGGAACCGGACAATATCCATACGCAGGCATCAACAGTTGTACAACACATTCACACTTAACTACAAAGAATGTACCTACATCCAGTGATAATACACCGGTTAACGGATTTATCACATCATTAAATGTCTCGGCAAGTGCTTCAACTTTCACTATCAACCCGTCTTCATCACGCGTAGTAGGATCTTTCGGATAGTGAATTACGCCAATCTGAGCCAGGCAGTTCGGGCAATAGATTTCATTGATGGTAAGGTTATAGCCGGCTTCGTCTATCTGAGTTAACTGGTTGGTACCGTCGGTGTAATGGATGGTATATCGAACCCGTACGAACAATTTCAGTCTCTTAAAGCCAGGTCTTACCAAAGAATCAGTACTGGATATAACTCTTACTTCAGTAATATCGAAGTCATCAGTGCCTTCGAAAGTGAAGGAGGGATTAAAAACTCCAGACCCAGGAATCAGTGTAATGGTTCTTGTAACACAATCTCTTAATGCTACCTGGTCAAACACCTTCGGAACCTGGATGCAAACCAGTTCGTTCGGTGGTGGGAAAGATTCCGGATTCAGAATCTGACCCGCTTCGATTTTTACATAATCGTTATCAGGATGTGACATAGAACAAAACCTCCTCATTACATAATACGTTAGAATAAATAAGAATAATCTTTGTGTAAATTAATCCATTTTTTTATCTTTTGCTTATCTACAGTATTATTATATTTATTTGGGGTAAAATGGTTACACAAAAGTTGTTTTATGTTTATGAAATTTTACATAATTAAGGTACAGTGAAAATTTATTTCCACTTTTTGCGGGTCTACCTACGGCAGTGAATTTTACTCTTTCCTTCCTATGTAGCCCCTGAGAGGAAGTTCTTTTACTTCCAATCCATAAACGTTGGAAGCCGCCAATCTACGATTTGTAGCACGATTTCGAAATAGGATCATATAATATTATGAAGCTATATAAATCGCGAAGTTGTATATAGATTACGGTGAGGTGTATGTATGAGTAACAATTTTGATCTAAATCAACTGCTGTTAACTATTGTAAATGTTATGCTTATTCCGATTTTGCCCGTTCTGACAGCATTTATCATTGCATTCCTTAAAAAGAAAATAGCTGAGTTGGAAAGCAATATAAAAAAGCTGGAAATTACGAAGCAATTGGAACTGACTGAAAACGCCATCAGTACCTCTATAGCCGCTGTGAATACCAATTATGTTGACAGTCTGAAAAAAAATAAGGGGACTCTTTCACCAGAAGAGCAAAGGGCAGCTTTTACCATGGCAAAAGAAAAAGTCGATAAGATCCTTGGGCAGGACGGTAGACAAAAACTGAGTGAGTTTTATAGAGATGTCGATACATGGATGGACAGCAGGATTGAGTTCTATGTAAGACAGGCAAAAAAATAAGAGGCTGAAAAGTTGTTGTTCTTTCGGAAAAGCGGGTGAAAATATATCTCCACTTTCCCTTCGGTAATAAATCACATTGGAGTTGATCAAAAATGAAAATAATAATTGATTCAGGGCATGGCGGAAGCGATCCCGGTGCCATTGCTTTTGGCACTCAGGAGAAGGACCTGAATTTGACATTGTCCCGGCAATTGACAGCCAAACTGCAAGGTCTGGGATATGATGTAGATACCTCCATCATGAATGATATTAACTATGATTCAAATACTTTAACGGACTTGATTAAGTCCTCTGGTGCCCAGCTATGTATTTCCTGCCACAATAACTCTTTCAACGGAACTGCCCGTGGGATGGAAGTAATCCATAGCATATACTCTGATGGAAAACTGGCCGGTCAGATTCTCCAGGAAGTAGCAGCAACTGGATATACTACGCGTAAAATCTATAGCCGGGAAAGCACCGTAAATCCCGGTACCGACTATTATTTTATCATCCGGCAAACCTATCCGTCTGTGGAAACAATTATTGTAGAATTCGGTTTTATGGATAACGCAGCCGACTATAACCTGCTGGTTTCACCGCAGTGGCAGGATACTTTAACAAACGCTGTAGCCGCAGCAGTTCACAAATATGCGCCTGTTGAACTGCCAACGAAAACCCCTATCCTGGGGAATCCTGAACTGGTACCCAGTCAGTTAAAGAAAGCACTTTCTGCAAATAATCCAGCGGGTGATCTTATGATTGTAGACCTGTATTATCAAATTGCTGCGATCTATGGAGTCAAGGCAGACCTTGCTTTCCTGCAGTCCATGCTGGAAACCAACTGGTTGAAGTTTACCGGTGTAGTTCAACCGGAGCAAAATAACTTTGCGGGTCTTGGCGCTACTGGACCGTCCAATCCCGGAGAATCCTTCCCAACAGCAGAAGTAGGTGTTGAAGCTCACATCCAACATCTCTATGCCTATGGAACTACCGCTCAGCTGCCTGCTGGAAGACCGTTATACGACCGCCGCTTCAGCTATGTACAAAGAGGGATTGCGCCTAACTGGGAGGATTTGAATGGCAGATGGGCGGTACCAGGAATCGGCTATGGAGAAACTATTGTTGCCATGCAGCAAAGAGTCGCTGATGATTTTGCGCCGGATGAGAATCCCCCGGGCAATGGGCCACATTGGGCACAATCCTGCAACGATGAACTTCTTGCAGCCGGGCTGTTATTTGATGATCATACGAACACCTTTGATCAACCGGCTACGGAAGGTGTAGTACTCTGTCTGGTTAACCGGCTGAGAAAGCAACTCCTCTCAAGTGAGGATCCGGAAACGCCTCCAGATAGTAATAATCCTCAAGAGCACTGGGCGAAAAAATGTAACGATGAGCTTCTCGCAGCAGGCCTGCTGTTTAATGATCATACAGAAACCCTTGACCAACCGGCCTCTGAAGCAATGCTGCTTTGTCTGGTCAATCGGCTGAGAAAGGAGTTTACAAACAATGGCTAGTGTTGTGATATTTATTGCCTCCCTCGTATTCTTAGGATGTATTGTTTTTTTAGCATACTATCTCTATAAGGCTATTACCATCCATCTTAAGAAAAGCAGCATACAAAATCAAGCTGAGTTGCTGAAAAATAGTCTGGAATCGCTGGACCATGTAATTGAAAGTAATGTTGCCTATGTAAATCAGAAAATGGTGAATCCACTGAAAGCTACCGGGAACTTCCAACAGCAGGAAAAGGAAGAAGCCTTCCATGAATGCAGGAACCGGGTATACGGTACTGTACCTCCCGAGGTTTTAAAGAATCTGAGTGGTGCCGTAGCGGATTTGGAGGAATTTATCAATCCCAGAATTGAGTATCATGTATGGAAGCAGAAAAAGTAAATCAGAACGTAGCTCTTATATATAAAAACCGGGTATGCGATCGCATACCCGGTTTTTATATATAATGCTGCAAAAAACAGAAGAGCAAACTCGAGATCAACGATCCGCAATCTGCTGCCAAAATCAAAGCTCTGGTTATTTAAATCCAAATGGAGTGCCTCCAAAACCATGATGGAAGTAATGATGATGGAGATAATGGAAATGATGATGATGATGGAAATGATGATGATGATGAAAATGATGATGGAAGATTCGTTTATTGGTTACCTATACAAATATTTGAGAAATGATATATGGTTGTAAAATATAACATAGCTCTATTATAACCTGGTTTTAAACGTAAAGATATGTCAGGGAATAAAGTTATTAACCCATTAATAGCAAATAACTTTATTTCCTGACATTGATTTTAAATTTTTTCAAACTCTGACTCCAATTGGTCAAAAGCTCTATCCAGAACTTCCTGTGGAATAAGGCTGAAGCTGTCTCCAAAAGATAGCTCAGTTACGCAGCAGGAGGGATTTATCTCCTTCGGGTTCATAGTTATAGCTAAATCGTATTTCTCGATTATACTGGTAAAAACTCTCTCCAGAGCCTCTTTAGAAGCGTCGAAATATACATGAAACATATTACAGACTGGAATCTCGGGGACTGTTTCTACCCCCTCCATTTTGTTCAATCGATCAGCAACAGTTACGGCGTGCTGCCAATATTCTCTCATCTTTCCCATACGTTTGTTCATGCAATATTTCGCATTGACTATATAGGGGTATAGGCTTATCAAATCACCGCCATGCCTTCTTTTCCATATCTTAGCTTCTTGGGTAAAATCAGCACTCCCTGCAAGCATGGCTCCTGCAATACCGCCCAGGCCTTTATAAAAGGAGACATAGACGCTATCAAATAAGCAACAGATATCACTTGCCGTCTTATTGTAATAAGGAAGTACTTCAAAAAGGCGGGCGCCATCTAAATGTAGCTTTATTCCTTTCGTTTTGCAAAACTCGGATATTTCAACCAGCTCTTCCCAAGAAGGTAGCTGACCGCCGATTTCTCGCTGAGGGAGTTCGATCAGCAGACAGGCAAAGGGCTCCTTTACCGATTTTAAATCTTCCATTGTGAAAAGTCGGTTAACATCACCCAATAAAATGGGTTCCATATGATGAAGTACTTTTAAACCGTCCTTTTCGTGAATCTCTAAATGACAGAGTGGATGGTAGGCCACCTTTTTCAACCCGGCATTATCCGCCCATATACGGGTAGCGATTTGCTGCGCCATAGTTCCGCTGGGGAAAAAGACAGCCTTTTCCTTTCCTAAAAGATTTGCTATTTCATCTTCAAAGTCATTAATAATTTTGCCTGCTCCATAAACGTCCGAGCTGGTGGAAGGATCCATATGTTCAAAGGACTCCATAAGGGCTCCTATCTTTCTGGCTCCGTGACCGGCAAGCCTATATTTGGCTGAGTTGAAAACCTCGTTGTAGGATTTTGCCATGGCTATCCTCCTCAAAGTTTGATATAATTTGATTATAGCATTTATTGGTAAAAGAGTGAACACGGAACTTAGGACCAACATCTTGGATAACGGTTACTTGGTACCCTCAAATGATATTAAAGAGTACGGAAAATATTCCACTATATTATACATTCCAGAATCTCCTATCCAAACTTCTATACTGGATCGCTTCTGCCAGATGCTGCTGTTTGATCTCTTCACTTCCTTCCATATCCGCAATGGTCCGGGCAACCTTCAAGATCCGGCTGTGAGCCCTTGCACTCAGCCCCAGTCGGTCGAAGGCATTTTTGAGCAAATCTCTTCCCTTGTCATCCAGTCTACAAAATTTGCTGATCATGGAAGCTTGCAATTGGGAGTTTGAATAGATGTTAAGTCCTTTATACCTTTCCAACTGCACTCTCCTTGCTTTATTGACTCTGGCACGGATTACACTGGATTTCTCCTCTTCTCTTGTACTCTCCAAATCTTTGTATTTTACAGAGGCTACTTCGATATGGATGTCGATTCGATCGAGCAGGGGGCCACTTAATTTGCCCATATACTGCTGGATTTGTTTCGGTGTACAGTTACACTGCTTGCTACTGTCTAAGTAGTTGCCACATTTGCATGGGTTAGCGGCAGCGATTAAAGTTGTACGAGCTGGGTAGGACAAGCTAGCATTGACTCTGGAAATGGTGACTACTCCATCCTCCAGTGGCTGACGCATGACTTCCAGTGCATCTTTTGAGAACTCAGGAACCTCATCCAGGAACAATACACCGTAATGCGACAGGCTGATTTCACCTGGTTTTGGGTACTTTCCGCCGCCTACCAATCCTATGGCTGAAATTGTATGATGAGGGTTTCGGAAAGGCCGATTGGTAATAAGAGAGGTTTTAGGTGGCAAAGTTCCTGCTATGCTGTGGATTTTGGTAACCTCCAGGGCTTCTTCGAAGGTCATGGCCGGAAGAATGGAAGGAAGCCTTTTGGCCAACATTGTTTTTCCGGAACCGGGACTTCCGATCATGACACAGTTATGCCCCCCACTGGCAGCTACTTCCATGGCTCTTTTTACATTTTCCTGCCCTTTAACATCGGCAAAATCCAATTCATGGCTGATGTTTCCGTTAAAGATGGCATCGATATCTACAGTATGTCTTACGATTTGCTTTTCCCCAGTCAGATGATGAATGATCTCTGATAAATTCCTTACAGGCAGAATCTGAACTCCTTTCACCACTGCCGCTTCATCCGCATTGGCTGTCGGCAGCACCAGATACTCCACGCCTTGATTCATTGCGCAGATGGCCATGGGCAGTACACCGGTTACCGGCTTCACTTCTCCATCCAGGGATAATTCGCCGATAAACATGTATTTGTCCAGTACGGGGGTGTGAATCTGCTCTGTGGCCGTCAGAATCCCCAATGCGACGGCTAGGTCATAAGCAGACCCTTCTTTTCTCTGGTTCGCAGGCGCCAGGTTGATAGTAATTCTTCTGACAGGGAACTCAAGACCGCTATTTTTAATGGCCGCACGGACCCTTTCCTTTGATTCGCGAACTGCTGTGTCACCCAACCCTACGATTTCAAACGCAGGTATACCATTACTTATGTCTGTTTCTACTTCTACTCTATAACCGTCAATTCCGATCAAGCCACAACTTTTTACTTTGGAAAGCATACCTCACAACCTCTCTGCATTCTACATATTTATCCAAATAGTACAATAATATTACAATATTTTTGGAAATTTGTATATATTTAAAATAAAATTTTTCTATATATAAAGTATAATCGTTATTTTAAGATGATTTAACTTAGGTTCAAACTTTAAGAAGGCAAGGAAATAAAAAATATTAAACTTGAAGGAAATAAATAGTTCTTGGTATAATTATCTTGGACATATGAGTTTTATGGAAGAAATAATTCTATAAGCGATTGAGAGGTACAAAGGTTGTGAGTTACATTATAAACCAGTATACTGTTAAACTTATTAAGGAGAAAAATGGAAGATATGATATAGATAATAAAGTTATCAAAGATGCACAGACCGTTGCATCTATCGTTGACATTGTAATTGATATAAATAATTCTGCTGTTGAAAAATTTGGTATAATTACACTGACAATAAAAAATAAAATCATCGGATTACATATAATATCTGTCGGAAGCCTAACAGCGGCTATCGTCCATCCTAGAGAAGTGTTCCAACAGGCTATTTTATGTAACGCTTCTAAAATTGTTTGTTTCCATAATCATCCCAGTGGTGATACTGCCCCAAGTCAGGACGATATTGAGACTACCAAAAGGTTAGTACAGGCAGGAGAAATAATGGGAATAAAAGTGTATGACCATGTGATAGTAAGCGAGGGAAATTACTATAGTTTTAAAGAGAACGGAAAAATTTGAAGTAAGACGGTACTGTATATTTGTTTTTCATATATAAGATGGAAATGTCTCGAATTTTGTGTTTTTTAAATTTTCTAAGGTTAACAAAGTATACATAACAACATATTCTCCTATTAAAATCGCCCTCTCGTAAAGGGCGATTTATTTAACTCACTATTACGTTTTCTATAAAAAAGCTTATCAGCCACAATAGGTAAAATATGGATTAGGTGAAACAGGTTACCGTTTAACATTATGAAGAAAAGAAATATTTTCTCCATTTTGTATAATTTACAATTTAATTACTGATTTTTTTATTTATTTGTGTCTAATACTTGAGTAATATTGGTTTATCCTGCACCGGGTAGCCTCGCCGCTTTTCTGACCCTTGTAGCAGTAAAAGGAAGTGGTCTCAGCAGAGGATATATCTCCATCAAGACCGTTCTTTAATTGTTTCATCATTCAATCGGTCCCATAAATTCTGTATTCAAATAAATATGTTCAACAATTTTAACTTTACTTAAGTTTTCAACCTTCTCTGGTCCACCTAATCCAAGTAGAGGTACATAGCCAAAGCACTCATTATAATTTGGTACTCCAAAGCTATTAACTGCCTCTGGATAAGGCAACCAATCTAAGTTTTTTTCTAAAAATGATTCATCTTCCAAATCAGAGAAGAAAAACTTAAATCCTGATGATATTCCTTTCATCTTTCCTCTTCGAAAATTTAATAAAATTAAATATTTATTATCCTCCCAAACAATAATATCTCCCATTGAAGTGGTAAATAATGCAACGGCATCCTGATACCTAACATAAACGTCCTTTAAGATTGGCTGATATTCATCTGGATTAACAATTTTTAAATAACCACCTAAAATACTACCGAAACCATATTCCTTCCATACCTCTAACATTGCTTCAGGAATTTTTCCTGTATAGCTTGTTATAATACCTTCCGGAGTCTTTTCTTCAAATACAAAATCATGGAAAATATTAATTGGCATAATCTTCTCCTTTTTCCTGTGTTAATTTAGTATTTAATCGAGTCGATTTTCGCTCTGCTTCCGTCCGTTTAATTATCTCCAATTTCTATACTTAAACATTTACTTAATTATTAGTGTTGTGCATTGAAAAGTAAATAATTGTATTACCAATAAGATGGTAAAACAAAGGCATAAGTAGACCAAATGTGGTAGTTTTGAATTGTCAAGAAACAAAACCATATCCACGGGGG
>JAEZXR010000105.1 GCA_023419605.1 Bacillota bacterium | reverse complement strand
GGTAAAATTGGCAATAATCTAAAATGTAAAGGTGAACGAATACCATTTTATGAAAACTTATTGAATTTGAAACACTTGCCAATGAAGGATTACGGCAACTCTAATACACAGAAGTATTTACACTCCCTATCTCGAACCACAGCAACATGGTTCGAGATACAAAAACTTTTATTTTTTTACCTGTCTACTTGACAGGGAGCGGTTCATATCCTCTCCATAGCTCCTATTTTTAATCTTTATTTGAACCTGCAGCTTTAATCAATGGGGCTATCCCTAAAAATATACTGTGTTCCCGATTCATCATATATGCGGTTAAACCATTTTTCCTGTTCATCCAAAGGAAGCTTTTTGGTTTTGAAAATCAGCCCCAGCATCGCAATGGCCTCTTTCATCTGTTCCATCGTGGGTTCTGCCTGCGCTTTCTCGAGTTCATTTTGTATTTTCTGCAGCTTCCGGTAAGGTTCAACCACGCCTTTTTGGTATTCAGTCTCGTTCCAATTATTACTGGGAGTAGCGCTGGCAGCCGTTAAACATCCTGTAACCACAGTCGGTACCAGTTTTCTGTAACGAGGCTGACGGAACATTGCATACAAATCCTGCCTGTCCTTTTTATGGTCAAAGCATATGGCAGATATTCTGTCCATATCCGTTTTCAGCAGTTTCCCCAGGATGTTCTGCGGTCCCATCTCAATGGCCAGCGTGACACCAAATCTTTTAAAATAGCCCATGGTCTTTGTCCATTGAACAGGGCTCATGATTTGCCCCATCAATGCCCCGACAATCTCTTCGCTTCCCGAATACGGTTTACCGGTAAGATTAGACACTACGGGATACCGGATACTGCCGTAGGAATACTTCTCCAGCTCAACCTTGAGCCTTTCTGCTGCAGGCTTCATCAATTGGCAGTGGAAGGGCGCACTGCCTATGAGCGGTGTAATCTGCCCTCCGAGCTCCAAAACCCTGTCTTCCACCTTCTGTACCGCGTCAAGGTGTCCAGAGACAGCCACCTGCTTTGATCCATTATAGCAGGAGATCGCCGCCATATTGTATTCCGTCGATAGGTTCTTGCATTCTTCCTCTACCATACTGGAATCGATACCGTCAATAATTGTCATGCCCATGTTTCCTTCATCTGCAATTTCCTGGGCAATCAAGCTCCTTTGGTATACGGTTTTCAATGCGTCCGTAAACCTCATTGCACCGCTGCAAGTCAACGCCGAATACTCGCCAAGGCTGTGGCCCGCACATATTTGCGGGCATATGCCGATTTCCTTCATATATACCCTGAAGGCAATCATACTGGTTGTAAGTATTGCAGCATGCGCATTTTTTGCTGCGGATAATTCACCCAGGCTGCCTTCAAAACAAAGCTTTTTCAAGTCGAAACCCAATACATCATTAGCTTCTTCAAATGTATCCCTTGCAATTGGAAACTGCTCGTAAAAGGCTCTTGACATCCCTATATAATGCGTCCCCTGGCCCGGGAATACAAATGCAATTTTTTCCATAATGACACCCCGCGGTTAATACAATTTTAAAAACATCTGACCTTTCTTTTGCTGCACCCTTCTCGGACGACGGACTTTATCCCTTAAAAGATGAAATAATGTTTCCACTCTTCCTAAGCAATATTCACTTCTATGTAGTCCGGGTAGGGTTGTATGTTTTGCAAATCATTTTCGAAAATTACAAAATTGCCGTCTTCATGTATTTCCTTAAAACCTGCAAACTTATATGTAACATACATCATACGGTTTCTGTCCGTGGATACGAATTCAGCCTGCAACCGGACATTTGCCTCTTTGGCAAGCCGCATGATATGGTTCAGCATGACGGTACCTACCCCTCTGGACATTACCCTGCATGACATCAGTAATAATTTTAATTTCCAGACATCCTCCTGGCATTCGATGAGGGATAACCCGATTTTCCCGTATGTACCGAATTTATCCTCCAAACCGGCAATGAGCAGGATGTGGTTGTCCGATTTCATGAAGCTCTCCAATTCCTCAAAGGAATAGGTATACCCGGTTGTGTTCAACTGGTGGGTTCTTACCGTCAGCTCCTCCGCACGCTGCAAATCTCCCGGCTTCACCGGCGAAATGGTAAAGACCATGTTCAACGTGGACAAAAACTCTTCCTGGGAATCTTTAAAGCTTTCTTCCACCTTATTGCGCTGAATATCGTTCATATACATGACTCTTCTGATTTTTGAATCTTCCGTAATGAACCGCGGGTTCATCTCCGGTCTTTCAAGCAATGTAGCGATATCCTCCGAATCGATGCAAAGGATATCCGGCAGGGAAAAGCTTACTTCTTCCCGCTCCATGGGCTGGTCGTCAATGAATGCGATAGTATCCAGCCCTATATTAATGGATTGTGCAATAGTTTTTATTGAAGAGGATTTGGGATTCCAGTTAATCTGGGGATAGAGAAAGTATTCACTTAATCCCAGCTCCTCCAGCTTCGCGAAGGCATGATCATGGTTGTTCCTGCTTGCAATCGATTGGAGGATTCCCCTGTTATCCAATGTTTTTATAATATCCGTTATATTTTCACGCAGGGTGACCTGTTCATCTTCCAGAAGGACACCCTTCCAAATGGTATTATCCAAATCCCACACGACACACTTTATTTTCCGTTCTTTTTTATTTGCCTCCCCCATATTGACCTCCCTTTCTCCTCCTATTCCATCCATACCGCATTGGATTTATGCGTTCCTAAATGCATTGACAGCGATCAAAACCTCATGCATCTGGCTTGTCCCCTCAATGATTTCACTCATTTTAGCATCACGGAAATGCCTTTCTACAGAATACTCGCTGCTGAATCCATTGGCCCCGTGAATTTGTACGGCATCTCCGGCCACTTTGCCGATCATTTTGGAAGCAAAATATTTAGCAACCCATGTTTCCATAATGGAGTCCGGGTCACCGCAATCTTTCAGGGAACCTGCATTGTAGCACAGCATTCTTGCCGCTTTGACCTCCACCACCATCTCGGTAATCATTTTTTGTATCAACTGATGCTGCCGTAGTGCTACCCCAAACTGTTTCCTCCGCCGGGCATACTTTACGCTTTCATCCACACAGGCCTGTCCTGCTCCGACGCACCCCCAGGCTATGGTATACCTTCCATAGTCAAGGCTGAATAAAGCAACATGGCTTAATCCCGTCCCCTCTTTGCCAACCAGGTTTTCCGCCGGAACAACACAATCCTCCAGCGTCAGCTCCGCAATCATGGAAGCCTTTGCCCCCATCAGGCCTTTAATGGGCTTTACCGAAAAACCGGGAAAGCTCTTTTCAACCAGGAAAGCGGTGGGCTTCCCTTCATACTGTGCAAACAGTAAAAACAGATCGGCAACCTGTCCCATGGTAATCCATTTCTTTTTACCGTTGATGATGTAGTTATTGCCGCTTAAAACAGCCGTTGTTTCTATGCTTTTTGCATCGCTGCCCACATTGGGCTCCGTCAGGGCGAAAGCGGCGACACATTCCCCTTTGGCTAATTTGGGAAGCCAGTAATTCTTTTGCTCCTCCGTACCCCACCGTAAAATCGCCAGGGCTACCATGCCATGGACCGTAAGCAGACTTCTGGCCGAAGAACAGCCCTTTCCGAACTCTTCATTCAGCAGGCCGAGGGTTATGTTATCGTATTCAAGCCCTCCATACTCCGTTGGAAGCATTGCTCCCAGGTATCCCTTTTGGGCTATTTTCTCGATCATGCTCCCGGGTGTGCATTCCTCCCTGTCGTTTTGCCCTGCATACGGCATGATTTCGTTACACACAAAGCTGCTGAATTCCTCTTGGAGCTTCATTTGCTCCGCTGTCAATTCAATTCTCAAAATACATCCCCTCTTTTCCACTTTTCTTTAACAGGTTATACCGGGTATGCCTAGCTTACCTTGCTTTCTATAAGGCTTACGATGGAATTTATGGTTCTGAAATTATTCATATCCATATCCTTGTTATCCACTCTTATTTTAAATTCCTTTTCCAAAAACATGATCAACTGCATGGCAAATAATGAATTGACAAAGCCTAAAGAGAATATATCCTCATCGTCCTGTAATTCACGTTTCCTGAAAAACCGGGAAAGAAAAGACCTTACTTTTGCATTGATTTCACTCATTTTTTAAAACCCCTTCCATGATTTATATAAAATTTTTTATGCTTTACAGCCTGCTTCCACTTTATATACAATAGGACCGGTAACCGCTAATTCGGCGTTTGCATAGCCAATGATTCCGGGGCTATGCAAACGTCGAATTAGCGAAGTTCCATCCTCAATTGTACAGTTCTTCGATCCCTGAGGAACAGGACCGGCCTTTACCCTAGTATGAATAAAAACCCTGGCCCGACTTTCTGCCGTACAGCCCTGCATGTACCATTTTTCTGAGCAGCGGGCAGCAGCGGTATTTTGAGTCCTGGTAGCTTTCATATAATACGTCCAGCGAATCTACGACTGTATCAAGCCCTATCAAATCAGCAGTTTCCAGCGGACCCATCTTATGCCCGAAGCATTTTTTAAAGATTTCATCCACCTCTTCGGGAGACGCCACCTGGTCTTGGACAACATACGCCGCCTCATTAAACAGCAGGTGCGAAAGCCTGTTGGATACGAATCCCGGATAATCATTTACAAGGATGCATTCCTTCCCCATTTTCTCCAGCAATTCCTTCGTCTTCTGAATGGTTTCTTCCGATGTATGGAATCCTCTGATGGTTTCCACCGCGGTCTTCATGGGAACGGGATTCATAAAGTGTGTCCCTATGACTTGTGATGGCCTTTTTGTCAGTGCCGCTATTTTTGTGATGGATATACAGGAGGTATTGACGAGAAAAATACAGCCTTCCGGACAAATAGCATCAATTTTTTTATATACTTGTTCTTTTACTTCCCACTTCTCATTTACGTTTTCAATCACCACATCCACCTGACTGAGTTTACCGTAATCTGTTGTGAACTCTATTTTTGAGAGTACTTCATCCGGATCCGCCGGGGCTTCCATCTTTTGCAGCAAGCCTTGGAAACGGACATTCATGTAGATTTGCTGCTTTGCATGTTCAAGAATTTCATCATTAATGTCGACTAATGTTACCAAAAACCCGGATTGCGCAAGGCTTTGAGATACGCCTACTCCCATAACGCCTGCTCCAACAACTCCAATATTGCTCATATTTCGACCTCCCTCAACAAGATATTGTTACTATTATTATACAATTTTAATAATTTTTGTAAAGTTAATTCTTCGTAATATTATGTTCATTCCTTGAATTATTATGGATGTTTTTTTATAATTTTGTCCCTTGTTTTCCCAATTTTTATTGACATATTTTTACATCTAAATTATAATAAACTCAATAATTAAAAAGGAGTGGTTTTAATGAAAATGTTCCTTTACATAATCGGTGCCCTCTCTATTTTAATGCTTGCATCACTTACGCTGTGCGGACTCTGGATAAGAAGCACCAATTTAAAGGATGCGGAATTAGCAAGCGCAGTCAGCTTTCATGCCAACCTCGGTATCGCCAGTGTAATCGTTTCGATTGTTACAATCGTACTGTTCCTGGTTTACGTCTCAAAATAACCTGCTCTTGTATTTATTTCGATTGCCAACAAATAGATACTTTCACCTGTATCTATTTGTTGGCAATCGTTTTTCACGATAAAGTCCCCTTCAGAGCTTTACTCTTTTCAAAGCCGCCTTCCATTGACGGAATTCATTATAACAACGGAAGAAATTGCAGAGCAATTTCAACACACCCAGGTTGCATGGGCGAGCAGCAAGCTTTGCTTGCGACCAGCCGTTTCAACGAGGCGGGAGATATGCTCGCCGCCTATAAAGTTAATCGGTACCCGCCACCTATAGAGGTGGGGCGGGGGCCCATCTTATGCCTCGTTATTTTTACCTTCTATTCCCCTTCACTTCTTCAAAAAAGTTCCCTAACATGCTATTAAATTCGCCGCTGTGGGTTAAGGCCGGAAAATGCCCTGCTCCCTGGATTTCAAAGCATGTAACGTTTTTAAGCTTTGAGCGGAGGATTTCCTTATGCCTTTTTTCCGCCATGCTGTCCTGGGAACCTGTAACCACAAGGGCCGGAGCTTCAATATCTTCCAGCAGGCTTACGGTAGAATAGAAGTCCGGAGAGTCGCTGGAGAAATGCTTCATATAATTGGAAAGAGTCACCGCATCGGCACAAATGCTTTTTGAATAAAGCTTCAAGTATTTCTCTCCGCCTGAAACAGCCAGAATATCCCTGCGTGCAATTTCATTAATAGAAGCCAGGTGTTCCGCAGAAGATTCCCCGGCCCCCTCACTGCCCAGCAAATCCACTACAGGGCACATCAAGACCATGGAAGCCGTTTTGGCAGGATAGTTTTTTGCAAAGGTGGTGGCTACCATTGCACCCCAGGACCCGCCAAATATATGGACCGGGCTTTCAACTCCCAGTTTTTCCAGTGTCTCTCCCACCACTCCCGCTATACTCTCAAGGGACAGGTCCCTTACCCCCTCACTCAATCCACTCCCCGGTACATGGAACACAATAAACCTGTATTGTGAGGAAAAATTCTTCAACTGGTTATAAGTGAGGGTTGCAGTGGCTCCTATTCCCGAGATGATGACGATGGTCTCTCCTTTTCCCGCAGAAAAAACCTCCATTTTCTCTCCTGTAGAGATTTCAACCAGCATATGCAGATACTTGTACCCCGATTCCATTAAAAGCTCCAACAAACCGGTAGAGATTTTTTCGGAGGGTATTTCATTCATCCTCTTTTCCCGCAGGTTTTCCCAAAAATTCTCCAGCAGCTCGGCAGGAAATTTTTTACCCGCATGCAGCAGCCATATGGGCTGTTTTTTCAGCACCATTCTTTCAGGGACCGGCTTTTGGGAATTAGACGCCCACTGGCTGTCTTCATTTTCAGAATCTTCGCTCGAAAGCGTCTTTCCGGTCCCTTCCGGTTCCATGGCTCCTTTTTCATAGCTTTGCAAAACACTGTCCCTGTGATGGTTTAGCAGATAGGAAGCCAACTGGTTGATGGTAGGGCTTTCAAAGAATGCATCCGGCCGCAAATCAATATCGTACTCTGCATCAATATACTTTTTAAACCCCATGAGGCTGAAGGAGCTAAAGCCAAATTCCCTGAAATTACTGCTGGAACTGATACTTTTTTTGTTATACTTTAAAATGTCTGCTACTGCATCACGCAGAGTCTCTTTAATCTCTTCCAGCAGATCCTCTCCTTTTGAACCGGCACTCTTCCCCCTTTCCATTTCCCGAATCATTCTATAAGCCTCTTCTGCCTGCAACTCCCGCGTTTCCACCCTTTTAAATATCTCAGCCCTGCTTGACACGTTATACACTACACTTCCTCCTTTCTTTGCAACACCCATTTTCCCTTTTATTCCCTGAATCAGAAGTTCCCTTTCTCTTTCTCCAGTGCCTGCTGTGCAGTAAGCGCACCGCTTTCTACCTTACGCAAAAGCTCCATCAGTTTATCCTGTACCTCTCCTCCCGGTAAAAGCACTTCGTTTTGCTCCTTCCGCTTCCGGGGCTTGGTAGCAGCAGCCTCCTCTAAGGCCCAATCAATATTTGTTCCCGGCAGCCAGTGTCTTTCTCTGGCAAAGGGGTAAGAGGGCAGCGGTACTCGCTTTGTTACAGACGCATGATTCAAAAGTTTCCAATCGATGCTTACGCCCTTCACCCATAACCTGGCAATCTGTGTAAGTTTGCGCTTCCTGGTCAAAGCAGCGATATATTCCTTGCCGTCTTCCTCTTCCAAAAGCTGCATTGTATCCTCTTTCGGGGATCTGGTGTTTCCGGTAAATATGTTTTCAGTCTCGCTTTCACCCTGGCAGAACATCAGCAGTTTGTTTTTCAAATCCTCCGTATCGGAAGCAATGACGGCAAGACGTTCAGGCATTTCTTCCCTTCCTCTTTGCAGGGTGTATTCTATTTCCGCGATACCTACCCCTTTTCCTGTTCCCACATTTCCTTCCTTTGCCTTCTTTATAAAGAGGCTTGAAACTGTTTCCTTATGCTCCTTGAACAGATAATGGGCCAGTGAAACCAGGGTATTGTTTTCCACAAGGACAGTTGATCCCAACTGAAGTCCCAGTCTGTCGCCGATCCTTTCAATAAATTCCGAAAGCCCCACAAGGTCCAGGCCGCACTCCTTCACATCGGTTTCCATATCGATTTCCCCGGCGGCGACGCCCAGAATGCCCGATAAAATCGATGCCAATTCAGTTTTCAGGCAGCCCAGTAGTTCTCCATCCCCATCGGCAGATGAACCGGTGTTGTTATCCATGCCTTCGATGTACTCTACAAGTTTTTTTGCATATTCCTTTAATTGGACTTCATTTTTGGCAGAAAGCACCATGAGCCTAGATGTTTGTTCTATTTGGGCTGTGTGGCTGGCAGAAGCCCTATATTCCTCAATTACAACATGGGCATTGGTTCCACCGGCGCCAAAAGAGCTGACACCGGCCCGTCTTGGCAATCTCCCGTTGCTATCGTCTAAAACCGGCATCCATTCGGAAGTCCTGTCGGTGATATAGAAGGGGCTTCCATCCAATTTCACATAGGGGTTCAATTCTTCAAAACCCAGGGAGGCCGGAAGCTTTTTATTTTTCATGGCGAGAACCACCTTAAACACCCCTGCAATCCCGGCGGCAGACTCAAGATGCCCTACATTGGTCTTCACTGAACCGATGCCTATATGGGGTTTGCCGGTTTCGGCCTTGCCCCATTTTTTATACAATTTCTTAAATGCCTTTTTAAGTCCGTCGATTTCAGCTGCATCCCCCAGCAGGGTCCCTGTACCGTGAGCGTCAATGTAACTGATGGTAGAAGGGTCAATGCCACTCTTGTCAACGGCATTGAAAATAACATCCGCCTGGGCATCTGCATTCGGCGCATTGATGGAAGTACCTCTGCCGCCATGTTGGACTGCAGTTCCCCTTACTACGGCGTGTATGTTGTCTCCGTCAGCAATGGCCTGCTTCAAGGATTTCAGCAGTAAAACACCGACTCCCTCGCCCCGAACATAGCCATCGGCTTTTTTATCAAAGGATTTGCAGCGTCCGTCAGGGCTGAGAAGTCCGAGTTTACAGTCAAGCACGTATAGGCTCGGGCTTGCGATGACATTAACGGCTCCGGCCAATGCCATGACACATTCTCCATCCTGTATGGCTTTGACTGCACGGTGAATGGCTACAATGGCACTGGAGCACGCCGAATCCACCGGTTCACTGGGGCCCCGCAGGTTAAAGGTGTAGGATATCCTGTTTGCAACAAAGGACTGTGACGGCATTACCTCGGGAATCCCCATTTGTATCAGCAAATCCTTGTAGTCCGTATTGGAAACCCCTACAAAGACTCCCGTATCGGTTCCCGACAGGTCGGATATTTTATACCCTGCATCTTCCACCGCTTTCCATGCGGTTTGGAGTACCAGCCTTTCCTGGGGGTCCATCAGCTCCGCTTCCACCGGAGGTATGGAGAAGAAAGAAGCATCAAACCGGTCAATTTCTTTCATGAAGCCTCCCCATTTGACATTGGCCTTAAATTCGCCGCTGCCGGGATCTCCATATATTTTTTCCCAGTCCCATCTGCCCTTGGGTATTTCCGTTATAAGCGCTCTTTCAGCTTCTATGTTCCTCCAGAATTCGATGAGGTCTTCGGACTGCGGCATTATTCCGCTCATACCGATGATTGCCACAGGCTCATAGGCAGGTGCAGCCTCTACCGGGTCCTGGTCTCTTCTGAAAGCATCCAGCCTGACGTTCTGCCGGACTCCCCTAGCATATGCCGGAGAGGATTTGAGGACAGTGGGGCCGCCCGCTCCAGCGGCCATTGCCCCGGAATGTTTCCCGGTTTTCTCATAGAGGGCAGGCTTCTTGCCTTCCCCTTTTGAAATATTATAAAAGGTATCCAATACTTCACTGTTTTCTTCATACAGACCTGCAACCACCTTGTTCAGTGTAGAATACCCAAAGAAACGTGCAGGAGAAACCTCCAGCCGGAATTTGTCATTGATCCTCTTGGAAAGCTCCGTGAAGGATACCGAATCAAACCCATAATCACTCAATTCGTCATCCGGATGAATGTCCTGGACAGGAATTTTCAATATGGAGGACACCAATGCGGTCATATCCTTTTTGAAGCTGTTCGTAACGGCACCGCTCTCACCTTTTACCCCACTGCTTTCAGGACTTGCCTCATTTTTTTCAGGAACCTTCTTCACTTCCCGTACCGGTTTGCCTGCAAATGCAGGAATCTTTTGAAGCTTGAGAGGATCGCCCTCCAATGCCGTAAAGCCGTGCACAGGAAGGGAAAGGCCCTTTTCAAACATTTCCAGCCCGGTTTCGGATTCCATGGCTTTTATTCCTGCTACATCCCAGAGAAACTTCTCATTTTGCTCCCCGGGCCGCATGCCCCCATGCTTCCACAGTCCCCAATTTATGGCCAGAACCTTTCCGTATACCCCTTCGCTCGCAAGCATTTCGGCATAGTGATCCATAAAGCCGTTAGCATAAGCGTAGTCGCACTGGCCCAGATTGCCCAGTATGGAAGCGGTTGAAGAAAAGAGGACAAAGAAGTCGGGCCGCATCTCTCTTAGGGCATGATCAAGGTTGATAGTCCCATATACCTTGGCCTCCAGTACTGCATCCAATTCTGCGCGTGTCTTCCTGACCAGCAGGGAATCCCTTACGATGCCGGCACTGTGAATAACGCCGTCAATCTTTCCGAATTCTGCTTTTGCCCTGTCAACCAGCTCTCTGGCTCCATCGGCTTTGGATATGTCCGCCTTTATAAATAGTATTTTTGAACCGTGCTTTTCAAAGTAATCTAGTTTGGACCTGGTCTCTGCATTGGGTTCGGACCGTCCGCACAAGACAAGCTTCGCCTTGTATTTTTTTGAAAGGTATTCTGCAAAAACCAGTCCAAGGCCGCCCGTTCCCCCCGTGACGACATAGACCCCGCCGTTCTTTATACGCGGCGGATGTATTGCTTCATGGCCGGTATCAAAGCTTTTCATATTCTTTGTAAGGCGTTTGCCGTTTTCGTAGCGGACCTCATACTCGTTCCCTACACCCAGTTCTTTCTTTAAAATTCCGGGTAAAATGCTTGATTTATACTCTTCCCAGTCCTTTGCACCCACATCAATCCCCAGGGTCCTCATGGCCAGGTTGGAATCTTCCAGACCCAAGGACCTGGCAAAGCTGCCAAGGGCTGCAAACGCAGGAGGAATGGAGGCTTTCCGGCAGCCATAGGCATAAATAATGCCGATTTTCCCCTTGTTTTTTCTGCACATCAGCGATTTGCAGACACTGAATACGGAATATAGTCCCCGATCCAGCTGCTGCCCGGTTTCATCCTTCTCCCGGGTAAAACTGCCCATGGACCACGCATGAATGACATTCTGAGGTGCAAAACCTTCCCTGTCCAGCTCTTCAAAAAGCTGTCCGTAATCTTCTTCCCTGGAAGGATGCACTTCATACAGCGTCGCATTTAGTTTCTTAAATCCCTTTCCGGGCTTAACAAGCACCTTCCCGCCTGACGGTTCCATTTCCTGTAAAGCATTCCGAAGTCCTTCGGTGTCGTCAAAGATCAAGACATTGCCAAGGGCCGGGCCGCTGCCTTCCTCTTCAATCTCCCCAGCTTCCCACAGGCTTCGGTAGGAGATTCCGGTATACTTCGGCAGATTTGCTTCCAGCATGTCCATATAGGACTTCGGTATCTGCCTGAAATTTAATCCTTTTATTCTTACTACGATCCGTCCATTTTCATCCAGTATGAACAGGTGGCAGGCAACAGTGTCGATACCGGTTTCATCAAAGTGCTCCGCCTTGCGCACATAGGCATATGCGGCCGTGAAGGGTCCTTCGGTGATCTCCATCTCTTCCATGGCAAAAGGTACATAAATGGGGTCGCTTCCCTGCAGAACAGACCAGGCAAATGCATTGACGGTCTGGAATGCACCATCCGTCAAGGTTGGATGGAGAAGATACTCCTTAATGCTTTCATTGAATTCGGGAAGCACCCTTAACCGGGACAATCCCTCTTCTTCATTGCAGTAAAATTCCGTAAGTCCTCTGAACCTCGGTCCCGCAGCATTCCCCAACGCTTCCATCCTTCCGTAGTAGGCTCCTGCCCGGTCTTTTCCATTCCTGCATCTTGAAATTATACTCTTTATATCCATCCTTCCGTCTTCAAAGCCATCCCCTTCACCATAGCAGAGCTTCCCGCCGGCATTGACGGTTCTCTGTCCATCCGCTGCATTGGTGGTAGATACCTCAAATTCAATTCCGTCATCGGAAGGATAGAAGTCTGTGCAGACCTCCTTTGGATTGCCGTCAAACCCAATCGGGTGCATCCATACAAAGTTCTTTATTTTCCCGACATGCCTGTCCCCATTTGCAAGCTGCCCTGCGGCCCTGACCATTTCAAGGTAGGCCACTCCCGGCAGTATGTTTTTGTGGTCTTTGATATAAAATTCATGTCCGGTAAAGGTCTTTGCAAACCTGCAATCATAGAGCGTGGATATATTATCGTCCACCAGGGGATGCAGCGCCCTGTTGAGGGTGTTGGCAGCAGGAAGAGGCTTTCTGTCTGCCTGCTCAATCCAGTAGCGGCTCTTGGCAAAGGGATAGGTGGGAAGGGATATTCTCCGGTTTTTCTCTTCACCGGTGTACAGGAGCTTCCAGTCCATTTCAACGCCCGAAGCCCACAACTGGGCAATGTATGAGTATTCCCCGTCACTGAAAAGTATGTTTAAAAACTCCTTGCCTGCCCTGCCTTTTACCAGAAGCTCCGGCTTGTTTTTATCCGATTTGGCATTGCCTTTGAACAATCCCTGGATGGCAGGCTGCTTCTGTAAGAAGGCCTTGAGCTTTTCCACCAATTCGTCCGGGCTGGACACCAGCAGGGCCAGCCTTTCTTCCTGGTGCTCTCTTCCAACCTGCAGCGTATAAGCCAGGTCTTTCAGATTGATGTTAAAGCTTCTGCCTTTGCTGCTTTTCCTGGAAGCTTCCCCTGCGTATTCGGCAAAGATGACATTTTGCGCCGACTGGTCCGCATAACGCCCCAGGATACCCACTACGGCCGTTTTTCCAAAGCCATTTTTAGTAAGGCAGGCTTCCCACCCCTCGATACTTAACAGAGGAGACCATTTGATCCGGCTTTCCTCATCTTCAAACAGCCACCAGCCTTTTGTGAAACCGTAGGTCAATGTAGAAAAATCACCCAGCACCGTAAATTCATTGATGGCGATCAAACCGTTGGTTTTCAATACATCACCGATGTTTGCAAGGGTTTTCCCCATGTTCCTTGTGGCATGCAGAACATTGGTGGCAAATACCACGTCAATGCTTTGCGGCTTGAAGCCCTGTATTTCCGGAGATTTTTCAATATCAAGGACCTTGAATTCGGCAAACCCGTATTTTCCGTAGGCCTTCTTGCCATACTGCACCAATCCGTTGGAAATATCCGTATAGTAATATTTGATGCTTGCAGCGTACTCCTTCAGCTCCTCCAAAGCAAATACACTGGTGCCCCCGGTCCCCGAGCCCACTTCCAGTATGGAAATTAAAGCTCCCGGGTCCGCCGCAAGCCTTTGCTTCACATATTGCTTTACCCCCGCTGCAACCAGCTTGTTGTAATAATCGATGATCTTATTGCCCTTGTATATACCCTCTACAAGCTCGATGGACCCATCGGGGAACATTACATCCATGTGGCTCCTTTCCCCGGTCAGTACTTCGGGATAGGCGTCGATGCAAGTGGTAAGCAGTTTTGTATAGGAGTGGATGGAGGGATGTTTTTCATCAAAATCCCTCTTCGCTTTTTCTACATCTTCAAAGATGGAGAGGGTCTCTTTGTCCTCAATAAGAGACGTGAGCTCTATAGCATCCCCCTTTACCGTTATAAAGCCATACCTTTGCAGTATATCCATCAACGCATCAAACAGCCTGTCATAGAGCGGTATTACTTTTAATTTTTCCTTTAAACCGGCTTTCCCGTATGTTTCACCTTTTGCCTGAAATACAGCCATTCGCCGGAAAGCATGGGCCAGCAAAACAACCTGGAATTTCTCCAGAGCTTTCAAACTATCCATGTAGTGGGCGATCTCATGGTCACTAATGGGCTTCAGCACTTCGATTTCCTCTTTTGTACCGTCGATGACTGATTCCATAAGGGAAGGCAGTTCCGACACTACAGCCTTCTTCTCAAGGAAATCCACAAACCTGGCAGCATATTCATGAAGCCTTTCTTCACTCCTGGCAGATAAAAGAACGATTTGCGGCCTGTCCTCCTGTACACTCTTGGAGAGGGTTTCATCATACTCCATGAGGATGGCATGGGCATTGGACCCTCCTGCTCCGAAGCCGCTGATGCCGGCATATCTCGGATATGTCTTTTTTATACCGTTTTCAGTGATGAAGGGATTTTTCCATTCCGCCAGTTCCCTCTGCACGTAGAAAGGCGTCTCCCGGAAATTGATGTTCTCGTTCAACTCTTCGCAGTGAATGGAGGGTACCAGTTGTTTATATTTCATCTGGAGGATGATCTTCGTCAGTCCCGATATACCCGCCGCCGATTCCGCATGGCCGATATTGGACTTGATGGAACCGATGGCGCAATACTGCCTGTCTTTGTTATATTCCCGGAAAGCCTTAGTAAGTCCTGTGATCTCCACAGGGTCCCCCAGCTTGGTCCCTGTCCCATGGGCTTCTATATATCCTATGAGCCTGGGGTCAACACCGGATTTCCTTATGGTCTCCTGAATAAGGCTGGCCTGGGCATTGGGATTGGGCACTGTATAGCCGTTGGTTTTTCCTCCGTGGTTTACGGAAGTTCCTTTTATTACTGCATAAATATGATCGCCTTCTGCAACGGCCTTCTGTAACGGCTTCAGGAGCAGCGCTCCTGCACCCTCCCCCGGCACAAAGCCGTCAGCGCTGCTGCTGAAGGTACGGCAGCTGCCTGTAGGTGAAAACATTCCCATCTGTGCCATGCAGACATATTTATAGGGATGGAGATACATATGGACTCCACCGGCTATGGCCATGCCGCACTCGCCTTTCTTCAAGCTCTCGCAGGCGTAATGCAGCGCGGACAGGCTGGAGGAGCAGGCCGTATCGACAGGTATGCTGGGTCCGTTAAAATTAAAGGTATAGGATACGCGGTTGGAAATGGACCAGGGATGGGAGATGGGAGTCACCATGTTCCCTTTGCCCCACTCTTCGATCCCCAGCAATTCGTACTGGTAGGTAGTGGTTCCCACAAACACCCCGACATTTGCGCCCTTTTCGCCGTTTGTGGCCTCTCTGAGCTGTTCACGGGTATAGCCCGCGTCTTCCATAGCCTCCCAGGCAATTTGCAGGAAGACTCGTTCCTGCGGGTCCATATACTCCGCTTCCCTGGGCGATATATTGAAAAACAGGGGGTCAAATTTATCAACATCGTCGATAAAGCCACCCCATTTGCAATAGGTCTTGCCGGGTTTAACCCTTTCATGGTCAGGATCAAAATATTCGCTGTGGTCCCATCGGTCAAGAGGCACTTCCGTAACACAATTTCTGCCCAGCTTGAGGTTTTCCCACAATTCATCCAGGTTGTTTGCCTTCGGATAACGCCCGCTGATCCCTATGATGGCGATATCCTCCTGCAGCAGCTCCTGATACCCGGCTTTTTCCCTTTGCGGCGGAAGGATACTCTTGACAGTATCCTTTCGTACCGGCACAGCAGCAGGTTTTACCGGTTTATTAACCTGAACCTCGGGTTTCACAGGCTTCCTGTCCAGGCCGAACAGGCGGACAAGCTCCTGCTCATGGGCTTTTACCAGATGGGCTGCCAGGTCATTGATATTGGGATACTCAAAAAGGAGGGTTTTTGAAACAGAAGATATTTTCTTTTCCATTTCTGCATTGAAATGGTTAATAATAATGGAGTCGATTCCGAATTCTTCAAAGCTTATGCTGGGGTCGATATTTGCAGCCGGCGTCCCGATTTCATTTGAAATCATCTCCTTGATCAGTTCCTGGGTCTTTTGGTACAAGACCCCTGCATCAACACTGCCGTTTTCCTCTCCGTCCCTTTTGCCGGAATTTGAAATTACGCTGTCCAGGTAGTCCCTGATCCTGTTTTTATAACCGTAGAATACAACACAGGAGGAGCTTCCGCCCTTCAAAACCGCATCCTCAAAAACCTTTATTCCTTCCCCGGCCGGAAGACCTTCTATGCCGGCCTTTTCCGCATACATCCTCCGCTCCTCGGGAGTGATCTCCCTCGCCATTCCTTCCTTTTCCCAAAAAGGCCAGTTGATGGATACCGTCCTTCCTTTTCGGCTTCCGGTTTCTACCCTTTTATTCCTATGGAGGGCAAATGAATCAAGGTAACTGTTTGCATAGGAGTAATCACTCTGCCCCACCTTTCCGGAAACTGCCGAAGTGGAAGAGAACAATGCGAAGAAGTCCAGCTCCTCCTCTTTTAATGCTTCATCGAGGTATACCGTTCCGTACACCTTCGGCGCAAGAACCTCTTCAAAATCCTCTCTGGTTTTTTTAATGATAAAACCGTTCCTATAAACCCCGGCACTGTGGATCACCCCATGGATGTACCCGTACTTTTCCCTGGCCTGGTTTATCAAGCTTTCTACACTTTCCCTGGAGGTCACATCAGACTTTATGTAAATCGTTTCCGCGCCAAGGGCTTCTATCTCGCGGATTTTTTGCATACTTTCTTCATCCGGTTCCGAACGTCCCGTTAATACCAGCTTTACGGCAGCTTTCGATGCCAGATACAAAGCGAAGAGATATCCCAGGCCCCCGAGACCCCCGGTAATCAGGTATACCCCACCCTGTTTAATGCTGAGACCCTCCGCCCTTGTTCCGTTATAATTCTCCAGGCGCTTTGCATACCGGGTATTCTGCTTCCAGTACAGTTCAATGTCCTCCTGTGCCGGTGCATCCAATTCATCCATAAGGATTTTGGGCAGAATCCGGTAATCCAGTCCTTCCTCGTCAATAGCAGCCGCCTTCCACAGGAATTTCGGATTCTCCAGAATGACGGTCTTTATAAAGGCGCCAACAGCAGAATATTGAGGGTTTATATCCTTTTCCCGGGTTGTATAAACATAGATCAGGCGTACCTCCGGTTTGGACTTGTTGCTCATAAGTGCCTGCGAAAGGTAAAACAGCGAATAAATGCCTCTGTCAAGAAGTTCCTGCAGCATACCGCCATTTTCCCAGCCCTCTCTTGACCAAAAATGGATAATGGCTTGGGGGTATCTGTTTTCTTCCTCCAGGCTTTTTAAAAGCAGGGTGTATTCTTCCGCATTTTGAGGGTTTATTTCGTAATGGCCTTCACCGTGATTTGCAAAGCCTTTGCCCGGCTTCACAACGGATATTTGTCCTTTGTGGCCTTCCATCCCCTTCATATGAGTTTTGTAAGGCACAAAGAAACTGCCGTCTGTATCGAAAACCACTATATTCCCCTGCAGGCCTCCTGCCTTCCGGTCACCGGCAAGCCCCGCTTCCGTCCATGAACTTGAATACATGACGATTTCCGGATGCTCTTCTATCGTTTTTTCAGTGGCAGTCCCGTTGCTATACTGCGCATTGTCCTTCAAAAGCCGTAACGCTTCTTCCGATGTCAGGCGTTTCTGCTTTACCAGTTCAAGAATTTCCCTTTTATCAGCAATATTCCTATCCATTGAGAATCTCCTCCGTCAATTGATCTGCATTTTCTATATCCAGTTCACCGGTTTCAAGCTGCCTTAATATTTCCACAAGCAATGAATCTTTTTCACTGTCCGGGGCGGTTTCTTCCGTTGGAGCCTCCACCGTTCTGTGTGCGGGAAGCCTGCCTTCGACCCAGTATCTTTCCTTCGCAAAGGGATACGTGGGCAGCGGCGCACGCACCGGTACATCGCCACCGTACAGAGCTTTCCAGTCAATGTATTCCCCCGTGACCCATAGCCCTGCAAGTTCCTCCAGCCTGCCGGCTGCCAGTGCTTCCCCTACCTTTTCCCGTAAGGAGTTGTTATTCTCCTGGGCGTCTTTTCCGATTTTCTTTCCTTGGACCCTTCCTGCATAAAGTCCTGCGATTCCGTTTTCTCCTTGACTGAAGCGTAAAAGTTTGTCCTTCAGCTCTTCAAAGCTTGATGATTTTATGGCAAGCCTTTCTGCCATTTCCTCACGCCCCATCTGGAGAGTGTAGGCGATACTTGCCAGGCTAATCCTGGAATCCAGGCCTTCTTCCTCAATTTTTACATGGGCATGTTTTTCAAGGAACTCCAAAAGATTTACAGCATATTCCTTCAGCCTGTCAGCACTTTTTGCAGAGAGTATGAAAAGCCTTTCTTCCCCCTTCTCGCCGGACCTTTCCAAACAATCATTTTCAAACTCTTCCAGAACAACATGGGAATTGGAACCGCCGAACCCGAAGGAGCTTACCCCGGCCCTTCTGGGGACAGCCTTCCCGCTGCTGTCGGTGAGCCTTTTCCAATACTGTGTCTTGTCAGCGATATAAAAGGGTGTGTTTTTCAAATCAATATAGGGGTTCACTTCCTTGAAGTGGAGTATTCCCGGTATCATCCCGTTTTTCATTGCCAGCAGCACCTTGATGACTCCCGCGACTCCCGCCGCAGGCTCCAGGTGTCCGATGTTGGTCTTGACGGTGCCCAGGGCACAGTACGGTTTCCCCGAGAATGCGGTATTCTTCCTTGCAAAAAGCTCATCGAAAGCCTTTTTCAGGCCCTCGATTTCTACGGGGTCTCCCAGCTCCGTACCCGTACCATGGGCTTCTATGTGGGTAACCGTATCCGGATCAACGCCTGCCTCCTGGTATGCTTTTATCAGCAAATCGGCTTGAGCTGCCGAATTGGGTGCCGTCAAGGAATTGGCTTTACCCCCATGGTTTACCGCCGCTGATTTGATCACTGCATAGATATAGTCCTTATCTTCAATAGCTTTATGCAGCGGCTTCAAAAGTACAACACCCACACCTTCCCCCTTCACGTAGCCGTTTGCACTTTTGTCGAAGGTTTTGCACCTGCCGTCGGAGGATATGATGCCGAGCTTGCCTGCTGCTACATATACCGAAGGAGTAAGCATGAGAGATATTCCTCCTGCCAGTGCCAGCTCGCTCTCACCGCTCTGGATGGAGACAACCGCATGATGGATTGCCACCAGGCTGCTGGAGCATGCCGTATGGATCGCTTCGCTCGGACCCTTGAGGTTTAACAGGTAGGAAACCCTGTTGGGAAGCATGCAGTGCGTATTTCCGGTTCCCATCATCGCATGGGCCTCGCCAAGACCGGTGATGATATCCTGATAATCGTTATACTGTACCCCCGCGAACACGCCCACATTTTTTCCTGAAAACGCAGAGGCCTTGTATCCGGCATCTTCAATGGCCTTCCAGGACACCTGAAGGAAAAGCCTGTGCTGGGGGTCCATAAACTCTGCTTCCTTTTGCGTGATATTGAAAAACCGGGGGTCAAACTTGTCTACATCCTCAATAAAGCTCCCCCATTTTGAGTTCACTTTGTTTTTATCCGTTATGTCCCCTCCGTAATAATGTTTCCAGTCCCATCGGGTGGAAGGTATTTCCGTAACAAGATCCTTTTGTGCCCGTAGATTTTCCCAGAAATCATTCAAGTCCTTGGAGCCGGGCAGCATGGCAGATACCCCGATAATGGCTACCGGTTCCTTGCTGGAGCCCGGTGCGCTGCCTGTCGTGCCATAAAAGGGCATTGAAGCTGCAAAGCGGCTTTCCAGGGATTCAAGATCTCCATACCTTGTCATTTCTACAGCCGGTTCCGGATACTCCTGTATTTCTTCCGCAGCTTCGTCCGCTTCCCCCGCCTCCACTGCACCCGGAACTCCGTAATAACTCTTCACTGCAGCCTCACTTTCCTTCAGAAGGTAGGCGGTAAGGCTTTGAAGACTGCTATTATCAAATAGTTCCATGGGTTTGATATCAATGGTGTAAAGGCTGCTGATCCGATCGGAAAAAGCCTTAATGGATACCGAATCAAAACCAAAGTTACCGAAGTTTTCCGTGGCATCAATTTTTTCAGCGGGGATCCCTAAAAGCCCGGAGATCACCGACCTCAATTCCTCTTCCACCCTGGCTTCCATGGGCATTGCGGAGTTTTGCGAAACCTCTCGCACTGCTTTTTTCACGGGCCTGACCTGTTTTGAAACTCTTGAAGCGTCCTGGAGCCCCCGGGATGGTTCGACAGGTTTTACAGCCTTTTCTCCTGTTATTTGTACAACCTTGTCGATTTTGGATTTACTTCCGACAATGGCCATAACCGAGTTATATTCACTGGCCAATATCTCTTCAAATACCTTGATTCCGTTTTCAGTATGCAGATAATCCATGCCGGAGGATGCAAGATACGCCGCTTCGGTCTTATCCCCCAGATGCATTCCCCCCTCTTTCCAGAGAGGCCAATTGATGGAAAGAGTCCTGCCTTTTCTCAAAGACCGCTTCCTCAGCGCTTCCCTGTAGCCGGCATATCCGTCAAGGAAACGGTTCCCTACTGCATAGTCGCACTGCCCGAAGTCACCCAAAATGGAAGAGGTGGAAGAGAACAGTGCAAACAGCTCAATGTCGTCATTTCTTGTAACATGGTCAAGGACCAGGGTTCCGTTGATTTTGGGCTTCATTATATTGTGAAAATCATTTATACTTTTCTGTACGATGAACTTGTCACTTACGATGCCTGCCGTATGAAGGACTCCGTTGATGCTGCCAAAGCGCTGCCGGACATCCGAAACCACCTTCTCCATATCTTCCAGGCTGCCAACGTCCGCCTGGTAATATACTGCTTCATAACCCGCATCCCTGAGCTTTTCCAATGCCTTCTCCCTTTTGCCGTCAAGGGCGGACCTTCCTACCAAAGCCAGCCTTGCTCCAAGCCGTTCTCCCAGGAAGCCGGCAAAGATTATTCCCAAGGCCCCTATACCTCCGGTTATTATGTAAGTTCCTTTCTCTTTCAACTCCAATGGGATACTGGAATCAAGCTTTATATGTCTGTATTCCTTAACATATCTTTCGCCTTCAACATACCGGACCTCTTCAGCGGCATTTGCGCGCTCCGCTCCCAGCTCCAGCACCGCTGCCTTTGCACCTTCGTCCGACCTGCCATTGCCATACTCTCCGTAGATGGCCGTAAATGAAATATCGGGGAATAGGATTTTCAGAGACCTGGAAAATCCTACGACGGCTTCATCAAAGGGGCCCGGTCCGTACGCATAATTATTGCCTACGGCTATAAAACGGGAATCCCATTGAATTCTGGACTTTACTACAGCATTGACGATATAGAACATGGAATCGATTCCCCGTTGAAGCTTCCCCTTCAAGACTTTGCCGTAAATCAGTTCGTCCTTTACGGTGCCATCCCCGTCTGCCTGCCACATATGTACAATAGCTTCCACTTTCCCGTATTGTTTTTTTATTTCTTCAAATAACTTTATATAATCTTCCTGATAGGCAGGATCGATTTCATAGGCGTCTGCGCCCACCGCTCTAAAGCCGTGGCCCTGCCGTACCGAAATAACCTTTTTCAAAGAATCGAGTTCGTTTTTCAAGCTGTAGCCGCTCTCAAAGCTGATAACGGTGCCGCCGGAAGCAGCAGCTTTTGTCCCGATACCTGCATTGCGCTTCACCCATGAATTCCCGTAATACAGCGTGCTTGCTGCTTCCTCCTCCACCTTTGCCGCTTCAAAGTATGCAAAGCTTTCCTTCTTTAAAACCAGCCCCTTCAGTATTGCAATGGATTTTCCCGCAGCATTGGCTATTACCACGTCCAAAACCCCGCTGAGCCCTTTAGGAGCATTCCGCCTTACAGACAGGAGTACATAGCATTCGCCTGTCAAAGCCCCATGAAGGCTCATTTGTTCCATCGTATGAGGCAAATAGAGGGAGCCGGGTTCAACTTCTTCACACAGCACCCTGGCTGCGGCCAATACACTCTCCAGCAAGGCCGGATGCAATACATATTCTCCGGCATCCGCCGCCAGTGCTTCAGGAAGGATAAGATGCGCCAGCACCTGGCCTTCCGTTCTATAGAGGCCATTTATAGCCTTCAGCTCCTTACCGTAGGAGAGGACACTGCCCGTCTTTGTATAAAAGCCGTCTACGGAGATGCTCTCGCTGCATTTGCTTTGAATGCTTTTTATATCAAGGCTCGCTGCCGGACCAGCCTCACCGTCGAGCACAATTTCAGCCTGTGAAAACGAAGCCACCGAATGACCGGTTATGAGCCGCACTTCACATTTTAAAATATCTCCCGAGGGGTATAGGGCAATCCTTGCTTCTTCCGGAGTCCTGTCATAGGCTGCTCCCCCTGCCCATACAATATTCTTGAGGGATACAATCTTTTTCTCACTCCAAAGCTGGGCAGCAGTCCGGAACATCTCCAGGCAGGCAGCCGGTGGCAGCATCTTATTTCCTGCAAGCACATAGTCTGTCAGGTAAAATTCACTCCCCGTAAACCGGGTACTGAAGCATTGTTCCTTCATACTGGAGGTATTGCTTCCGATCAGGGGATGAAGCTTGCCTGCCGCAGCGCCGGAACTTTTTTGAGGCCATTCCTTGCTTACATTGGGCAGCCAATAGCTTTCTTCCTCAAAAGGATATACCGGCAGGGATATACGCCTGCATTCCCCCTCTGTGTAGAGGTTTTTCCACTCGATAGTGAATCCCATGACCCAGAGCTGTGCAATTTTATCCAGCTTGCCCTGGCTTACCACAATCTTCAGGAACTCTTCCCCTTCTTTGCCTTCCACCAGAAGATCCACCTTATCCCTGCTTGATTTAGTACTGCCGGTGTAAAGGTTTTCGTTGTCCTTTACCCCCTCGGAGAATTCCTTCAGTTTTTTCCTGAATTCATCCACATTTGACACAAGTACGGCGAGCCTGTACTCCATGGCTTCCCTTCCTACCTGAAGCGTATAGGCCAAATCCGGCAGTGCTACGGAATATTGGACATCACCGATGATTCTTTCCTTTTTGCGGTGCGGATAGAATTCCTCCATCAAAGCACTGTGCCCATCCAAAATATGGGACCCCATCTGCACCAGCGAAGTAAGGGTATTGGAAAATGAAGGTTTCAAATCAATCCCGTACTTTGCGTTCACCGCTTCCAGAAGCCGGTTGAACTTCAACGGGTCAAAGCCGCACTCTTCCACACTTACTTCTCCATCAATATCCTCATACTCCATCTGGAGGATTTCGGCGGAGGTATTGCGCAGTTCATGATTTATGTCCTGCAGCAGTCCTTCCCTGTCAACGACTACCTCTCTGCGGGTAGTTTCCGATTTCTCAATAAACCGGAGCAGGTTCACTGCGTACTCCTTCAGCTTTTTCTCGCTTTTGGCGGAGAGAACCATGACACTCGTGTCCGCATACTGAGTTTGTGCAGGCTTTACTCCATGGTCATATTCTTCTATAATAACGTGCCCGTTTGAACCGCCGGCGCCAAAAGAACTCACGCCTGCACGCCGCGGGAAGGTTTTTTCCTTTCCGTCTTCAAGGATCACGGGCTGCTTCCAGTCTTCGTACGCATGCTGCACGTAAAATGCCGATTCCTTAAAATTGACGGCAGGGTTCAGCTTTTCCGACAGTATGGACGGCACAAGCTTTTTGTGCTTCATTTGCAGCAGCACCTTGGTGAGTCCGGCAATGCCTGCGGCCGGTTCAAGATGCCCGATATTGGCTTTTACGGAGCCAATGGAACAGTACTGCTTTTCGCTGGTGTATTCTCCAAAGGCTTTCATAAGCCCGGCAATCTCGATAGGGTCCCCCAGAGAAGTTCCGGTCCCGTGGGCTTCTATATAACTGAGAGTCCGGGGGTTTATGCCTGCCTTTCTGAGAGCATCGGAGATCATCACCCCTTGGGCGTTAGGGTTGGGTACCGTGTACCCGTTTGCCTTGCCGCCATGGTTGATGGCGGTGGAAAGTATTACTCCATAGATATGGTCACCGTCTTTTACGGCCTTATCAAAGGATTTCACCAGTACGGCGCCTACGCCTTCCCCGATAACAAAGCCGTCGCCGCCTTCTCCGAAGGCTCTGCATTTTCCTTCGGTAGAGAAGAATTTGCTCTGGCTCGCATGAATATAGCGTTTGGGATGTATGTTTGCATTTACACCGCCCACCAGCGCCATATCGGTTTCTCCGCTCCGTATGCTCTCACAGGCAAGGTGCAGGGCCGTAAGGGAGGAAGAGCACATGGTATCAATGGCCATGCTGGGACCGTGCAGGTTAAGGAAATAGGAAACACGGTTCGCGATGGACGAGTGCATGTTAATATGAGCCACCGGTTTTCCATCCATTTCTGCGTCAAACAACTGGTACAGCCCGAAGGTGGCCCCCACATAAACTCCTACCTTGTATTCGCCGAGCTTTTCCTTTGTATAGCCTGCATCCTCCAGGGTATGCCACGCCGTCTGCAGGAAAATTCTTTCCTGGGGATCCACCAGGTTTGCCTCCACCGGTGAGATGTTGAAAAACATGGGATCGAATTTATCGATGCCCTTAATAAAGCCACCCCATTTGCTGCAGCTCTTTCCCAGCTTCTCCTTGTCAGGGTCGTAGTACTGCCTGTAATCCCAGCGCTCGGCAGGAATTTCGGTGATACAATCCTTTCCCTGTTTCAAATTCTCCCAGAATTCATCCAGATCGTCCGCTCCCGGATACCTTCCGCTCAAGCCGATGATGGCTACTTTACCGTTCCCGCCTGCCAGTTCCGTTACCTGAGGCGCTGCCGTTCTACCAAACCTGGAACGTGCAAACCTGCTTTCCTTTACCGGGACAGGCTGTCTGCCATCGGGTCCGCTCTCCAAAACTGCCGCAGTGACGGCCGGTGTTTCAGCAGCTGCCGGTTTCCGCTGATTTTTATCCATTTCATTTTTAAACTTCTTACGTAAAACCTCTGGATGGTTTTCCACGAAATACGAAGTCAGCTCTTCCAATGTGGAGTATTCAAAGAGCAGTGTCTTAGGTAATTCCCCGAAGTCTCCCTCCAGTTCATTGTTGATAGCCATCGCAATTCTGGAATCAAATCCATACTGTTGGAACGGTTCCTTCATATTTATTTCATCCGGCCTTATCTTCGCAGTTTTATACAGCAGCTTCTTCAAATAGCCTTCCGTCTTTTCCCTGAGACCCTCAACATTTGCTCCAATGCTCTCAGGCTCCGGGTTATTGCTTGGTACTTCCCTGGGTTGGGTAGACATCCGAAATCTCTCCTCTCGTATGTAACGCAGTAAAGTTTGGTCGTAGCGCAAGTGTGGCATTTATCTGGAAAGGATAACGTTTTCCAGTTTTAGAAAAACCTCTCCCGCATCGTTTGAAACATCAATATCAAAAATGATTTCCTCCGTATTTCCGTCCGTATTGTCTTTGCAGTACGCATAAATATAGCAATTGTCAGGGAATTTGCCATAGGATACGATCCCGCCTACCGCCGAAAGCTTGTAATCCGGGCTTTCCGCTGCAGCCGTTACAGCTACCTGAAAAGCTCCCTCCAAAATGGCCGGGTGCAGTGCATATTTTCCGGCAAGTCCATGGTCCGTGTCCTTGATTTTCATATAGGCCAGTGCCTCGCTGCCTATGCTTCCGTATTCTTCTATGACCTGTAAGGAACTGCCATAGGTGATATTGGCTTTTGAAAATCTACCGTAGAATTCATCTTTCACCGGTTTCATACCGCACCTTCCGGCAAGCTCTCCGATATCGAGGGCTTGCAGTTTGACTTCTGATGGAGTGCCTTCCCCCAATTGGATTTTTCCGAAGCAGAAGGCCGCTTCTTCCTCTTTTAACGGGCGCAGCTCAAACCCCACGCCTTCACCCTCGGGAAAAAGGCTGATGCATAAGCTCTCAGGCAGGCTGCCCACGGTGTACCTTTCCGGCATTTCAAACTCATAGAGCTTCATCACCCTGCTTCTTTTGGTAGAAAGAGCTGCCGCCGCCCAGGCCATTTCCATACAAAGCGATGGCGAAAGCACAGGGGTGCCGTTAAGTAAATATTCATTGCTGAACGGAGTATTTTCATCCATGGATTTGCTGTAGCACTGTTCCTCCAGGGTGGATATGTTGGCGTCAATCAGCGGGTGCAAACCCTTTTCCCAGAAGGCAGTGATGTCTCCCACCAGAGTGCCGTTGACTTCTGTGGGCCAACAGCGTCTTTTCTCGAAGGGATAGGTTGGGAGCGAAACCTTCACCGGTTTTTTCCCTGCATGAAGAATTTCCCAGTCTACCTGGATGCCTGTAACCCAGAGCTGTGCAATTTTGCCCAGCTTTTTTCCGTCCATTACGGCTTTTATGTATACTTCTCCCTCTTCTCCATCAAACCATAAGGTGCTTTCACTTTTTCCCGCCTTTCCCCTGTAAAAGTCCTTTATTTTTTTGTTTCCCAGACAGAAGGCCTTTAACCCGTCCTTCGCCTGCTCCAGACTGGAAACTACCATGGCAAGACGCTCTTCCATGGCTTCCCTTCCCGCCTGCAAAGTATAGGCAAGGTTGGCAAGGCCGATATTTGCCGCGCTTCCATCTTTCATGACTTTTTCAAGGAATTCCGCCATTTTTCCGGCGTACACCTTGAGCCGTTCTTCACTCCTTGCCGAAAGTACGATGATTTGCTGCTTTGCTGCGCCGTCGCCGTATACATCCTGCGGTCTTTCAAGTTCTTCCAATATCAAGTGGGAATTGCTTCCTCCAGCCCCGAAGGAACTGATACCTACACGCCGGGGATATTCCTTTTTAATCCCGTTTTCCTCAATAACCGGCTTTTTCCACGGGGAAACATTTTGTTGTATATAAAAAGGAGAATCTGCGAAATTTATGTTAGGGTTGGTTATGTTTGAAAGTATGGACGGCACAAGCTTCCTGTACTTCATTTGCAGTAAGACCTTTGTTACTGCGACAATGCCTGCCGCCGATTCCAGGTGGCCTACATTAGCCTTAACCGAACCTATGGGACAGAATTGGCTGTCCTTGGTGTATTCCCTGTAGGCTTTCGTAAGTCCGGTGATTTCAATGGGGTCTCCCAGGGGAGTTCCGGTTCCGTGGGCTTCCACATAGCTTATAGTCCTGGGGTCTACACCCGACTTTGCCAATGCAGAGGATATAAGGGCCGCCTGCGCATTGGGGTCCGGAACGGTGTACCCGTTGGTCCTTCCCCCGTGATTGACAGCGATGCCTTTAATCACGGCATAAACCGGGTCCCCATCCGTCATTGCCTTTTCCAGCGGTTTTATTACGATGGCTCCCACCCCCTCACCGGGTACATAACCATCGCCGCCCTCTCCAAAGGCCCGGCACTTTCCCTCGCTGGAGGCAAGCTTTCCTCCGCACAGGAAACGGTATTTGTCGGGGTGCAGGGTCAGGTTCACGCCCCCTACCACCGCCATATCGCAATCCCCTGCCTTTATGCTTGTGCATGCAAGATACAAGGCTGTGAGAGCGGACGAACACATGGTGTCCAGGGCAATGCTGGGCCCGTTGAAGTTGAAATAATACGAAACTCTGTTGGCTATGGAGCCATGAAGGGAGTTTAGAGCCATGTAATTACCCCTTATGGACTCCTCAGCCCCTATAACACTGTAGTGGCTATACATGACGCCTACAAACACGCCCACCTTTTTGTCCTTCAGGCTTGTCCTGGTATGTCCTGCATCTTCCAGTGCCTGGTGTGCAACTTCAAGAAAAATACGTTCCTGCGGGTCGGTTCCTTCCGCATCCATTGGCGTCATACCGAAAAACATGGCATCGAATTTGTCTACATCTTCAATAAATCCTCCCCATTTGCTGAAGACTTTATTTGCCTTTCCTTTTTTGGGGTCGTATTCCTTACGCCAATCCCACCTTTCGGCAGGAATCTCGGTGATGCAGTCTTTTCCCTGTACAAGGTTTTCCCAGAACTCCTCCAGTGAATTTGCCAAAGGATACCTGCCGCTGACTCCAATAATGGCTATATCACCCGTAGATGAAGGAATTTCAGCCCTTATATTTCTTTTTGCAGCAGGACTCGCAGCAGAGCTTTTCCGCCGTTCCCTGATGGGCTTCATCTCTTCCCACCCGTCAGTTTCCTCCAAAGAAGAATTTTGCAGCAGGACCCGGTCCAGTCTCTCCTCTTCCGGAAGGGCCCGGTTTGGGGAGCCTGATGAGTCACCCCTCTCCCCGGATTTTTCAGGTACTGCGGGAGCAGGTTCCCTTTCCTCTGCCAGCTCAAGTCCCATCCCGCCTTTATCCATGATTTCCGTCAATTCCTGTCCATGGTTTTTCACAAGGTATTGGGCCAGCTCTTTTATATTGCGGTTTTCAAAAAGAATGATCTTTGACACATTCGGCAGCATCTTCTCCAACTCTGTATTGAACTCCGCCACCGTGGATGATTCCAGCCCCAGTTCATCAAAGTTGGTCGCAGGACTCAGTTCATCGGGGGATTGGCCGATTTTGCCGGCAATGATATACACTAAAAATTCCTGTATCCAATTATATAGTTCTTCCCTGTTCATTTCCTTTTCCAGCCCATTATAATTGGGTTTTCCATTTGTCATCGTTATGCCCTTTTCCATACCGTGCTCTCCTCCATCAAGCTTTCAACGATCCTATTCTTATTGGGAAGACCGCATCTGCTACCTTTATGCTTGCACAAAATCTTTTGCCTTTTCATACTCCAAACCTACCGCCGGGTTCCTTAACTCCTTCATTTTGAATTCCCTTATATCCGCCAGAAGGTTTCCGTCTGCATCCAGGAATTTAATATCAAAGCAGTTTTCCTTCCCGCTCTTCCGTATATATGCATAGCACATCCCGGGAAGCAGCTTAATTACTTTCAATTCTTTTAGAGAGTAAGGCACATACGTACTTTCATACCGGTCTGTGTCATAGAGGAAACATAAGGCTGCCTGCACCATTCCTTCCAGTAATGCCGGATGTAAAAGCATATCCTTCCGGTCCCCGGTACTCTCGTCAATTTCCAATAAAGCCAGCGCTTCACTGCCACTGCCCCTGAGTTCCTTTACCGGACGGAAAGCTTTACTGTACTGCAAGCCGCGCTTTTCCAGTATGTTATAGCATTCCATCGGATCTATCCGATGGCTGCAGGAAGCTTTTATTTCTTTCATGTCAAGGCCTATGCCCTGCACCGCAGCTTCAAAATCCGCGCCATATTCAAGGCATCCCTGATTCAGTATTATAGAGGACGGTACCCCTTCCCTTTTCAAGCAGATCTCATAGTCAGCACTGCCGTTTTCAGGGTATAGGCTTATATACAACCCGCTTCCCTCTGTAATTTCCATATCCGGCTTTGACCATTTCACATCCCTGACAGTCGTCACGGATCTATGCCGGCTGGAAAGATTTCCGGCAGCCCTGGCCATTTCGACGAACGCCAGCACAGGCAGCATCTTCCTTCCCGATACCGTGATACCGTCAAGGAAAATATCCTTGGGCAGCAAATCCTTTCGGAAGCATTGTTCATCAAAAGTAGACTCATTGACGTCAATAAGAGGGTGAATTCCTTCCGCTGGCAGCCTTGAAGCTGCTGACTGCCTATAGGCCTCCGTTTTATGGTCGGGAGCCCAATACCTCTCGCGCTGGAAGGGATACACAGGGAGCGGTACCCTGCGGGGATGGGAAGCTGTATATAATAGCTTCCAGTCCACCTCATCGCCCGATATCCAAAGCTTCGCTATTTGCTCCACATCCCCGGACAGCATACTTTTTTTTACATACTCTTCCATATCCTCAATGCCAGTCAGTATTCCCCCATCGCCCTTTTTTCTTCGGGTGCTGCCGGTATACAGATTTTGTATGCCTTCTTCGCTGCGGCAATATAGCGCCAGCGTTTCCTTAAGCTCTTCAAGGCTGGAGGCTACGACCGCAAGCCGTTCCTCCAAAGCTTCGCGCCCTACCTGCATTGTAAATATTACATCTTCAAAATCAATGCCCTCCTGCGCTGTCTCATCCAATCTCTCCACATCGGGCACAGAATTATAATAGGCTTCCAGGGTATCGTACTGCATCTCAACCATGCTCTGTACAAAGTCCTTTATGGTTTTTACCCCCGGCAGCGCCGTTGGCAGCGACAGCCCGTACTTTTGATTCACCGCCTCCGCTAAAGACGAAAGGCCGATCCAGTCAAGGCCATACTCCTCGAATTCCTCAGAAGTATTTATTTCTGTGCTGTCAACTTTCAAAATACCTGAAATGATTCCGGTTACATCCTTTTCTACCTTTTCCCATAATAGCTTCAGATTTCCGTCATCCTTCAAAAGCTGCTTTTCAAGAAATGCCAAAAAGTTTTCCGCATAGGTGTGCAGCCCTTCCTCCGATTTTGACGACAATACAAAAACCTTTTTTGCACCCCTCTTCACAGGCTTCTCTTTCTTTATCCCTTCGAACTCCTCTATAATTACATGGGCATTGGAGCCGCCTGCACCAAAGGAACTTATGGCGGCACGCCTCGGATGGTTTTTTTTCACACCGTCCTCAGTGGTCACGGGACGCTTCCATTCGCTCAGTTCATGCTGAATATAAAAAGGAGAGTCTTTGAAGTTTATATTTCCGTTAACCGTCTCCGAATGAAGGGAAGGAACAAGCTGCCTGTTTTTCATTTGCAGCAGGACTTTCGCCAGGGCCGCCATTCCGGCTGCCGACTCCAGGTGCCCTACATTGGATTTTACCGAGCCGATGGGACAGAACTGCCTGTCACCGGTATACTCTCCAAAGACCTTTGAAAGGGCTACGATTTCGATGGCATCTCCAAGGGCGGTGCCTGTACCGTGGCCTTCAATACAACTCAGGGTCCTTGGATCTATACCGGATTTTGCAAAGGTTTCAGCCATCAGCGCAGTCTGTGCATTGGGACTGGGAACGGAATAGCCGTTTGTTCTTCCGTTGTGGTTGATGGCGGTGGCTTTGATAACCGCATAAATATGGTCCTTATCCTTCCTTGCTTTGCTCAAAGGCTTCAACAATACCGCTCCTACTCCCTCGCCGGGAACATAACCGTCTCCGCCCTCTCCGAAGGACCTGCACTTTCCATCACTGGAGATAAACCCGACAGAACATAGGAAACGGTATTTGTCGGGGTGGATGGTGAGGTTGATACCGCCGGCTATAGCCATATCGCTTTCACCCTTGTGCAAGGATTCGCACGCCAGGTGAAGGGCGGTAAGGGACGATGAGCACATACTGTCCAAAGCTATACTGGGACCTGTGAGGTTAAAGAAATAGGAAACCCTGTTGGCAATGGACGCATACAAAGAATTTAAGGCCATAGGATTGCCCTTCAGTGTCTCTTCAACGCCAAATAAATTATATTGTCCATACATTACACCGACATAAACGCCTACTTTTGCCTTTGAAAAGTCCGACCGCCTGTAGCCGGCGTCCTCAATGGTATGCTGTACAGTCTCCAAAAACAGTCTTTCCTGGGGATCACTTCCCATTGCATCCCTTGGAGACATATTGAAGAATGGGGCATCAAACTTGTCCACATCCTTGAGAAACCCTCCATGCTTGCAATAGTATTTTCCTTCCTTGCCTCTTTCCGGATCAAACTCTCCGGTGTAATCCCACCGGTCTGGTGGTATCTCGGTGATGCAGTCCTTTCCGGTTTTGAGATTTTCCCAGAACTCCTCCAGGTTATCCGCTCCCGGATAGCGCCCGCTGATGCCGATAATGGCGATATCGTCCTCCTGGATTTCCTGCCTTCCGGAGCTGTCGGGAGCTTCCCTGTAAGGGGAAGCAAACCGGGTTCTCAAAGCAGCAGGAGGTTCCTCCACCATCCTCTCTGTTTCTGCTCCGGATGCCTGAAGGCGGATTTCTTTCCTTTCCCGGGTATAGTCCTGTTCTTCAACTCCAAGCGTTGACCTTATCTTTTCCGGATGCATTTTCACAAAATAGCCTGCTAGATCTTCCAGGTTATTATATTCAAAGAAAAGTGTCCTTGGCAGTGTGCCAAAATCCTTTTCCAATTGCTTGTTCAATTCCATAATCAGGATGGAGTCGATCCCGAATTTTTCAAACTCCGCTTTGGAGCCAATCTGGCTGACAGGTATTTTGGTAGTTTTCGCAAACATCTCTTTCAGATATTTCTGCATACCCGTGCGCAAAGTCCCATCACCTTCTGCCGCAGCCGTCCCGGCTTCCGGTCCCCCAGGATCTGAAATACCGGCGTCCGGCTCACCATAGGCACTGAATAACCGGGTTATTTTTACCGGATCGCCATATGCGACCACAACCTGGGAACTCTCCATCCCCAATAGTTCTTCAAATGCTTTGAGCCCGATTTCGGAATTGATTTCCCGCAAACCGGATGACTCGGTATAATACTCTAGAAGCTCCCTGGGGAACTCAAATCCTCCATCCGCCCAAAAGGGCCAGTTAATGGAAACCGTCCTGCCTTTCCTCCGGTTTTGCGCCCGGAGATTTTCACGGGTTTTGCTGAACCTGTCCATAAAGCAGTTTGCCGCCGCATAGCTTCCGGACCCCAGGTCGCCGGTCTCTCCCGTGATGGAGGAAAACATTACAAATAGATCCAGGTCCTCATCCGATGTGGCCCGATCCAGACTCACTGTACCGTAAACTTTAGGCACAAGTGCTTTTTCAAAGGATTGGCCTGTCGCCTTAAAGATGCTGGTGGAATCCCCGATTCCCGCACAGTGAAATACGCCGTCCAGCTTCCCAAACGCATCCCGGGCAGCTTTCACCGCGCCTTCCGCTTCTTCCAGAACCCCGATGTCACCCTGGTGGTAAATGACTTGTGCTCCATAATCCTTAAGTTTATTGAATTTTCCAACCAGGCTTTCGTTCTGGGATCTCCGGCCTGTCAGCACCAGCCTCGCCGAATACTTTTGGGCAAGATATTCCGCCAGTATCATACCAAGGGCACCATTTCCACCTGTTATCAGATATACACCTTGGTTTTTCAGGGGAGCGGATACACTCTTTGTATTCCCGGCAAGCTTCATTTTTCGTACAAAACGCTTCCCCTCCGATATACGGATTTCCATTCCGCTGATGGACCCCTGGGTATGCAGCTCCGCATTTGCAGCCTCCATCAACCCCTCAGCCGTATCCCCGCATATCTCCATTGTCGCCAGCTCAAACCTGCCGTTTGACGAAGCAATGGTTCTGGCAAGGCCGTAAACTGCCGCAAATTGTGGATTTGAATCTTCACTCCCGTCGAAGGCAAAAATACACTTCACTTTCCTGTCAAGCCTTGCAGCGCTTACCTCCTGGAACAGGTACAGGAGGGAATAGACCCCTTCCTCCATACCGGTTCTCAGGTGTTCCTGCAGCGCACTTCCATGGATATTTCCATACCCATTCTCTTTTCGGCTGTCCACATTCCAAAGATGGAGGATCCGTGAGGGTTTGATGCCTGTCAGTGTCAGTTCCTCCCAAAGCCGTATATAGTCTTTTCGGCTGGCAGGATTGACCGAGTAGCAGGTATCGCTGAGCTTTGAAAACTCCTTACCCTTTACCACCGTCACGACCTTTTCATAGGCAGAGACAAGGTCTGCGGAGTATTTGCCTGTTTCGCCGTTTTCGGCAGGCGATTCGAACACGATGAGGTGTCCGCCTTCTTCTTGCCCCGATGAACCCTTATGTTCCCGGAAAGCCGCTTCCCAGGAAGGAGTGTAGTACAGGAGTTTGCCTTCGCTGCCCACAGCTGGGGCAACTTCGGTATTTTTATATTCCCGCACTGCAAAATCCTTCATGGATACCAATTCTTCACCCTCTTCATCCAAAAGGATGATCTCATACCTTGTGATTCCGTTTTCTCCCGATTCCCCGGAGGGTGAGGCATATGCATAGCATACCGGGGTGGGTGCACGGAATATTTCAAGTTCTCCCAGTGCAAATGGCACACGGAGAGAGGTATCCTGACCAGCCAGGCTTCCTCCAATCCAGGTGACTGCCCTTACGGCGCCATCCATGATGGACGGGTGCAGCACAAAATTTTCAAAGCCCTCTCCAGCACTTTGCGGCAGCTCCAATCGAGCCAGTCCTTCTCTATTCCCTATAAAAGCCTCCTGGGTCACCTGGAATGTAGGACCGTAATCAAAGCCCACCGTCTTAAATACCTTCTGATAGCATTCTTCCTTGCCTTTTCTGCCGGTACACCGGCTTTTGATCTCACTGATATTATATTTCCTGGGAGCTCGAAGCTGCGGGCCAAAGGAAAGGGTACCCTGTGAATGCACCTGCCTCTGCCCGTCACCCAGGCTGTATACTTCATATTCCACCGTCTCTTTGCCCGGATAAAGCCCGATATGGATATCCCTTCCTTCCTTGTCCACACTGACAGGAGCAACCCATATCACGTCTTTTAATGAAAATACTTTTTTCTGTCCTGCAAGCTCTCCGGCGGCCCTGGCAATTTCAAGGTAAGCAACCCCCGGCAGGAGAATCCGCCCTGCAACCACATGGTCTTTCAGGTAAAATTCCTGAACACGGAGTGTCTTTTTGAATTTTTCTTCCTCCAGGGTGGACTCATTGGAGTCGATCATGGGATGGAGTGCCCGCTGGTAGCTGTACTGGCTCCTCTGGCTGGTATTGTAATTCTCACCAGAAATCCAGTGTCGGACTCTTTCAAAAGGATAGGTTGGAAGTGGTACCCTGAAAGGCTTCGCGCCCTGGTACAGCAGTTCCCAGTCTATTTTTGCGCCTTCTACCCACAATCTTGCGATTTTTTCCAGCTTATGCTTTCGGATCAAGGCAGTAAGATATTCCCTGTCATCACCATCCATGTCCAGTACCGGCGGTTTGCCGCCTTGCTCTGTATTTCCATGGAACAGCGTTTTTATATTGTCTTTGTTATGAAGGTAATGGGACAGGTTTTCGATGATTTCCTCTCTTGAGCCTGCAACCATGGCAAGGCGCTCTTCCATAGCTTCACGTCCCACCTGGAGCGTATATGCAATGTCCGCCAGCTGCAATTCCCTTTTAGCAGGCTCATCCGCTTCCATGAATTCCTTTAGCCTTCGCGCGCTTTCACGCAGGCGACCGGCATTTTTGGCCGAGAGCACCACCAGCACAGACTGGTTTTCCTTTACCTCATCCCTGTGGTCAGGCCGGTTATATTCCTCAAGAACGATGTGCGAATTGGCTCCGCCGAAGCCGAAGGAGCTTACGCCTGCCCTTCTTGGTATATCGAGCCCGTTATCATTCTTTAAGCATTCCCATTCCCTCGTTTCCTTGACGATGTAAAAGGGCGATCCCTTTACATCAATATAGGGGTTGACTTCCTTCAAATGTACGTTGCCCGGAATCTTCCTGTGTTTCATGGACAGAAGGACCTTCAAAATACCTGCGATGCCTGCCGCTGCCTCCAAATGTCCAATATTGGTTTTAACGGAACACAGTCCGCAGTAATTTTCTCTGGCCTGCTTCAGGTTGTTTTTCTTATACAGCTCTTTAAATGCAATTTTCAGTCCGTTGATTTCTACCGGATCTCCGAGGTTTGTGCCAGTCCCGTGGGCCTCAATATAGCTGATGGTATCCGGAGAGATTCCCGCCCTTTCATAGGCCTTTACCAAAAGCTGCGCCTGGGCATTGGGATTAGGCGCCGTGAGGGAGTTGGCACGGCCTCCGTGATTGACGGCACTGCCTTTTATGACTGCATGGATATGATCCCGGTCTGCCAGCGCCTTGCTCAGCGGTTTCAGCAGAATTACACCGCAGCCTTCTCCCCGGACGTAGCCGTTTGCGCTTTTGTCAAAGGTTTTGCATTTTCCGTCCGGCGAAAGCATCCCTGCTTTTGTAAAGGAAACAAAGACAGGAGAGCTTAGAAGGGCGCTTACCCCTCCGGCGATTGCCATTTCGCTATCGCCGTTCCGTATGCTTTCTACGGCCTGGTGGATGGCGATCAACGAACTGGAGCAGGCCGTGTCCAAAGGTACGCTGGGTCCATGGAGGTTCAACAGAAAGGACACGCGGTTTGCAAGGATACAATGGGATGCACCGGTTGTAGTGTAAGCTTCTACCTGTATATTGTTTTCCTTTTCCACATCGACATAGTCCATGGTAGTGACACCGATAAACAAACCTGTTTTTGATCCCGACAAATCCGAAGGCTTATAGCCGGCATCCTCAATGGTCTTCCAAACAGTCTCCAAAAGGATTCTTTGCTGTGGGTCCATCAAATCCGCTTCCCTGGGGGAAATACCGAAAAACATGGCATCGAATTTATCCACTTCCTTCATAAATCCGCCCCAGCGGGATACCTGCATATTGGCTTGCCGGTCAACCTCTTCCCAATCCCAGCGGTCCTTCGGAACTTCACTTACCAGGTCCCGCTCCGCCTCTATATTTCTCCAGAATTCATCCAAATCCTCCGAAAGAGGCATTACACCGCCCATTCCTATGATGGCAATGGGTTCGTTGGACCGGGCCGCAGGATCATAACCGTAGGCCGTCCCAGGGCTATTGTCCCGGAAGCGCAGCCTGGGCGCCCTTTCCTCATTGGCAGGCAGGTCCTCTGCCACCTCCTCCGCAGCTTCAGTAGGAGTGCTTTTGCCGCTGTAATAATATTCAATGAAGATATCCCTGTATTCGTCCGAAAGATGCTGTGAAAATGAGCGCAACGTGGGATGCTCAAAGAAAACCGCCGGTGTCGTGCTTATACCGTAACGTTTGTTCACCTCGTTGGAAAAGTCCGTAAGGCTTAAGGAATTAAAGCCGAATTCACTCATTTCCCGGTCGAAATGGATGTCATTTTCCCGGATCTTCAAAATGTGGCTCACAATACCCACCAGGGCTGTCTGTATCTTTTTCAGCAGTTCTTCAGAATCGATTCCGGTCTGGGCTTGCACCTTTTTTTCCTTGACCGCCTGGCCCAGTATAAGGTCCAGTTTCTTTTTTTCGCCCTCCGCCACCAGGAATTGGTTCAAGCTGCTTGAAAGCCCTTTTTCGAAGGCATCCAGACCTATTTCGGTACGCAGGGGTTGGATGCCCAGGGTATCGGTAAAAAGGGTCCGGGTACTGTCGTCTACCTGCATGCCTCCCTCCTGCCAAAGGGACCAATTTATGGATAAAACCTTTCCTTTTCTTTCCCCCTGCCGTACAAGTCCTTCCCGGTATAGGGCATAATAGTCCATGAAGCTGTTTGCATAGGAATAGTCACATTGTCCCGCATTTCCCGTAAGTGCGGCAATGGAGGAAAAGAGCACGAAAAATTTCAAATTTTCATTCTTAAAAACCTCGTCCAGGTTCAAAGTTCCGTATATTTTGGGTGCCAGCACCTCTTTTATTTCTTCCTGTGTCTTTTTATGAATATAGGCGTCCCGGATCACTCCGGCACTATGCAGGATTCCATCCAGCCTTCCAAAGCGCTGTCGTATACCCGAAGCAAGAGCCTCTACAGAAGCCCGGTCCGCAACATCCGATTGAATGTATACAACCTCCGCCTGACTGCTTTCAAGTGCTTGCAGCAATTGAAGCCTTTTGTCTCCCGGCTGTGAACGCCCGGAAAGGACAATCCTGGCGCCTTTAACCCTTTGGGATATGTATTTGGCAAAAATCAGCCCCAAGCCGCCAATACCGCCGGTAATGAGGTAGACTCCTCCTTCTTCAAAGAAAACCTCCTTCGAAGTCAAATCATCGATGCTGAAGGGCTTCAACCGCTTTACCAGCCGTTTGCCTGTTTCTGCAATGACTTCCACATCTTCATCATAGTACGGCGCCAGCTCCTTAAAAGCGGTTTCAAGTGTATCCTCCACACCCAGGGCGGACTGTATTCCCAATACCTTATAGACCCATTTGGAATTTTCAATCCTTGCCGTTCTTGCGAAGCCTCCCATGGCAGCATGGACCGGCAAAGCTTCCCTTCCGTTTACAGGATGTGTATAGATAAGGCGTAATTTATCCTGCTGCTTGTATTCCGCCAATGCACGGCTCAGGTTAAATACTGCATGGTATCCCATTGTAAGCTGTTCATCGGTGCTGCCCTTCCCGTAAGACCAGAGATGGATTATATCTGTTGGAAAAGCCTCGCCGGCAGACAACTCCTCCAATAAGCGCCTGTAGTCTTCTGGATTGGATGGGTCTATTTCATACTTACGGCTGTCAACAGCCTTATATATGTTTCCAGGCATCACCAAAGCAGCTTGGCATGGCCTGCCTGCTGCCTTTTCATAGCATGCTTCCACAAGGTCTGTATCCATACCATTTACCGAAAAAACCAGAAGGTTAGTCTTACTTTTACTATCTCCATCTGCCCGGTTTTCGTAGGTTCCATTCTCCTCCCAGGCCACATAGTAGTGCAGTTTTTCCTTCAATCCGGTATTTACAGGCCTTTCAAACTGGAAAAACGGCCGGATTCCAAAGCCTTTCATCCTGACAAGGATATTCCCCGACTCGTCCAGGATGTCTACATCATAATGCCTTACATTTTTTTCGGTGTTTGCACCCTCCAGTTCCCTTGCATAGGAGTAAACGCTTTTGGACAGTTTCCCATAGACTTCAACGCTCTCCATTTCGAAGGGCAGGGCAAGGGCCTTGGATTCCATTTCTTCCGTGCCCAAAAGCCCTATAACGGTTTCCAGTGCACCATCCATCAGAGACGGATGGAGACCGTACAGGGAAAACTCGCCCTCCAGATGCCCCGGAAGCTCTATGAGGGACAGAACCTCCTTTTCACCGCAGTATAATTCTTTCACTGCCTGAAAGCCAGGTCCAAGGTTGAGGCCTTTTTCGGCAAACACGCGGTAGCATTCTTCTCCGGCTACCTTTTTTGTGCATCTTGCCCTGACCTCTTCGATATTTGTAATCTCCCGGTCTTTGTTTTGACCGTCCTCTTTCCTGAAATTCATCCTTCCTGTGCCGTGCACCACTCTCTGGTCATTCATCCCTCTGCTGCTTACTTCAAATTCTACTGTATCGCCGCAAGGGAAAAGGCTGATTTTCGCCGTGAAGGAACTATCCTTGCCTATAAGCCTTATGGGATTTTGCCAGGAAATATTTCGAAGGGCAACCACCTCTGCTTCAGGGTTTGCCAGCTTGCCAGCCGCCCTGGCCATCTCAAGGTAGGCTACGCCCGGGAGTATTTTATCCTTGCCCACCACATGGTCCTTTAAATACGACTCATCACCATTGAATATTTTTGTGAAGCATTGTTCCTTTAAGGTAGAACTGTTAACACCCACCAAAGGATGAAGCTCTTCCCTGATTGCACCGGCAGTATACCCGCCTGTCCCGGTATCCTCGGCGCCACTGGCCCAGTAACGGTTCATCGCAAAGGGATAGGTAGGCATGTAGATACGGCGGTAATTCCCTCCCGGATACAACCTGCTCCAGTTCAAATCATATCCCTTGACATACAGGTCGGCAATGCTCATAAGGTTATGGAGGTAGAACTCATGCTCCTTTGCCTTGCCATCCCCCAGCACCTGTAGGAGGCCATTCCCCTGCTCCTTGAGTGCGGCATCGGGTTTGGAAGCCCTTTCGTCCGGATTCCGTGTAAAAAAGCCGTCGGCTTTTCCTGTTTCAAGAATCACTTTCAATTTGCTTTCCAGTTGTGCCGCATCTGTTACAATCAAGGCAGAACGAACAAAAAAGTGACTTCTTCCCATCAACAGTGTATAGGCTATATCGTCAAAGGAGTGGCTGCCGGACTCTTTCTGCAGCCATTCCCATAAATCCCTGTATTTTTGGTAGAGGGACTCTTTTGATTTCGCCGAAAGGGGTATAAAATAATACGGCCTTCCGATACTCTTTTCCTCTCTATTCACCTCCACTGGAACTGCTTCTGTCTTCGTCACATAGGATTCAGGGGTTTCCGACAGTACTGCCGGCTTGGCTGCCACATCCGGAGCAGGTACTGCTGCCGACGTTTTTTGCTCCACTGTCTCCGTATGGCTTTTATACTTTTCCTCATGGGTGGGCTTAATCCAATCTAATGGGTTATTTCCAATACGTGGTTTTTTGGCCGGCATAACTTACAATACCTCTCTTTCGATAAATTCTTTGCAAAGCCTTTGGTAATCAACTGCACCGATGCTGTCCGGCTTATAGGTGAAAATATCCTGCCCATAGCCCGGAGCTTCTGCCAATGAAATATTGCTCCTTATATACGTTTTAAAAGCCTTATCTCCAAAGTGATTCTGTAAGATATCAATAGCCTCCTTATGCAAGTTTTGCCTGGAGTTATACATGGTCACAACCACCCCTGATATTTCAAGGTTTTTGTTAAGCCTCTTTCTAACCACCTCAACAGTTTCCATAAGGAAGCTCAGTCCCTCCAGGGGAAGGAATTCTGCCTGCACAGGGATAATCACTTCATGCGCTGCCGTAAGGGCGTTCAGTACCAGCAATCCCAGGGTAGGCGGGCAGTCGATCAAAATACCGTCAAAATTTTCTATCACACCGGATAGAGCCTCTTTTAGCAGCAATTCCCTTCCGGGAATACTGGAAAATTCTATGTCGGCTCCCGACAAGGCAATGGAGGACGGGATCAGGCAAAGACCGTTCCGGTCTACCACAACCTCTTCCAGGGCTGCTTTTCCTTTCAACAGGTCATATATGCTGTATTTCAGGGTCCGGCTGGGGATACCCAACGAAGAAGTCATATTCGCCTGAGGGTCAAGGTCGATTAAAAGCATCTTCTTGCCCAAATTCTGCAAACCAACCCCGAGGTTTACGGCAGTGGTCGTTTTTCCCACTCCGCCTTTTTGATTCATCATGCAAAATACTTTTCCCATAATTAAAACTTCCTTATTTTCTATATATTAAAATAGTCCGGATTCACCTTTCGCTCCTTTAGGCTGAAAGTGATTTTATCCAGCTTTGCAAGTCGGTCTGTCCTCACCTCGTTGCCAAACTGGAAATCACTATGTTCAACCTAAACGATCGATTAAAGGAGCCTCCTCCAGTACGATATGGCAATTGGTGCCGCTGAAGCCAAAGGAGCTTACCGCTGCCCTTTTGGGCATATTGCCGGGTGTTATCCAGTCTTTTGTCTCGGTAGGTATATAGAAAGGACTGTCTTCAATCGAAATATGCTCGTTTCTGTTTTTGAAATTCACCAACCCTGGGATTTTTTTATGTTGAAATGCCATAAGCACTTTAATGATTCCTGCAACACCGGCGGCCAACGTAGTATGTCCGATGTTTGCCTTTACCGAACCGAGGGCGCAATAATTCCTTTTGTTGGTAAACTGTCCGAAGGACTCCTTTAGCGCCTTGACTTCGATGGGATCTCCCAGTTTTGTCCCTGTTCCGTGGGCTTCTATCAGGGTGATTGTCTCAGGATCGATACCAAAACGCCTGTAAACATCTACCTCCAATTTAACCTGGGCCTGGGCGCTGGGTGCAGATATGCCGTTTGTCTTGCCGTCCTGGTTGGAACCCGATCCCTTTATGACTCCATAAATATGATCATTGTCAGCCAGTGCCTTATCCAGGGGTTTTAGAAGGATTGCTCCCACCCCCTCCCCCAAAACGATTCCATCGGCCGAATTGTCAAAGGTCTTGCATTTTCCGGTGGGAGAAAGCATGCCGGCTTTGCAGGTCTGAATATGCAGGCTGGGAGTCAGCATGAGCCTTACCCCTCCGGCAATGGCCATATCGCTCTCCCCGCACAGGATGCTCTGGCAGGCCTCATGGATGGCAACCAGGGAGGAGGAGCAGGCGGTATCAATAGAAACACTTGGCCCTTTAAGGTTTAAAAGGTACGAGATCCTTGCCGGTAGTATGGAGGTAGACAGTCCGGCAAAGGACTCTCCCGTATCCCGTATGGTATTGAAATTCAAATATTTTTCATAGTCCCCGTAGGCTGAGCCGACATAAACCCCGCATCGCACGCCGTCTAAGGATCTATCGGAATAGCCCGCTCCTTCAAAGGCATTCCATGCTTCCTGCAGGAAAAGCCGCTGCTGGGGGTCCATCAATTCCGCTTCCAGCGGTGATATATTAAAAAACAGCGGATCAAACTTGTCCACATTGTTAACCGTTCCCATCCATCGGCTGTATGTTTTATTGGGTGCCCTGGGATCAGGATCGTAGCATCTATCAATATCCCATCGGTCCTTCGGAACCTCAACGATACAGTCCCGACAATTTACAATGTTTTCCCAGAACTCACCGATGGTATCTGCCTGGGCATACCGGCAGGACATGCCGATGACGGCGATATCCATTGCCTTTCCGGAGGTTTTTTCCAAAAGCGAAGCACTTTCTTCCCTACGGATATAAACCTTTTTCTCCATGGGTGTGGGCACTTCCGTTTTGCTCCGCACAGGGGCCGGCTTTACAACAAGCTCCTGTCCTAAAGGTTTCAACGCTACCTTGCCGGACGCACCTCCCTCTTTTGAAGGAACTTCCACAGCAGCCATGGGTGCAGTAAAGCTATCTTTAGCTTTCAGAACGGTTTTACCCTTTTCTTCGACAATGGGTGCTTTCTGTACAGTTTGCATTATTTTCAAAGGCTTTGCGCCCATGGTGTTCCGCTGCACATTCTCCGGCTTACTCTGTTCTGCAGGTATTTCCTTATATTCGCTGCGGACCTTGTCCGTACCATAGGAAGGAAGGTTTTTTAAGAGAAGCTCCTGCTGGTATCTTTCCGCCTCATTTTTTACGCTTTGGGCCTGGCTTTTCGGCTTCTCCAGAGCTCTTTCGCCTTCCTCCGTATCCGTTTTTCCGGAATTCCGGCTTTGCCCGGCGATATGCATGGAAAGCTCCGTTACATTGGCGAAATCGTAGAGGACTACAGCATCCAGGTTCAAGCCGAAGGCTTTATTTACATCCCTTACAATTTCCACGCCGCTGATGGAATCCACACCCATGTCCTTAAAGCTGAGGTTGACGTCAATCTCCTCTACAGGAATATGAATGATGGTACTCATAATATCCAGCAGCTTGGCCTTCACACTTTCCATATCCAGGCTATCCGCCCCTTTTGCAGCTTTAAAAGGAATTTCTCCGGAGTCCTCTGCCCTTCCCGCTTGAAATGAAGCAGGCTTTTCGACTGCAGCCGATGTTTCTGCCTGTCTCCTTTTCAGTTCCTTAATAATTTCCAGCCCTTCCTCGGAGGTGATCTGATTCTCCTTGATCATTTTAAGAACCTCTTTAATGCCGAAGCTCATCCCGTTCATATTTCCATTTCCTCCAGATATCTGACGATTTCATCCTCGCTGAGATCATCGCTTTTAAAGCTTTCCAGCAAATTCACGATTTCGCTCTCTTTTTTGTCCGCCGCCACTGCTATTTCCTTTGCCGCAATCGCAGTATCCTGGAAAGCGCCGATTTGCCCGGCTATATATTCGGTAAGGGTTTTCACTGTTGAATAGTCATACAGTACGACGGCATCCAGGTTAAGACTGAATTTTCTGTTCATATCCCTTACGATTTCCACTCCACTGATGGAGTCCACCCCCATATCCCTGAAGCTTACGTCCCCATTGATCTCTTCGGCCGGTATATAAAGAATGCTGCTTAAAATATCCAGGATGTCCTGCTGCAAAGCTTCCTGATCATATGTCGTTTCCTTTGTTTGCAGCTCTTTCCTTTTTTCAGTCTGGACCGGAGGCTTGGCTGCTTTTTCATCTGCATCTCCCGTTTCCCGGGTATTACGCTTGGAATCCAGATAGTAATACTCTATACGTTTTTTAACTTCCGGATGTGAAAAGGTAAGCTCGTGCATATAGGCTTCACGCTCAATACAGCCCAAAAGCTGTTCGAGGAGCCTTCCCGCCAGCTCCTGCTTCAAAACTTTCAAGGTATGCCGCGGTTTTTCCGCAAGGATTCTGGCCGTTGAAATGGCTTCCTTTACTACATCCTGCCTTTTCCTGATTATAACCGGAGCTCCGCGCTCCTTAAGTTCGCTTCCGCTGAAGGACTTGGCCGTATACATCATTTCATTCGCGATGTTTATACCGAATTTTTCCTTTAAAACATAGGTTGCACCCATTCCGGGGGTGAAGCCGTATTTTGTAAACACTGCGCTGTATACCGATTCCTCGGACATTACGACAATATCGGCAGAAAGCCCAAAGAGAAGTCCGCCTCCCGAAGCATGTCCCTGGATTGCTGCAATTACAGGAACTTCAGTATCTAAAAGACCCCTGTACAGGAACGGCACATCGGTAAATTTACTCTCCCTGTCCGCGATGCTTGTCAGCTGTTCCTGGGTTCCTCCCATGCAGAAAACGTTATCATAGCCTGTTATAATGACAGCTTTGATGGCTTCATTTTTTGCAATTTCGGCAAATTTGGCCATGAGGCCTTTGATGGCCTGTTCGGAAAGCATGTTCTTCCTGTTCTTCTCCTGCAGGGTCACCAGTGCAATCTGTCCGTCAATGATGTCCAGGGCGACTTCATTGCCCATGAAGTCTTCGACTGTATCCCATTGAATCCGGGTCTTGTTGATGTCGATTTTAGGCGCAGTATCCGGCAGCCTCTCCGCCCGGACAGGTACTGCCGGTGCCGGAGTCGTCTTTACCTCCGTTTTTGCACGTACACTTTCTTCTGCGGATATTGCCTGGGCTGCTGTACTGCCTTTGAAGCTTCCGAACCATATTCTTTTCCGTAAAAAGGGGTAATTGGGCAGGGTTACAATACGAGGATGCCGGACAGGATACAGCTTCTGCCAGTCTACATTGGCCCCGGAAGCCCAGGCCCTGGCCAGCCTGTCGTACTCTCCCGTTTTCAGGAGCCTTTCTATTTCTTCTTCCTTTTCCAAACTGTCCGCTTCTCTACCGGCAGCTACTCTTCCGGTATATAATCCTTCCGTTTGCTTCCCCTCCACAAACACCTTTAATACCTCACAAAGTTTCCCTATGCTTGAAACAACCACAGCCAGCCTTTCTTCCATGGCATCGCGGCCCGTCTGAAGGGTATAGGCAATATCGCAAAGCCTTATAGAACTGCTGCCGGCCGTCAAGCCGTCCCCCTGGCCGGTTTTTTCATAATATCCGGCGATCTTGTCGCTAAACCTGTCCGCCAGGTATTTCGCCAGGGCACTTAGGGTATCATATTCATCCGGTATGGGGAAGGCAACATCCAGCTCATACCGGCGTATCAGTTCATTGATAAAATGATTTCGGAGGACCCTGTCAAAACCGAAGTCAGAAAGGCTCTCCGCAACGTCGATTTCGCTTTCATCGATATTAAGCAAATATGCCGCAGCCGTAACCATATCTTTTACAACCAACGTTTCACTGCAGATACCGCCCATCTTTCCGCTGCCGCCGGGTGTCTGCTGTCTTTCCAGATAGCTGAGTATTTCGTTTGCATAGGCCACAAGCCTCTCCTTGCTCCTGGCAGACAGCACAAATATGTTTTTCTCTCCCGGGCTTTCCTTATAGGAGGAGCCTTCCTCTTCATACTCTTCCAAAAGGATATGGGCATTGGATCCGCCTGCACCAAAGGAGCTTATACCGGCTCTTCTGGGATATTTGACAGGTACGCCGTTTTCTTCAATGACCGGTTGCTCCCAAGGAGAAAGCGTCTTTTGTACATAAAAAGGAGTAGGGTTGAAATTTATATTGGGATTCAGCGTCTCTGCGTGAATGGAGGGAACCAGCTTTTTATGCTTCATCTGGAGAAGCACTTTGGCAATCCCGGCAACACCCGCAGCGGCTTCCGCATGCCCGATATTCGACTTCACAGAGCCGATGGGACAGAACTGTTTTTCGGAGGTATATTCGCCAAAAACATTGGATAATCCGGTGATTTCAATGGGATCACCCAGGGATGTCCCGGTTCCGTGAGCTTCCATATAGCTGATGGTTCTCGGATGAATTCCGGCCTTTTTCAGCGTGCGGGATATGACTTCCGTCTGGGCCTTCGGATTGGGAACGGTGTACCCGTTGGTTTTCCCGCCATGGTTTACCGCTGTCCCCTTAATCACTGCATAGACCCTATCCCCATCCCTTTTTGCTTTTGCCAGAGGCTTCAGAATCACCGTACCGACACCTTCACTGGGCACGTAGCCGTCTCCGCCTGCACCAAAGCTCCGGCATCGGCCGTCGCTGGCGGCAAATTTCCCCTGACTCAGCATGATATATTTGGAAGGATGCAGTGTAAGGTTTACTCCGCCTGCCACTGCAACATCAATTTCATTGTTTTTCAGGCTTTCGCAAGCCAAATGGACCGCCGTAAGAGAAGAAGAACACATGGTGTCCAGGGCAATGCTCGGACCGTGGAAATTAAAGAAATACGATACACGGTTTGCAATGGAGGAATAGGAGGAATTCAAGGCCATAACATTGCCCTTCATGGTTTCCTCTGCTCCGAACATCTGGTAATGTCCGTACATAACTCCTACATATACCCCTACGTTGGAGCTGTCGAGCCTTGCCTTCGTATACCCTGCATCTTCTATGGCATGGTATACGCTTTCAAGGAATATTCTTTCCTGGGGATCGGCAATTTCAGCATCTCTGGGTGTCATCTGGAAGAACAGCGGGTCAAATTTATCGGCATCCTGGATGAATCCGCCCCATTTACTGTATACCTTGCCCGCATCCCTATCGGCGTCATAGTATTGGCTGTGGTCCCACCTTTCCATGGGAATTTCACTGATACAATCCTTCCCGTCCACAAGGTTGTTCCAGAAGGCTTCCATATCTCCAGCCATAGGATAGCGCCCGTGTATGCCGATAATGGCTATATCATCACTTTCAGCTGCTTCCTTATTTACCGGCTGTATCGGTGCATCCAGCAGCCTGTCTTTTATGCTGACCAGCTTATCATAGCCTTCCATGGCCGTATTTTCTGATGTTCCAACCGCATTTCCAGTATTATGAATATTTTTTAACAGTGTTTGCAGGTGTTTCTGCACAAAATACCCTGCAAGCTCACGCACTGTCTGGTACTCAAAGAAAAGCGTCTTGGGCAGTTCGCCGAAGCAGGCTTCCAACTCCCTGTTCAGCCCAATGATCATCACCGAATCGATGCCGTACTTCTCCAGCGGCTCTTTTGAATTGATCTTTTCAGCCGGAAGCCTGATTACCTTTGACATAATCCCTTTCAAGTATTGTTCGGCCTCTTCCAGCCATTTTACTTTTTCTTTTCCTTCGGGCGCTGCAATGGGGATTTCCTCTCCGAGAACGGCTTCAAATCTGGAAGCCAGCGCCTTCTTTATCCTCGCAGCATCTCCGTAAAACACAATCACCTGCTCTTTATCACTTGCAAGCCCGTCCATAAAGGCTTTTATTCCTTCTTCATCACGCAGCGGCACCATACCCGCATGTTTCATGGCTTCAAGGCCTTCCTCTGGAAGCACCATACCCCCGTTCTTCCAGAAAGGCCAGTTGATAGCCAGCGTCTTACCCTGCCGCCCTTCCGGCACCCTTCTACCGGCATAGCTGTCCATAAACCCGTTGGCATAGGCATAATCGCATTGCCCTGCATTTCCGATGACCGAAGCACCCGCAGAAAACAAGACGTAAAAGTCTAAAGGTTCCTTGCTGCTTTCCTGATCCAGCCATATTGTGCCGTATACTTTAGGTCCAAGTACTTCCATAAAGCTTTCCACATTCTTGTTCATAAGCATGGAATCACGAATTACCCCGGCGCTGTGCAGGATTCCGTTTACACCTGTAAAACGCTCTCTTGCAGCGGCAAAAAGCCTTGCCACCTCTTCTCTCCTGGAAACATCGGTAGCGACATACAATACCTCGGCACCGTATTCCTCCAGCATCCTTATTCGCTGCTCCATCACTGCATTCAAAGGGGTGCGCCCCGTTAAAACCAGCTTTGCCTTGTATTCCTTTGCAAGATAGGAAGCAAGGATGCAGCCCAATCCTCCCATACCCCCGGTTATGAGATATACGCCCTTGTGCTTCAGGGGCAGCCTCTTTTCTTCTGCTGCAGCCAAAGACTGCTGCACCAGTGTCCTTATATACCGGGTACCATTTTGGCAGCGAACCTCCATATCCTCATCAGCTTCAAACTCATCCAGGATGATTTCCAGTACCTTTGCCGAGTCGTTTCCGGTTGTATCCAACTGGAGGGTTTTCAAAATATACCCTGGGTTTTCCAGACGCAGCGACCGGGCAAAAGCGCCGATGGCTTCATAGAAAGGATTTGCGCCAGCCTTTTCCGCCCTATGTACAAATTGAATTCGCAGCTTTTCCCTCGGGTCGCTCTTCATCATGGCTTTTATAAAATGCAGAAGCGAAAAAATCCCCCTCTGCTGCTGTTCCAAATCAATTCCGTCTACTTTGAATTCTTCATGTCCCCACATAAATATTGCATTTTGAGGGACTTTCCCCGTTTTCTGCAAGCTTTCAACAAGCTTGGTATAATCCCCGGGATCGGAGGGATTTATCTCAAACGTTCCGTCAAGGCGCTGAAAGCCCTGTCCGGGTTTTACCAGTATTACATCCTTATTACCTACATCGGCAGCCCTGGCTCCCAGCAATCGGTACATATCCTCTCCGGTATCGAACAGTATGAACCGCTTATTGAAATTCCGGCTTATGCCTGCTTTTAGCGGCGACTGTACCCATACCCTTTCCATGTAGAGCTTTTCAGCATTGCCTGTATGTGCTTTTCCTTCCAGCATCCTTACAGAAAAATCCTGCATGGACAGAAGCACGGTCCCATCCTCTCCCGCTATTTTCACATCATATTTCAGGAGGCTGGTATCACGCTGCCCGTTCCCTGCGGGGGTTACGTATACATAACATTTTTCTGGCAGACTGCTGTAGATATTTATTTCACCGATCCCGAAAGGCAGGTACGGTGAATCCGATGTCTCAGTAAGGTCTTGTGCAAGCCCCACTGCAGCCTGTAGTGCTCCGTCCATGATGGAGGGATGCACTATATATTCCTTAAAGCTTTTCCTTTGCTCTTCCGGCAGTTCAAGCCAGGCCAGAGCTTCATTATGATTATTGCAAAGCCACCGGATTGTTCTGAAGGCAGGTCCATAGCCCATCCCTATTTTGTTGAACAGGCTGTAACAATCCTTGCTTTCTCTTCGATGGAGGCATCTTGCACGCACCGCTGCAATATCGATGGGTTCATCCCCTGAGTTTTCTTCGAAGCTTAATTTACCCTGGGAATGAATCACTTCCGAACCTTTTTCGTCCCTTGTGCTCACCTCATATTCCGCACCTTCTCCCGAAGGATAGAGGCTGATATACACATCTTTCCGTGCATCTGTTACTGTTATGGGTTTTGCCCATACTATATTTTTAAAGCCTCTTACTTTTTTGTCTCCTGCAATTGCACCGGAAGCGCATGCCATTTCAATGTAGCCAGCCCCCGGAAATACCCGGTTTCCTTCCACCCGGTGGTCGGTTACGAAAAACTCTTGTACCGTAAGGGTTTTCTTGAATTTTTGCCCTTTAAAGCTGGATATGTTTTCATCCACCAGCGGATGGAGCCTTAGAAGGCTTGTTCTGCTGTTTCCATCGATGCCTGTATCCGTTTCACCAACCCAATAGCGCTCCTCGTCAAAGGAATAGCCTGGCAAGGGAATACGCCTGCATCCGTCATTTTCAAACAGTACCTTCCAATCCAGCTCATATCCCTTCGCATACAGTTCGGCCAGGAACATGAGCCTTGTCTTTTGTTCCTCATCGGCGACCCTGTTTTCGGCAATATCCTTTATATATTTTTCTCCGGTCTGCTTCATGGCCGGGTCGGCTTTCACCCTTGTTTCCTTTACTTCATCGGAGACAAAGTTTACAGCCTTGGTTCCCCCAATCGCAGCCTTTATATCCTTTTTAAGCTGGTCCATATCCCGGGCGGTAAAAACTGCCGTATGCTGGAAATGGCTTCTTCCAACCAGAAGTGTATAGGAAATATCACAGGGTCTGCAGCAGTCTCCATTTCTGTCCAGCCAATCACTAAAATCCACAAGCTTCTGCCGCAAGGAATTGGATGACTTGGCTGAAAACGGGTAGATTCTCCACTTTGCCTCTTCCTTTGTTTCAGCGGCTTCCATTCCTGCTTTCCATTCCTTTATTACCATGTGCGCATTAGTTCCGCTAAAGCCGAAGGAACTGACGGCGGCCATTCGAGGATGGCCTTCAGGGACTGTCCAATCGCGAGCTGTGGTATTTACATAAAAGGGACTGTCCTTGAAGTTGATCATTTCATTTTCCTTCTCCAGGTTCAGGGAAGGCACAAGTTTCTTGCGGCTTACACTGAGTACCGCCTTGATAAGCCCGGCGATTCCTGCCGCCGCCAGGGTATGTCCGATATTGGTTTTTATAGAACCCAGGGCGCAGAACTGCTTTTTGGATGTATATTTATGAAAAGCTGCCGTCAGTGCATCCACTTCGATGGGGTCTCCAAGCTTTGTACCCGTACCGTGGGTTTCAACACAGCCTATATTCTCCGGGTTGATGCCATAGCGCTGGTAAACCTCAAGTTCCAGTGCCGTTTGGGAAGGGCTGCTGGGAGCCGTTATGCCGTTTGTTTTTCCATCCTGGTTAATACCCGAACCGGCAATAACAGCATAAATATGGTCACCATCTTCCAAGGCCTTGTCCAGCCTTTTCAGCACTACCGCACCTACGCCTTCTCCCGGTACAAAACCGTTAGCCTCATTGTCAAAGGTTTTGCACTGGCCTTCCGGGGATAACATGCCCGTTGAACTCAGCAGGGTATGAAACCCCTTCGTCACCATAACGGTTACGCCTCCAGCGATGGCCATATCGCACGTCCCGCAGCGTATGCTCTCGCAGGCGAGATGGGCCGCCACCAGAGAGGAAGAGCACGCTGTATTGAGGGTCATACTGGGCCCCTTCAGGTTAAGGTAATAGGAAACCCGGCCCGAAATCACCGACTCATTGTTGCCGGTCAGCATGTAGCCATCCAGCGGAACATTTTTTTCCTCAATGGTTTTTATGTAATCGGAAGTATTAAATCCTACAAAAACACCGCATTTTCTATTGTCCAGTTCCTTGTCCGAGTACCCTGCATCCTCAAGGCTCCTCCATGCTTCCTTTAGGAACAACCGCTGCTGGGGGTCCATCAACTCGGCCTCTTTAGGCGACATATTGAAAAACAACGGGTCAAATTGATCGATTCCGGAAATAAAGCCGCCCCACTTGCTTACACTTTTTCCCGGTATACCGGGGTTGGGGTCGTAGAAATCCTCCAACCGCCACCGGTCAGCCTCACGGATTGAATTTCTGCCCTCCACCAGGTTGTCCCAAAGCTCATCGATATTGTTTGCATCGGGGAACTTCGCAGCCATACCGATGATGGCGATTCCAGCGTTGTAAGGCACAGACGTGCCGGCCGGCATTTCTTCAATGCTGGGGCTGCCTTTGCTTCCTTCCTCTTCTTCCTGTTTGATTCGGGCAATGCGTTTCATCCCTTCTTTGGACGAAATTTCGTGCTTTTTTATCTTTTCAAGAATATCTCTAACTCTCTCGTTTTTCATACCCATGATCACCCCCACAAAGCCTTCTCAACATCATCGATATCAAGCTCCCCTTTTTCAAGCATACTCAGCATGCCAAGAACCGATTCCTCTTCTTCTGTTTGGAAATTTTCATCATCAGGCCTTTGGCCTTGATTCAGGGTATCTGCCCCGTTTTTACCTTTGCCGGTCAATAATACATCTTTAAATGCTTCGACAATATGTTCAGCAAGCCTTGAAACCGTTGAATAGTTGAACAAATCCGTTGACTTCAGCTCAATGCCCAGTTCGTCATTGATTTTATCTATGACTTCCACCGCAAGGATGGAGTCAATTCCGAAATCGGTAAAAGGAAGGCTGCAGTCAAACTCACTCATGGCAAGTTTGAGAACCTCGGCCAGGCAGACAGTAATTTTATCCTCCACCGCCGGTTTTATTTCTGCTTCATCCAAAAAATCCTTTTGCTCCGAGGGTATTTTATCCTGTACAGGGATTTCGTTTTCCGGTTCCGGATATGAAGGAGTTTCACAAGCGGCAGCTTCAGATTGGAAAGCCTGTCTTGGCGCTTCTTCATAAAAATAGCTGCTGTCCGCTTCCCATTCTACAATGCCATCGCTTTGTGCAACAAACACATTATGATCCATGCCGCCGTCAACCGCTCCATTGACGCCAAGGGCTTCCACCCGGCCAAACCCTTCCTCCTTCAGTATCCTTTCCCAGGTCTCCCTTTTCAATAAAGGCGATCCCTTCATGCGGTTTTCTTCATCTTCGTACAGCCACCAGCCATCCAACAAGCCAAAGGTCATGGTCGCGACATGCTGCACATGGGTAATCTCATTGATGACCGCCCATCCGTTTGTTTTCAACAGGTCCTTCATGTTGCGCAGGGTATTTCTGATATTCTTGGTGGCATGAAGTACATTGGTAGCGATGATGATGTCATAGTCCCCCGGCGTGTAATTCTGGCTCTTTATATCATTTTCAATATTGAGGACCTTGAATTCCACATAAGGGTTTTGCGCTTCAAACTGCTGCCTTCCGTAATGTATAAACGCCATGGAAATATCGGTATAGGTATACACCAAATGCTCCTTGTATTTGCTTATGGCTTTAAATACCGGTGCACTGGTACCTCCTGTCCCTGCGCCGATCTCAAGGATTTTAATCTTTTCACCCGCAGCCAGTGTCGCTTTTCTGGCTTCTATGTAGGAAAGCAGGGACCAAATGACAAGTCCGTTATAGTAGTCTGCAACATCGTTCCCTCTATAAATGCCTTCCACCAGCTCCATGGACGAATTAGGGAACATAATATCCGTTGCCCGGACTTTTCCGGTAAATATTTCAGGGTAATGCCTGCTGCATGCCCACAGGAGGTTTGCATGGGTTTTCACCGCCGGATAGGCAGTTTCCAGATGCTTTTTTGTGTATTCCAGCGCTGCAATTTCCTCCTTCAGCTCCTCCGTTTCCATCCTTTGAGAAGTAATAACCGTAGTTCCCTCCAGTGAAATGAAGCCGGACTCCTGGAAAATATTAATAAATTCATCATATAACCGCCCATACTTGGGTATAAATTCAAGCTTCTCTTTCAGCTCCGGTATTTCATACTTCTCGCCTGCTTTTTGGAAGAATCCCATCGCTCTGAATCCCTGAAGCAGCAGCAGATCGGCAAATCTTTCAAGATTTTTGAAGGATTCTCCCAGTTTTGCAAGGGTTTCCTCCCCCGGTACCGGCTGCTTACCCATATCCAGTGCAGTATCCACCAGGGCGGGCATTTTCCAGGGGAATACAATCCTTTGTTTTGCAAAATCGGCTCCCATCATCTCCATCAGTTGTTTGTTTGCTTTGATGGGCATAACCTGCACGGCGCGGTTGCCCAGTACCGTTTCCAATGCTGCAAAGCCCTCTTTCGGATCGATGGATGCAATTCCCCTTTCATTCAACCTTTTATTGTATACCTCACTGGCTACAATGCCAACGCTGCCCCAGTAGCCCCAGTTTACGATCTGTACCTTTGCAGGGCATTTGCCGTGAAGATAGTAGGCAAAAGCGTCCTTAAAGGTGCATCCCGCCGCATAGTTGCTTTGTCCTGCATTTCCTACAAAGGACTGGGCGGAGGAGAAGAACAGGATAAACCCGGGATTTTCGGCTTCCACCGCCTTATAAAGGTTCAAGCTGCCCGTAACTTTAGTATCAAGAGCCCTGCGAAACTCCTTCTCCTCCATGTTGGCAATCAATTTATCCTGCAGCACGATAGCCGAATGGATCACGCCATCAATCCTGCCGAAATGCTCTTTCGCTCTGGCAACAGCGGCTTTCATGCTTTCCAGGTTGTTTGCATCGGCACGCAGGTAAATGGCTTTGCCGCCCTTCGCTTCGATCTGTGCAATTTTCTCCATCCTTGCAGCATCCAGCTCACTCCGTCCCATAAGCACAAGGTTTGCCTGTACGGTTTCACCAAGGTACAGGCCAAGCTCCAGGCCGATTCCGCCTGCACCTCCCAGGATTATGTATACTCCGTTCTTTTTGAATCCGCTGCTTTCTATGGGCGGAAGTCTTACCGGTTCAACAAATCTTACATACCGCTTTGCTTCCCGCAGTGCAGCCTCCTTCGCCTGAGGCCTTGAAGGCTCCATTACCACCGCACGCGCAGCGGCCGCTAAAGCTTCGCCCTCAGCCTCCTTGTCGGTTTCACATAAATCAATATCCAAAAGGGCAACACTCCACGCAGGATATTCCCTGCTGATGGATTTTGTAATACCCACCAGGCTGGCTGCACAAGGAATAATCCTGTCCTCGGGCAGCACGCGGTAGATGTTGTTTGTAACCACCGTAAGCTGTAGCGCTTTCTTTGCATAACCTTTAGCTCCCAGTTCCCTTACCAGCCGGAACAGGGAAAGGGCACCCATTTGCTGGCTTTCCTCCAACTGCACAGGGTCTTCGGTATCAATGTCTGTTCCCTGTACCCCCCCCAGGAAGTAGATTCTGTCAATGGGACCCATACTTTCCATGCAGCTGCTGAAGGCTCCCGGTTCCCATAGATTCACTTCCCATTCGGACTGCGACGTCTGTAGGTTTTGGCTTCCCAGCTTTATGCGTATGGACCTGTTTGCCGGGTAAAACCCGGAAAGGGTACTACACAAGCTGCTTGCGTAAGGTGTATATATAATTACTATTTTCCCCTCCGCCTTACTGCTGTTTTCGTTCAATTGTCCGGCTTCAAGGGGAACCTGCTTCCATACAGGTGCATAGTAGAAAATACCATTTTTATTATCCTGTTTCCCTTCCGGTTTCGACGGGGCCAGGCTGCGCCTTGCAAGGATTTGTGCAGCCTCAGCATCGGAAATCTGCTTTACAGGCTTTTGGCTGATACCTTCCTTCTTCTTATCCTCGGGAACCCAATGCCTTGTCCTCGCGAAAGGATAGGTAGGAAGTGATACCTTCCCCGGAACCTCTCCCAGGTACAGGTGCTCCCATTCAATTTCCAGGCCCATGACCCAGAGTTGTGCCATATTTCCATAGGCCTTATCATCCATCAGCATCCTTACAAATTCCCTGCCAGATCTTCCTCCTAGTACCATTCCAGCCTTCTGCCGGTCATCCTGCACACTTCCGGTATATACATTTTCCATGTCGGTTTTGCCCTTATAAAAATCCGAAAGTGCCTTTTTCAAATCTTCCATGGTATCGGCAACAATGGCCAGGCGTTTTGCCATAGATTCCCTGCCTACCTGCAAAGTATAGGCAACCGATTCCAGGGGTACGCGGTCTCCTTCTTTCTCCAGGAAATGCAAAAGCTCTTTGCAGTAAGCCTTCAGCCGATCCTCCTTCTTTGCTGAAAGCACAAAGACCAGCGGTTCGCCCTCCCATGGCTCTGACGGTTTGGGTTCCTCGTATTCCTCCATAACGATGTGGGCGTTGACTCCGCCAAAACCGAAGGAGCTTATGCCTGCACGCCTTGGCACCAGGTTTCCTTCCTTATCCTTCAGCCTTTTCCACTCCTTGTTCTCGTCCGTCAGATAAAAGGGGCTTTCCCCCAGCTGTATGTACGGATTCAGCGTATTGAAATGAAGGTTTCCCGGAATCATGGCATGCTTCATAGACAATAGGATTTTTATCAAGCCTGCCATTCCTGCTGCGGTCTCCAAATGCCCTGTGTTGGTTTTGACCGCACCGATGCCGCAGTGAGGTACAGCAGGTGCTTTTTTTCCTGCGCCCTTATAGAGCTCTTCAAAGGCTTTCTTCAATCCGTTGATTTCTATAGGGTCACCCAGGCTTGTCCCGGTACCGTGGGATTCGATATACGATATGGTTGCAGGGTCGATCCCCGATTTCTTCCATGCCTTCACGATCAAATCAGCCTGTGCATTGGGATTGGGCGCTGTAAGGGAATTTGCCCTGCCTCCATGATTAATGGCGGACCCCTTTATAACCGCATAAATATGATCTCCATCCTCCAGTGCCCTGCTGAGCCTCTTGAGCATAACGGCACCGCAGCCTTCACCCCTGACATAACCATTGGCATCCTTGTCAAAGGTTTTGCACTTCCCGTCCGGGCTCAGAAAACCTGCTTTGCTAAAGGAGATATAATAGGTCGGTCTGAGTATTACATTCACACCCCCGGCAATGGCCATATCGCAATCGCCGTTTTTTATGGATTCAATGGCCCTGTGGACTGCCACAAGAGAACTGGAGCAGGCCGTATCGATGGGTTCGCTGGGGCCGTGGATATCCAAAAGGAAAGATATCCTGTTCGCCAGTATGGAATGGGCCATGCCTGTGGAGGTTTGTGCCTGGACATCTACACCGCTGTCCTTCAAAAGCTCATAGTAATCCGAAGCCCCTACACCCACAAAAAGCCCCGTTTGACTGCCTGCCAGGTCCGATACCCTGTAACCGGCGTCTTCAATGGCCTTCCATACAGTCTCCAGGAAAATCCGCTGCTGCGGGTCCATGAGTTCGGCTTCCTTCGGTGAGATGCCGAAGAATGCGGAATCGAATTTGTCCACCTCATTCATAAAACCGCCCCATATTACATTGGTTTTATTACCAGCTTTTATGGGATCGCCGTAATACTGCTTCCAGTCCCAACGCTCTGCAGGAATTTCCCTTATCATATCCTTGCCCGAAACCAGATTGTCCCAGAATTGCTCTAGATTTCCCGACTGAGGAAATACTCCGCTCATACCGATAATTGCAATGGGTTCAGTCTCATGGGCCGCAGATAGATGGGTATAGTGTCCTGCCATCCCTTGCAGGAACCTCCTGCTTTCCCTTTTCTGTTCCGGCTGGATTTTAGCCGTATTTTCGCGTTTCCGTACAGTTTTTACTTTTCCGCGGTAGTACTCCGCAAAAATTTGCCGATGGGCTTCCGACAGGTATTTTGAAAGCTTCCCGAGGTTCGGCAATTCAAAAAGCTGGGAGGGCATGAAGTGGATGCTGTATTTGTCGGAAATTCGGGTACTGAACTGCGATAAGGTGATGGAGTCAAAACCAAACCTGCTGAATTCCGTTTCATTATCGATTTCTTTTTCCTCCAGCTTTAAAAGGTCGCAGATAACCTGTGTCAAGTCCTTTTCCAGATTCCTGACAAGGGAATTCCGGTCAATTTCATCCCCACCGGTGCCGGAGGGCATACTTCTATTCACTGTATCTTCAACTTCGCCGGGGAACACTTCCGCTGCCGGCATAGGGGAGTGTATCCCGCCCAAAGTGGCTTCTTCATATGCATTTCCTGTCTTTAGCTGCATAACGGCCAGATTTTTAATGACTGCACATACAAGGCCGGTTCCATCAGTGACAATAATGTCAAATCGCATTACCTTCCGTTCCGCTCCTGCTGTTGCACCCGACGGCTTTACATGCACATAGCACTCGCCTGCCACTTCCCGGTAAATTTCTATTTCCTGCAAGTTATACGGCAGGTACGCATTGTCCTGGGTGCTGCCGAACATACCTAAAACGGATTGAAATGCCCCATCCAGAATGGCCGGATGGAGTCCAAAGCCATCTGCATTTGTTTTTGCTGTTCCTGAAGGTACAAGATGTGTGAGTACTTCCCCGTTTCCGATGAACATCTCCCTTATGACCCGGAAGGAACTGCCGTAATCGATTCCTGCCCTGCCGAACAGGTTATAGCATTCTTCCCCTGTCATCCGGGCTGTACAGCGTTTCCTTATATCTTCAACAGGAATGCTTTCCCCCTTGTCTTTGGTTTCTTTTTGTCCTTCAAAGCAAATTTCACCCTGTGAATAAACCATCCTTCCGCCATTTTCCGATACGGTTCCAATTTCAAACACTGCATCGGTTCCTGAAGGATAAAGGCTGATCAGGACCTCCTTCACACCTTCCGAAACCTTCACCGGCCTTACCCAGGTTATGTTCCTTAAGCACTTCACATTTCTGCCTCCCGCAAGGCTTCCGGCAGCCCTTGCCATCTCCAGATGGACAACGCCTGGCAGGACATTCATGTCCTGCACCCGGTGGTCGGTGAGATAGAACTCCTCTCCGGTGAAAGCCTTTCGATAGCGCTGTTCCTGTAAATCCGATATATTCTCATCAATCAAGGGATGAATGGAAGAACTTACCCTGCCATACCCGGCCTCTGATTTGATCCCTTCCCCTTCGGAAATCCAATAGCGTTTCCTTTCGAAAGGATAGGTCGGCAGTGATATCTTCCTTGCCTGCGGTTCCCCGTGAACCTTCTTCCAGTCGATATTGACTCCGTTAACCCACAGGTAGGCCAGCTTGCCGCAGTCTTTTTCCCATAGTATCATTTTTATGAACTCTTCCCCTACCTTGCCTTCCACAAGCGGGGAGGATTTTGCCCTGGCTGTTTTTATGCTTCCTCTGTACAATCCTTCAAAATCCTGCTCTCCCTGCGCAAACCGATGAAGTTTTTCCTTTAATTCACCGACACTGCTTACCACAAGAGCCAGGCGTTCCTCCATGGGCTTCCTGCCGACCTGCAACGTGTAGGCAATATCCGTAAGGTTGAATTCTTCCCTGTTCTCCCTTTCCTTTGTGCCGGCAGGCTTCCGGTCTGCATCAAACCGGTCTGCATGGTTTTTCTCCAGATAAGCTGTAATAGCAGCAAGGGAGCTATGTTCCGCCAGGAGTCTGTCACTGGTATCAAGGCTGTACCTGCGGTTGATTTCTCCGGCAAGCCGTGTAAGCCCCACATAGTCCATACCCGATTCCAGCAGACTTTCTTCTGTATCGATTTCCTTCACGTCAACATTCATTATGGCTGAAGCGATCTCAGCCAAACCGTTAAGAATATGTCCCTGCAGGCTGCCGTTTCCATTCTCTGCAGAGCTGAGGGTATTCTCCAGGTAGGCGGAAAGGTTTTGGGCATAGACCCGAAGCCTTTCTTCATTCCGTGCAGACATTACGATAACCTGCGGAGCGTTTTGCGTGTCCTCGGCAGCACTCCGGTTATCGTTATATTCTTCCAGGACAATATGGGCATTCACTCCTCCGAAGCCAAAAGAGCTAACCCCTGCGCAGCGCGGCAAAGGCCTGTTTTGCTCGTCCTTTGGAGACTCCCATACGGTGTTTTTGTTTACGATATAGAAGGGACTTCCCTCCAATTTGATATAGGGGTTCAGTTCTTTAAAATGCAGGTTTCCGGGGATGACACCGTGCTTCATGGCAAGAATCAGCTTGATCAAGCCCGCGATGCCTGCAGCAGCTTCCAGATGTCCTATGTTTGTCTTAACAGAACCGATTCCGCAAGAATTCGGTGTAGCCCCTGTCAGATTCCATTCACTGTATAATTGCTCAAAGGCTTTCTTCAAGCCGTTAATTTCAATGGGGTCCCCAAGGCTTGTGCCGGTTCCATGGGCTTCGATATAGGCAGCCCTGGTGGGCTTGATTCCGGCTCTTTTCCATGCAGTGGCTATGAGTTCAGTCTGGGCATTGGGATTTGGTGCCGTTAAGGAATTGGCATGGCCGCCATGATTCACCGCCATCCCCCTTATAACTGCATAAATACGGTCTCCGTCTGCCTTTGCCTTGCTCAGGGGTTTAAGAATGACCGCCCCGGCCCCTTCGCCCCGAATATACCCATTGGCATCTTTATCGAAGGTTTTGCATCTTCCGTCCTTGCTCAGCATGCCAGCCTTGCTGAAAGATATATACAGCGTCGGACTGCTGATGACATTGACCCCGCCTGCAATGGCCATATGGCAGTCTCCCGCTCTCAGGGCTTCCACAGCACGGTATACAGCCACAAGGGAACTGGAGCATGCAGTATCTACAGGTTCACTGGGACCGTGCAGGTTCAGCAGGTAGGATATCCTGTTTGCAAGAATGGAATGCACCGTCCCCGTTGAAGTATGGGCTTGAATGTCCCCCTGCTTCAATGCAAGCTGCTCACTGTAATCCCAGGTTGAAACCCCAACAAATACGCCGGTCTTGGAGCCGGACAAATCCGATACATTATACCCGGCATCTTCAATGGCTTTCCATGCCGTCTCCAGAAACACCCTTTGCTGTGGGTCCATCAACTGTGCTTCCATGGGAGGTATTTCGAAAAATGCCGCATCAAATTTGTCGGCATCCTTCATAAATCCGCCCCATTTAATGTTTGTCTTATTGGGCTCCCTTAAGGGATCTCCGTAAAACTTCTCCCAATCCCACCGGTCTTTGGGAATCTCGGTGACCATATCCACACCGTCCAAAATGTTGCTCCAGAAGGCATCCGCATCTTCGGACAGGGGCATCTTTGCACTGATTCCGATCACCGCCACAGGCTCGTCCTCATATTCTTTTACGGTTTCGAGACGGGAGGTGGGTTCCAGAGGGATTGTGGCATTATTTTTCTCCCAGGTTTGTACGGCAGCTCTGGTGCGCTGCAGGGGCTTTACTTCTCTGGGAGTGTCCTCGTAAAAACCTGTAAGCTTATCCCTGTATTTTTTAACCATGTATTTCGCGAATCCCTCCAGTGTTGGGTATTCAAAGAAATCCGAAGGCATCACTGAGGTATTATATAATTCATTCAGGTAATTGCTCATCTCGGTCAGGGAAATGGAGTCAAAACCGAACTGGCTGATTTCCATATCGGCATCGAGCTCTTTTTCGTCAATTTTAAGTATTTCGGAAACTCCGGCCACCAGTTCCTTACCGATATTTTTTACCAGGATATCCTCATTTATGCCGGCATCCGCTTCGAATCCTTCTCCTTCATCCTCACCGGCGGCAGCCACCCTGGCGGTTTCCAGAGCATAACGCGCCGACAACTGACTGGAATACCTCTCTAGCAAGTGCTGCGCAAAAGCTCCGACGGTGGAATGTTCGAAAAATACAGGCGGAATAATATCCAACCCAAATTCCTCATTCACATGGTTTATAAATTCATTGATGGTTATGGAGTCAAAGCCGTATTCACTCTTGTCTCCATCCAGGTCGATTTCTTCCGTGGGCAAATTCAATATTTTGCTTATCATACCGGTTAAATGCTCATGCAGCTTTTCCATAAGCTTTTTGTGATCAATCCCCTGCGGTTTCCCCTGTACGGCAATTGAACCAGGCCCCTTTTCCTTCAAAATCCCCAGGGAACTAAGAATCTTAGGTTTACTCCCTTCTACCACGACCAAGCTGCATTCCTCACCCATAAGGCCCTTTTCAAAAGCCTCCAGCCCTGCTGAGGTGCCCATGGGCTTCATGCCGATGGTTTTTTCCATCAGTATCCTTGTACTATCGTCGACTTTCATCCCGCCATCCTTCCAAAGAGGCCAGTTGATGGACAGGGTCTTTCCTGACCGCTTTCCTTCCCTGCGGTAGGACTCCCTTAAAAAGGAATAATGGTCCATGAAGCTATTGGCATAAGCATAATCGCATTGCCCTGGGTTTCCCAGAATGGAGATAACGGAGGAAAACATGACAAAGAAATCCAGATCTTCACCTTTTGTAGCTTCATCCAGGAAAACCGTCCCTGCCACTTTGGGAGCCAGCACTGCTTGCATTTCACTCTGGGATTTATTCACGATATAGGCATCCTTTACAATCCCTGCACTATGGATGATGCCATTGAGTTCACCGTATCTCTGCTTTATCGCTTCAATCAGCGCTTCTACTCCATCTTTTTGGCTGATATCCGCTTGAATATATAAAATCTCTCCTCCATTCAGGTGGAGTTTCGAAATCTTTTCTTTCACATCATCGCCGGGCTGCGATCTTCCCGTAAGAATGACTTTCGCCTTATAACTTTCGGTGAGGTATCCGGCAAAAATCAGCCCCAGACCGCCTGCCCCGCCGGTAATGAGATACACACCGCCTTTTTTCAGTAATCCAGGCCCTAAGCTATTTTTACCCGTATCCGTTTGCTCTTCCCGGTTTATCTTGATCTGCCTTCCTGCATCGGTATAGCGGACCCCCACAGCACTGTCATCGTACATCTCATAAAGCAAACAATCCATGAGGTTGCCATGGAAGGATTGTATATCGCTGCCTGCTCCGATAGCTTTGAACGACAATTTTGAGTTTTCTTTCATGGCTGTCCGGAAGAATCCTTCCATGGCAGCGTAAATCGGGCTATTCCCCCTGGAGCTTTCTTCATAGAGGAAAAGTATTCTAACCGGATTTTCAGGTTTTATCGCCAGCAAGGATTTTACAAAGCGGAAAGCCGTAAAAACCGATGCTTTTAGCCCCTTCTCCAGATCATCAGACGTTGTACCCCCATCCTTTACCGGGCACCCAAGTATGACTTTTTCCGGCAGTAAGCCTTGCTGTTTGAGCATTGCAAACAGCTTTTCATAGTCTCCGCTGTTTTCGGAGTTTATGGTAAACCTCCCGCCGCCATGGTCCTCAAAGGCTTCCCCGTATTTTACGCAGGCAAGCTGCATATTCACGCCCAAGCCCTCGTCCTTTATTTTGTCAAAACCGTAATGAAGCTTTTCCGGAGTATCTAAAAGAAGGATGTTTCCAGACCATTTATGTTTATCTTTTATAAAACTGCAGGGATCGTTTTGCCATATGCTTTTTGCCAGTGTTACCGAAGACTGTTTTTCTTCACCGGCCTCCACAACTCTTACCGTAAAGTCCTTCACTCTCACCAATTCGTTCCCTTTTTCATCCATCAGCGCAACATGGAAGGTCTGCATGTCTTTACCCTTATTTCCATTTGCCTTCTCTTCCGAAACATGGGCATAGCATATTGTACTTACGGCTTCCATTATTTCAACTTCACCTACAGTAAAGGGCAGATAAAGAGGCTTCCTGTCCTGAAAGGCATCCGCTGCCGCAAGGCATACCACTGCCTGCAGTGCACCATCCAGTAAAGTAGGATGAAGGTTAAATTCCGAAAACATGTTTTTCAAGCCGGAAGGAAGCTCAAGCCGCGCCAAGGCTTCACCCTGCCCTAAATAGATTTCCTCCACGGGCTGGAAAGCTTCTCCGTAGCGCAATCCCATCGCATTAAACATCCGGTAGCACTCCTGCTTCTGCTTATATCCCGCGCAGCGGCTTTTCAACTGCTCCAGATCGCATTTACCGGCATCCCGCTTCGAATCGGCGCTTTCATAAACCAATTTTCCCTGGGCGCAAAGTGCAGGTTCGCCCCTGCTTTCCCTGGCGGTCATTTCAAACTCTACCGCTCCTGCCCCGGGATAAAGGCTTATAAAGACTTCTTTCCTACCCTCATCCAGGGTAATAGGCTTCACCCAAACAATATTTTTCAGCTTTGCTACTTTTTTTCCGCCTGAAAGCTCTCCGGCGGCACGTGCCATTTCAATATAGGCCGCGCCTGGAAGAGTTTTTTTGTCGGCTACGATATGGTCGGACATAAAAAATTCCTTACCGGTGAGCTTCAATACAAACTTTTGCTCCTCCAGTGTAGAAACATTGGCATCCAGAAGCGGATGCAATCTGCCGACGCTGTATTCCTGCCGGGTCGTACCCTGTCGGAGCCTGAATACTTCCCGCTTGAATGCATATAAAGGCAGGGAAAGCCTAAAACAATTCCGGTTGGTATAAAGGGTTTCCCATTTTATTTCCACTCCGTTCAGCCACAAATCCAGTAAAAACTGTTTGTAGCCCCTTTCAAATTCACCCTGCAAGTCAAATGCAACAGCTGTATTTTTTTTGTCCTCCCCTGTGCTTTCTCCAAACAGTACAGTGGACATACCTTCTGCTTCAGGAATTCCGGATTTCTCCGCAGCCGCTCTGATCCAGGCTGCAACATCACCTATTTCATTCAAGGCAGCATTCCTGCCGGACAGAATTTCGTACGGTCCTTCCAGTTTGACACTTTGAAGGCGTGTGTTCAAAAATCCGACGGCTGCTTTATAATCGAGATTTCCGGAAACAAGAAGGTCTACCAGCGTTTCCTTCGGCAAGGCATCATCAATCATCAAATCCAGAAGCTCATAGATTCTTGGATCCTCCAGAAGCTTCTCCTGGGACAAATTCCATTTTTTATTCAGTTTCTTCAAGGAACTCATAACGGCCAGAAGGAATAACAGCTTTTCTTTTTTAAACTGGCTTGCATCCGACATAAGCCATTGGCTGTCATATAACATTTTTATAAGGTCCAGTTTATATTTCTTGAATTCTTCTTCCCATTCCTCGATGTATTTCTTAAAAGTATATTGGTTTTCATAAATTGTACGGGCTTTGTTTGCATAGCCCTTCAACAGAGTGCTGCTTATTTCAGTCTCCTGTAAAAGGAGACGTAGATAGCCTTCATCAAAATAGCAGGGTTTGATGATACTGCCTCCTATAGGGTCAACCAGCGGATATTTCGGCCTTGCTGCCTTTATATCTTCCATATCCTTTTTGCCTGCAAGGACCATCAGTACATCTTCTACACCCAGGACACCGCTTAATGCCAGGCTCGTCCATATGCCTGCCTTTTTACCCGCTACAGCGTCGGGTACAAAACCGGCCTCTATGATGACTGCCAGAAAGGCATAGCTGATCATAAAAAGATACAGCGGTTTTAGATTTTCATCCCAGGCATCCTTATATAAGCCTTCTGTTATTTCTACTGAAGCTCCGCCCTTCTCCAGCAGCTTTGACAATTCATCCAGCTTGCTTTCGAAAAGTGAATGCTTGAAGTCCTGCTTCAGTTTTTTATAACCCTTCAAGCTGGGCTCTCCGATTACCAGGCACCGCTGGCAGTTCGAAACCTTATGGGCTGTACTTATATCAAGGGTTTTCAGATAATCCTTAAGCTGTTCCTTGTTTTTTACCGTTTTCCCAATCCTGTATGGGAAGGCTGACCTTCCTGTAAGAAGGGTGAAGCAGATATCCTGCAAATTATTTACAGTAAAGGCCTCGCTATTGGTATAGCTCTCCCATTCAGAAACTATCTCTTTAAGGCTTTCAAGGGTCTTTGCAGAAAGGGCAAACAGTTCCGTCTCCCCCTCCTCCCTGGTCCTTTCAAAATAATCCTCCTGTTTGAATTCCTCAATGATCACATGAGAATTCACACCGCCAAATCCGAAGGAGCTGACTCCCGCTCTCAAAGGGATTGCTTTATCCTGTCTTTCCCAATCGCAAAGCTGGGTGGCTATTGTAAAAGGGGTACGGTCAAAGTCAATAATAGGATTGCTTGCAGTTATATGCAGTGAAGGGGGGATCTTTTTTGCTTTGAGCATTAGAAGCACTTTAATGATACCTGCAATTCCTGCTGTGGAAATCGTATGCCCGATGTTGGTCTTTACCGAACCGATTTTGCAAAAACCGGTATCGCTTGTATACTGCCGGAATGCCTTTGTCAGGCCCTCCACTTCAATGGGATCGCCCAGCATAGTGCCGGTCCCATGGGCTTCCACGTAACTTACGGTATCAGCGCCAATCCCCGCATCTTGCAGTGCTGCCAGAATCACATCCCGTTGTGCATCCACCCTGGGTGCGGAAACCGATGCCGCTTTCCCTCCGTGGTTGACGGAAATACCTTTTATTACACCATATATGTGGTTATTATCCTCAACAGCTTTTTTCAAAGGCTTTAACAGCAGTACCCCAACGCCTTCTCCAGGTACCATGCCGTCTCCAGCCTGGTCAAAGGTCTTGCATTTCCCGTCCGGGCTGATAATCCTGTTCTTCGACCATATAATGTGCTTAAAGGCGGACAAGTGCATATTGACCCCTGCCACCATAGCATAATCGCTTCTCCCTGAAATCAACGAAAGCTTGGCATCATGGAGGGCAACCAAAGCAGAGGAGCAGCCTGTATCAACTGTCTTGCTTTCGCCTGAAAGTCCCAGGAAATAAGAAACCCTGTTGGGAATCATAAAATAATAAATGCCCCCGGCTGTATAGTAGTTCGTCTCAAGCCCTGGGGTATTGATATCATTATAAAATTCCAATGGCGTCGCTCCTACGAACACTGACGTTTTCATTTCCCGGAGCTTTGCAAGGGGTTCCCCGGAGTCCTCTATGCAACGCCATGCTTCCTCCAGGAATACCCGCTGCTGAGGGTCCAGATTTACTGCCTCGGCAGGCGAGATATTAAAAAAGCGGTTGTCAAACGAATAGGCATTGTCAATTAATCCGCCCTTTTTCGTAATACTGGTATTGGTTTCGTTAGGATTGGCCGAATAGTATGGATCAAATTCCCACCGATCCGATGGTACTTCAGTAATTGAGTCTACCCCGTTTTCAAGGTTCCTCCAAAACTCACTGCAATCGTTGGCTCCCGGAAAACGGCAGGATACGCCAACAATTGCAATATCTCCGTTATTTATTGAACCAGCATTTTTCTGCTGTTTTCTGTCCCTCTTATCACTGCTGCTTTTTCTTTCCTTCAATCCCTTTAACACTTGTGCTTTTTCTCTCATATTGACCCCACCTCAATAACAATACTGCATAACATCTAAATTTCTCATTGTAAAACCAGCTCTATTTATCCCATGGAAATTTTTTATTTACAACAAAATTCACGATATTGTCCCTTATCTGTGGCTTTGAAAACAGCCGGAAGGATTCGTCCGCAGCTTCCAATTCCATTTCATCCGATATAATCCACATCCTTCTGAAGAAAGACTTCAAATCCTTTATGGTATCGGGCTCAACCCTATTAAGCCTCTGGCACAGCTTTCTCAGTGCCATTTCAGGGTTTTCGCTGAGTTCATCAACAAGATGCATTTCATACGCTTTCTCCGCCGATACCGGCATCGTTGTCAATGTCATGGCGTAGGCTTTTTGGAATCCTACCCTTCTGATCAAGTAAGGCGAAACCATTGCAGGCAGCAATCCCCATAATGCTTCGGATAAGGAAAATTCCGAATTCGGGGTCGCTACAACAAGGTCACTTGCCGCTGCAAGTCCTACCCCTCCTGCCATTGCCTGCCCTTCAATCAAGGATATAATGACCCTGGGGATCAGCGATATCCGGCGTAAGGTCTGGGAGTAAAGCCTTGTAAACATATCGCCCTCATTCGTATCCCCCATCCCTTCTCCATTTGAAATCAATTCGAAGTCCATGCCTCTGCAAAAATACCCTCCTTGCCCCCGTATCACCAATACTTTCAGTCCCCTGTCATTCTCCGCAGCGTCCAGTACCGCATTCAATTCCAGAAGCAGCTCCGCATTGATACTGTTTTGACTTTGCGGACGGTTCATGGTTACATAAAGGATTGGATTCTTATTTTCGATTAGTAAGGTATTATACTGCATGTTTCACCATCCTTGCCCTCCGCGTCAACTCCATGCATATTCCCTGTGGAAATCATTCACCTGCTTTAGAACCAGAAGCCCTCTCCCCTCGAAGAAATGCTCATATATCTTCGAAAAGCTGGAAAAATCCATGGCTTTGTCCTTTACCCCAAAAATCCATTCCATATTCAAATCCAACAGCTTGTCATACTCCTCCATTGTCAGCCTGTACCGCCTGGAAAGCTCTTCTTTAATTCGCATTTCCCTGACAATTGCTTTTGAAACCGGTGTGATCACCCCGCTGTAAAATTCCGAGGAACAGCCTGAGCCGTAGGAAAACAATCCTAGCCGCTTTGCGCTGTCTACTTCTATATGGTCGATCAAGCTGCAAAGTGCTAAATAAACCGAGGCTGAATATACGTTTCCAACCTCCTGGCAGTACTTTATGGCAGGCATCACTCTCCGTTCAAAATCCTTTTCGGTCTCAGCGGAACTAACACGGCAAAGCTGGCGCATCAATTTGCGGTGACCGCCTTTCACCATACCTGCAAAGGGCGTATGGAACACCAGGTAGTCGAAAGTCTCCCTGAAATCCGCTCCTTCTACCTTTTCTGCATAAGCTGCATAGCTGTTTTCGAGGCAATCGAGATAAGAAAGCAGCGACAGGTCAGGATTTCCAAGCTCCACCTCCGCCAAGGGCCGGCATGCATCCATTACTTCATAACCATAATACCCGTTTGCACCAAAATCCAGTTCGAGAACCTGCGGCTTGTCACTGACCAGCATGGCAACAGCGCCGACGGACTGGGAGGGCTCACCATAGGTATATTTGACGGCAGCCCTTGCAACATCAGTCGCGATCACTAATGCTTTCGCCCCGTAAGAGGCCTGGGATGCAACAAAGCAGCTGGCCATCTGAAGACCTGCGGTCCCGCCATAGCAAGCCTGTTTGAGCTCAAACAGCCTGCACTTGCGGTTGAGTCCCAGGCAGTCATGTACATAGGTACTCATTGATTTTCCAAAATCCACGCCGGACTCGCTGCAGGTAATCACCAGTTCAATTTTATTTTTCTCTTCCTGACTCAATCGATCAATAATCGGTTTTGCGGCATTTACACCGTTTGTGACCGCATCCTCACAGGGAGCCCCTACCGATTTTTTTACCAGCATAAGATTATTAAAACGGTCAAGGTCCAGGCCGCGTTCCTCAAAAATAGTCCGGACATCAATATAGGCAGGACCACCATAAAAGTTTAGTGCTTCAATTCCTACTTCCATCATCCACCCATCCTTTTTAAGACAATACTTGTATTTATGCCTCCAAAGCCAAAGGAGTTACTCATAACATATTGCAGATCTGCCGCAATTCGTGTTTTCGGACTGAACCTGTAGCCTTCTGCAATGGGGTTATCCAGATTGATATTCGGATGCAGGAAGCCCTCCTGCATTTGAATTATGGAAGCAATAGCCTCTACCATCCCAGCCGAATACAAACAGTGACCTGTCAGCCCTTTTGTCGAATTAATCCATATAGTAGAAAGGCTCGGACCAAAAACATCACGTATCGCCTCCAGTTCAACCCTGTCTCCTAGGGGCGTTGAAGTGCCGTGTGCATTGATATAGCCAATCTGATTTCTTTCTATTGCTGATTTTTCGAGAGCGTATTCCATAGCCCTCATTTCCCCGCTTTTATTCGGGTTCGACAGCCGATTCCCATCCAGTACCATCGACCCGCCCAAAATTTCGGCATAGGGCACAATGCCCCTTCTCTCTGCCGAATCCATGGATTCAAGGATAAGGCATGCGCCTGCCTGCCCATATATAAACCCTTCATGCTCTGCATCAAAGGGTCTGCAGGCCTTCTCCGGCTGTTCCCTGAAGCGTTTCCCTCCCATAGCATCTAAATTTATAAAGCTTTGAATTTCTACAGGAGATAAATCTGCCAGTGAGCCTATGACAAGACAAACATCCGCCATTCCATTTTCCACCATTTGGAACCCCTTAATAATGCCGACATTCCCGCTGGCCGAGGCACCTCCGGCAGTAAAGCCTTCCCCATTGATTCCGAAAACCTCGCTCAGCGTTCCGATATGATCAAAATCATTATACTGCACAGCATAGCTTGGCATTATATAGTCCGGTGATTCCTTATACTTCAGACCCATCTGGTAATGATGGGTCTGAGAAATATTGCTGCCTGCCGTGATAAGTCCTATCCGCTCCCCATCCACAGGCTTTTCAATCAATTCTCCGGCAACCCATGCTTCCAAAGCTGCAGCTGCAGATACCTGCACTGCAAAAGGAGAACGGCGGGCGCATTGAACCGCTCTTTGAGAGAGCTCCTTCGCCGCATCAGTGAAGCGTCCCATGTGCTGGATAAAATTAAAGTCTTTTATATAGGCTCCAATTTCCAAAGGGGAATGGCTTTTTTCATAGCAGGAAAAACCAATTCCGCTCCTTCCGTTTCGTAAGGAATTCCCAAACTCCATCGTATTATGTCCTATGGAACATATAATTCCCATTCCGGTAACTGCCACTCTTCTGCATGATGAACCCATGAATAGAATTCCTTTCAATAGTTACTGCATATAGTAAGAAATATTGTTTGCCGCAAGAAGCAGGTAACTTCAAGCATCGGCCCTCACCCTAAATCCCTCTCCCGGGCTCGGTAGAGGGATCCAACACAAATACCGGACCACCGTTCCCCCTCTACCAAGCTTGGGAGAGGGAGCTAGGGGACGAGGGTTGCAGCTTAACCTGACAACATTGCTTCTTATCGACTGATCCCTATGACCCCTGATACGGAATTACTTTAAAGCCGACTTTTCATAGAATAAGTCGACAATCTCTTTAATATTGGCTAGATTCCCGAACTCAACCAGTGGAATCTTCAATCCTAAAGCTTCCATTGTGTCGATGATAATATCCGCTCTGTCTATAGAGTTGGCGCCAAGCTCTCTCAGGCTATCCTCGACCTTTAAGCTTTCAATATCAATTTCAGGTAGTATTTCCGCAATGCTTTCTTTAACAATATTAAAAATCTCTTCTCTCGTCATTCTCACACCCACCTCATTCAAAGGATTCATTATATACCGACAGCCATGGCTTTGAACCGTTGATTCAAAACCTCCGCCGTATCCACCATCAGCTTCTCGGCAATCTTGTCCACATTACGGCTTCTCCAGGTTTCAAGCGGCGTATCCTTTACCCATTGGTTAAATGCTCCCAGTGCCGGGCCACAATGGACCTGATAGTCAACCTTACGGTCTTCAGCTCCACCAAGGGCAAGATTCGTAGCATAACCGAAATACCACTTGAATACGATCGCCATCTTCTGTTTGGGATTTTTCTCTGCTCTTTCGATTTCCGAAGCCGGATAAAAGGATTTGGACTCGTTAAAGATTTCTTCGAAGCTCTTTTTAAAGTATTTATCCTCGATTTGTTTTCTGGTTTTCTCATCGATTTCGTCCAGGGAATTATACTGCCTATACAACTCGTAAAGCTTGTTTGCCCTTGCAGGGAAGAACAGGCCTTTCTTCAGCACCTGAACCTTTGCACCGATCTCAAACATATCACCTGCAGGAGCATATTCGGTATCCTGGACATTCATCTGCTGCAGCAGCTCTTTTACCGAATCGCTGGTGCCCGCTTCAACTGTGCACTGGTTGATTGAACCTGTAACAATATAGTCTGCGCCGAGCAGGAATGCTGCTGCCGCCGCTTCCGGCGTTCCAATTCCTCCTGCCGCACCAATATTTATTTTTCCCGGATAACCGTATTTTTTCACCATATCATCGCGCAGCCTTACCATGGCAGGCGTAATGGCATAGGCTACCCCACCGTCCGTATGACCTCCGGAATCCGCTTCTACCGTAAGCGCGTCCACCATGGCAATCCTTTTTGATAATTCAGCTTCCTCTCTGGTGATTTTGTTATCGGCAAGGAGCTTTTCTACAATACGTTCCGGCGCCGGGCTCAAAAATGCTTCTGCAACTTCCGGTCTGGAAACCTTTGCGAAAATCCTTTTATTCGAAACCACCCTGCCGCTGCTGTCCTTTGTCAATCCTTTCAAACGGAATCTTACAATTGCAGGAGTCAGGCTTAAATAGGCAGATGCCTCGATATTCCGGACACCGTATTTTAAATACAAATCAACAACCGCCTCTTCCTTTTCAGGATTCATCGGGTTATTCAGCAGGTTCAGGCCATAGGCTTCATTGTTTTTCAGTTCTCCCTGTATATACCTGATCGCGCCTTCGATATCTTCAAGCCGCATACCGCCAGTCCCCAGAAAGCCCAACATACCGGCTTTGGCCATCGTAACCACCATCTCTTTTGAAGATACTCCTTTATACATGGACCCTGCTACATACGCGTATTTTAAACCATAATCCTTTTTAAACTGGTCGCTTCCCAAGGAGTCGGCACGAATAGCCAGAATGCTTTTCCTGCCTTCATCCACCTGGTTTACTGCAGCTTCTTCTTTGGCTTCCTCTTTCTCATCGTCCACCACCAAAGGCTCTGCTTCTCTCTGTATGGTGCTTATCATGCTCCTTATGGCAGTTCCTGGACCCACCTGCTCAATTTTTTGAATCCCCTTCCCCATAAGATAACGGACGCTTTCTGTCCATTTTACGGAATGATCAATCTGATCTGCCAGATTTTTCTTTATATCCTGATTTTTGTACGGTCTTGCATGAACATTGGAAATCACCTGTATCGAAGCAGGAGAGAATTCTATCTGCTTCAGGAGTTCCTGGAACTCTTCTTTTGCTTCCCTCATATAACGTGAATGAAAAGCCCCACTAACACTCAATGGCACATACTTTGCCGCTCCCGCCGCTTCAAAGCAGGCCTTGGCATTGGCGATATCTTCTGCCGGGCCGGAGATAACGATTTGTTTGGGTGTATTGAAATTAGCCACATCGATTTTATCCAGCTTGTTATTTTGTAGTACCTCTTTTATTTGTTCCTCCGTAAGACCGATGACAGCAGCCATTCCGCCTCCGGTAGCCTTACTCATCAGTTCCCCTCTTTTTTTAACCAGCTTGACCCCTGTTTCGAAATCAAAAACTCCTGCCGCAAACAAAGCATTGTATTCACCCAAGCTATGCCCTGCTACGAAATCCGGCTTGACTCCTGTTTCCTTAACCTTCTTCAAATAACTTAACGCACTTACTATAAACAAAGCCGGCTGGGTATACTGCGTCTGCGCAAGCACCCCACCGGGGTCTTCCATACAAAGCTCCTTTATGGAATATCCCAGTACCTTGTCCGCGATACCGGTTAAATCCGCAAATTCACCAAAAAGCTCTGCACCCATTCCTTTCTGCTGTGACCCCTGACCTGGGAAAACATATGCTATCATAGGCGTACCATTCCTTTTCTCTTTACTATACTTTTTTAATTCATATACTATAGTTGAATAACTTTTTGAATCGTTACCAAAGGGTGACATAATGCTAAAAACTTCTGAATCGTACTTATTGTTCATATTGGATTTCGTAAAGTTCGCAAGTGTTCCTGAAGGGCCCAAATCGATAAATATGCAGTCCTCATTCCTGCAAACATCTGAAATTGCTTCACGAAAGTTAATGGGCTTTCTCACCACATGCCAAAAGTATTCCGGGGTAAAATCCTCCATTGCTTTGCCATACACTGAAGAAATATATTTAATTGCAGGTTTCTTAAGGACTATTTTGTCAAACAGGCTTATAAACTCTTCCCTGGCAGGTTCAATCCTGGCAGAGTGGAAAGCATACCGCACAGGCAGTATTTGATAAAGGATATTAGTTTTCTTAAGACGCTCCACAATGGCCTCAATATTCTCCCATGAGCCTGCTAAAACAAAATGCTCCTCGGAATTGACAGAAACCAATTCCATGCGCCTTGTAAAAGCAGGATCCTTCTGATACTGTTCATAGTTACAGAAAATAGAAAGCATTCCACCTTCGCTGCAATCACTCTCAAAAATCTTTGCCTGCCTAATTGTACACGCAAGTGCTTCTTCTACACTTATTACACCTGCTAATGCTGCTGAAACAAACTCTCCGAGACTGGTTCCTATCATATAATCCGGTATAATTCCATCTTCCATAACCGTTCTGGCCAGGGAGTATTCAATGATAAAAATGGCCGGATGAGTGTAGAGCAGCCTTTCAAAGTTTTCACCCCTTTTTTTGCTGGGATCATAGACTTTTTGGAGGATGGATTCGCCGAGAATATCCGATGCCATTCCGTCAAGACGGTCCATCCAATACCGGAATTTCCCGTTCTTCGTGTATAGGTCCCAACCCATGTGGTAGTACTGGGACCCTTGGCCCGAAAACATAAAGACCTTTGTTTTTTGCATTTTTCCCCTCCCTCCTATGGCTATTACTTAAAATCAAATAATCCTTTTTTATTTCTGCTCATTCTAAAATCTACAAACTGCTCTTCTTTTTCCAGCTGAAAATAAATATTATCCTTCAAAAGGGACCGAAAAGGTTGTCCGGGAAATTTGCCATAGCAATGTGCAGGGTATACCCTGGTATCCTGAGGCAATAGCTTTTTTATCCGTTGGAAGCTTTTATACATTTCATTGGGGCTTGCACCCCCACCTTCACAAATTCCACAGCCCTCATAAAACACGGTATCTCCGGTAAAAAAACAGTCATCCAGCCAATAACACATACTTCCGGCTGTATGGCCCGGGGTTAGTATACAAAGAAACTCGCTTTCACCGATTCCGATTCTGTCTCCCCCAGCAACCTTAATAAGGTTTTTACAGGTATAATTGTAAAAATCAGCCTCGATCTGTGAAATAAAAACATTGCAGCAGTATTCCTTTACTAAGGGTGCAACTAAATTGGTATGATCGAAGTGCGAATGTGTTAGTAAAATAGCTTTTACATCCGCATTCAAGCTTTCAGTTTTATCCTTTATAGCCCTCAGGCTCCAGGCAGGATCAATAATTGCGGCTTCTTTACTGTATCTGTCAATAACAATGTATGTGTAGTTAATAAAGTGCATAAAGCTAGTTTTCAAAATATAAACATCATAATTATTCATCCTGTTTTCCTTTATAAATCTTACATCGTATGCTTGTTTTATGATTCATAGAATCCTATATTCCTATCCTGAACCACCGTTATGACGCATTATATGGTTTATATATTTTCGAGTTTTATAGGAAGATGTATAAAACACAGCAGTTCTTTTTTGCAGGTCCTTTGCAGATTACCGCATGCAGCGCAGCAAAACTTAGGAAACCGCCTTCTTCACAGCCTCCTATGCGATATAGAATGAAATTTTTAATTTTATGGAGTTATAGCACTTGATACTTTAAAAGGCTATTTCTTAGTGAATATTCTGGAAAAACCATTGATGAAACCGGTGCTGCCATAGAACCGGAAAATATACCGTTCTGCGACGAAACGGCCAAAGAGACTTTATGACTTTCAAGATAGTATTTGAGGTTGTTTCTTAAGGCTTTAAAAGTTCCTTATTGGATCTTCTCTACCACTTCCAATGCTACGCTGATTAATCGAATAGCGCCCATAAACTCGATCTCAATCAATGCTTGTCTTTTATGTCTGTTTATTTTCCTGACGATGCTCTCCCACCCTTTGAGTGGTCCATCTGTGATATGTATTTTATTCCCTACTATAATCCCGCTGGATGATTCAATGCAATGATTGTCATTATATAAGTTCATCAACAGGTTCTTTTCGGATTCCCTCATGGCAATCTCCGTATCTGAATATCGCAGTATGCGAACGATATCAGGAAACGCATGAATAAAGGCACTTATTTTTTTTATAAATTCATGTCCGGGTGCTTCCGATTTAATGAACACATATCCCGGAAACAAAGGCTTTAACTCCTTTTTTATAACTCCTGAAATCTTGAAAAGATTCTCATGCACGGGTACAAACGGTACAAAAATATCTGTATTCAGTCGCTCTTTTAAAAGTTGTTTTACCTTATCTTCCCGGCTTGTCCGTACAAAAAGCACATACCAATCCATCTCCCGTTACCTCACAATTTACTTTACGGTTTACATAGCTTCGCCCATTCACTCATCTCATCTAATAAGTTACAATGATTTTCACTGTATGTTCCTTATCGGAAGTTAACGTGACCCACCAGCAATTAACAACCCATAAGTGCTTCAAAATAGAAAAGTTAAAATTATGTTTACCTTCAACATTTTTGTGATATAACAAATAGCAAAGTAAAACAAAACAGCACAAAACGATTGCACTGCTAACCCATAAATCATTCATTTACACCAATGTTCCAATTTACGGGTTTTCAATTTATCGATTATCATCTTTCAAATATCCGAGTAACTTAATCCTGCTTTTATTAGCATTCCATAATCCTATATTCCATTTGAATAAACTATAAAAGACTTCTCTTGACAGTATAAATAAGAGTTAGACATCATTTCCTTATTTAGTTAAAGACTTTAAATATCCTATGCAATATGACACACATATACACATACTATCTTTTTAAAAAACATTTCTCCAAGGTAAATAATACTATATATTTTTCATATGTATACATTTATTAACATTTTATGAAAACTTTACACCAAGCTTTTGTTTGTATTATAATTAAATTCAAGACAATTGTCAATATATACGTATGAATTTTTATCCAATTATGTAATAATGAGAAAATTTATACCTTAAAATGCCTTAAAATCAATAATTCAGGGGAAATAGAAAATGAATTTCGCCCTTTAATGTCGAATCGATAGTATAGTCAATGCCACCCGGCAAAAAAGGCAGTTTATGCTCCATATAGGCGGCAAATCCGGCCCATTTATCATTTTTAAAATGAGCTTAAAACCAAAAAAATTATTTTTTTATCACTGCTTTTTCAATAATATCAAAAGTGCTGCGACCGCAATAATTTTCCAAATTAGTTGCTGTCGCAGCACTTTCACCTTATTTGTATGATTTTTTCCATCCCATTTGTAGTACTAAAACGAAAAATTGTGCCTCCCGCAGAAGCTGCAAAAAACTACATTTTAGCCGCTAAATATTTTCTACAAACTGAATTTTTAAACCATTGGGATCCAATACATAGAAAAATTTAATATGTGGATTAGGCTGGAAGGGTCCGCTATGTATGCCGATTCCTTTTTCCTTAACAAAAGCTATCATTTCATCAACAGATTTCACTTCAAATCCCAGAGAAATGTCCTGTCCGATGGTGACTTTCTTATTTGCTTCATTGCACACCAGTTCCACCTTTGTTTCTCCATCTCCTAAAAATGCAATCTCAACACCGGGCCCAGCTTCAAGCCTTCTATCCACTGTAAGTCCAACTATTTCCTGATAGAAATTCAGGGACTCCTGCATATTCTCAACCGTTATTGTACTCCAACAAAATTTCATACCGTATTCTCCTCAAAAATTTAAATTTGCTATCTCTGCTTTAATTATGCAGCTTTGAAAGCTTATAGCATAATTATATTATATCCCTTTAAAACGGATTTTCAATCTTAGTGTTAAAAATCCCATAAAAGCTCAATACTGTGACTGCCATTCTGTATATCCGTTCCAATGCCTGCATCAGCAGATAGTAAGAGAGCTCTCAAATGGAGTTTCAGTATTCTCACCCTTCCACTCAAGTAGAGGAAAACCGGATTCCCTCGGGATATCATCTAAAATCCTTTGAAATAGGCAAAGAACAGTTCTCTATGCCTTCCGGAGTAAAGAGGAATGTTCTTTACAGTTAAAATTATCTGATATAGGTAATGAGGCCGGGCCCCCTGAAAGAAATATATGCAACCACATACGCGAAAAAGGATAAAGTCATGGTTGCAGTAGCGAGTTGGGCGGATTCAATTGCAGAATTTACGCTGAGGGTACAATGGAGAAGTACAAATCTTGACCAACACCGTTCAACGCTTACCATTCCCTTCATTCCTGACTTTCAGGATGAATGCATTGATTTGGGTTGCGATACGCCTCTTCGCATAGAGCCCGGCAAAGGCTTGATTATACTTATTGACAGCAAAATTTGATTCGCTTTCAAACGGCATAGATTGATATATAAACTATTGTTAAAAAAGCAGATAAGGTAACTAAGAATAGTATGCCTATCTGCTTTTTTTAATATCTTTTATTTCTACCTCATGTCAAATTCAAGAACCCTTGAAATCCTTTTGCATCCAACTTTAAGCACGAATGATCCGAGCTATGGATTCAACATGCCTTTGGACTGCAATTCGGATAAATTTTTGTGCAGTTAAAATCTTTTAGATGATTCATTTTTTCACAATCCCACAGTCTATAATTTTCTGGCTTCACACTGCCGCAGACATCTTTCCTCTTCTTCCTGCATCGCCATACCACAGCGGAAGGAGCTAACGCACGCCTTCCCATAGAGCCCGCTCTGCGGATCGAGGATCGTACACGACCTCCGACGTTGTATCGAAGCGCATGGTTGCCCTGCGACTGAGCTCGTACTTCGGCCAGCCACAGTCTCCATTGGTAGCAAAAGCAACCCAGGCAGCGTGCATGGTGTCAGCAAGCTGCTGCGGAGGGTCGATTCCCAGAAGCGGCCCCAGCATTGGCTTAAACCCCTTGTCGAGAGTGTCAAAGACGAAGGCAATCTCAAGAGCATGGCAGGCACCGAGGAGCCCGTTTAACTCCGGTGAGGGCCAGGCAAACTCGTACATATAGGTAGCTGAAGTGCTCTTCGCATGTGCGTCTGCCAGGCGGATGGCGGGGATACGGCACCACCAGTCGGTCTGGAGGGCCGCCAGCAGGTCGCCGGCGCTGGCGCCCGGATGTGCCGCGCGATAGGTGGCCAGTGCCGCTTCAACCGGGAGTCCGTAGGCCGCCACAGCTCCGGCCAGGACCTCGTCGGTGACACGGCCGACAGCGCCATTGGCCACCAGGAACAGTCTCCATTCATCGGTGTTCGTACCGACCATGACGTCGACGCCCGCACCGGCTCCGGCAGCAATGCGATCAATCGGGCGTGCGGGGATGATCTCCCCATCGACCACCGGCTGCCACGGCAGCGTGCTGGCCACCAACTCACTTCCCCAGCGCTCCAGGTCAGGATGCGCAAAAAGATCGGCTTTCAACTCCGCCTGAGCCTGAAGCAGTCGGTCAATGGGAACTGCTGCCATCGCCTCCCGGGTTGCTTCGACACCAAGTTTCTCGGCAAGGTATCGGCCGACCCGCTGCGCGGTCGCGGCCGGGAGTACCTGATGAGCCGCTCCGCTCTGGGCGATGGCCCGCCGGAACAGACCAGCAGCATGGGGCATGGAAAGCAGCGTGCCAACGCTCATAGCACCCGCCGACTCGCCGAAGATGGTGACATTGCCGGGATCACCGCCGAAGGCGGCGATATTCTCCTGGACCCACTCAAGAGCGGCGACCTGGTCCAGCAAGCCGAGGTTGGCGTTTCCGTCGCCCAGATAGAGGAAGCCATCGACGCCAACACGGTAATTGATGGTCACGCATACAATGCCATCGCGAGCGAAGCGACTGCCGTTATAGGATGCCCCCGATCCCACCTCGAACATACCGCCGGGAATCCACACCATGACCGGTAACCCGGCCGATCCCAGCTCGGGTGACCAGATATTGAGGTTCAGGCAATCCTCACCAGGGACGGCAGGATCTGGAGTGAGGGCTTCAATCTGCGGGTCAGGGCGCAGCTGGGGTGCCTCCGGGCCATAGGTGAGGGCGTCTCGCACACCGCTCCAGGGCTCCGCCGGCTGCGGGGGGCGGAACCGATTGGCGCCAAAGGGTGACGCTGCATAGGGAATCCCCTTAAATGTATTCACACCATCGGCAACGCTTCCACGCACCTCTCCCTGGCAGGTTTTTACAACTACATCCATGTGCATACCTCCTTCAAAGCCTGCGGCTCCACAGAGAGCCACAGTAAAGTATTCGAATATTTTTTTAAAACATCCATCTATTATGGAGAAAACTTTTTTAGTGCTGAAATCTTTATGTTTCCTATCTCTGTCGGCTTCTCCATTTCCCTCTTTTCATTAGTAAACTTTAGTTTTTCGATAAGCTACAGAACCATTCCAGGCGGCGCCCAGGCATAAACTGGATATACAAAGCCCCTCACTTCATTTTCCTTTAAGGTATATACAAAATGCCCTCTTTTACTTTTTTTGTGCTTTCTTTAGGGCGTTTTCTACCGACTTTAGGTAGGCTTTGGAAGTAATGGTTGCGCCACTTATGGTGTCTACCTGCAGCGATTGGGACTGGATTACTCTATTGTATAACGCATCCGTGAATTCCGGCGGTCGGTTCTCCTTATGCTGTAGCAATTTAATATCAGTGACTTTGCCTGAGGACACTGTAACCTGGACCTCATTAGCCCTCCATTTGTGCATCCCACCTTCATATTCTCCACTATAAGTGCCGTCATTAAGCTGTTTAAAATCCACATTAGTGATAGGGAGGTTTGTACCTTCCCGGCGTTCTCCCGAGGTAAAAATAAAGGCTCCTCCCAAACCCATCGCAACAACACTTACCAATATTACCGGTATAATTATTAGCATTCTGATCTTCCCCTTCCTTTTCATTTCAATCTTCTCCTTCCATTCAAAGTAAGATATTCACGCTTATACCTTCACCGGCCTGAAAGCATTCCTTCAAGCCGGCTGTAACGTGAACCTGCAAATCCATATCTACAAAAATGGCTTCAGTTCCAGGGAATCTTTTTAGAAGTTCAAGCCCCTTTTCCATCCCGGCTACAAACAATAGGGTGGACAATGCATCAGCATCCGTAGAGCTATCCGCAACGACGGTCACGCTTACCAACCCTGATTCTGCCGGATATCCGGTGGATGGATCCAGGATATGATGGTGCCGCTTGCCATTGCGATCAATAAAGTATCGCTGGTAGTCTCCGGATGTAACCACCGCCTTATCGGCCACAGAAACAAGACCTATCAAGATGTTTTCCTGCCTGGGATGCTGGATGCCCACACGCCATGGAAAACCATCCGGTTTTGTCCCTAGAGCCACCACGTTCCCTCCGATATTTGTAAAAGCTGATGAGACACCGTATTTCTTAAATACTTCCAGAAACTTATCGCCGGCAAACCCTTTTCCTATCCCTCCCAGGTCAATGGACTGACCACTTCTTTGGAGCCTCGCAGCTTTTTCACAAGGGTCCAATACCAAGCCAGTATAGTCCACAAAAGGAGTAACCTTCCTTATCTTTGATTCATCCGGAGGTCCGGATGCATTTTTGCCGCTGTTCCATAAGGCTACCAAAGGACCAATAGTTACATCGAAAAGGCCTTGACAGCAGCTTGAAAATTCAATCGCATGTGACAGCACCTCATAGGTGTCCTTACTCAATCTTTCGCATTTCATACCTGCTGATCTGTTGATCCTGCTGATCTCGCTTCCGGATATAAAACAGCTCAGCAGCTTTTCCAGCCGTACAGCTTCATCGCGGACTGCTCTAAGAGATTCCCCCGCATTGTTGCCGAAAGCGCTATGAGTCATGACTGTGCTCATCCCAAGGTTCATTGACTCGGCAACTATCGCCCTGTGCACTTGCCCACCCTCCTTTCCCTAACTTCTCCTGTAATGTTTTTGTCACGAACGCACTGCTTGTAAATCATCTTATAATCTACGTTGAAACTAAATCACCTGAGAATACTCGCTAACCAGATAATACGCACTAAAAAAATACTCCCCGTATATGAATGAATGTTTTACAAATTCATTCATATACGGCAAAAAATAACTACCTGTATCCATCTACTTTCGGCAATCAGTTAAACCTTTCATTATGAATCTCGTTGTATAATGCAATATCTGCGGAAAATGCTGAAGCCCGATTTTACTTTTATGAATGTCGGTATAAAGTATAGAGTTAAAAATGGCGTTTATCATCTCATCATCCAGATCGACCCTTATTTTCCCTTCAGCCCTCCATTTTTTGATAGTGTCCTTGAATCCTTTGGAGGAGAGCAACTCTCTCCCACTATTAAAAATATCTGCTTTTTTATCTACCAACAAAATACCCTCCAGCTTCCCGAATGAATATTTTTTATATTCATTCATATTATAACATTACCACACTTTTCCGTCAATCGAATTGCCAAAATTAACAAACAGAAAATAACCGCCAATCCTTTTCGCAGATTGGCGGTTATTTTCTGTTTATATTTAATTTCACACATTCAAGGATACGTGTTTATGCAGAACATATCTATGGGTCTTTCTTCCTTCCATATCTTGCACTCCCCGCATAAGCTTCACCGCAAGCCTATGTATCCTGCTTAAGACAGGATGCCAGCACCTCATCCCCTTGTTAGCTTACTTCCAACCATTTATTAACCACTTCCACTAACGTTTCTCTCTTCGCATTCACATCATTCATGTCAATAAATTTCACCGTAGCTCTGTCGGCGGCAACCCATTCCAAGATTCCCGTATTGTCCTCAAACAGTGGTTCATTCCCCATGTTGTCTTTTACCTTTGCCCCACGGTGAAACACCAGTTATTACTCCCCTATAATACTGCCTCCTATTAAATTAACATAATGCCTCCGATGTAACACATGGATTCAGAGCTTCATAGTATAATATTGAAGAATATACATCAGTATAATATTCAACTTATGTTAACCGCACATCATAAGACAATATTGCACTTGAAAAATCATGGAATGCGGAGATAATGAGTATGAAAATAAGAATCAACTTTAATAGTCCTCAAATGAATTTTCACAACGATGACGAAGTAGAAAACGCGCCCCGACGTGAGCCGGCTTTTTGTGAAATAGACCTGAATTTCCTCTACATCTTACTCGAGATGCTGCCCCCATGTAGGAATATTCTCCATATGTGTAAGGGGGAGGAGAAAGCTACTGACCAGAGTACTCAGATATATCTGGACGCGGCAGGTATCCCTAAGCAAATGCCGGCTAACAGGCATATTTAACTATGATGCCCGTTATGGAGCAGCAAATTTTTCAGATCCAAGTCGTCCTGAAGCCGGATGGCATACTGGACCCTGAAAAGCTGAAAAAAGCAGCCGAACGATCTCTTGACATCAAGCCTGCCGCGAAAGCATAGGAATAAGCATTTAAATCCATGCAGCTTATAGCAAAAATATTTTTAGAAAAGCAGAGGTATTATATGGAAAAAGGAAAACTGATTAGTAAAGGCTTGACCGCCGAAGTATATGAGTGGGGACAGGATAAAGTTTTAAAACTCTATTACGGTCGGTTTAGTGGGGACCGGGTAAACCACGACGCTGAAATCGAAAATGCGGTACATGAAGCGGGTGTGGCCTCACCTGCCATATTTGACATTATAGATTCAGAGGGTCGCAAGGGTATAATTATGCAACGAATCTATGGCAAAACAATGGCCACGCATGTGCAAGAGGAACCTTGGAATATAAACTGCTTTACCCGACAGTTGGCAGCTTTGCATTATAAAATCCATCAATGTTCTGCAGAAAACCTGCCTTCTCAAAAAGAAAGCCTTGCGTCCGCTATTGAAAAGTCCTCAAAAATACTCGGCAATAAGTTAAAGAAAGTATTATGCTATTTGGAAAGCTTACCCGGTGGTTCAAGCGTTTGCCATGGCGATCTGCATTTTGGAAATGTTATTGTTTCCGGTACTAATTTAATCGCTATCGATTGGTCCAGTGCATGCAAGGGAAACCCAATGGGGGATATTGCCAGAACCTGTTTGACGATCGCTTCACCCGCCATGCCCATCCGGGGAATTCCATATACTTTACTGATACCATTCATGCTTGGAAAATCGCCTGTGTATTTGGCTTATATAGACGAATACACGAGACTTTCAAATGTCAGTTCGGAAAGCATAAAGGCATGGATACTTCCCATTGCAGCCGCCAGACTCAAAGAGAATATACCTGGAGAAAAAAAATGGTTAATGGATATTATTGATTCTCAGGTCTCCTGAGTGATGCTTTAATCCATCTTGAGCCGGAATAAATCCGGCCTTTTCAAGCCACTGGCCTCCGATCAGTATGCTTGGACAATAACGAACTATTTCTGATAGGCGCAAGTTCTTTCATTGTTGATAGTATGGATATATAATGCATCGGGAGGCTTACAGCAATACTTCAAAAGATGGTTCGTTTGGGGTACGCCGCCCCTTCATTCAATAAAACCTTTTTGCTTTAGCAGTTCTTCCGTAGCATTCCACAATTGGTTTTGCATATTGAAATCCCCACCGGGGTATGCCGGGACAATAGGTTTTCCGGTTCCAACGTTAAAATATCCTCCTGTAACTCCTTGATACTGTGGTTCTGTAACTAAACGAATAATAATGTCCGCCCCTTTTTGTGGATCTCCAATATGCAAAAATTTCAATATTCCGGCCAGTACCGAAGAAAACCCCAATTCACGGCCCAGGCCTGTAACATTAAACCCTGGATTAAGAGCATTAACAGTGATTCCAGTCCCCCCCAACCGCCGTGCAAGCTCTTCCGTAAACATAATATTCAGAAGCTTAGTCTTTCCATAAATTTCAGAGGAACCTCTCGCAGTAAATTCCGATGTATCTGTTAAATCCTGAGGCAGTTTAAGTTTGCCATGGTTACGTGATGCTTCAGAAGCAACATTGACGATCCTCGCATTTTTTGAATCCATTAATGGCTGGAGTAAGGTATATGTCAACAACCAGGGGGCAAGATAGTTTACTGCTATCATTTCCGCAAATCCTTCTGCGGTTATCCGCTGTTCAAATCCATGTAATCCTGCATTGTTCACTACTACATCAATCTTCGGATAAACAGCTTTTATTTCATTTCCAATCCGCTTGACATCCTTCATAAGTGAAAGGTCGCCGAAAAAAAAGTTTATATTTGCATTCGGTGCCAGACTCTTTAGAATATTTTGGGTTGTCTCAGCACGTCTTTCATTTCTGGCTGTTAATACAAGATGGGCCCCTTGTTTGGCCAATTCTATTGCTGCCAATTGCCCAAGACCGCTGGTAGCACCAGTAATTACAATAATCGGATATGTCGGCATATAAAAACCTCCTCAAAATTCCTTTATTTCACTTCTCTACGTTTTAAACTTTATCTCTTCTACTTGACGTATACCAAAATCTAAAATATACTTGACATATATCAAATATATGCTTTTATTTGATATATGTCAAGTATGTGCAAAAATAATAAAATTGAGGAGCCAGCTTATGAAAAATAAAATTCAAAATTCCAAGAGAATTCAACTAGAGTTAAATCTTGGTGAACAGCTCAATGCACTTATAAGTGCGGCGCATGCACTCAATGTAAGAACTGCAGCTGTTTTCGATCCGACATTACAAACTGCTGCTTTTCTGATTGTACGTTGGCTGCTTTCATATGGTCCGGCAAGTGCTACCTATTTGGCAGAATCTACCGCTATGGATCGAAGCTCTGTCAGCCGCCTTGTTACTCAACTTAAAAACTCGGGCTATGTTAAAAGCGAAACTCATCCGGAAGACCGCCGCGGAGTGTTGTTATCTTTAACAGCGTTCGGCCGTGAAAAAGCCCTGCTCGCTTTAAAGGAAAAAGAAAATGAATTTTATAAACGTATTTCAAAATGGGAGGATTCCAAGCTCGAATCGTTTATTGAAATGCTTAAGTGTTTTAACGGACACGATATCCAATAAAATATAGCTTCTTAGAAACACAAAAGGTCACTATATAATGTGAAAAAGATTTTACATTCGCAGGCATAGCCTGATGATCATTGCTTTTGCTACCTTTGGCATAAGCTAATACAAATTATAGTTGATGAAATCGACAAAAGCATCAGGATGAAAAATTTTTACCTCTTGACTCTTCCGTTAGGGAAGCGGTTATGATAAAAATAATCAAGAAGAAAGGCGGTAGAGTTTTTTGGAGAGTCTAATTAAAATCAGGGACATATCAACCAAATACGACATATCAGCTCGCACGCTTCGATATTATGAGGATATTGGCCTTATTAGCAGTACAAGGAGCAATGATTACGCTTATAGGATGTACGATGAATTTGCCGTCAAAAGGCTTAAACAAATCCTCATTTTAAGGAAATTGAATGTCAGTATTAAAGATATTCAGCGGATTTTTAACACATCCAACTCAGAAGTGGTTTTAGAGGTTCTCGGCAAAAAAGTGGATGACATCGATTACGAGGTTGCTCTCTTGCATGAACTTAAAGGCATCATTTTAGATTTTATCCGTCAAATTGAAAAAGCAGATTTCGGCAGCGATTCCGATGTCAAGTTTCTTTATGAAAAAGCAAAAGAAATCGAACAACAACTTACAAATGTGGACTACAACGGGAATCCATCCAGTGCAAACCGCTTGTTTGACGTGACGGAAAAGCTGAAAAAAGCTCCCGAGGTAAGAATTATTGAACTACCGAAATGCCGTATGGCAACATCGGGATTTGATACGTTTGATAAAACGCTGGGTAATTTTGATAAGTGGTGGACTGAATACGATAAAAAACGAAAGGAGGTTTCCTTTTCTCCCCTTGATTTTATGTGGTTTGAAAACGGACAGGCTGTTTGGTGGATGGCTGTTGAAAACGATGCTACTAAAGAAGATGTTGGCGGATATGACATTATTAACTTCGAAGGCGGCCTTTATGCAGTGACCATGTCAATCGACGGCGATGATGACATCAATGGCAGAATCTATAACGGAATAAAAAATTGGGTGGCAAACAGCGGCTTTGAACTTGATGAACGTCCTGGACATCAAACCATGTGTCATATGGTGAACCCTTCCGATGAGATCAAAAAGGGGCTGGGGTACCATCAATTGGATATTTACGTGCCGATTAAGTTAAGGGGGAAACGAAACAATGCCTAAAATAAAGACCCTAATAAAAATCATGAAAGAAACATTCCCGAAGATAAAATAAATCAGATTATTTGCGTTGACGAAAATGCTCATGCCCCGGAAGATATCATTTCCGTCATTGAAAAAATGGATTTATTCCTGACGTCGGAAGAATGTTTGTCCATTATGGAGCAAGAGGGATGCTGCAAGTCAGGACAAAGAGATAAAGATTGTAAAAAATTCGCAAAAGAAAACAGAGACAAAACATTGTCTGAAAAGATACGGGGAATTTCCTCGATTCAGTATATGGGAAGCCCAAGGTTAAATGAAGATGGTACAATAACTACAGGGATTTATTGGTTTGACAATGATTTATACCGTTGTGCCTGCCTTATCATTAAGAAGTTGAAAGGCAAAGCAACAGTATCACCTACTTGTTGCGGTTGCTGCGCGGGGCATTTTATTCTTGTTTTTCTCTTCTAATCAATTAACTACAAAAACAAATGCCTGCCTACATGGCTATGCCAGATATTGACGCTTACGCGTCGATAAATAGGCGATATAAAAGATAGGCATGAAATATTCATCTTTTTCCCTCCCGTCTGCCAAAATGCTTATAAATCCTTATTTTTGCGATTTAGAAGGCACACCGTCTCCATATGCCTTGAACGGTCAAAAAAGATGCCGCTTAAAGCTGGTGGGGCTTTGGTGGTGGGATGATTTTTAATTGTCTGGAAAATAAGCAAAGATGCAGAGTATTCAACCGAGGCAGTTCATTAATATCTTATTCTATCCTTATCTGAAGGAACTCCGCTATATACGCTTTTCCATTCACCATTTTGATATAAATCATACTGCTCAAAAGCACATGGGATGCCCTTTGCTGAAAGCAAATCACTGCTGTCCATGAGTTGGAAATGCAGATGCGGAGCTGTTGAATTGCCCGAATGCCCTACTTTTCCTAATACATCCCCTTTTCTCACAACCTGACCTACAAAAACTGTAACGGATCCCGTTTGCAAATGGGCGAATGAGGCGTATACATGGTCAGTGTATTTCATAATAATATAGTTGCCGGCAACAGTCTGAATATCATCTTTTCAGGATTGAACGTATTAGCATTCTTTAAAGCGACGGACAAATCGGAAAACAAATTGACTCTCGGCCTTTCCTTATAACCGTCTTCAGCCTTGATGATTTCCCCGTCACATGGTGCATATATTTCTTGTCCCCAGCCATAACATTTGTTCAGAGGAACGCCCGAGAAGAGATACTGAGGCAGGCTTGCCTGATAAAAGGGTTTCCCCGTTCTTGCCCAATCAACCTGTAAAAAATCAAAAGCATAACGCTCTCCCAATTGGTCTGTTCCATGACTTGGAATCCTTTTCCCTGGGGTGTTGGGCGCCATCCATTCCCCTCTTAATGGAAATCCTATGATTACCGGATCGTCGAATCCTTTCATTTCATCCCTCCCTGTTCCGGAATATAAAATATTATCCACCCTACCAGACAGTATACTCATCGCAAGGAAATGAGAATCACTCCTGCGGCTAAACGTTTTCGCATGCTCATCCTCTTTTAATATCCTCTATCTTGATATTGGGGTTGTGATACCTCCTGCGCCCGACTGTTTTTTTGCCATATTCTATTGCTTCACAAGGACACCAATGAATACAGGCAAGACATCGTTCACAATTATGCTGCCAAACCGGACGCCGTTCTTCCATTTTTATATTGCATACGTGACATACTCCTGCGCAAAGACCACATCCGATGCATTTGTCGGTCGTTAAAAACGCCTAATCCCATTCATTGATGTTTTTATACAGATAACTGCGATTTATAATTTTACTCCACAGTTCAGCTTTCCTTCTCACCGGTTTCCGTTCACCAACGGCAATCGCTCTAGCGGCTTTTTCTACCTTGTCGGCGGCAGCTTCTAATATTTCCTTAACTTTTTCAGAGGAGGGAACCTGATGACCTACAATATAGGTTCCCGGCATCTTAACCTCTTCCGCATAAGATAAACGAATCTGTTTTTCGGACAGAACATCTTCCAGCATGCCCAAAGGATTCGCCCTGGCTCCTCCGGAATTGGCGATTGCAAAGCAATAGGTTCCTGGATAAATGGGAAGGTTTTCGATAAATCGTTTCACCAATCTGAGCAACCCATTATAGAAAACAGGAAATATGAAACCAACAGATTCCCCAGGCCCACCAACAGGTTCACCCGGCGCCTGTGTAACCATTGACTTGATTACGCAATCTCCCAATTCTTTTGCAATTTTACGGGCAATTTCCAACGAATTACCTGTTGCAGAAAAATAAAAAATTGTAAAACCCATATCAACCCTCACCATAATTTTCATTTATAAAATATTTTTTTGAGTTCATTTAAAAAAACATCTAATTGGGTAACAATCATGTCATAATCCAATTCGTTTTTTTCTGAATTCCGAATATCCTCCAGTATCTGATTCGTAAAACCGATATTCGCCCAAAAAATCAGCTGTTTGCACCTTTCAACGTCAAGACCTTCTCTGAATTTAGATTCATCAATTAAATCAAACATTGTCTCATAGCAAAACGGTTGTTTTCCTTTCATTCTTTTTTCCAGTTCCTTATTGACTTCTTGAGACTTTGTAGTGGCGCTGACCTTATTGAATTCAAAAATCCAAGGGTACTTCCGCAGCAGCTCAAGCTGGAGAAGATACGACTGCCGCAATCTTTCAAAAATATCCCGTTCCTTAAAATTCATTAATTCAAAATAATCTTTATCTATCCTGTCCGTGCAGAAATCGAAAAGAAATAGAAAAAGGTCTTTTTTGCTATTTACATAATGGAACATTAACCCCTTTGAAATCCCGGATTCTTTGGCAATTACATTTGTTGATGCTTCATCGAATCCCTTTTCGGCAAATTCCTTTAATGCCGCATTTAATATAGCATCCCGTCTATTGTCTTCCAGATTTTCTATAAGCATAAGATCACCTTATTCCCTCGGTTTTTACCTAACAGGTCAATAATATTATATATTTATTTACCTTTCAGGTCAACACATTTGGAAAATTATTCTTAATTTTAGCAAGTTTATATTGAAAACAATCAGGCGACAGAAATGTTGGCAGAAGCATAGCCTCGTCTTACATTTATAAAACGCCAAAAATAATTATCCCCCGGCTGGGCCCGGGGATAATTATTTTGCTTTTTTTATGATTAAAATATGTTACCATTTATTCCGCACCATTCTGAGTTATTCTGTATAAATATTCTGTCATCTTTTTTATATACTCAAGGGTGGACTGAAAAACCCTTAACGCCCACAGCACTTTTTATATTTCTTCCCGCTGCCGCACGGGCAGGGGTCATTTCGACCTGCCTTGGCACGGGTAGCCAGATCAATTACTTTAGCATTTGGCAGGCCTGCTTCAAAGGGCATTTCAGGTAAAGGCTTTAAGAATTTCTTTTCTTTCTGGAACAGTTCATTGGGAGTATGACCCTTTAAAGCCCACTGACGGGTATTATTATATAGCTCCATTATTTTTGCGGTCAGTACCTGTGCAAATTCAAAGGACGGAAACTCCAGCCAGCTCTGCAGATACTGAATTATCAGCGTGGGTTTTGAATCAGAATTAATCATGTTTATTATTTGCGATGCAATTTCATTTGTTTCCTGCTCCTCTAAATGGTAATGCTCTGAAAGAAAACTGATAAAGCTGTTCATCTGGGGTGTTCTGTCGACATAATCCGGATCACCTGCTCTTAACAGCTGCTTTTTTGTAAAGGGATAATAATCAACCCCCTGCCGCATTTCATGCTCTTCCGCTATCTTCTTTGCATCAAAGACCCTGTCGTCCTTGTATCCGTGGGGAGTGCTGCGAACCAGCCCATAGAAATCACAAGCAAAGGACATCACCTTTATATATTCCGAGAAATCAATTTCCTTACCTGTAAGCTCCTCAATCGTTTCTTTAATGAGCCATGCTTCCATAACTCCATAATAGTAAAGGAGGCCATGAGTTAAGCGTATCCACTCGGTGTTCCGCCGGACAACGCTTTCCAGCTCACTGCCGTCTGCCTGAGTAAAAATTCCTATCAGCTCGGTTGGTATGAACAGCACCTTTTCGTCCTCATAAATGCCGGGAAAGACCATGCTGTATTTCATCAGGGCCTCCGCATTGGAGACCGAAATGCCGATGTCCGGTATGACTCCCGAGTTTCCGATGATTGATTTGATAAAATCATATCTGCCCTGGTCCAAAGTATAGATGGCATTTTTGAACTTCAAGGGAATCAGCCTGGCAAGCTCCGCTGCCAACTGCGGCTTTTTGAGCGCGCTTAAATTTTTAAGATCATAATTTTTGCGGATCTTATCCATTTCATCCTTTGTTAATTCATTCACGGCTTCGTGAAGGCTGCATGGAATATTGACTTCCTTCCAAAGCCGTTTCTCCCTGTTTTCCTGCAGCCGCTGTCCAAAGGCCTTCACATTTTCCAGCGCTTTCACCAGCGCTGCTTCTGTTTTCTTATCAATTTTTTCGTCCATTTATATTCCCTCTTTCAAAATGGCAGTTCTTCATCCTTCTCATCCTCTGCCTTTTCTTTTTCAAAATCGATTTCAGAAAATCCGTTGTCTTTCTGACATGCGCTTTCCGATTGGATGGAGGCGGCATTTGATGGCATCAGGATTTCTTCGTCAAAAGTGTTTTCGTTTATTTCGTTTTTCTTCGCTTTTCTGCCGGATTTGCCGGAACAGTCCTTACACACATGATTTTTATGTCCCTTCCCTGAAAACTTCTTATTGGCTCTTGTTCTTCCTCATATTCTGCAATAGTGTCCCATCTTTTCGTCTTCTCACTTTCCCTTCAAATGTATTACAGTTTGCTTATGGTTTTAGTAATCTCTTTCAATTCAATGGGAGTATAATTGATCCTCTCGCAGGACACACAGAAATGCTGCTTTGAAAAGTTGCCGTACTTGCCATGGCGTAGCACCTCATTCCCCATTGCTATTGTACATATTCCGTATTTCGTATATATGCCGTTTTCTTGCCTGCACCTGTTTTTATTATATACCCCTCTTTCAGTAATCCGACCAGTGTCACCTCAATGGTCGAAGTACTTATATCCGGATATTCTTCCCAAAACCACAATTCGTCATCATTATTATCGTTTCAACGTGCGCCGTATGTGGAAACATATCTACCGGCTGGACAGCCTCCAGGCTGAAACCCTTCTCCAACAGAAGCTTTACATCTCTCGCCAGGGTCGTGGGATTACAGGAAACATACACGATCCGGTCCGGCTTCAGCCTGGAAAGTGCATTTAAAACTGCTACCTTGCACCCTTTCCTTGGCGGGTCAATTACCACAACATCCACCTTCCCCACCTGTACTGAAACCTGCTCCATCCGTTGTTCCACCCTGCCGCTTACAAACTCAACATTTTCTACTCCATTTCGCTTCGCATTTCTTACAGCATCCTCGACAGCCTCTTCCACAGCCTCCACCCCGATCACTCTCCGGGCTTTCTCCGCCAGATACAGGGATATGGTTCCGATTCCGCAGTAAAGATCCAGCACAGTCTCACGTCCCGTTAATCCGGCATATTCGACCACTTTGTCATATAACACTTCCGTCTGGATAGGATTCACCTGGAAAAAGGAAAGAGGTGAAATATCAAACAGGAACTTGCCGATGGTATCGGTAATGGTAGGCTGTCCGTAGATCAGCAGATTTTCGAACCCCATGACATTATTTCCTGCATCCTTATTTATGTTTATGTATATGCTTTTCACTTGCGGAACAGCCTGTACCAAGGCGGTAACAAACTGCTCCGCTGCTGGAAGGGTATCTCCATTGATAACCAGTATCGCCATTACCTCTCCCGTTTTCCGGCTGGTACGGGTTACCAGATGGCGTACCAGTCCTTGTCCACGCTCTTTATGGTAGATCGGGAGTCCCTGGCTTTTGATGTAGTTCTTAACTACTTCCTTTACCTTATTACTTATTTCCTGTTGAATACCGCATTCCGCGACGTCTACCACCTGATTCGACCGGGTTCTGTAAAATCCGATCGTTGTTGTAAAGGCAGTTTCTCCAATAGGATAAAGGGCCTTATTCCTATACCGAAGAGGTAATTCCATGCCAATGGTCTTCTCCACTTTATGGTCATCAAGCTCTGCAACCCGCACCAGGGCTTCTCGTACCATCTCCGTTTTTATCTTTAACTGATCCTCATAAGCTATATTCTGAAATGCACATCCTCCGCACTCTCCAAAATGACTGCAGAAATGCTCCACTCTTTGAACGCCTGCAGTCACCATCGAAGTAATTTTTGCCGCAGCGTATTCCTCGCAGATTTTCGTGATCTGCACCTGTACTTTTTCCCCCAGTACAGCACCTATCACGAAAACCTTGACTCCATCAACCAAGCCGATTCCACAGCCATCCTGCGTCATCCCGATAATTTGCACTTCATAGGCAGCACCAATCTTCAACGTATCAAACCTTTCCTGTTATTCGCCGCTTCCCTCACGCCCACAATCTCCGAAGAGTCTCCATGGACCCGATGATTTCTACTTCCGGTAAAGGGGTACTGGCAAGATACCCCTGTATCATATCACAATGCAGTTCCTCCAGGCAGGCCAGCTGATCCCAAGTCTCCACTCCTTCTGCTACAACACCGACTCCCAGCAAGTGCGCCAGGGTGATAATAGCAGATGTGATATCTCGATCTTCCTTGCACTTCACCATATTATGCACAAAGGCTCTTTCAATCTTCAGAGTAGTGATGGGAAGCTGCTTGAGGTATGTCAAGGAAGAATAGCCTGTACCAAAATCGTCCAGGGCAACCCGTATCCTTTCCCTTCTCAGCCTCTCTATTTTCTCCAGGTTGGATTCTATACATTCCATGAGTATGCTCTCTGTTATTTCAAGCTCCAAACATTCCGGATTCATGCCGGTTTCACACAGAATTTCCAGGACATTGTCCACAAAATCATCCTGCAGCAGTTGGATAACCGAGACATTTACCGAGATGGACAATCCATCAAACCCGTTTCTATGCATTCGTACGATAAATTCGCAAGCTGATTTCAGTACCCATTTCCCGATAGGAATGATCAACTCGGTTTCTTCTGCCAACGGTACAAACCTCAGTGGGGAAATGAATCCATTTACAGGATCATTCCATCGCAGGAGTGCCTCAAACCCACGGATTGTCCCTTCTTTTACATCATACTGAGGCTGATAGTATAAAACAAACTCGTTATCACTGATGGCCCTTCGCAGGTTGCTTTCCATCATTATCCTATCATAGATTGCCTTGTTCATTTCCTTGTTGTAAAATCTGTAATGCCGCTTTCCCGATTCCTTAGCTCTATACATGGCTGTATCCGCATTCTTCAGCAGTTCCTCAAAGCTTTCCCCATCTTCGGGAAACATGGCAATCCCGATGCTGGCAGACACATTGAGTGTTACCCCTTGCGTACTGCAGTTTATGTTTAATATATCTACAAGTTCATTGGCAAACTTTTTTACTTGCTCTACATTCCTTATATCCACCATCAGAACGGTCATTTCATCTCCGCCAAGCCTGGCGACCAGATTCTCTGCCGCTGTAATGGAAGTGATCCGGTTGCTCATTTCGATAATCAGGCTATCGCCGAAGGGGTGCCCGAAGGAATCGTTGACGTATTTAAAATTATCAATATCTATGAAGAATAGCGCCGCTCTGCGCTTTCCTTCCCGTATGAGCGCACTCGCCTTTTCTTCCAACTGAACACGGTTTGGCAGTCCTGTCAACCCATCATAGTACGCTAACCGCTGAATTCGGTTCTCATATTCCTTTTCCTCCGTTATATCCGTATGGGACCCGGCCATCCGAACGGGATTCCCGGCCAAATCCCATAAAGTCCTTCCTACAGCTTTTACCCACTTGTACTGCCCGTCGGCTATTTTCACCCTGCATTCACATTCATAATATCCGGTTTTCTTTTCAAGATGCTCTTCAATAATGTGTCTGACCTTTTCGGAATCATCCGGATGAACATGCTCATACCAATTCCACTCGCTCTCATTCATTCCGGACTTTTTCGGATCCATTCCGAAGATTTCATACCATCGGGGAGAGTACACTCTCTGGCCCGTAAGCAGATCATAGTCCCATATCCCCATATCCGAAGCCTCAATGACGAAGCTGTATCTTTCTTCGCTTCTCCGCAGTTGATCCTGGTTATCCGCAAGCTCGCCGAACTGCTGCTTCAACTCTTCTTCCGACGCCGTCAGTTCTTCATAAAGTGCCGTCAGCTCATCATGGGTAGCCAGTATCTTTTTTTCATACTCGACCCGGTCCGTCATATCGATTCCAAGGATTTCGATCTGTATGCCGTCATCCTCTTTATCCTTTATAAAGCTTACATTCCAAAGGACATGGCAGGGCGCTCCGTCTTTATCCATAAGGGGCATTTCAAATCCATTCAGCACTTTACCGTCTTTTATGCTGCACAATATCTGCTCGGCTTTATCCCTGTTGTTCTCCGGAACAAGATCGAAGATTGTTTTTTTCCCTATGACTTCACTGATTCTCAGTCCCGTTCTTATCCGTGCATGTTTGTTTACGTCCAGGATGGTCCCCTTGGGGTCAATTGCAATCACCAAAAGTTTGGAGGTATTAATCGCTGTTCTGTATTTAATTCTTTCCTTCCCAAGCGTTCTTCTCAGGTACTCCATATGGACACTCATAACTACAAAACCCACTGCTATAAGTAAAACCACACACATGGCAAACATAAGAAATTGGTATATATCTCTGAATACATGACTTTTAGGAGCAGAAACTACGAGAAACCAATCGGTCCCTTTAATGGGCGCATACGCTGCGAAACGCCTTTCAGCCCCATAGGTGTATTCTCCAACGCCGCTTTTTGTAAAAGGAATCTGTCTTTGCAGCTCCTTAATGGATTGAAAATCAGGATTACTCTCAACCCATTGCTGCTTTGTATAGGTAGCGTACAGCAGTTCCCGATCCTCGAACGCGATGAGTTGCGCAGCACTATTGGTTATGAAGGCGGTACCACTGTTACCAAATTCTATTTCTTCTGCAATCCTGCATAGATCTTCTACATTATAGGTAGCATAAAGTACACCCACAATTTTATTTTCAAAAATAATAGGAACGGAAAAAGTTGTAGATAATTCATTATCAATCCTGCTTATGACGGGATCGGATACATTTTTCTGACCTGTTAACGCTTTTATGAAATACTTTCTGTCGCCAACATACGTCTGAAGCCCTTCATTCGTCTGTGATATCCCACTTACATTGGCGATGCTCATTCTCTTTATTCTGTTCCTGTCCACTTCCGACTGAAGTATCTTCTGCTTATCCTCCCAAGCCACAGCGGGGTCTTTGATTGTATCCATAGAGGCAACAGTTTCAATGATATTCAAACGGGCCTCAATATCCTTTTCAACACTTCGCGCTCCCTGGGAAGCGATTTCTACCAGAGAATCCTTTAGATTATTTATTAAGGACTGGGAGGAAAAGTAGTAGATCAATGCGCCTACGATCAAGGTAACGGAAATAATAGTTACAGCATTCAAAAGTACATGTATCCATCGATTTTTGTTGAACATCAGGCACCCCACCCTATGTATGACTTCTATGCACTATAAAACTTTGAATAAGCTTGATTGGCTCATATTATATCACAACCTGCTATAATTTTACATAATTTTATTAAATTTTTCCTATTTCATTTCAAAGGAGTAAAAACAAAGCAATTGTGGACTCAAACCTGTAAAAAATCCCCGACACAGGCAGCGTGTCGGGGATTTCCCCTTCATCCAGGGACGCATGCCTTATAACGTTGTATCACTGCTTCAAATAATTATACAGCATCATAACAGCATCCGCTCTTGTAATTTCCTTTTTCGGCTGGAAATAGCCGCTGGTTCCCGTAACAATACCCATGGATCTGGCAATTGCCACATATCCAATCAGTCTGGGGTCTATGGCATTTTTATCCGTAAATGAACAATCAAAAAGGCCTTCCAGTTCCGCAAACTTCCTGTACCCGATAGATCGCAGCAGGTATTTTACCGCCTCTTCCCGGGTCACTACAGCATCGGGATTCCGTTCTTCCTCTTCCAAAAGTCCGTCATTGATCAGCATTCTGTATAAGGCATCCGATTCCTTTTGGCTGAAGGAGCCCGATGTAATCTCTGCGGGATAACCTCCCCGAATCTTTGATATCATTAGCAGAAATTCCTTTTGAAGAATGAGATCATCCGGCCGGAAATTTTTTTCAAGCGGAAGGACCCCGATCTCTGCCAATGCCTTTATTTGCTCTCTGGCAGGATGCTTATGAATATCATCAAACAACAGGGAATTCTTTTCCTTGAAAGGCTCCGCATTCAGGCTGCCAATCAGTTCACCACTTCTAGCTTCAATGCAGGCAGGCTTTTTATTATCCAAAGCATATACCAGTTTGATCTCTCGTGTTCCTGGTGCATCTTTAGAAACCCGTCCAGCCTCTCCGGCAGAACCTGCACTTGTAATGTATTTTAGCTGTAACCCAGCTTTGTCAAAAAGCTCATTGTAGGCGCGTTCATACCCTATGGCACCCTCCGCAGGCACAAACTCTATATCATCCCAGGCTTCGTTGTAATAGTTGAGTACTCCGGAGGAAGCATCGAAATTCATTACAACCCAATTATCCTCAAAAGGGAGTCCATTTACATTTCGAGTATAGACAAAGGTAACTCCATTATTTGAATTGTAGTAGCCATATTTTTCTCCGATCAACTGGGGATTCTCAGGTGTTTCCTGTAATGCAAGCTGCGAAAACTTTGAAGCTTTAGACCGGGTCAAAAATCCTTCTGCCATCTTTTGCAGCTCTTTTCTTTCAATGGTATTTGCTGTACTGCTGCCATTGAGCATTTCATAGGCGTTCAGCGATAACAGTTCTCCGGTTTTTGCATTCAGGGTTACATTCACTGTCTGTACCAGATCTCCTGCCGCCATCATTGTCTTGATTTTTTCCTGCGGTATTTCTCCCCCCAGCTCCTTTTCCGACACAGGCTTTACGAAATCCATCCTGGCGGCATAATCACCGGTGCTGCCATTTTTATTAATGGAGTAGCGGCTTAAGGTATACCCATCCGATAACCCCAGTTCAGTCATCCCTTTTGCCTGCTTCTCCAACTCCTGAATGGGCATCAGACTTTCTATACGGGTGACTTCATCCATCTCCTGTTCCGTAAGCTGTATTTTGTCAGAATATGCAGCAACTTCCCGCTTATACATCGTATATTTATAGCTCATTTCATAGGAAATTCCATATCCGCTGCGATCGGGGACCTTTTCGCCTGTTACGGCATCAATTGAGAAGCCCTGATCGGCACTCACCGGTGAATACTCCAGGTATGTTTTGACCTTTTCATCTCCATAGGTCCGGCGATACTTTAATGCAATTCCGATTTTATTCTGGAATGCTTTCTTTGCATCTTCCAGGTTCAATGTTTTGTCCGCCTCCGGGAATTGTGCATCCTCCATCCAGGTACGCAGGTAATTTGTTACTTCTCCACTGTCGCCGCTCACTGTCAGTGAAAGGCTGTTTTCATAAAAAGGAATTCCCTTGTATTTTCTATAAAATGTAAATCGGTAGCTGCCTTGATAATCGATCTCCTGTTCATAGCCTCCCTCCTCCAAGGCGATCTGATCAACCATCTCAGGCGATATGTAATATATGAATTTTTTAGCCGCTTCCAGTGCCTGCTCCCGCGAAATCGCCGGCAATCGCTTGCGGTACTCGCTGTCTCTGTTGTATTTATAATAGGTATAGCTGGTGATATTTCCCCTCTCATCCACCCCTACCTGCAAACTTCCTCCATTCCGTGAAGTTCCTATGTCACGGCTGGTCCATTGAAGAGACCAGGAGGTTGTTTTACCGTAACTGCTAACGTTACTGGAAAACTCGGTATATTCAGCAGGTATCTTCAGCTTTGTCCTGACCAGTTTTATGATCTGATCCAAACTCTTTTGTTTCTGTACAGCATCTTCACTTCCAGCCTCGATATTTTTCCCCTTCGCCGGAAGTGATGCATCTGAGCTGCCGTCCGCCCATACGGAGGTGCAGGCCATATTCATGGCTACTGTAAAGGATAGGATTATTCCCAGTGTTTTCTTCATCATAGAACCTCCTTTATCCACAATCATCACTCACTATTTAACCGGAACCAATCCGGCCCTGTCCACGATCTTCTGTCCTTCCGCACTCAGCAGCCACCCAAGCAATTTGCGGGCGTTCCCATCCTGGGCATCCCCTTTTCGCAGCACGGCATAGTACCCCACTGTGAATGGATAGCTTTGATTTTGGATGGTTTCCTTGGCAGGAGCAATGCCGTCAATGGAAAGAAGCTTGATGGAGCGGTTTTGATACATGCGGGTAGCAAAATAGTATACCGAGTACCCCAGTGCATTTTTCGCATTGGAGTAATCTGCGACCCTGTCAATCAGTTCACCCATACCATATACAATTGTCTCCTTCGGCGGCGGCGCCAGCTTCAGCCCCTTCATCACCGTATTTTCCATAAGGGTCTGGCTTCCGGAATTCGCTTCCCGCTGATAGGGAATAATTTCATTATCTTCTCCCCCTACAGCTCTCCAATTGGTGATTTTTCCCTGATAGATCTCCTGTACCTGCTTTGCAGTCAGATTCTGTACTGGGTTGTTCTGGTTGACCAGGAAAACAAAGCCTTCCCGGCATATCGGCACAACTTCCAACTCTACTCCGTCCTTTGCTGCAAGCTCCAGTTCCTCCGGGGAAGGCTGGGTAACAAAAATAATATCCGCATCTCCATTGATAAGGTTCACATAGGCATTATGTGTGGTATTATGCGTTAGAAAGCCCTTGGCACCCACATCATCCAATCCCAGCAATTCTTTTCCCAGCTCGATAGTCAAAGGATATGTGGCGGTGGAACCGTCGATCCGCGGAAAATCTGCTTTCGTGAATAATATCTGATAGAAATTTGCCAGCTGGTCAATAACCGTACCATACTGGCTTTTGTCAATTTCGCCATCACTGAGAATGATAAGACCTCTATCATCCCAGAAGACTTTTTTTCCGAAAGCATCGGTAACAGCCCGTAAAGGCAGCATGATCCGATCATTTAAAGTCATCGCCGGCACATCCAGAGGTATCTTCCTCTCATCGGCCAACAGATATTTTTCCCCCAGTGTAATTTCAATTTCGTGTTTTCCATCGCGAATAACTGCCGTTGCTTTACTTTCGTTCCATTCAACCTGCGCCCCCAGGCTTTCGGCAATAAATCGTACCGGAATCAGTGTTCTTCCCTTCACCACTGTCGGAGCCACGTTACTGCTGCTGTCGATTCGAACGGCAGTCCCTCCGGCATAGGCAATAGGTTTGCCTGTATAGAGCACAACAGGATTTTGTTTCTTCAGCCCTTCAGCAATTTCCTTCAGCTTGCCGAGCCTCCCGGCGATTTGCCCCTCTGACTCGGAAATAACCAGAATCTTTGCTTCCTCCAGAGAAATGGGCTTACTCAAAAAATAATTAACGAGTCTTTTTTTGATACCTTCGGTATCTTCATAATCATCCTTCACAATGTACCATTTTCCGTTCACTTTTCTGGCACTGATGATGTGCTGTACGGAAGCACTATTTTTAACGGTAGGCGCACAATTAAAGTAGAGTTCGTAGTTTTCATGAAGAGTGATCCAAGCTTTGTCATCTAAAACTTCTACCTTGTCATAAATCAGATCTATTTTGTACTTATCAAATCGCAGGTCATTCATTTGAGATTTTCTAACCCGCAGGATGGTGTCCAGTACATCCGCTTCATTTACAGCTTCTCTCACCGCGAGCATGTCCGGGTCCATCAATTCTCTTACTTGCGGATTATACACCAGTTTTGAAAGCATGCTGTACCGTAAGTCAAAATACATTCCTACCATCTGCTTTACCTGTTGTTCCTCAAGCTCTTCAGCTCCCATAGCTGCCTGCGGAATCAAGAGGGTCATCACCAGGACCCATGCAAGCAGTATTTTCTTCACAAGCATCACTCCTTCCTATTTTTGGACAATATATATAAAGACGTAAATTTAAAGAAAAAGTTTCATATAAATCCAATATTTCCTAAAAATAAAAAGGAAACTGGAAATCCAGTTTCAGACTGTAGACTTAAGTCTTAGTCAGACTTAAGTCTACAGTCTTGTGCAAGTGTCTTGACACTTGCCCTGTTTGCCGTTTAGTGGATTGGTTTATTTAATCAATTATTATCAAATGATAACTAGCGTTTATTTACTCAGTACTTAGACGCTTTTGGCTCTCTTTTTTCACGTATAGCCCAATTCCTAAAATAACTATTTTAATATTGTTGAAATAGAAACAAAAATTTAATATAATATTGTTAATGCACCAACGGGTGGGAGGACAGGCCATGAACAAAGAAGAACAGGTCATAATGGGTTTCAGGGACTTATTAAACAAGATGGTTTGGCTTAATAAGTTTAAGATGGAAGACAGCCTTAAGGGTTATAAGCCTTCTGAAGTACATTGTATCGAATACATTGGAAGAAATGTAGATTCCAACGTGACAAAACTTGCGGAGTCCTTTTATATGACTAGGGGTGCCATAAGTAAAATAACTAAGAAGCTCATAAAAAAAGGTATTATCGAAAGCTACCAAAATCCGGATAACAAGAAAGAAATCTATTTTAGGCTTACTGAGCAAGGGAAAGTAATTTATAAAGTCCATGAGGAACTGCACAAAGAGTTTCAAGAGCGGGATAAAGCCGTATTTGAGCAGGTAACCGAGGAACAATTTGACAGTATGCTTAGCTTCGTGGAAAAGTATAGCAGGCATTTGGATGCAGAAATAAAGAAACTGGGTGTAGATATTAAGTCGGAATAACTTTGAATAATGAAAATGAAACACAGGCAGCCCAACTCTATTGAGAACAGGCTGCATTTTTATTGCTATTATTTTGTTGACAAGGAAACAAAATAATGATACGATAAATATGTTTCCAAGGAATCAAAATCACAACTTTTGAAGGGAGAATTTAAGTGTTCAAATTTAGATCACACAATGAACAGAACACAGAACAAACCGTAGATAAAAAGGCTTTAATATTCGGTCTTATGTCTGTGTTTCTTTGCGGAATAGGCTTCAGTATCATAACCCCTGTCGTTCCATTCTTAGTGCAGCCTTATATAAGCAATCCGGGAGATCAAGCTATAGCCGTTACGCTGCTAACCTCTGTTTATGCAGTCTGCGTGTTTTTTGCGGCCCCCGGGCTTGGAGCTTTGAGCGACAGGTATGGTCGTCGTCCATTACTCTTAGTATGCCTTTTGGGTTCCGCAATCGGGTACTTAGTTTTTGGCATAGGAGGAGCTCTATGGGTACTATTTGCCGGGCGCATAATAGAAGGTATAACAGGCGGGAGCATAAGCACTATCTTCGCATATTTTGCAGACATCACTCCTAGAGAACAGCGAACCAAATACTTTGGGTGGGTGAGTGCGATTGCAGGTGTAGGGGCCGCCATTGGACCTACTCTAGGTGGATTATTTGCCAAGTTTGGTTATTCTGTACCCATGTATTTTGGAGCAATAATAACTTTGCTAAATTTTTTTTATGGAATCTTATATATGCCTGAGAGCCTTGGCAAGAATAATAGACTAAAAAAGATTACCTTTGTAAGACTGAATCCATTTACACAGCTTGCAAACGTACTTTCCATGAAAAACTTAAAAAGACTACTTGTCTCAGCGTTCTTACTTTGGATACCCAACGGATCTTTACAGGCAGTTTTTTCACAATTTACAATAGATACTTTCAGTTGGGAGCCTGCACTAATCGGACTTATGTTTTCAATTATGGGCGTCCAAGATATCATTTCACAAGGTTTCATAATGCCAAAGCTTTTGATAAAACTTAGTGATGCACAGATAGCAATTCTTGGAATGGTTTCGGAGATTATAGGCTACAGTCTTATTGCAGCATCGGCTTTGTTCACATTCTATCCTCTTCTTATCGCTGGAATGTTTATATTTGGTTTTGGTGATTCGATCTTTGGTCCTTCATTCAATGGGATGGTCTCCAAGTCTGTCGATTCCGGTGAACAAGGAAGGATTCAAGGAGGTAGCCAATCTATTCAGGCTTTAGCAAGAATAATTGGGCCTGTCATTGGAGGTCAAATCTATGTATCCCTTGGTCATGCCGCACCCGCTTTTATGGGTATGATCCTTATAGCAGCGGCAATACCGGTTTTGTATAAGGGTACATATAAGGGTACGCATGTAAATATGTAAACTACCTACTTTATTTAGGCAAGTATCCACCTTCATTTTCGATTATAGAGGGGGTAAGCGCAAATTCGGCACACACATCTCCACGTTGTATGTGATAAACTTTCATTATCCTTCTTCATAAAAGGATAACCTCCTAAATTGTTGATGTGGTGATCGGGATACATACCATATTTTAACATTTTAGGAAGTTTTTTAATGACCCGCTGGAAGTTTTCCGGAACCACCTGATGGCAGGTGGCTTTAAGAACATATAATAATAGGGTTTCAGAACTTAGGGACAAGTTCTGAAACCCTATTTGTCTACAGTCTTAAACTGGAAATCCAGTTTCTTTTATTGGCAACAATCCTACTGCGGTAACATAGTGAAGATTCCATCGCCTTACCGCGTAGAAAACATTAAAAACAATATAACCACGATAATAACAATACCGGACAGCCTTGTCATAAAGACGGAAACATCACTGGGCTCCGCCCCTTCCTTGAATTGCCACCGTTTTCCAAACATAAAGGCTTCCCTGGGGAAAATCACCTGTAATACTGCCAGAATCATTATAATTATATAGAAGAATACCATTCCTTTACCTCCCTTACAGAGAATTCAAGCAGCTAAAAGAATCCTCGAATCATCATGGTAAAACCAAAGACAGCCAAAGGAACTCCTACGATAGCACCTACAACAGTCACGCATAGCAATACACCGATTAACATCAATACAAATCCAAGGATGGCAGCGACCAGCCGCCCTGTCATTTTCAAAATAAGCTCAACCAGATTCCAGACCGCAACAAAGGGCCAGAATATAAATGGCGTTCTTGTATATCTCATTCCAATCCTCTCCTATTGCAACTACTCTATACTCTATATATACGGTACCAACCTTGAAATGTCTGGCAAAAACCGCTGGGCAAGGTTGCGTTTTACGATAGGAAATAATAATAATATACATAAGTTAAACACCAGGGGCTATGCAGCTGCATAGCCCCTGGTGTTTAACTTATGCCCGGTTTATTCCCAGCTCTTCCAAACTTCCGCCTGGTAACCTACCGTAGCTTGTCTTCCATTTCGTACAATGGGTGATTTATAGAGTTTCGGATTCTTTAAAAGGATCTCTTCCCGCATGCTTTCACTTCGAATGTATTGAAGATTTAGAGTCGTATATTCTTTCACTTCACTGTTGATCAAATTGGATAAACCCACAGCAGCCTTGACACTTTCCAGCTCACGTTTACTTAAGCCGTATTTGAGCAAATCAATGTATTGGTACTTGATTTTCCGCTCTTTAAAATACCGCTCGGCTTTCTGTGTATCAAAGCATTTCTTAACCCCATAAATTTGAATGTTCACCTGTCTACCTACTCCTTTATTTTATTCACTTCATCCCATCGGCTCTTCATTTTCCGTTCCATGGCTGCCGCCCGCAGTACCCCTTACTTTTCGAAATCGCATCTTATGAATAAAGTGCCTTCCCATCAGTGCCAGATAAATCTCATATATAGCTTGCTCGATGCCTTCATCCACCGTTTGCCTGGAAGCCTGGAGCGGTAATGCCATCAGATGCATCGGAACATCCCAAATAGAGTATTCGATCCCCTCCATCAGATAAAACCCCGCTTTTTCGTAAAATTCAATTCGGCGCCAGCGGGATTGCTCCTCCTCCAGTGTTTGTGAGAGCTCCGGCTTCTCCACTTCCACAAGGACGGCCTGTTTGTGCCCATACATTTCACGCAGCGCTCCCATAAATGAAGATCCGATGCCCTTTCTCCGGTATTCCTCATATACGGCCAGCAAGCTGATGAGGACATAACCATTGGCATGATCCGCCGCACATATGGCATAAGCCAGATCTCGCGTACCTTTGCAGAAAACCAGGCCCTCCTGGATGCCACTCTGAAGCTGCTGGTACAACACAGCATAGGGCGCGTGCTCTTCCGGCAGGAAATCCTGCTCAATATGCTTATAGAAATCCTTCAATTCGGCGGCCTTCATGGGGCGAATGAAATCCTCGGGCATTATGAGTCAACCTCTCTTTTTCATTGTGCACTGCATGCTGCTTATAAGAATCAGTGAAAATTACGGATGAAGTATTATTTTCACTCTCCCTTAGTCAAATCAATCTCCTTATATACATTCCCCTCGAAGTCCTTTATTATGAAAATATCGTCTTCCAATACACCATAGGAATTGGGTGTGTTTTCTTTTGGAAGTGTAATGGATCCCGGATTTATGACATATACATTTTCCTTTTTTTCTATTTTGGGTACATGGGTATGCCCATAAAACAGCACATCCCCTTCACGCAGCTTGGGCAGATTATTGCCATTATAAATATGCCCATGGGTCAAAAACAGACGTCTGCCGTTATACAAAATCGTGGAATGCGTTGCCATCATGGGAAAATCCAGGACCATTTCGTCCACTTCGCTATCGCAATTTCCCCGAACGGCGATAATGCGGTCTGCATATTCATTCAACGATTCCGCCACTTCCTTTGGATTGTATTCCAACGGAAGCGGATTTCTTGCACCGTGGTACAATTCATCGCCTAAAATCACGATATAATCCGCCTTCTCCTCTTTAAATGCCTCCAGTGCTTTCCTTGTATAATACAAGGAACCATGGATGTCCGATATAAAAAACAATTTCATATTCTCAATTTCCTCCACGCATCGATTGTTTATTTGTCACTCCTGGCTGCAAAACAGCTCTTGTACCTTGAATATTTAATAACTTATTCGCCATTCCTTTGCGGTTTCCTTTATTTTTTCCGGAGCAGTTAAAATTTTTCTTACATTCACATACTTTAGCCGGCTGCCTTGCAAGGCTTTTCCTACTTCTGCATATTCGAAAAAACGGACGGCAGGGCCGTCATAACCTTCATTAGCTTCTCCTCTATTTTATCACGGTATTTTAGTACGAGAGCAACCAATAAAGCAATGATGGTCCATCCCCACCACGGAATAACCAGACTGGAAGAGCCTACCGCTGAAGCGGTTAAAATCCCCCAAGGCCGTGTCAGCACCATGATGATAAAAAACCTGCCTGATTTTATTGCCCCCAACCCTGCCAAAAAGCAAATGACATCATCCGGGAAAAACGGTAATAGAAACAGCAGCATCAACAGCAGTTCAAAGCGCTTGGACAGCATCAGCTTCTCATACTTATCAGCCACTGCGGAACTGACAAACTTTTCTGTAAAAGGCTTTCCAAATTTTCTAGCCAATAGGAATACCAGGATGGAGCCGGACAGGATGGCAAAAGTACTGATAAAAAATGCCTCCCACATACCGAAGATGCTTCCACCCGCTGCGGTACTTATATTACTGGGGATGGGTGCAATAATGACAGACATGAGTTGAATGACGAAATAAACGATCCGGGCCCTAGTGCCAAATCCGTTAATATAGCTTTGAAAAGCTTCGACGGATGTCATACTCTCCCAAATACCGCTTGATTTTGCATAAACGGCCAACCCTGCGGCTCCTCCGATCATGGTCAGCAGCAGTAGAACATACATAACTATATTTTTATTCTTATTCATAAATAGCACTCAACGCTCCCATCTGTTTACCTTTGGAGATGCAACTGTTCCTACGGCATCTTACTTCCTTCAGATTTCCCTGATAAACGCTTCTTCCTGCAAGATTTAAGAGATTTTGCGGTCTTACAAGATTCCTGGATATTTTAAAATCCACAATGCCACTTTCTTTTAAAACATGGTATACAAACTCAGAGCACAAAAACCGTTTCTCATCACAAGCAGCTTTATTGAGTGCGCAGTACAGCAATCCTTTATAATTATATTTATAAGAGCCGCCTTTGGATATGAAGTTATTCACCAACTGCCTGGCCTTCTCATATTGCTTCCTGGAAACCTCAATCTCAATAATTTTGCAAGGTACCACATTATGGAGTTTATATACGCCTTTATCGATTTCCTCTTTTTTGAACCCTCCGATAAACGGATTAAAGGTATATTTCCTTCCGAAGCTGTACATCGTCTCCAGTTCTTCGTCAAAGGATAGGGCCACATGAGTGTACTCATCCTTTGTAAACTGATGAATCATCCTTGAGAGGACCGTACTGGTTCTTATCAGCACGATATATAAGCAATGCTTTTCCATGAAATAATCTCTCCTTTATATATCAATGTGCTTATTATGCAATAAAAGCTTTACGAATCCATAAATAAAGGCTTAAAAAAAGATAAAAAATAGCTTAAGATATTCTTAACAGCCTGGCGCTTCTTTACTGCAAACCGAGCTATAAGCTCTCCGGCAGCCCCGCTATTCCAATAAAAAAGGAGCAGGCAAACCCACTGTTTTATGGTCTGCCTACCCTCTATATTGAAACAATACCTATTTATTTTTACTTGGTATTTCTATTTCCTCCTCTTGCATCGTTCATCGTTGTATTTCCTGTTGTAGGAAGTTCTCCAGCCAACTGCTTTTTAATATTTTCCACGCGGTCTCTTACATAGTTTATAATAGAAATCGAGTTACCCATCATTCCCCCACCATTGGGGCCACCTTTCATGTTACCTCCCATGTCACCGTTGGGTCCGCCCCTCATGTTACCTCCCACATCGCCATTGGGTCCACCTCTCATATTACCCATGTCCCCTTGGGGCGGTGCTTGCCGATTGTCACTGGGAAATCCTCCCGGCATATTCTGTGGCAGCTGTCCCTGGCTCTCATTTGCATTTCTTGAGGCACCCGTTGCGGTATCTGTATTGGGCGCAGAAGGATTTATATTGGTTTCAGAATATTTTATACTTGCCTCAAACTGTTCCATTGTATAAAACTTGGAAGGGTCTGCTTGTATATAAGGCCGTATCAGGGTAGAGACTTCCGTTACTCTGTTCTCAAAATTCTCCAGGTAACCCAGCAGTTCTTTTACATATTCATGGTATTTTGCTTTATATTCATCGACGGCCAAAAGGTTACTGATAAGAGGGAGGTTTTTTATATTCACCCCCGATACAGGCTCGTCAATAGGAATGGTGGTCGCACTATTTCCTCCTCCGAATCCTGCCAGGGACATGTTATAATCCCAGGGCAGAACAGTAACCTTGCCCTTTTGCTCATATAAATAATAGTTTTGAACCAGGTTTCCACTATAGCTGTCATAGTTGCCCAGAACCGTATTGGCGGCAATATATCGTAATGCACTGTCTACATCCAGCACACTTTCAATATTTCCTTTTTGACCTTGCGGCATATCATTGAGAACCTTAATGAAATTTTTTAGACCTGTTTTTGTTTCATCGTCGCCTGACTTTAATTCACTCTTATCATAGTTGCTGCCTTCCACATATTGAAGTGTACTGCCCTGTTCCTGTTTATACAGATTCCCGCTGTCATCGCCGAAGTTTCTTTCCAAAAAGCTGTCGTCAATGGCTTCGACACATAGATAGAACCCATACAACTCTCCATTAATATAGATATTTGCAAAAACCGTATCCGGTACATCCGCTCCGATTTCCCTCAAGGCTTCATAACTCAGATATTCACGCAGATAGGAAGGATCGGAATACATATTGTTAACCACCAATTCATCCAGTCCCAGAAGGCTTTGCCCTTTTTCGTATTTATCCATTTTAATCCTGAAACTGTAGCGGTCAGAGGTGCTATTGGCAACAGACCGCAAAGTAAGGTTTCCCTTCGTTCGAAATCCCACGTTTTTTACCGTTACACCATCCACGGTGACATTGGCACTTTTATATTCCTCCGCCAGAGGGTCGGCAAGAATGCTTTTCCAATCTTCTTCTGCAATCTCCACCTTAATATCAATTACGCGGTCCTTCTCATATATTTTTTCATACTCCATCGCTTTCACCGAGGATGTTTTTGCATCCCCTTTTGATGACAGGTTTGTGGATTCCTTTGCAGTTACTCCATCGGAGTTTGCCTCGCCGGAAGAATGTATTCTAAAAACAGCAATTGTTATGATTAGCACAGCAGCAAGTGCAACCGCTATTATTTTTTTGGTTTTTGTACCTGCATTCATCTTATGAACCCCTCCCTTTGTCAATATTCTGCCGTATCGGCACGCATGGATAATGTAATGTTTAGGTTTCCGTTTCTACAGCGAAGTGCATCTAGAAATTCCTTTTGACTTATTTTATTATCCATCGTTACGATGTAAACCAGTTCATAAAGGCTGCCCAGGTCCGTAGTTCTGACTTTCTTCAACTCATGGCCCGTTGTAAACTTGGCAAACACTTCATCAAAAGCACCCTCGTAATCCAAATCCTCCGGAATCACGATCTTAAGCAGCTTTTGGGAAGTCTTTTTGGCACCGAAGTTAAACACATTAAGAATAAACATAAGCAAGCATAGAAAAACTGTAAACAAAACGGCGTATCCATAGTATCCAACGCCGCAGGCAAGCCCTGCCGCCATTGTAAAAAGTACGTAGGAAATATCCTTAGGATCCCCCGGTGCGCTTCTGAATTTGATAATGGAAAAGGCACCCGCCAGGCTGAATGCTCTCGCCACATTACTTCCGATTAAAAGTATGATAATTGCAATCACTGTAGGAACCAGAACCAGCGTAAGGGAAAAATTTTGCGAATATCCGCTGTTATTGCAGGTTTTCATATAGGTTAAACTGATTAGTCCCCCTAAAACAAAGGATATAATGATTGTAAGCACTGCACTTGTTAAGGACATTGATGTGCCGGCTGCAGTTGTGTTGAATATTGTCTCAAGCATATGTCGACTTCTCCTTTCAACTCTCTGTTACTTTCCAACATTCTTTGGTGGTCTTTGCCGTATTTCGAAAAGCTTGTACTGTATATCTTGTACTCAGAAAGCAATTTTGACAGCCAAAGGGGTATATTCCTTTCCGCCTTCACTTCCATGAGCCACTGGTCACTTTCCATTAAACATTCTCCGTAGTCACCGCTTTCAAGGGCGAGGTCGTACCTTCTCGTTCTTATGTTCGTATCAAAGGTTATCCGCAAATCGCGGTTTTCCTTGCTAAACATTGCTTTCCTGTCATAGGCCAGATATAACTTCGGTTCAAGGTCATAGATCTTCAAAATATATTCAACTTCATTCAGCACCTGCCGGTTCATATATTCCTTGAGTTCAGGTTTTACGCCCGTACTTACAAAATCATAGGCTTCCCTCAGTTTTAATTTGGTTCTTCTTTTGTTTACCAGCCCACAGACCTTTTTCTTGATTTCCAGATATACCTTGTCGTCTTCCCTTGGTACTCCATAGGATCTAAGGCGAAGTTTTTCTTTGTATTTGGGTTTGGATAAGGAATTTCTTATTAAATGATTGTCCTTTGTATCATAGTAAATATTGCTTATGGTATAGAATTCATGCGTCTTGTTGTATTCATCCAGCTCCATATAGTTTAAAAGCGCATCTTGAATCTCCGTGTAGATGTCCTTATTTATTAAATATTTGTTTTCGTGTCTGTTAAAAACCTCGATTGCCATCATAAAGCTCCTTTCCTCTGTCAAATTCTCCTTCTCTTTACAGTGGTGTTTCCTTTCATGATCTCATTCTACAAATTAAACCTTAAACAAACCTTAAATATTTTACATGAATTTAACAATTCACACTCTGTTTACATTTAAGGTTAATTAAAGGTTTGCTATGATATAATACAAGAAGGAAAACAAAAGTGGAGGTTCCTTATGAGAATACTAATTGTAGAAGATGAACTTCATTTAGCCGAAGCTTTAACACAAATATTAAAGAAGAATAATTATACCGTAGACGCTGTGAATGATGGGGAATCCGGACTTGATAACGCCTTAAGCAATATTTATGACTTAATACTGCTGGATATTATGCTGCCGAAAATGGACGGCATCAGCGTACTTAAAAAATTGCGAAAGGAAGGAATCTCGACTCCTGTGATCCTTCTCACTGCCAAAGGAGAGATTTCCGATAAAGTAGTGGGGCTTGACAGCGGTGCCGATGATTATTTGGCAAAGCCTTTTGCCACAGAAGAGCTATTGGCACGGATAAGAGCCATGTCCAGACGTAAAGGAGAAGTTTTACCGGACAATACTTTAAAGTTTGGAGATATCGAATTGAACACTGCAAATCTTAAGTTGTCAAAGGGAAGCAAAGAGGTAAAGCTTATATTGAAAGAAAGCGAATTGCTGGAATTTCTCATTGCGCGGAAAAATACAGTGACCTCCAAAGAATTAATTATTGAAAAGATTTGGGGATTTGATTCAGAAGTTGAGCATAATCACGTCGAAGTTTATATCTCCTTTCTAAGGAAGAAGCTCGCATTTTTAAACTCGGAAGTAACGATAAACACGGTTCGCGGCGTAGGGTACGTTTTGGAGGTAAAAAATTAGATGTTTAAAAAGCTTAGAAACAAATTCCTTCTTCTTAACCTGGTCATCATTTCCGTTATGATGATCATTGCTTTTACGTCCATCTATGTAATCACGTATAATAATACCCGTAAGGATATCGATATGGCGCTGCACAGCATCTCGGAATCCGGACGTAAGATGAACGAAAACCCGAAAGCGCCGCGGCCTAATTTTGATGCGCAGCAGCCGCCGCCTGATTTCGGCACAAAGCAGCCTCCTCCGGAACGTTCCGTTTCCTTTGTTTTGACGACGAACAAGGACTGGAATATAAAAGACCACTCTTCCGTCTTTTCCATGGATGAAGAGTTTTATGAAACTGCCAAAAATACCGTACAGTCTCAAAAAACAAATAGGGGAAAATTCAAACTGGACGGCACCTACTGGGCATTTATGGTAAAACCCAGCTTTGACAGTTATAAGATCGTTTTCTTAGACATCACATCGCAGCAGGCCTTTCTTACGAATCTTATCTATACTTTTTTGGTGGTTGCCCTGGTGATGCTGATTTTTATCTTTTTTATAAGCAGGTTTTTTGCCAACCGATCCATAAAACCCATTAAGGAGGCTTTTGATAAACAAAAGCAATTTATTGCCGACGCATCCCATGAGCTGAAAACACCGCTGACCGTAATCAATACCAATGTTGACGTACTCTTGTCCAACGGCGAGGATACCATAAATACGCAGTCGAAATGGCTTTATTATATCAAATCCGAGTCGGAAAGAATGAATAAACTGACCAATGACCTTTTATATCTGACACAAATAGACTATTCCGATATAAGGATGATTTTTACTGATTTTAATATGAGCGAGACTGTTGAAAACATTATTTTAACCATGGAAGCCGTTATTTTTGAAAATCATATTTCGCTGCACTACGATATTGAACCGAATCTCATAACCCATGGAAATAATGAGCAGATTCAGCAGGTCGTTATGATTCTTTTGGATAATGCCGTAAAATATGCAAATAGCAAGGGAACCATAAATATTTCTTTAAAAAGGCACTATAATACCCTCCATTTGTCTGTAACCAATACCGGTGAGGGAATCCCGGAAGAGCATTTGGATAAGATATTCGACCGGTTCTACCGCACCGATAAGTCACGGGCGAGGAAAAGCGGAGGGTACGGTCTTGGCTTAGCCATCGCCAAAGCGATCATTGAGCAGCACGACGGGAAGATCTCTGTAAAAAGTATTGTAAATGAAAGTACTACCTTTACTGTTGAATTGCCTAGTAGTAATTAATTCTTGAGACTGTAAGGGAGCAGCATGCTCCCCATACAGTCTCAGTTTTTCTCCGTGCTTACTCCCTCTTTCTCCTGGGGATTTATTCAGGCGCTACGCCCTTGTTACCTTATCCGAACGCAGGCACCGGGTACAAACCGTAACCGATTTGGTTGTCCCATTCTCAATCACTTTAACCTTTCTTAAGTTCGCCTTAACCATTCTATTGGCCCGCCCGCTCACATGGGAGCGGGATATGCTGATTTTTCTTCCAAAAGTCGTACCTTTTTCACATATATAACATTTCGCCATCATTAACACCTCATTTCATATTTTAAAACTTGTGAACAACCTGTATTACTGAATTGCCGGCATACAAACACCTCCTTGCGCGCAAAAAGGCCGTAAATGAATAATTTTCATCTACAGCCTTTAATTATAGATATAATAAACCCCATAATAATAAAACCGGTACCGCAAGTAAAGGATGCGGCTATCCTCTTATGGAGTTTGCATCTGGACATAAAAATACCGTGCCGTCAAGCACGATAGCCCTATTCCTATTGAAGGTTGCATATGTATCGTTATTCTTAACTTATAAATACCGGAAAAAGGGAACAGCAAATAAACCTAAAAAAGGTATATTTCAGACTTTTCCGATTCATATAAAATTATTTAGTTAAGAATAACTACCATATCGAAACCTCACTTTACTATATTTTTAAAAGAATTATACTAACTAAACTTTTACATTTCAATGGAAAGGTTCATTATAGCCGTTCTTTCCTTTGGCCTTTTCTGCTTATACACCTTTCATACAAAATGCACCTACTCCGCAGTACCCTTTCCATCTCTTGCATGGTAGATTACGCCTCAAATCTTACTCTAATGATTTAAGGTTATTTTAAGGATGGTCCTGTAAAGTAAAAATAGACACAATGACAACCTCGGAGGTAAGTGGTATGAATCGGCAAAAGAGAAAAATAACAAAATATATCCTTATAGCCTTAATTATAGCAGTTATGGCAGTGCTCTATCTCCTGGCTGACCGTTATTTGATCGAGCATGTGGAAGGTACCGTTTCGGATAATCAAACTACCGGTACTGTTTCAGCAACACCGGGTGCCATAGAGTCCGACGATTGGAACTATAAAAGCGATACGACCACCATCCGCATTAAAAAAATACAAACCGGTTCCGGAGCAGATAAAATCACCTATTTCACAGCCGATGTCACACTCAGCGATTCCGCCAGCCTGCGGTCGGCCTTTGCAAAAGGCGCATTCGGACGCAACATCGTTGAAGCCACCTCAAAAATTGCTTCCGATAACAATGCAATTTTTGCTATAAACGGGGATTACTATGGTTTCCGCAACGATGGCGTTTTAATCCGCAACGGAACACTCTACAGAGATACTCCTGCCCGCACCGCAATGGCATTATTCAACAATGGTACCATGCAGACCTTTGATGAAACGGAAATTTCCTCTTCTTCACTCCTTGCAAAGGGTGTTACAAACACCTTGTCCTTTGGCCCCGTTCTTGTTAAAAACGGCGAGGCCGTGGAGGATTTCGGCAAAGTAGCAGTGGATACCAATTTTGGAAACCGATCGATCCAGGGTGCGAATCCACGAACCGGTATTGGAATGATTTCCGCCAATCATTTTGTTTTTATTGTGGTGGACGGACGGATGGAAAATTACAGCAGAGGCATGACCTTGTCCGAGTTCGCCAACCTGTTTGCCGACCTTGGCTGTACCGAAGCCTACAATCTCGACGGCGGCGGCTCGTCAACCATGTATTTTATGGGCAGGGTAGTTAATAACCCGCTTGGAAAACAAGATGAACGCGCCATCAGCGATATCCTGTATATCAAAGATTAATTTTTAAAATCGTTATTTGGAGAAGGGGGTTGATTTACATGACAATTCTAATTCCATCCTATGAACCCGATACAAGGTTGTTGCAGCTTATTGACAAAATAAATGAAACAGGCAGCTTCACTATTATTGTTGTGGACGATGGCAGCGGGAGTGCCTATAGCGAGATCTTCCGGTCCGCGAAAGAAAAGGGTTGTTCGGTATTAACACATAAAACCAACCAAGGTAAGGGCTGCGCATTGAAAACAGGATTTAATTATATAAAGGAAAGGGGCGAAATGCAGGGTGTCATCTGCGCCGACAGTGACGGGCAGCATCTGCCGGAGGACATTATCCGGATTGCGAGAAAAATCAATGAATATAAGAGCCACATTATTCTCGGGTGCAGGCATTTTACGGGCAAGGTCCCTCTACGCAGCCGCCTTGGCAATACTGTCACCCGAATGGTATTTTCCTTTTCTACCGGTACAAAAATCTATGACACGCAGACAGGGCTGCGGGGGTATTCCGCCGATATGCTGGATTGGCTCTGCCGCATTCCTGGAGAACGCTTTGAGTACGAAATGAATATGCTGCTGGAAGCCAATACGGAAGGATATCCCTTCCATGAGGTAAATATCGATACTATTTATCATGACAAAAATAAATCCTCTCACTTCCGGCCTCTGGTTGATTCCATTCGAGTCTATCTTCCTATAGTAAAATTCAGTGCATCCTCTGTACTGTCTGCACTGCTGGACTTCATATTATTGCTGCTGCTGCAGTATTTTATCTCAAATCTGCTTATTTCCACTGTGGGGGCCAGAGTATGCAGTTCAATTTTTAACTACACCCTCAACCGGTCCTTTGTATTTTCAAGAAGTAAGAGTCTGGAGATAAGAAAATCCTTACCCAGATACTTTACGCTTGCAGGAGTGGTTTTACTCCTGAATTACGGTCTTATGTCCGTTTTTTATGAAAAGATCGGCATTCCCCTATTTTTTGCCAAGCTGCTCACAGAAGGCACTCTATTCTTATTCAGCTTTTGGTCTCAACGCAAGTTTGTATTTAAAATAGGTGCTGCGCACCATTGAGCTTCATACCCTCCCCATAAACGGGAGATTCCTGCGGAAGCAATCCATTGCCGTCGCAGGAATCAATCTTTTCCGACTGTATTTACAAATTCTACGGAATTATCTGATTTCCCGAATAGGTATTTCCATCGGAAGTGTTGGATGTTTTTCCATCGGAGGTCTCATTTTCCGGGCACCAGGGGCTTGTACTTGTTCTGTTCACTTCCGCAAAGTCTTTTGTTATGCTGCTGTTGCCTTGCTTGTAACAGGTGTTATTGGAAACTGTGCAGTTTCTTCCCTTTATATCGATAAAGCTGTCTGCAAAGTTATCCCCTGCGATTCCTGCCCCATACATGGTATTATTCGTAATCAATGTCCCGAAGGTGCCTTCCTTTATATCCAGGTGTTCGGCAGTCACTCCCGGGCCAATTATACAGTTCTTTACCGTGTTGTTTAAAACAACCCTGTTGTAATAACTTCCATTCACATCCCAAACCGAGCGGTCGGAGCCTATGTATATACCTTCACCGAATCCAGGCTGATACAATCCGGTATCATGGACATTACAACCGTCGATGACGGCGTTGCAGCTGCCATCCCTTATGTGAATACCCTCATCGCCGATAGTGTAAACTTCGCAGCCAATTATATTAACATAATTGGCGTTATCAATCATAATTCCCTTCTGCCCGTTGGTAATCTTCAGGTTCTTGATATCCCAGTAATCTCCGGTGATATACAGCACATAGGCTCCGCCGGATGTACTTGGACCTGACAGTATTGCCGGGTTTGAAGGTGTTTCACTTTCAATGCTTATACGCTTGGAGGATGTACCGTTTACTGTAGAATAGTAATAGGCATTCCTGCTGCTGCCGTTGGTGGTATCTACCAGTGTTGAAGTATCCAACCGGTATGTTCCCGATTTTATAACGATCCTTTGCCCGGGCTGCGCATTCACAAGGGCACTCTGGATTTTTGCAACGGTATCGCAGTAGATTATACTGCCACCGGGTGTTGGCGTGGGGGTCACTGCCGATGTCGGCGTTGGAGTCGGTGTTACTGTTGGCGTTGTTGAGGGTGTTGCTGTTGGTGTCGGTGTTATTGTCGAACCGCCAGGCTCAGTACCCCAGATGAGTACGCCGTTCTGGTAGAGGGTCACCTTGTTCCAATCTGCAAATGCCGTCTTTGTGGGATCATAAGAGTAATCATCCGTCTCACTGTAACTGCTCCAGTCGGCCTTGTTAGCCCTGAGCTTCATCGTTCCGGTATTTCCGCCGCCCGCTGCCAAAGTGCCGGCACCTGAAGTAAACCCGACTTCAAAATAGTGGCCCCGGTCACTATCAGCAAAGCTGCCGGTGATAACGTTCTTGCTGGACAGTGTACCCTGATAGTCAACGGTAAAGTTTTCGCCTACAGTCCCATCCTTTGTATACCAATACCTTATCTTTAATGTCGAAAGGTCTACAGCCGATGCACCATTATTGACGATCTTCAAGAAGGGTTTTACCGCATTGTCCCCAGGCGCGGTAGGATCACCGCACTGGTACTGCACCTTAAGATCGCTGCCCCCCGGCGTAGGCGTTGCAGTTGGTGTCGGCGTCGGTGTTATGCTTGGCTTCGGTGTTGGTGTGGCAGTTGGCGTCGGTGTTATGGTTGGCACAGGCGTCCCGCTTGAACTAACCGTCACACCTGCATTTGGGGACACAGTATAATCTACATTTTCATTGCCTGCCCATGTCTGAATGATGGAATTGTTTGCCGTCAGATGCTTCCAGGAAGAGCCATCCCAGCCGAGACGGATCACATTGGTATTGCTGTAACGGGACCAAACATCCATTGATCCTCCCGGTGTTGCCTGCTTGCGGAAGTTGTTGTTATAGAGCACATTGTTGAACCCGGATGCACCGGACCATTCCCCTGCATGAGGTCCTGATCCCCACCATATGGGCCACCATGTTTCATTTTCAGGCCCTGCTTCAGTCCAACTCCTGTGTTCGTAAGGCACGTTGGATGTATTCCCCTCCACCCAGTTGTTCCTTTCCCATCCTCCATGGAAGTTTATATCACAGGTCAGCGTATTATTTTTTATAACACTCCCGTTTGTCGACCATTGAATCGCCAGATGCCGAATTTTATTTGCCGTATTATTTACAACCAGGCAGTCGGATGCTTTCGATAGCCTGAAATATCCATGTCCTCCTTTTCCCTTGTTCCACGCACCATCCAGGTAATTGCCGTCAAAAGTACAGTGGTGGACAAACTCCGTTACAATGGGGTGGGATGCCGACATGTACATCTTTACATTCTTTGCCCAGCAATTTTCCGCCCATTTAAACAATATGCCGTGGATCGCATACTCAGGCGCTGCATTCTGGTACCGGTATCCAACGCCTCCCGGGTTTGTAGCCGCATTATAATCTCCTGCATTGCATAGATTTTCATAGGGCGTGCCTGCAAGGGTTGAAGTGAAATAAAAGTCCTGGAAGCCAACATCTCTTACAGCAGTTACTTTCATTACCTTGCTGTACCATGTTGTTCCTTCAATTACGCCCTCGTTGCTATAAGGCAAATCAAATTCCAGAGGCTTATCCAGGGTTAGGGTTTTTGCTGAAGAATTAACACCGGTCACCTTGAACATTTGCGACCGCATGTGTTCGTTTCGCCAGTCTGCCTGCTTAACATAAGTAGCTGTTAGGAAGTCATCCGTATTGCAGCCGAGGACCACAACGGTATCTCCTACACTAAAGCCGCTTACGCTTGAAAGATATACCGTATTGCTGCCCTTAGTACCGCCCGCTGTTTCATTGGGCGTGGCAGACCTTACCTTAACCCCTGATAACCAATGAAAGTTGATGCTTCCCTCATATGTCTGATCGTTCGCATGCTTTACACGGGTCTCAACCCTGAAAGCAGCATATCCCGGCCACATTTTACCATCGATTTGCGGTTCGCCGTCAACAACACTATAAGCTCTCCAGGGCTTGAATACAATTTTTGTACCGCCGTTGCCCGGGTCTGCCCCTTTGCCTCTGATGATGATGCCGTTCACATCAACATGGATTTCATCGGAAATGTTAATTTCTCCTGCCGGAAGCTGCAGTATGTACCTGTTATCAGGCGTTGAAACACCCTTTAGCCCATCGATTGCAGCCTGTATGGCCGCAGTATCATCGATTCCGTCATTGGCTGTTACACCTTTTGTAGTGAGATCCACTACCGTACCGTTTGTCGGAAGAGCACTCCCTTCCCTGTAGCCTGCCTTTGAAAAGTCAGTAATTATAGGGTCTGCAGCTGCTACCGTACTGGCAGTCATTGTCAACACGGACCCTATCGCCAATGCACAGACCATAAATACTGCCACTGCGTTTCTGTTACTTTTTTTCAACACTCTCATCCTTCCTTTCCAGGTCATAGACCTGTATCAAAATATCCATAATCCGATTATATGACATAGGATGAAAAGTGCATATGAACTAAAGTACCAACTTTATTCATCGATATTGTTTTTTATGACATAGATGGCTAACTGCGTCCGATCGCGCATTTCAAGCTTGCCTAAGATGTTGTGAATATATTTTTTGATGCTGCTTTCCGTTAAATAAAGTGTTTGCCCGATTTCCTTATTTGACATCCCCTGTGCTACACATTTCATGACTTTCAACTCGTTCTCACTGATATTCTTTTCTACTCTTTGCATACTGTTACCTCCTAAATCATCGAATGTTTTGAATAAACCGAGCAGATGCCTGTAATCGACTCTTACATTACAGCAGTTATAAACAAAACCGCTGGTCCATAGCCGTAATACACTCTAAAACCCGTCTATCTTCGTATACATAAAAAAATAATGTTTAATCCTTAACCAGTTCAAATTTTCCTTTATGTATGGCATTCCTATATAAATTTAATCAACTCCTGTTCTATATGGGTATCTGGGGCTTGGTTAGATTAGAAAAGCAAATTCGTGCTTTATCTGAAGTTTTCGAAATGAACAACCTGCTTTATATTTATATTTTATTTTTGTTTTATTTTTTGAGCAATGAGGTTTTTTTCAAAAAAGGGAGAGAATTTTATGCTGTTCAACTTTATTGAAAACAAACTCTTATTCGCAGCTTACCGGCAGGAGATTTTGATACAGTCCCTAATGGAACAAGTTTAAAGAGATCCTTTTGGTTAATTACAACCACAATTTGTTACTTGTTTATCCTTTATATTTACTTCCAAAACAGCTTCGCTCCCATGTAACCCCTAAAAACCATATTACATATTATATACAGATTACCAAAAATTGGAGGTTTTTTTATGGCAGAAGCGCCGACCCTACCCGGTGAAAATGAATTAAGTGAAATACTCGGTTCACCCAATCGAGTGGATCCCTCAGACCCGGATACGATACCCAAATTTGTTGACAGGCTGCCCATTCCGCAGGTACTTGAGTCATCGAATCAAATAAACGAAAGACGATATTATGAAATAGAGATGAAGCAGGCAAGACACAAACTTCATAAATATTTTCCATACACCACCCTCTGGGGTTATAATGGGATGTATCCCGGTCCTACCATCGAAACGATGCGTGATCAAAGCATCCTGGTAAAATGGGTCAACAACCTTCCCAAAAAGCACTTCCTACCCGTTGACCGTACCCTGCACGGAACGGTGGATACACCTGAAGTACGGACCGTTGTGCATCTCCATGGTGCCAATGTAGCTCCCGATAGTGACGGTCACCCGGAAGCATGGTTTACAAAAAATTATGAAGACCAGGGTTCCCATTTTACCAACAAAATATATAAGTATACCAACCACCAGCAGGCAACTACCCTCTGGTATCACGACCATGCGCTGGGAATTACCCGACTGAATGTTTACGCCGGGCTGGCCGGCTTCTACATCATCCGTGACCATCTGGAACCCCGGCTTAAACTTCCTGCAGGAGAATATGAGGTTCCCTTGATGATCCAGGACAAATCCTTTAACAAGGATGGATCGCTTTTCTATCCCTCGGAGCCCGCCACCCCTGTCCCCGGTGTTTTTCCGTCCATCGTACCGGTGTTTCTCGGCAATACAATCCTGGTCAACGGAAAAGTCTGGCCCTATCACCCTGTTGAGCCCCGAAAATACCGCTTCCGGATGGTGAACGGTTCAAATTCAAGAACCTACACCCTCAGCCTTTCTACCGAACAGTCCTTCTATCAAATCGGTACCGACGGTGGGCTGCTGGGCAAACCTGTAGAAATACGGACACTGACACTCGCTCCGGCGGAGAGGGCAGACATTATTATCGACTTCTCCGCATTTACAGGCCAGAACATACTTCTTAAAAACGCAGATACCAATTTACATACGAGCCAGGTAATGCAATTCAGAGTCGTACTGCCCCTAAAGGGGAAGGATACCAGCAAAATCCCCGACGTCCTGTATCCGGTGGAGCATATAAATGAAGCCCTTGTGAGTAAAGTCCGGAATCTGACTCTTTCAGGAACAACGGACATGTACAACCGTCCCATGCTTTTACTGGACGAGAAAATGTGGCATGACCCTGTCACGGAAAAACCGGAACTGGATACCATCGAAATATGGAACTTTGTAAACCTGACCCCCTTTGCGCACCCGGTTCATGTGCACCTGGTGCAGTTCCAGATTCTATCCCGCCAGCCCTTCGATGTAGAACATTATAATCAGACCGGAGAAATCATCTATACCGGTGACCCGGTGGAACCCAGCGAAAATGAGATGGGCTGGAAAGATACCGTACGGGCGGGAGGCGGGCAGGTTACCAGCATTATTGCACACTTCAACCACCATACCGGCGACTATGTGTGGCACTGCCATATCCTCGAACATGAGGATCACGATATGATGCGGCCCATAAAGGTTATCGGCGACAGCTGCTCCCATGACTCCCACGGAACCTAAACACAAATTCGGAGGCGCTTTTCAGCGCCTCCGAATTTACAATCTCCTATTCTATATTGCAGCAGAACCGGCTGGCCCGCTGCATTAGCTGTAATATACCTTCCTTACTCTTGCTCCGATCCGGCTGAGAATTTCATTGTTGATGGTATCGCCCAGCCTGCTCAATTGGTTCACGGAAAGAGCTTCCTGTCCATCCCGCCCAATCAGGGTTACGATGTCCCCCTCTTCAACACCGTCTATTCCGGTGATATCAATCATCATCTGATCCATACAAATATTTCCGACGATTCTTGACTGCCGCCCTCTTACCAGCACCTTGCAGCCGATACCGGACACACTCCGCGGATATCCGTCCGCATAACCGATGCTGATAACGGCAATTTTGCAATCCCGTTCCGCAATAAAGTAATTTCCATACCCTACGGATTCTCCTGCCTTTATCACCTTTACCATCATTACTTTTGCCTTCAGGGAAAGCACAGGGCGAAGAGCCGGATTCTCGAGGGTTGTATCATTCTCCTTTGATAATGCCCCATATAAGGCAATACCGGGACGAACCAAATCGCAATGCAATCCGGGATAATTCAGTATTCCGTAGCTGCTTTGAAGATGAACACGCCCTACCGGAACACCCTGATTTTTCAGCGTGCTTATGACCTCATAAAAACTGCTGATTTGTCTGGCGGTAAAAGCTATGTCTTCTTTTGACAAGCTGTCCGCTTCCGCCAGATGGCTGTAGGTTCCCGTAATTTTAAGCCTCTTTTCCCTATAAATGGAGAATATTTTCTGTATATCTTCGGCTTTTTCCCCCAATCGATTCATCCCTGTATCCAGTTTTACATGGGCTTTTACTGTTCCAACCGTTTCACAAAGGGCCTTTGCATACTTCTCGCTAATGATGGATTGAGTCAGGCCATACCAAATCAGTTTATATTTTTGACTTACGGGAGTATAGCCTAAAATTAAAATTTCACCTCTTATTCCACCTTTCCGCAGGGTGATGGCTTCCTCCAGCTCTGCCACGGCAAAGCTGCGTACTCCTGCTTTTTGCAGGCATTTTGCAACCCTTACACTACCATGCCCATAGGCGTCTGCTTTTACCACCGCCATTATCCCACAGCCTGGAGGTACTGTCTTTTTTATTTCCTCCAGGTTGTGGCATAGATTGGAGAGGCTGATTTCTGCATAGGCCCGCAAACCGTCGGCATTCACCGGATTCCCGCTTTTATACCCTTTTATTGCAATGCTTATGAGCAGAGAGAAGCAAATTGAAAATACCGTAACAAGAATATAATGGAGTAGGCTGTTCCCTACTATAACAGCTGTTGCACCAAGGAACTTTCCAAAGCCTCGGACCACGATAATCATCAAGGGGTGAAAGATATAAACCCACAGGCTTACACTGCGCAGATGCGGAATTTCTTTTCCTTTCCCCTTCAGCAGCAGGGAGAAAAGCAAGTAAACAACAGGGACTACAAACAACGTCATACTATCGTGGCGCGGTATATTATACTTTTTAAGCAGCAGTGCTTCGATGCAAAAAAGAGCGGAACAGGGAAAAAGCAAGGCAATATTGGTTTTTGAAAGCATCTTTGCTTTTTCCCTTCGGGCAAATAATACCCCCAGTGCAATAAACAACGGAGCAAAAAAGAACCCGTTTCTTGTATAATCAAACCATGAAAAGAGTTGCCCATAGAGAGCATCCAACCATGGAATGTTTTTTACAAAACCAAAATAACTGTCCCCCAGGAGTCCTGCCATATACAGAACGCCTGTTATCCCTACTACCGCAGAAAGAGGCAGTTTCTTCACCAAAAGATAGACAATGATCATGCCTGTTATCAATGAAGGTAAATACCATAAATGATAAAAGGTACCATTTATCAATAAGTCTTTTACAAAGGCTGAAAATGAAAAGTCTTGTAAAAAATATCCACTATACCAATTAAAGGGTAAGTAAACAAGGACCGCCAGCAGATACAGAGCACCGGTCCGGGTGATAAATTTGCGGAGAGCCTTCCTGTTCCTTTTACCATCATCGGTCATCTTTAAGGAAAAGAAATAGCCCGAACAGACGAAGAAAAACGGAACGGCTGTACGGGCAATGACACGGCATAAAATGAAATTTGCAGTTTCACTGTAAGATTCGAGGGGGTCCATGTGGATGGCAACCACTAACAAAGCGGCCACCATTCTGAAACAGTCGATTCCGGTATAGGATGCTTTTTTATCCATTTTCCCCTTCCCCTCTTCCATGGAACACTGTCACAATAAATCCGTCACGATTATTGCCCGAAATGCGCGATCTTTTCCCTGCCGGTAAAGGAATCATGGTTACGTTCCTTGTGGCCGGAACAAAATAAATTTCTATCGTTTCAACGCTTTCCTTCACAAACAGATGGGTTCCATCAAAGGGAAAGCGGCGGATAAATTCAATGTACTCTTCCAGGCAAAAACCGTACCGGTTCATGAGACGGGCATGGGGAACGCCTACATACCGAAAATGCCAGGGTTCTTCCGAAATTCCGGTCAGCGCTTCCTTTTCCTTTTGATATCGCGGAATAAATCCATAGGATGCTGCTGCGCTTTTAAAAGCTTTGCAAGCCCCCTTGTCGGGAAACGACGGACGGATAAAATCCACACAATCCGTATCTTCACTCAGATCAACGGCAAGTCCTGTTTGGTGCTCGCTTTCCATGGGACGTGCCACATACTTTTGTGTAAATTCTCTGCCGTTTTCCTGTAAGGAATGATGATAAATCGCTCTTTGCTCTGCTTCGCTCCGAAGTCCGCTTACGGCAATCAACTTTCCTTCTGCACCGCAAGCACGGATGAGAGCAGATAGATTCCGGCTGCAGCTTTCTTCCAGATAGATTTTCTCATTGTCATAGAAATGGAAATCGGACGCAGAAACGACAGAACTCCTTATGTCCTGGGGGATGAAGGGATTCTCCCTGTTGACAAGTATCAGGTGCCCGGAGTGAAGGGTTTCACTGTTTTTCTCCACTTCAATATATCGGTTGTTAAGAGGAATTTTTCCTTTTGTCCTTAGTACTGTATTCATTCTACGCTCTTCTCCTCCGCAAGTGCCAGCTTGATCAGCCAGTCGATAATTTCACTGTATGACAATCCCACTGCCGACAGCATTTTGGGATAACGGCTCTTATCCGTGAAGCCGGGAATGGTATTGACCTCGTTAAAAACAATTTCCTTTTGCGGTGTCAGAAACATATCCACCCTCGCCATGCCTTTACAGCAAAGAACCCTGTATATGTGCAGTGCTGTTTCCTTAATCCGGTCGGAGGTGGCCTTGTCAATCCGTGCAGGCATGTGAATTCTGGAGGTCGCCAGCGTATATTTCTCATTAAAATCAAAAAAATCTCCTGTCAGCTCTATTTCATCCACTTCGCCTACAATGGGTTGCTCATTGCCCAAAATGGCGCACCCTACTTCAAAGCCTTCAACAGCTTCCTCTATAATGACTTTACTGTCCTGTAACAAAGCGCTGTCTACTGCTGCGTCTACTCCATGCAAGTCAAAGACCTTTGTAATACCGATGGATGAGCCTGATTTTGCAGGCTTTACATAAAGAGGAAATTGCAGTTCCGCAGATGCCACAATCGTTTTTGCATTCGCTTCTCCTTTATAAAGAACAACAGAACGGGGAACTTTAATCCCTGCCGTTTCAATAAGGCTATGGGCCACCGCTTTGTCCATGCAAATCGCCGAGGAAAGGGTGTCACAACCTACAAAAGGGATTTCTGCCAGCTCCAAAAGCCCCTGTATGGTTCCGTCTTCCCCGTTTTTCCCGTGGAGCACAGGGAAAACTACATCGATAGGAATGCTGCTGTATTTCCCCTCGTTTATTCTCACCAGGCGGCTTTTTCCTCTGCTCGGTGATAGAAAAGCTGAAACACAGCTCTCGTGACTGTGCCAGGTATCACGGCGGATCAACTCACAGTCACCCTGGAATTCCAGCCATGTCCCTTCCTTTGTTATCCCGACAAGCACGGGAGTATAGCTGTTCCTATCTATATTTTCTATAACTGCCGCTGCCGATTGCAGAGAAACTTCATATTCATTAGACCTACCGCCAAAGATAATGGCTATATTCTTCTTTTCCATTTGTCTCTACTCCTTTGTCCTTTGTTTGGTTTCATTGTAAACGATTTTGTTTAGTCTTTTCTTGTCTTTAACCTTAAATAAATCTTAACTTTTTCTTACATCCCGTGATTTCGCAACAAAACCGCTTTAAAATTGATATAATGATAAGGGACATGCTAAAAACAGGCATAACTCACATCTCTGCCGGCAATTAGCCCTGTTAAAATCGGATAATACCGGCAAACTAATACTACTTATGTTAAAACATTAAATTACACCTTATAGAAAGAAGAAGAACGATTTGGGGTTGTCCTTTTTAAAGGATAAATATAAAGTAACGCAGTAGTGCTAAGACTGGGTGAGAAAAAGAAAGTGATTCGGAATAAAACGGGAGGTATCGGATGGAAACCCATATTTTGGTCGTCGATGATGAAAAGGAAATCGCAGATTTAATTGAAGTTTATCTGATCAATGAAAATTATACAGTTCATAAATTCTATAATTCCATCGAAGCTTTAGAATGTATAAATAGTGTAAAGCTCGATCTTGCCATATTGGATGTTATGCTCCCTGAAGTCGATGGATTTGAGCTGTGCAGAAAAATCCGGGAACACTATACGTTTCCCGTTATCATGCTTACAGCAAAGATTGAGGATATGGACAAAATAAGAGGATTGACCATCGGAGCCGACGATTATATCACAAAGCCTTTTAATCCGCTGGAAATCGTGGCAAGGGTGAAGGCCCAGCTTCGGCGTTATACACGCTATAACGAAAATAGCACCCAGGAAAAAAGCATTATTGACTTTGCAGGACTTGTTATCAATAAAGACACCCATGAATGCACCTTATATGGAAAAGAACTGTCCCTTAGGCCCATTGAATTTTCTATTCTATGGCTGCTGTGTGAAAACAGGGGCAGGGTCATATCTTCCGAGGAATTGTTTGAAAAGGTTTGGGGTGAGAAATACCTGGATTCAAATAATACGGTTATGGTGCATATTCGACGGTTGCGAGAAAAGCTGAATGAACCGACACGCAATCCAAAATTCATTAAAACGGTATGGGGAGTGGGGTATAAAATTGAAGGGTAATGAATTGATAAAATACAAGTGGAAACTGTTTTTGAAAATAATTCTGAGCATCACGGCTGGGGGCTTTGTATGGCTTTTATTCCTTCTTTTCGTTGAAGCAGGATTTGGGGAGATAGTGGCGGAGATAGTGAGTGGTTTCAGCAGGTCCTTGTACCATCTCCTCGCTCAGTACAAGAAACTATTCTTGATTGCCACGCTGTGCATGACCCTCCTCGCTGCAATCTATTTGGCCCTGGGTGGGATTCTTCGTCCCATCACAATGATTGTTGATTCCATTGATAAGGTTTTTGAAAAGGACCAAAAACTTGTAGAGCTGCCTGCTGATTTTAAGGGAGTGGAAAACAAACTCAATACCATCAAATATGAGATGGTACGAAATGAACAGCTTGCAAAAGAGGCCGAGCAGCGGAAAAATGATCTGGTCGTCTATCTTGCTCACGACCTTAAGACGCCCTTGACTTCTGTCATCGGCTATCTGAGCCTGCTCAATGAGGCACAGGATATGCCGGCTGAGCTCCGTCAAAAATATCTTTCCATCTCACTGAACAAGGCAGAACGGCTGGAAGTATTGATCAACGAATTTTTTGACATCACCCGGTTTAATTTGCAAAGCATTGTCCTGGAAAAAAGTCGGATCCATCTTTCCCATATGATGCACCAGCTCGCAGATGAATTTTACCCGCTAATGTCACCGAAGAACCTATCCTGCAATGTTCATGCGAACCCGAATATCTTGATTGAAGGCGATGCCGACAAGCTGGCAAGGGTATTCGACAACATTCTTCGCAATGCCATTAACTATAGCGATGAAAACAGCAGCATTGACGTTTTCATTGACCAGAATGAACAGGGCGTCCGCCTGCGTTTCAGAAATCAAGGGGTACAAATACCGCCGCACAAGCTGGACAAGATTTTTGAGAAATTTTACAGGCTGGACTCCTCGCGTTCCACTGAGTCCGGGGGCGCAGGACTGGGCCTTGCCATTGCCAAACAAATCATCGAGCTTCACAAGGGAACCATCACGGCTTCTAGCAATGAGCAATTTACGGAATTTACGATTTTTCTTCCCGGCAGAAGCTAATACGCTTTGAAGACGGCGATCACTTTCCCTCCTGTAGGCTCCTGTAAAAGAACAGCAGCACAGGAGAGGATTCCGTATTGGTTGGAATCCTCTCCTGTGCTGTTTATAATTGTCCCCCCAAAGGGTTAAATTAAAAGGTATACATCAACCTGTAATAATCCTCCACCATTCTTGCTGCCGAGAACTTCCACTGTGACATTTCAATGCTTTTCCGCATCATTTCCATCCATTTTGCCTTATTCTCATAGAATGTCGGTACCACCTCTTCCAGCAATACTTTATACAGGGATTCTACATCCACCGTATCACAGTCCTCGCCTTCATAACCGTCTCCGATTTGCCAGCCGTTTACTCCGTGCTCACAACCCTCCGGCCACCATCCGTCAAGGACACTGAGGTTTAAAACACCATTCATGGCTGCTTTCATACCGGAGGTACCGCTGGCTTCCATGGGTCTGACGGGATTATTAAGCCATACGTCACAGCCTCTTGTAAGGAGCCTTCCGATCTTCATGTCGTAATCCTGGACAAAAACCACATTCTGGGGATACAGCTTTGCCATTTCATACAGGTTCGCAACGATCTCTTTTCCCGTAAGGTCATTGGGATGGGCCTTTCCGGAAAATATGATTTGCAGCCTTCCAGCCTTGAACAACGGTTCAATAATCTCTCTTTTCCGGAAGATAAGATCACTGCGTTTATAGGGTGCGGCTCTTCTTGCAAAACCGAGGGTCAGAACGTTTTCATCCAGCTGCACTCCGTTCCGCTGGTATACTTCCTCTATCATTTCCCTCTTTGCCTGCCTGTGGGGCACCAGCAGGTCCCCTTTATCATTAAAGGCCTTCACCATTCTGCCATCCTGCCATGTGCCATTATGAACGCCGTTGGTTATGGGTATGATTTCTGCCGCACCGGTTACATCCTTCCACATATTCCTGGCTGTTTTGCAGTGCAGCTCGGCAACGGCATTGGCCCTTTTCGAGAGTCTCAACCCGGCAACCGTCATACTAAAGGGATCACCGCCAAGTCTCAGCATCTGGCTATAGGTCAAGCCGTTGGTGGCACCCATGTATTTTAGCAGCTCATGGTCGTGGGTTTCATTCCCTGCAACCACCGGAGTATGGGTAGTAAATACAATTTGTGCCCGGGTCTTTTCCCAGGCTTCCTCAAAGGACATCCCTTCCTCATCCAGCTTCTGCCGGATCAGTTCGACACCTGCAAGCACAGGATGGCTATCATTGAAATGGTAGATGTCAGGCTCTATTCCCAGTTCCTTTAAGGCCTTGATTCCACCGATGCTAAGCAGCATCTCCTGGGCAACCCGCTCCTCTGCAAACCAGCCGTAAAGCTGTCCTGTGAGCAGAGAGTCCGGATTGCCGGGCAGGTTTGTATCCAAAAGGTACAGAGGCACGTTATTATACCTGGTACATAACCATACCTTTGCTCCCACCTGTCTGCCACGGATTTTGACTTTAACCACAACCCCTGTGTCTTCAAGAAAATCATACCTGTATTCGGGGAAACTGTCGTAGGGCTTACCGTCCTCGCCGATCAACTGCCTCGTATAGCCCTGTCTCCAGAGAATGCCCACTCCTACCATGGGGTAGGCCCCATCTTTGGCCGCTTTCAAGATATCGCCGGCGAGAATCCCAAGCCCGCCGGAATAAATTCTGAACTCCTCGTGCAATCCGAATTCCATGCAAAAATATGCAACCCTCGGTAATTTATTCTTCTGATTTTCCATAAACGACCTCCACATTTAAATTATAGGACTTGTAAAATAAAACAGAGTCTATAATTTTGCTACACCCTTCATTGTAACAATGGACATCGAACTTTATATGAATTTACTCCGCATCCAACTGACCTAAGTACCGATCATTTGGATGCTACGTAGAAAGTAATGTATAAAGTTCGATGCCCGAGTCGGGCCCACAAAAAAGACCAGCTAATTATTTTACGGCGCCTTATAAAATACTCCCTATGATCACTTCTCCCGGATGGAGAAACCTGGTTTCCTTTATACTCCATGAGGTATCACAAATGTCTCCCCCTGCGTATACAAGGTTTATTGACGCAACCTCCTGCCGGACCTGGGCCGGCAGGATATTTTCAAGGCTAACCCTGGCTCTGGCTTTAAAATTCCTGTTAGCCAGGAAGAATACTCCTTTCGCCGTCTCCCTGTCAAAATAGCAGAGGAAGGTTAATTTCCTGTTTGCCAAAAGTTCCGGCTGCTCAATATAATTTGATTTCCTCGATATAATGTTCAAGAAGCGCTTCCTTATGCCAAAGGCTTTTGCAAGCAGCGTTTGCATCCACTCCCGTTCACTGTTCAACCAGTGAATGCGGTAGTGATCGAAAAAGGCAAGCTTTCCATACATCGGATCGTCTTTTTCAAGAACAAATCTTCCTTCCTCGGTGTTATCCAAGCCCAGGTTCATGGGCTGTATTTCCATTACTTCCATTCCGTTGTTGATAAATGGAATGGCATTGGGGATAAAGCAGTTTAAAAGCATCAGCTGCTCCAACTTCCTTTTATCCCTGTGGGCCAGGGCAGCTCTCGGCGTATCCGGTGTTTCCAAGGCCGCAGTGATAGGAATTGCAGACCTCATCAGGGTATCGGCTATAAGTTTTTTATTAAAACCGGGCTTTTCAAGTTCCTTATAAATTGCCCAGATAAACCCGCTGATGAAGTGGAATCCGTCTTCTCTGGCCGCTTCAGATTTCTCGGGATGAAATTCCTCCGACCACAGAATAAAATTCCGGTTGCTTGCCTTGGCCTTTGCGACGATTTCCTTGTTTAATTCAGGAGAGAGCGCGTGCCCCATATCGATTCTCGCACCGTCAATACCATATTTTTCCTGGTAATAAGGGATTACACCCGAAATATAGTCCCTTAGCTCCTTATTTTCGCATTCCCCGTGGTAAAGGTTCAGGCACACTCCATCCTGCATTATATATGGCGGCTGGTCATCCTTGACATATTTCTTCGCCCTCTCATGAACATCATAATAAAATCGAAGGTACGTAACGTCGGTCCAGGGAGGCTGCCGGTCGTTGATTACATCGGAAAAGCCGGGAGCTGTGGTTATCCCGAATCCGGTTTCGATACAGTCCAGTATGTTCTCCCCGGTTTGCCTGTGCTTATGCACCGCCATTTCCCATTTTTCCGGGTCCAACTCCTTTGGAGAGCCTGTAAATTTTGCAAGGTATTCCTTTAATCCCTTGGATTTGTAAAGGGCTGAAAGAGACTTATCGTTTAAGGACATGGGCCTCTTTATTCCCTCGACCTCCGGTGTTGCGAAGGTCTCATTATGCCTCGCATCGATCCAGTAAAACCAATCGGGATGTTCGACCATAAGGTCATTGTCCCGGGAAACCGTCCTGAATACGAAGTCTACCATCACATGGATTCCAAGCATATGACAAGCCTCAACAAAAGCCTTGAACTCCATTTCCAGCACAGAGTCCGTATATTGGCCCAAAAGAGGGTCATGGAGATTTTCATCCAGCTTATATACATTTTTGATGGCATAGGGGCTGCCGATCTCGCCCTTTTTATACTTGCCGCTGTATTTAAAAACCGGCAGAAGATAGATAATATCTACACCCAGGCTCTTCAAATACGGTAAACGGCAAATGGCCTTCAAAAATGTTCCGGGATGGATTTCTCTTTTCTCCGAATGTCCCCATGCGGTAAACATTCTCGGAAACATGCTGTAAATCGTGCTTTTGCTTAGATCAACACCGGAGTCCCCTTCCCTGCAGCCTAAAGGAGTCAGGAACTCCCCCTCTTTTTCACTTTCAGGCAGGATATATTTCTCTATGCAATCCATCATGAAATCGTACGGATTTATATTGATCTCACCTTTTCTTTCTTCATCAAGAGTATATGCACCATATCCTGTGAAATTCCACCCTTCCGGGATGAAGTACTTACCTTTAAAGCGGTGTCTTGCACCATTCATTTTATCCAATAGAATTCTTATGTTTTCCATATCCTCACCTGCTTACTTATTTTTATTTGCGCTATTTGGATGGATAATGGCAAATCAAGCCGGAGTATAATTTTAACAATACTCCTGTGACTCCACCCTGCTTGCTCCGGATGCATATTCTCCTGTCGTCGATGATCACCCCCTTTCTTCAAACGGCAGCCTTTTTGCCCGGCGTACGGATCAGGTCTTGGATGCCCCCTCGGTTAAGCCTTCGATAATATACCGCTGTAATAAAACAAACAAAACGGTAATAGGCAAAGCAACCAAAACAGCACCTGCTGCAAACATGGTAAATTCGGTATTCATCCGGCCTGTGACCATTTCATAGAGTCCAATGGCCAGAGTCTTCTTATCGGCAGACCGCAGCACAAGACGCGCAAGGATGAAATCCATCCAGGGTGTTATAAAATTCGATAAGGCAATAAACGTAAGAATGGGCACGGACAGCGGCACCATTACTCGCAGAAATACGGTCATATTGGATGCACCGTCAATTTTAGCTGCTTCCGGAAGTGAACGGGGTACCGCATCGAAGTACCCTTTAACCAGCCAGGCGCCTCCGGGTATGGCCCCGCCCGCATACACCAGAATCAATCCTAAATGCGTATTCAGCAGATTGATCTGAAGCAGCAGCAGGTAAATTGCGATCATGGTCATAAATCCCGGGAAAGCCTGAAGTACAAGCATGGTCATAAGTCCAAAACGGCGTCCTCTAAACCGGAACTGCGATAATGCATACGCAGTTATAATCACCAGAACGACGGCCAGCAGCATTGTGAAAAAAGCGATTTTTAATGTATTCATATACCATAATCCGAAATCCTTCTTTACAAAAAGCTCCGTATAATGATCAAGGGTCAGTTTCTTCGGTATCAGGGTTGAGGAATACAATGCCGTACCCGGGTTAAATGAGGACAATATAATCCAAAGAATCGGATACACCGATGTTATCGTTCCCATAACCAGCACAATATAAATAAGTATTCGCACCAGCTTGTCTTTTAATTCCGAAATACTCATTGTATCATATCCTCCTCCCGGAAAGACTTGGTATTCATAAAGTTAATGACTGAAACGGCAGCAATCACTAAAAAGATCATAATTGAAACCACAGAGGCCATATGGAACTGATTCTGTTCAAGGGTTAGTTTGTATAACCACGACAGAAGGATGTCCGTATGCCCGGCAAAGCTATAGGCGGCATTGGTCGGATTTCCGCTGGTTAACAGATAAATCAGTGTAAAGTTGTTGAAATTGTATGCAAACCCCATAATAAGCAACGGTGCTGTTGCGAACAGAACCAGGGGCAGGGTGATTCTCCGGAACTGCTGTCCGGCACTGGCACCTTCAATAGCGGCTGCTTCATAAAGATCCTTGGATATACTGGTGATGACTCCGGACATCAATGCCATATAATACGGAAATCCCAACCACAAATTTACCAGAATACAGGTAGCTTTCGCCCATGCCGGGTCTGAAAACCAGGGAGCAGGACTCATACCCAGTGCCTGCAGGTATTTGTTTATGGGGCCGAATTGCCCGTTAAACATATTACGCATGATCAGTACGGATATAAGGCCGGGTACAGCCCAGGGCAGTATAAAAACGGTACGCCAGAACTTCTTCAGGAGGATGCCTTTTGCATTAATAAGCACTGCAAAAAACAATCCCATAAAAAATGTCGTAGTGGTTGCAAGCGCCGCCCAGGTTACCGTCCATAAAGCAACACCTAGAAACGTCCGGCTCAGGGAGGGCAGTTTGAACAAATTGATAAAATTCTCAAATCCCACCCAGTCAACCAGCGCTCTGGGGGGAAGATGATTCGGGCTTGAATAATTTGTAAATGCTATCATAATTCCGAAGACTAAGGGCACAACTGTTAAAAAAAGAGTAAAGATACCGGCCGGTGTCAGCAAAAGATAAGGGAATCCCTTATCCAGTAAAACACCCAGCGACTCTATGATTTTATTGGGCTTTTTGCCCTGATCCCAAAGCTTTCCTACTTTAAAGGCATCTTTTACATTAATAATATAAAGCACTGCAAATATAAAAAAGACTACTATGGAAATTATACCAAAAACCATTAGGAAAACAGAATGGTCTCCCTGAATGATTTTGCCATTCTCCATTTTTTGAGGGACCGTACCCAGGGTAGCAAGTCCCCACAAACCTTTTACCGTATTGGGCAGCATAAATAGAATAAAAAACACCTCCAACAGGGCAAAGGAAAATCCTTTAAAATACTGCTTATTATATAATTGCCCCAACCCCATGAACAAGATGGAAAAGACCCCTGCTTTATTTGAATGGTTGCGCATACGCATTCACGCCTTTCTAAAGAATAGACATTTGTGATTTTGTGGCCAACTTCTTCGACTTCTGCATTGCAGCTTATTCCCATGAAAGTTTACTGTCGGCAACTATAGGAGGACGTAAAAACCGCTCTCGTTTCACATCCTCCTATAGACAGCGGCAAAGCTGCCACTGCCTGTGTTTGTGCTGTCGATGCCTATTTACTTTGCGTAGCCAATGCATCCTTTATTGTCTTCACTGCATTGTCCAATATAGCCTTGGGGTCTCCGCCCTTATTCCAGTTTTCCTCTAACGCCGTACCCATAGGCGTCCATACAGAGCCCATTTCAGGAATGTTTGGCATTGCCTGGGCATACTGTGCCTGCTCCAGGAAAGCAGCCGAAATGGGATCCCCTTTTATGGATGGGTCATCCAGCAAGTCTTTACGCGGTGGTACCTGACCGATACTTTTAAACCTGCCGGCGAGTTTTTCCTTGGAGGTGAGGAACTGCGCAAGCAATTTTGCAGCATTCGGATATTCCGTATAGGAGTTTACGTAGAATGCGCGAATGCCCGAGAAGGATGTGGGATGTTTGCCGTTGGGCAATAGCGGGAGTGGGGCAACACCAAAGTTTACACCTGCATCCTTGTGTCCTTTTACCGCCCAGGGACCATCCATGTTAAAGGCCAGTTTTCCTTCATTGAAAAGTGCCTTTTTGATATCATAGTTGATATCCGCCGTATTCAGGGGCAGTATTTCCTTCAGTTTCTGGTGGAATTTGAACCCTTCAACAGCGCCGGTATTACTTAATCCAATATCCGTTTTATCCGTACCGTTTTTGCCGAATACATATCCGTCAAACCCACCCAGGAAGGAATAGGCAAAGTAGAAGTTTCCAACTTCCATCATAAAACCGTACTTGCTTTTCTTAACATCAGTGAACTGCTTGGAGAAAGAAATCAATTCGTCAAAAGTCTTGGGAGGTTCCTTTACGAGGTCTTTATTATAGAATAGTCCATAAGTTTCGATTGCTACAGGATAGCCGTACCATTTATCCTTATAGGAAGTTCCCTGTACAGCTGCGTCTAGAAAATCTGCTGCTTTTGACACGTCATTGGGGTAGATTAAGCCGGATGCAACCATTTCTCCGACCTTATCATGGGGTGCACTGAAAACATCGGCACCCAGTTTTGCCGGGCCGTCGGTTTTTAATTTGCCGGGAGCGTCCGTGTGCCCTACAGGTTCATATGTAACTCCAACACCATATTTGTCGGCGAATTCTTTGGTCACTTCTTTCAGCCAGTCACCTTCCGGGCCCTCAGAGTCCCATATTTTAAGCTTTGCACCGGCTTCCGGCTTTAGACCGGCATCTTCCTGTTTTGCCTGTTCGTTCCCTGCTCCCGTTTTTGTTTCCTCTTTGGCAGCCTTGTCAGTACCTTCACCACCGACGGTACGCTGTCCACATCCCGTTGCACCCAGTAGTAATGATGCTGTTAAAATACCCGCCAGCATCGTCGGCAAAAACTTTCTCCACCCTTTTGCCATTTCAAAATCCCCCTTATACTATTTTTTACTATAATAAAAAGCTTTACTGAAGTAGAGCATTTTATTTCAATAATTTGTGCATACGCTTGCACAAATACGCAAAAAAATTATGCTCGGGTTGTTGATTTTCTTACGACCAGTGTCGCCGGTACAATCGCCCGATCAATGCTTTTATATTCACTGTTCATATTTTCCAATAGCAAATTAAAGGCTTTTACTCCCAGCCCAAAAGCATTAACATCCACCGAAGTCAACGGCGGGGTGAAATAATCCGACAACGGAACATTGTTAAATCCGGCTACAGCGATATCTTCCGGCACCTTCAGCCCTTTTTCCGTCATGCATTTAATGGCTCCGAATGCCAGCAAATCATCACATGCAATCACTCCGGTCGGTACCGTCCCCTTATCCAGAAGTTTTTTCATCAGCTCATAGCCTCTGTCATCCACAAACCTCCCCTCTACAATCAGCTCATCAAGGACGGGTATATTATGGTCGGCTAAAGCTTTTTTATATCCTTCCAGGCGGTCCAGCGTAACGATGAAGTCCGAGGAAACACCAAGAAACGCAATCTTTTTGCGCCCCATCTTAATCAGATGCCTGGTTACTTCATATCCTATGGAAACATTATCATTGTCAACCCAGCACACTTCACGTTCGTTTTCAGGTCTTCCCACCACAACAAAAGGAAAGCCCATTTTTAAGAGTTCAGGAATTGCAGGTCCCTTTACTCTTGAAGAGAGCAGTATAATCCCCTCTGTTATACCGCTTTTGGCAAACTCGGTGACTACCTGCTTTTCTTCTTTCGTGCTATTTACACTGGATATAAGGATTTTGTATTTGTTTTTATAAGCGGGTGATGCAATTCCCCTTAATATTTCAGGAAAAAAGGGATGTTGGAATGCTTTTTCTGTTGTACCTGTAACAACTACACCTATAATTTTCGTCGATTTGTTTGCCAGTGAACGTGCAATCATATTCGGATGGTAATTCATCTCTTCCATCAGTTTAAATATTTTTTCACGGGTCTCCTCACTGATTCTCGGATTATTGGCAATGGCCCTGGATACAGTGGATGGTGATACTTTTGCTGCTTTGGCGATATCGTTAATTGTAACTCCCATTATAATTCCCTTTCTCATTAGTGCAATCGCTTGCCCTATATCCATATATTAACATCACAGTATGTTTACTGTCAATAGTATTTTAAATCAAACACGCAGATAACTTATACAGGTTATCATTAAAGAGCTTGGAGGAACATCCCGATTCGGGATTACATAGTTTATACATATAGGGTTTTCGGAAGTACACGGTTCAAAATCAATAGATCAACCTCTCCAACACCGGGGCAAGGAAAGGTTCAAGCGTTGCCGGATTGAGCTTTTACAATAATTCAATATTATTTCTTTCCTTCAGATTTTTCATTGCATTCTTCGTATCCAGTATAAAGGCTGAATTCGCCTGAATAAAAGCATACTCATAGCTCTTATGCATAGTAGTAATCACTACCAGGTCCGATCCTCTCAAGTTCTCTTTTGATAACTCCGTACTTTTATATTCCTTACCTTTATTCCTAAAGCAGGGTATATAAGGATCATTGTATTGTACCAACGCTCCTTCCTTTTCAAAATTTTCAATGACTTTAAGTGCAGGGCTTTCTCTATAATCATCTATATCCTGTTTGTAAGCAACGCCAAGGATAAGGATTTTTGAACCGTTTAACGGCTTCTTAAACCTGTTTAAAATTCTGTATGCCCTTTCTACTACAAATTGAGGCATATAGTGGTTAATTTCACCGGATATCTCTATCAGCCTGGTATGGTAGTCATATTCCCGGGCCTTCCACATAAGGTAAAACGGGTCTAAAGGGATGCAGTGTCCTCCGACCCCCGGCCCCGGATAAAAAGCCTGAAACCCGTAAGGCTTTGTCTTAGCGGCTTCGATAACTTCCCACACGTTTATTCCCATCTTGTCACAAATGATTGCCATTTCATTTACAAGAGCAATATTTATATTTCTATAGGTATTTTCCAGCAACTTTTCCATTTCCGCAACAGCAGGGCATGATACTTCAAAAACCTCACTTTCAAGCACATTCCGGTACAGTGCTGCTGCTACTTCCGTACTGTCCTTTCCAATCCCACCGACTACCTTAGGTGTGTTTTTTGTTTTATATATCAAATTTCCCGGATCAACCCTTTCAGGAGAAAAAGCCAGAAAAAAGTCCTGTCCACAGATAAGTCCGGACTTTTTCTCCAAAATAGGCTTTAAAAGCTCCTCGGTTGTCCCAGGATATGTCGTACTTTCAAGTACAACAAGCATTCCCTTATGAAGATAAGTCGCAATATTTTCAGCCGAAGTCCTTACAAAACTGATGTCCGGCTGTTTATAAATATCCAGGGGAGTCGGTACACATATGGCCACACAGTCTATGTCTTTTATGAAGCTGAAATCGGAAGTAGCTTTTAGCTTTCCGGTCTTTACTACTTCATCCAGATCACTATCGATTATATCCCCTATATAATTCTTCCCGTCATTTACCATGTCGACTTTTTTATCCTGAATATCAAAACCTATGACGTTATACCCTGCTTTGGCTTTTTCAACAGCAATGGGTAATCCAACATAGCCAAGACCTACCACACCGATAATTGCAGTTTTATTTTTAATTTTTTCGAGAAGTTCCGCTTTCATTCTTTCCCCTTCTTTTCTATAAAATTCTTAATACAGGTCAAGTGGAAGCTGTATGGTCCTTCCTTCACGAGAGGACTTATACATGCCCATTATCAATTCTAATGATTTTTTCCCTTCGCGGCCGTCCGTATTAGGTTCTGCCTTTCCCTTGAGCACTTCCAATACGTTTTCATAATACCCCGTATGCCCAAAGCCATAGATATTGGGAGGCTCGTAATTGGATGAAGCTACCAGCTTATCATCTTCATCCTCCTTTTCAAATTCCCACTTTTCTATCCTGTTTATTGCTACTCCCCCAACCTTTACAGTACCCTTTTCCCCTATAATGGTAATACTGCCCTCAAGGTTTCCCGGATAAGTAAGCATCGTGACATTTATATTCCCGATGGCTCCATTTCTGAATTTAATCACAGCCGAGCCGGTGTCCTCGGCTTCTATTTTCCTGGCAAGTGTTCCTGTAATTGCAGTTACACTCTCCACTGGTCCACCAAGCCATTCGATGGTGTCAATATAATGACTTGCCTGATTACTGAAAGCCCCTCCGTCAAATTCCCACGTGCCCCGCCATTTGGCTTCATCATAATAACTTTGTGGCCGTGTCCATAGTACATTGGACAAAATCATATAGATTTTCCCAAAACGCCCTTTGTCTACTGCTCTTTTTAACAATTGCATCGTGCTATTCAATCTGTTTTGCTTGACTACAAAAAGTCTTACCCTTGCTTCGTCACATGCTTTTATTAAAGCATCAGCTAATTTAAGATTCGTAGCCATAGGTTTTTCCGATAAAACGTGTATATGCTTTTTGGCAGCTCTTATTCCATGAACCGGATGCAAGCCGCTTGGCGTACATATGGACAGAACATCAATTTCCTCACTAGCAAGCATTTCATCTAAATCGATATATACTTTGGGTTTTACTATTTCTTGTTTTATGCCTTTATTAACTAAATTCTCTACATATTCGGAGGCTTTAGCATTTGCTCTTTCTTCAACGACGTCACACACGCAGAGTAGTTCAGCCTCCTGATATAAGTTTGCTATTGCTTCTATATGTTTGTACGATATTCTCCCGCATCCAACCAAAGCGAATCTTATTTTCTGATCCACTGCTTTAACTCTCCTTTAGCGAAATTTTCAATATATTGACAGGCCATTGTAAAAACGGATTTTTTCATTTCAATAATCCACACTTACCGCTGTTCCTTGCCAATACGGGTTTACACCGGCTTCTCCTTATAGACAGGCAGCTTTAAACTTGAATATATTCGGAGGCAAAACGTTCCCAAAATCCAGGCATTTTTGCATCTGGAAATTATAGGATTAAAGCCGGATGTCTATCAACAGGTGATGCTTTATATTATGAAAACTCTAATAAACAGGTTACAAATCAAGAAAATTCAAAGTACTGTAACATAATTTACCATTTATCCATAACTTATAAATAAATAAGTATAATTTTTGCTTTAGACGCTTGAAATGAACCTGAATACAAAAAAGAGAGCATGGAGGAGAGTAGTTTGTGTATACCGCTGGTCACTGTCGGGATCATTAATTATAATTGCATACGATTTTTAAAAAACTGTATTGACTCCTACCTTAATCAGTCTTATAGGAATATGGAAATTATTATTGTCGATGACTGCTCAACGGATGGTTCGGTTGAAATGTTAAAGGAATTAGAGAACAATAATAAAAATATACGGTGCATTTATCATGAGAAAAATAGCGGTGGTCCCTCACGAGCTATTCAAGAAGTGATTAAGGAAGCAAAGGGTAAATACTTTCAATGGATTGCATCGGATGACTATGTTGAAGTGAATGCCCTTCAAAAATTTGTTGATTACTTGGAAAAAACGAATAATGATTATGCTTATTGTAATTTCAAGATTGTCAATGAAAATAATACCGTCACAGCACAGTGGAATTATACCCTTCCTACACTGAATGAAATGGTCTACAAAATTTTTACACACTGTTCGGGAGTTATACCTATGAATGGTTTGTATAGAGTGGACTTTTTCCGCAAAAACAATATTACCTGGAGCGTCTATCGAAACAATGACCATTCCAGCGACACGATTAACTCACTCGACTTTATTAGGAATGGCATGAAATACGGTTTGATAAATGAAGGCTTGATTTACTATAGAGTGCATCAAAACAACTGTTCTCATAAAGTGGAGGAAAGAATCAAGACATCCTTTACGGTTTATGATTATATTATCAAGCATTTTGATGAAGCAATATATCTACCGGATATAGAATGGAACAAGTCCGATAACAGAGAGCAGTTAAAGAATTATGCAATTGCTTCATTTTTTTACAGGGTAATGATGGGCTATCTGCGTTTGGAAGGCATACCCAATCATATAAAATATACTATTAGCAGAGAAGAGTTAAGAGAATGTATGGGTATTTTTATTGAAGAAGGGTTGCGGTATATTCAGGAAGGGTTAACACAAGGGGATACCTTACGAAATGAATTGATTGAACTGGAGAAAAAGTATAAAACTGTCTTTTAAATTGAATTGTAAAGGAATTATCAGATATGTTGGAACAAGTTTATAATATGATTTTAGAAGGAAAAGAGAATCTATACACTGACTACATTTCATCCTTACAAGGAAGGAATATAGTGTTATACGGTGCCGGAGGCATAGGATACGGCACAAGTAACATTTTAAGGGGTAAAGGATGTAAAATATGCTATTTTGTTGATGATGACAGCGCTAAACAGGGAACTTGTATTAATGGGATAAAAGTTGCGGCTCTGGAGGATATTGACTGTAATGCAGGATTTATTATCCTTATATGTATACCGAACCCTATGGATATTTATCATAAACTTATACGCCTAGGTTATAAGGATGTTCAGTATTTTCCGGTAATGATGAGTGAAAAGAATTATTACAATGTATCCTTGATTCAGGAAAACCGGGATAAAATCGGCAACGCATATAGCCTATTCGCCGATGACTTTTCCAGGTTAGTATTCAGCAATATTTTAAAACATAGGATTACCATGGATTTTTCATACTTTGATACCATTATAAGTAAAAAACAATATTTTCCTTCCGATATATTCACCCTTAACGATAAGGAATGCTTTGTTGATGGAGGCGTCTATAATGGAGAGACCATCGTTGATTTTATTGACACTACCCACAATAGCTTCCAGTATATTTACGGCTTTGAACCCGACAAACAGAACTTTAATAAGTTAACGGAAAGTATCGGGCACATTGATTGCCGGCGTCTAAAACTGTTTAATGCAGGCCTATACTCGAAAACAGGAGAAATTGGATTTAACAGTCAAGGTAACAGCGGTTCATTTATTTCTGAGACTGGAAAGGACAAGATTTCACTGGTCAAACTGGATGAAGTTGTAGGGAAACATAAACCAACTTATATAAAATTGGACATCGAAGGGGCTGAGGAAGAAGCCCTCTATGGAATGAAAAACACTATTGCAGCATATCATCCTAAACTCGCTATATCGATTTATCATAAGGCTGCTGATTTATGGGAACTGCCCCTGATTATCCATAACCTGGCCGCTTCTTATAATATGTATATAAGACATTATTCCAATGGCTTGCATGAAACAGTTTGCTACGCAATATAGGAGACTGTGAAAAGGGGGAACTATATGTTTACCGGAAAAACTTTGCTTATCACCGGAGGAACCGGTTCATTTGGCAATGCTGTCCTTAATCGATTTATTAATACAGATATAAAGGAAATTCGTATCTTTAGCAGAGATGAGAAAAAACAAGAGGACATGCGCCATGAACTAAATAATGATAAGGTTAAATTTTATATCGGAGATGTTAGAGACTACCACTCTTTGTATAGGAACTTAAAGGGTGTGGATTACGTTTTTCATGCTGCAGCCTTAAAACAGGTGCCTTCCTGCGAATTTTATCCCATGGAGGCAGTCAAGACTAATATTATAGGAACCGAAAATCTTCTTACCGCAGCAATTGAAAATAAGGTGAAAAAAGTTATTGTATTAAGTACGGATAAGGCCGTTTACCCTATAAATGCAATGGGAATGACAAAAGCCATATTGGAAAAGGTAATGGTAGCGGCTTCCAGAAATATATATGACGATGAAACGATTCTATCCGGAACCAGATATGGTAATGTCATGGCTTCAAGAGGATCCGTTATCCCATTATTTGTTAAACAAATAACGGCAGGCTCCCCCATCACAGTGACAGATCCAAATATGACCCGGTTTATGATGTCTTTGGAAAATGCAATTGATCTGGTACTTTTCGCTTTTTCTAATGCGAAGCAAGGGGATATATTCGTTCAAAAAGCGCCTTCTACAACGATATTAGAACTAGCCACCGCCTTAAAGGATATTTTTAATGCTGATAATGAAATTAAGGTTATAGGAACCCGTCATGGAGAAAAATTATATGAGACATTATTAACTAGAGAGGAAATGGCAATCGCTGAGGATTTAGGAGATTACTATAGAATACCGGCGGATAATAGAGACCTGAATTATGATAAATATATCCGATACGGCAAAAGCATGGCGTCCAACTTAAGTGATTATAATTCTCATAATACCCGAAGGTTAACGTATGATGAGTTAAAAAATATGCTGCTGAGTCTTGATTATATCCAAAAGGAATTAAGACAATATAAAGGAGTTTAGCTATGTTGAAAGTAATGACCATTGTGGGTACGCGGCCTGAAATTATTAAACTAAGCAGAGTTATTGATAAGCTTGATAAATATACGGAACATATTCTTGTTCATACAGGGCAGAACTTCGATTATGAACTTAATGAGATATTTTTTGAGGAAATGAGAATAAGAAAGCCTCAGTATTACTTAAATTCTGCCGGCAGGACACCGGTTGAAACCATTGCAAACGTACTGATTAAAGCGGATGCGGTTATGGAAGCGGAGAAACCCGATGCGGTATTGATTTATGGCGATACGAATAGCTGTTTGTCTGTTATTGCAGCAAAGCGCAGAAAGATACCCATTTTTCATATGGAAGCAGGAAACCGCTGCTTTGACCAGAGGGTGCCTGAAGAAATAAACCGAAAATTAGTTGATCATTTAAGCGATATCAATATGCCCATATCGGAGCATGCGAGAAGGTATCTAATTCAAGAGGGTATTAAAGGAGAAACCATCATAAAAATTGGGTCGTCCATGAAGGAAGTTCTTGAATTTTATAAAGATGATATCGATAAATCGGAAATATTATGTAAGATGAACTTACAATCCAATGAATACTTTGCGGTCAGCGCACATCGAGAGGAAAATATTGATTCGGATAAGAATTTCAAGGACTTTATTGAGACCCTAAACGCCGTTGCCCAAAAATACAATAAAAGAATGATTGTATCCACGCATCCCAGAACAATGAAGAAAGTACAGATGCTGGATAAGGCCCGCATAGACCCCAAAATTGAATGGATAAAGCCGTTAGGTTTCTTTGATTATATAAAACTCCAAATGAACGCATTTTGCGTAATATCCGATAGTGGAACCATTATGGAAGAGGCTTCACTGCTCTCCTTCCCTGCGATCACTGTCAGAAATGCACATGAAAGACCTGAGGGAATGGATGAGGGCGTACTTATTTTATCCGGTCTCAAGGCAGATCGAGTATTACAGTCGATTGATATCGTAACAAGATATGAAGGCGGTGAAGCTCCCGGTAAAAATACAGTACCGGATTACAATGCTTTGAATATATCGGATAAGGTTGTAAGAGTCATTATGAGTTATACCGATTATGTTAAGCGCACGGTATGGAGGGAGATGGATTTATAGGTGAGCAGGAAAAAAATATTGGTATTAGGTTCAATGGGAATGGCCGGGCATGTCGTAACTACCTTTTTCGAAGAAAAAGGAACCTATGATGTATTTAATCTTGCACATAAGAAAAAGCTGAATGAAAAATCATGTTTGATGGATGTAACTGATTTATCCAGGCTTGAAGCATTTCTGGATAAGGAAAATTTTGATGTTATTATAAATTGTATCGGTATTTTAAATCAATATGCGGCTGCCTTTAAAGATAAGGCAATCCTGTTAAACTCTTACCTGCCACATTTTTTGGAAGGTAAATGTAAAGGATCACAGACGAAAATTATTCATCTAAGTACAGATTGCGTATTTTCAGGCAAAACGGGTTCTTATACGGAAACATCCTTCAAAGATGGAGATACGTTTTATGACCGGACAAAGGCTATCGGTGAGATCTGTAATGATCGTAATTTAACCATTCGAACCTCTATCATCGGCCCTGATATGAATTATGACGGGATCGGCCTTTTTAACTGGTTTATGAAATCCGAAGGAGCAATAAACGGCTATGTAAATTCAATTTGGACCGGGATTACCACAATTGAGCTGGCAAAAGCGATAGAAAGAGCCATCATAGAGGATTTAGCCGGAATATATCATTTAGTCTCCGGAAAAAGTATAAATAAATATGAGTTACTTTTACTCTTTAAGGACGTTTTCAATAGAAATGAGGTTCATATCGATAAGTATTATAATGCCCTTTGTGATAAAAGTTTGATTAATACTCGCCGTGATTTTGATTATGAAGTACCGGATTATAAATTTATGATACCGGAGATGAAAGAATGGATCATAAGCCATCCATCCTTTTATCCCCATTATACTGTAAATCGTTCTAATCAATGATGTTTTGAACAGCATTGATTTTTTTTGTATACTTTTCATTACACTTTTTACATGTAGTAATAGAGGTTTCACTAAAATCCAGCTTTTCTCCACATTTACATACCCATCCGCAAATTCTGGCAGGGTTGCCCACAACCAGGGCAAAATCGGGTATATCTTTGGTAACCACACTCCCGGCACCTACAAAAGCATACCTGCCTATGTTATGTCCACATACTATAGTCGCATTGGCTCCAATGGAAGCACCTTTTTTTATAACCGTTTTTTTATATTCATCTCTACGATTTATATGGCTCCGGGGATTTATTACGTTTGTAAAAACGCAGGAGGGTCCCAGGAAAACATCCTCCTCACAGGTAACTCCCGTATATAGAGACACATTATTTTGTATCTTACAATTATCCCCGATTTCTACGTTAGGCGAAACCACCACATTTTGTCCTATATTACAGTTTTCACCGATTTTGCAGCCGCTCATTATATGTGAAAAATGCCAGATTTTCGTATTATCGCCTATCTCACAAGGTTCGTCAACATAGCTGGACTCATGCACAAAATAGTTGCCCATTGATGTACCTCCTTATTACTTTAGCTAACTCATGTACTGGAGTATCGTATCTACAATGTACTTTTTCTGTTTACAGGTTAGTTCCGGATACACAGGGATTGCAAATGTTCTGTCGGCCAGGTACTCTGAAACCGGTAAATCTCCGGGTCTATATCCAAGGTTTTTATAAGCTTTCTGTAGATGTAAAGGTATCGGATAGTAAACCCCGGTTGATATTTCCTTTTGTTTTAAGTATTGCGTCAATTTTTCTCGATTTTCTGATTGAAGTACATACATATGGTACACGCTTTTAGCCTCTTTGATTATTTTTGGCACCACAAGATTGGCATGTTGAAGTCTGCGTGAATAATAATCCGCTATTTCTCGCCTTTTTTCATTCCATTTGCCAATATACTTCATCTTAATCAAAAGAATAGCAGCTTGAATTTCATCCAACCTCGAATTGTACGCAATAAAGTAATTATAATACTTTGTCCGATCATATACTGTACTATCCGCGGATACACCTTCAAAGTCACATTCATTTTCACCCTGAAGAATGTTATAAGCCTGCTGACCTGCATTACCGCTCCCGTGAACTCTGAGTGCTCTTATCACTGTTGCCAGACTATCATCACTGGTAGTAATAATACCGCCATCACCGCAGGCCCCGAGGTTTTTTGTAGGAAAAAATGAAAAACAGGCGACATCGCCTAAGGAACCGATCTTCCTGCCTTTATACTCTGCTCCAATTGCCTGGCATGCATCTTCAATTACGTATAAATTAAATTTGTCAGCTATTTCATTTATTCTATCCATATCTACAGGCTGGCCGAATATATGAACTGGCAGGATTGCTTTTGTCTTACTTGATATTTTCTCTTCTATTAAGTCGGTGTTTATATTATATGTTTCAGTATTTACATCTACAAATACGGGTTTGGCCCCAACCCTGGAAATAGCTTCCGCAGTGGCAAAGAATGTAAAGGGAGTAGTTATAACCTCATCTCCTTCTCCAACTCCACATGCATGGAGGGAGAGAACAAGAGCGTCGGTTCCATTTGCACATGATATTGCATGCTTCGTTCCCGTATACTCAGCTATAGTTTTCTCCAATTCTTTTACTCTTTGCCCCATGATGTACTGTGAGCTTTCGAGAACATCAAGCACTGCCTGGTTAATTTCATTTTTTATCTCTGCGTATTGTGCTTTCAGATCAATTAACGGTATCATTGAATAACCCCTTTACTCTTTTTTGTGGATAACAAACTTTAAAGTTGAATTTACTCCGCCGAAAATCATCCCAACTGCCGGCAGTTTTTCGGCTCCGATTTAGTAAGGTTTAAAGCTTGTTATCTATAGAACATTGATTTCCATACCCTCTAAATCAAGGATATATGTGTGCTCATTTTTCATGCACAGAATCATGGTATATCTTCTTCTAAATGATTTAGAAGTTCAATGATTTTATTAAGCAGATCCTGGTGTTCCATATTACTTTGATTTAAGTTTTCATTTATTGCTTTAATTTTTTCACTAATTTGATCCATATCCACTATATTTCTCAAGCCAAACTCGACATTTTGCCTTTTTCCCTTTTTTTGTATAATTAGTAATTTTTCTGACAGACCCAAATTATGTTGGTACAGTAATTGTTTGTCCCTATATAATAGATACTCGCCAATGAATTGCTTTTCATCCTTGCTAATTGAATTGTTTGAATATACATGGCTAATTAAATTAAAAGCTTCAAGAGCAAAGTTTCCCTTTCCGCCAATCACGTCTTTATCAAATGGATTATTCATAAAATATGCAACAGGAAGCATCTCAACCAATTCTAACTCATTACCTTCCAGAATTTCCTTTACATATTCCTTATCACGTATTACAACGTGAGGCGATCTGCTTTTTGTATTAATGACGCTTACCGGATCAAGTAATATGCACATTCCGTCATCTTCCAAATGATCCGATATATTCATTATTGTTTTTTTATAATTATCCTCATTCGTAATATGGAGCAATACATCTGCAGCAAAAATCAAGTCATATTTTCCTTCATAATTATAGCTATCAGATATATCTCCTTGTTTAAAATGATAGTCTTCATATTTACTGCTTAATTCACTTATAGATTTTTCAACGATATCTATAGCACTATAGTCCTTAACACCTTTATTATGAAAATACTCAGTAAAAATCCCTATTCCCGGACCTAATTCCAAAACCCTTTTATCACTTATATTATCAAACGCTTTATTTGTCACGCCTTCTAGCAGATCGATTCTACTTCTGTATAGAAATCTGTTATAAATTTCTCCCAGTCCGATATAGCCTACTCCTTCAATATTAAATCTGGAATTAAGTCTTTGATTCCAATAGTCCTTATAGCTGAATTCATTCACCTTCTTATCCTTAATTATCAATTCATCCATCATGGCATTTATTGTTTTCAGTTGCTTTTCCAATGAATAGTTTTCTTCAATGAATTCCCTGTATTCATTGGAGTCATAACTCTCTTCCGTTATCATTTTGACAGCTTCGTCTATTGTATTCCATAAGTATTTTGACGGATAAATTCCCCTTGCCCCAGCAAAATTATGAACAATGGGTTTTATTCCTTTTGCGATCGCCTGCATTACACTCATATTTTGTGATTCCAGGATACTGGTACATACTATATAATCTTTGTCTTCCAGCCATTTATCCAGATCACCTTGCCATCCTTCAAAGAAAAAATTATTCTCAAGTCCAAATTCCTTGATCATCTGTTGAAAATATAAATGATACCTGGGATCTTGATATTGTCCTGCAATATAGAACTTATATCTGTTATCTCTATCGTATATGGCTTTAAACGTGTGCAAAAGAAGCGACGGCCCCTTTTTATAGTTGATATATCCTACATAAGCGACATTAAAACCAGGGCTTCTTTGCTTAAAGCCCCATTTGCTAATGTTTACGCCCCCAGGTATTATGATTGTCTTTTCCTTATTAATTTTAAAGTTTTCTATAACAAGTTTTTGCAAATGTTCTGCTACGAAGATCAGCTTATCTACAGTATTCCAATTAACATGAGATGGATAGTTTGTAAAAGCCTCATAACTATGCAGCCTGCATACGATTTTCTTTTCCTTTGCTGCTGCCAGCTTGCTTCCATATATAATAAGCCCATCGCACCATTCAAACCAACAAATATCCGCCCACTCCATCCACGTATCTATATGCTTCAAATCTTCATTTGTCCTAACTGTTATTTTTTTAATTGCATATTCTTTTGACAATTCATGTATAATATCCTCTAAGAAGGATTCTACACCTTGCTTAACGAAAAAGACTATCTTCCTTCTCTTTTCTTCAATCGTATCATTTTCAATTACAGCTACATCTTTTATGTCATGTATGTCGTGCAGACCGGATTCTTTTTCTATTATTTCATTAGAGCTATTACTATTTTTATCATAACCTTCTAAAAGATTCTCCCCAGCTTTAGTTGCGTTATTTTCTTGCATCTTATTCACATCCTGCTCTTTTCAAACTATTTGGTTTAAAAACTTAACTTCGATGTCTATCGGCGTAATGTACAGGTAAACAGAAAATTTCACTTTTCCTTAATATATTCCTAATACGGTTTGTCCTGTGCCTATTAATAATCGTCAAAAAAATTTATTATTTTTTTATTAGTTTACATAATATTTTTGTAGCAAATTATGGAGCAAGGCATATAATACTCATATAGCATGCTTTGCAAATTTGCAACTGAATGCTATAACATTATAAGTGTAAGGGGGTGAAAAAAAATGTCTTTTAATGAATTAGTTGTTAATGGCAGCTTTGAGACCGGAACTTTTCCTCCATGGACTCCATTCAACGCAACAATAACAAGTCAATTTAGTCATTCGGGCTTTTTCTCTGCACTGCTGGCAGGCGGAGAAGTGGACGCATTTATATTCCAAGTAGTCCCTGTAAGCCCGGGACAAAGGCTTGAGTTTCTTGCGTCTCTGTCCAGAATAGGTCCGGCACCCAGCCCACAGACATTCGTCATTCTTGGCTACTATGATGCAGCGTTTAACTTCCTTGGAGCGGGACTTGATATAACCATCCCAACCAATCGTCTTCCCGATGTTACTGAAAATGATTGGCTGGAGGTCTACCGAGTTACCGAACCGGTACCTGCAGGAGCAACTCAGGCTATTTTGCTAATTGGCAAGCTACCTGAGGCAGGTACTGCTCCTGTGCTTGTTGATGACGTATCCTTGATAGCTGAAGAAGGTGTGGCAGGGCCGACCGGACCAATCGGACCGACTGGACCGACTGGTGCTCCTGGACCGACTGGTGCTACCGGACCGACTGGTGCTCCTGGACCGACTGGTGCTCCTGGACCGACTGGTGCTACCGGACCAACCGGTGCTACTGGCCCGACTGGTGCTACTGGACCGACCGGTGCTACTGGCCCGACCGGTGCTACCGGACCGACTGGTGCTACCGGACCGACTGGTGCTACTGGCCCGACCGGTGCTACCGGCCCGCCCGGTGCTACTGGACCGACCGGTGCTACTGGACCGACCGGTGCTACTGGACCGACCGGTGCTACTGGACCGACCGGTGCTACTGGACCGACC
>JAEZXR010000089.1 GCA_023419605.1 Bacillota bacterium | reverse complement strand
TTTATATTCTTTTCTGAATATTATCGACAAGTCACAGCGTAAACTATGGAACCGCCGTATACCGAACGGTACGTACGGTGGTGTGAGAGGTCGGTAGGTGAAATAATCACCTACCTCCTACTCGATTGTATGGAGGCCGTGGCGGAATCTTAAAAGAGTGGATGATATACGATTAGGTCATAGATGTAAATAAAATATTGTAAAATACTTGTAATTTGTCTTTTCTTCTCCAATTTGATACTATGTAAGAGATAAAATGTAATTTTTGGCAGGAGTTGTTATGGACATAGATGTAAAACAGCTGATTAGAGCTGAGTTGGATTCTGATGAGGAACTTTTATGGGAAGGGCAGCCGAAAGCAAAAGTAGTCACAGGGGGCAATGTTGTATTATTTTTATTTGGTGTTATATTCATAGCCTTTTCGCTATTTTGGACGATGACGCTGCTGGAGAATAATGCAAGGTCCATGTTTCGTGCGTCAGTAATGGATAAGATATTCCCTTTCTTTAGCATTCCGCTAATGGCTGTAGGCGTCGGATTACTATTTTCCCCTTTATGGATTTATAGAAAGACGGAGAATACGGTTTATGGAATTACAAGTAAACGCTGCATGATCATAGTAAATGGAAGAACCAGGAAAGTGCAATCCTATGATCATGCGAAGATTGGTAATATAGAAAAAGTGCAATATTCCAATGGGTATGGTGATATACTCTTTGCAAAGGAACAATACACAACTTCGGATGATAGCCATGGTACGGAAGTGAGAATGCGCAGTGTTGGATTTTTGAATATTCCTAACGTTAATGAGGCGGAAAGACAGTTAAAAGCTGCTATAAGGTGCGAAATACAGGGACGGAAAAACTATGAATAGTAGAATGATAAAAATACTTTTGCCATTACTCCTCTTATCAATCATAGTTATATTGGTTGTGCAAAACTCCTCTTTAAAAAAAGCTTCGATTGATAACCTGCCTGAGCCAACGGTAACGATGGAGAGCGTTAAGTACAAGGTCACGAAGGAAGAGGTTTCACAGGCGGAACTGGAAGCTAAAATCGGCAAAATAACTGAATTTTATGCCGTAGTCTCTTATTTGGAAGGGAATGAACCATTTAAGAGTCCCGTAGGTAACAAAGTATATAAGCTTAAAGGCTACGATAGCAAAGAAATCATAGCTGTCAAGTTAAATGATAAATTCTATAGAGCAGAAGTAAATATCGATGTAATTGTACCCGGAACGCCAGAGGCAGATGCAACAGAACTTGCAAGATATTTTCCTCCTAAGAATATGAAAATGATATACAATGGCGGATTTGAGGGGGGAGGATATTCGATAACGACGGAATTTATCGAAGGAAATAGGCTGCAAACAAAGGAAATCAGTACAGGAACGAGGGTTGTTGCAGTTTATACCATTAGTGAAGAGGCCATAACGATTATATTTACGAAAGAGGAATCCGGGCAGGAGAGAAACTATATCAATGCTGCGTCCAATACAAATCGCATTGTGTTGAAAGGACCCATTAAGGTGGGTACTACATGGGCTACATGGGAACAGGGTGAGCGTAGACAAAGCACCATCACGGGTGTTGGTGTTGAGGTATTAACTCCAGCAGGCAGGTACAATGCGGTTGAGGTCACAACCACCATTGCGAATAGGATAAGTAAGGACTATTACGCACAGGATATTGGCCTGGTAAAATCTACCTACAAGGCTGGAGACTTCGAAAAACAGTCAGAACTTATAAAAGTGGAAGAGAATTCCGAAAACGAGATATCAGATGAAGAGATGCAGCAAAGTAATAATGCAAAACATGCAAATATACCTGAGCTAACGGTTGTAGAAATTGATGAGTTAGCACTGCCTATTTTTCCCGTTGGTACCCGGGTTGAAGTCCATTGGACACACCCTTTTGTGATACATAATGGATTTGAATATAAAATCCTTATTGAGAAGGAAATCCCCTTAAGTCAAATCGGCAGGGAGATTGGTGAAGTCAAAGGACGTCTAAGGTCCTCTTATATTTTCACCGGAAAATGGCCTGTGGCTGAAGAGGGGGAGTCAAATCACTTACAAGCGGGCTCCAAATTATACGAGTGTAAGGGAAAAGACATTCGTGAGGCGATTATAGTAGAGGATAAAGACTCGTACTGGGAAGCAGTCAAGGTCAGTGAGTAATTATTTAGTTATGGGGTTCGGGTTAAAAGAGTGAGGGTGGGACTGTAAAAAAGTGGGGGTAAGTTAATGAAGGTTTTTGCTGTGCTAGTAATTGGTTCGTTCGCATTATTTGTGATTATATTCTATGCTGTCCGTGAAGCTGTTAAAGAAGGTGTTTTGCATGCCTTGCAGAAATACGATAAGTTAAAGGTTGGAAGAGATAAGGACAATACGAACGAGCAGGGGAATGCTTCCGACTGAGGGGGAGTTAGTTGTGAAGAAGGTTTTAAACGGACTTATGATATTACTTGCACTTATACTTGTTTTTGCAGGATTTATTAGCTATAAGATTAAAGATCCGGTAATGGTATATTTTATGGCAATAAGCGGGATTGTATTTATTTTCTACCAAATGTATGAGGCTGTTACAGGTGATAAATATAAAACCAAGGTACTCATTGTAGTGAATGAGCTAACAGCACTTGTGGCGCTGATAATCTGGTTTTATTTATATTGTACTGTTCCGATGGAACAAAATACCATTTCTATAAAAGAGTATTTTGAACTGTATTCAATTTCATTGTGGTTGAAATTTGTTTTTATCGCAACCAGTCTGCTGGATGTTGTTTTACGGCTAGAGTGTTTTGAGAGAAAAGCAGATGAAATAGAGTTTTAGCTAAATATGAGATATATTTGGAAAAGAAAATTACAGCGAGGGAGAAGCAAAAATGATTATAGGTAAAAACATTGTAATCCGCCAATTGGAACTTGGCGATGAAGAGTACCTTCATAAATGGTGGAATAACGGAGAAATGATGGAGCATGCCGCACTCCCCTTCGGAGTCATGACAAGCAAGGAAGCAATACGCAAGAAGATAATAGGGGAAATTGAGAATTACACTATGTTTCCGGAGAGTAAGCGATTTATTCTATGTAAGAAAGCCGATATGGTGCCTATCGGTGAGATGAACTACCATGGGTGGAGTGCCAGAAATCAGAAGTGCGAATTTGGGATAAAAATATGTGAAACAGAGGAGCAGGGAAAAGGGTATGGAAAGGAGGCTCTCTACCATTTTATCGATTTTCTCTTTCGAGCTTTAAACATAAATAAAATCGAATTAACCACAATGATCGATAACAAGAGGGCTCAAAACTTGTACAGGAAGCTAGGCTTTAAGGAAATTGGAATCATACGTCAAGGTTTCTTTGACAGTCGAACAGGAAGCTTTAGTGATGTAGTTTATATGGATTTATTGAAAGCAGAGTGGCAGGAGATCGTGTCAAACGGGTGAAAGCAAAATAAACAGGGCAAAAGGAACTGAAAGGAGTGATGGTTTTGGACCAAAACAAAGGGGTGGTTTGGGGAAGTATTATATTGGCTATCACAGCGATAATCTGTGTGAGTATGTTTAAAGATGCCTATATGAAAAAAAGTGTTCCTCAGCCGCAAACGTCGATTCCCTATATAAATGCAGATGTCTCCAAACTTGAAGGTTTATTTAAGAATCAGGATAAAGATGCGTTGACTGTTGCGGAGGCTGCATCTTATTTGGGAATAAAGCAAGAAACTTTTACATATATGGTTTACAATGAACAGTTGAAAGACCTTCCGTATGTTAACTTAGGCGGGCCGATCATTTTTAGCAAAAAAGCGTTAGATGAATGGCTCTATAATTCTTCAAAATCTCACATTGTCATTTCTCCTTGAGATTAAGTTATTCGTTTCTAATAAAACGGAATTGAGTGATTGTCCGAAGGTTTCGTGTGGTATAATGAAAAGCAGAGGGAGTTTAAAGCAACAACTTTCATCGAAAAACCATAAGGAGGGCACCAATGACGAAATTAGTATCTTGGAATGTTAATGGCCTTCGGGCTTGTATAGGAAAAGGATTTTTAGACTTTTTCAACCAGGTGGATGCGGATGTCTTCTGCATTCAGGAAAGCAAACTGCAGGAAGGTCAGGTTGACCTTGACCTGAAGGGGTATTACCAATACTGGAACTGTGCACAGAAGAAAGGGTATTCCGGTGTTGCGGTATTTACCCGGGTTCAGCCCATTTCCGTCACCTGCGGTATCGGCATAGAGGAGCATGATAATGAAGGCCGCGTAATCACCGTTGAATTTGATGAGTATTATTTGGTCAATGTATATACTCCCAATGCGAAACGGGAACTGGAGCGTTTGGAATACCGGATGCAGTGGGAAGATGCTTTCCGCAGTTATCTGAAGCAGCTGGATGGCAAAAAGCCTGTAATTGTATGTGGGGATATGAATGTAGCACATAAGGAGATTGACCTGAAAAACCCATCATCAAATAAGAGAAGTGCCGGATTTACCGAAGAGGAACGGGGAAAATTCACGGAACTGCTGGATGCAGGCTTCATTGATACATATCGCCATTTTTATCCGGATCAAAAGGATGCGTACACCTGGTGGTCCTACATGTTCCATGCACGTGAAAAGAATGTGGGCTGGCGTATCGACTACTTCTGTGTATCGGAAAGGTTAAGGGATCGGCTTCAGAGTGCGTCAATCCACCCAGAGGTACTGGGATCGGATCACTGTCCGGTAGAAGTAGTAATTGGGTAATTGTAACGATTTCAAATAAAAGTGGTACAAAAGCAGTTAGATAAAACTGCTTTTGTACCACTTTTATTTGAAAATTTCCTGTAATTCCTCGTATTTATCATGCGTCATCAATGCATCTCGATCCGTGTTCTTTAGCTTAACAATAAACGTCCAGCGACCGTAAGGATAGATTTTGTGAATCATGGACAGGTTGATGATATAGGATTTATGACTTCGAAAGAAAAGCTCTCTGTCCAGTTTTTCTTCAACCTCGCTCATCCCTTCGGAAGTGACATACCGGTCATGGGCGGTATAAACCACGGTACTTCGGTCTTCACGCTGGATGAGGATGATATCACTCATATCTACGAAACTAATTCCTTCCTTGTTTCGGATAATAAGCTTATCGAGTACTTTTGAATGTTTAACCGCTGTATTTTCCTTTACGGTAGATGCAGCAGGCCGGTAAAGCTCTTTGATCCGATTCAGTGTCTGTTTAACCCGGTCAATTTTAAAAGGCTTGATCATATAGTCAAAAGCATAGAGTTCAAAGGCTTCCGTCATGTATTCTTCATGAGCGGTAGCAAAAATAATCATGGTTTTAGGGTTGATATCCAATACTTTTTTGGCACAATCAACCCCGTTTAGCACAGGCATTTCGACATCCATGAATATAATTTGCGGCCGTAATTCCTCAGCCAGCCGAAGGGCCTCTTCTCCGTTTTCCGCTTCACCGACAATCTCAAAATCCTCATATTTTTCTATCAACTTGTTTAACACAAGACGCATTCCTGCGTCATCATCGGCAATCAATATCTTAAAAGTCAATTCTACCACCGGCCTCTTCTTTTAGATACAGGCTTACTCAGAACTTCTGAAAAAATAAAGCCTTGAACGATGCTCTGCTGGTCAAATTTCAAGAGGGGATGGTCTGCAATTTCCTCCTCGTAAACAGTACCGGGCATAATTCTCTGAGGTTGGCCTTCCATGGATGTACCTTCCTCTGATAAAACCGGAACCTGCTGACGCCGAGGATCTGATTCCTCTATATTTGCAACTTTTTTTCTTCTTTCTTCCCGTTCCATTTCCTTTAATATTTGCCGGGATCTCTCCAAGGGAGATAATTCTCTTCTCATATTTGCAGGACCTCCTTCCATCGGAATGAATATATGCCCCTGATTGAAAACAAGGGCATATATTCATTTACCTCTCAATATCCAGGTGCTGTAATGAAGCTACTTTTTATCGATGGATGCTGAATCAGACCTTCCGGCAGAGGAAATGGAGTCACGCATCTTAGTATCTGCAAGAACATTCTGCATATTGTAATAATCCATAACACCGAGCTTGCCTTCTCTGAGTGCTTGGGCCATAGCCATGGGAACTTCCGCTTCGGCTTCCACAACCTTTGCTCTCATTTCCTGAACGGCGGCCTTCATTTCCTGTTCTTTAGCAACAGCCATCGCTCTTCTTTCTTCCGCCTTTGCCTGGGCAATCCGTTTGTCTGCTTCTGCCTGGTCCGTCTGAAGCTGTGCACCTACGTTTCTGCCTACATCAACATCCGCGATGTCGATAGAGAGAATTTCAAAGGCTGTTCCTGCATCCAGACCTTTATTCAAAACAGTTCTGGAGATCAAATCCGGGTTTTCCAAAACTTCCTTATGGGAAGCCGCAGAACCAACGGTTGTAACGACACCTTCACCAACGCGGGCGATGACGGTTTGCTCACCCGCACCACCGATTAGACGGTCAATATTGGCACGAACCGTAACCTTTGCTTTTGCCTTCAATTCGATACCATCCTTGGCGATGGCAGCTACGATAGGAGTTTCAATAACTCTAGGATTAACCTTCATTTGCACTGCTTCAAGAACGTCACGTCCTGCCAGGTCAATAGCAGCCGCTCTTTCAAATTCGAGAGGAATATCCGCTCTCTGGGCGGCAATCAATGCATTGACTACTTTGTCAACATTACCACCGGCCAGGTAATGCGCTTCCAATTTGTTGATGGACACATTCAAACCAGCTTTTGTAGCCTTGATTAAAGGGTTCACTACCTTAGCAGGCACAACCCTTCGCAATTTCATCCCTACCAGTGTAAAGATGCCAACATGAACATTTGCTGCGAAAGCAGCTATCCATAAACCTACAGGTACAAAACTGAGGAATAATGCTATAAAAAATACGATAAAACCGACGCCTATAAGAAAAACAATTAAATCACCCGGTACCATAATCAATCTCCCCTTTGCTATATACTAAAATTATTGTACGCAATTTCCTTAAAATTGTCTCACGACAATTCTTCTTCCTTCAACCTTAATGATCCTGACAGTGCTGTCTTTAGGTATAAAATCGCCTTCAGAAACCACATCCAGCTTTACACCGTCAAAGTCAGCAGTACCGGCAGGACGAAGTATGGACAGGGTAACACCTTCCTTACCCAGAAAGTAGTCCAGGTCCTCCGTTCCGATGAATCCGGATTCCTTTTTCAATGAATCGTTCAGAATCAGGGTTTTCGACAGCCTTCCTTTAGTGGCGGACTGGAGTACGAAGGACAGCGCTATGCCAAGAACTGCCAGAACGATAATGATTAGAATCAGCGCCTGTAAAATTGTATTGGCAATAAGTACTATCGCCAGTAGAATAAGAATAGCGCCTGTTATACCCGGAGCGCCGAAGCCGGGATGGAACATCTCAACCACAACCAGGAGCAGGCCGGCGACCAGAATGATTGCCTGCCAGAGATCTATGGAAGTAAGAAAATCAAGAACGCCCATGCATTTGCACCTCCTTTAATTGCACGATTTATGATATTACTATAATACGGATTGAGATCCATTAAAATAGCAAACCATCAAATGATACACTTTACTGTCCCAATTGTCACTTTTTATGATTGGACGTGAAGTTTGGGGATTTTTACGGTAAAAACGGTTTTTTCCTCATCACTTTCGACATGGATGGTGCCACCATAGGATTGAGTAATCTCCCGTGCGATGGCAAGTCCCATGCCTTCGCCCTTTGCGCCTTTGGTTGTAAACCCCGGATCAAAAATACGGTTCATATATTGCTCCGGGATTTTGGGACCATTATCTTCAATAATAAAAATGTGTGCATCCTTATTTTCCAGTATTCCAATGTTTAACATTTTGTTTGTGGTGCATTCGGAAAGAGCGTGGATTGCATTATCGATCAGGTTGCCAAGAACTCTGCACATCTCCCAGGCCGGAATTTTAAGATCATTAAGCTGGGATGCTACATGAAGGATGACAGTGATCTGATTTTTTTCGCAATTAAGCATTTTAGCCTGGAGAAGAGCATTGATAGCCGGATTTGAGGTTTTCAAGGAACGGCTGACTTTTAATATGTCGGAGTAGATGCGCTCGATATAGTTTCTGGCTTCCTGATATTCATCCATTTCGATGAGACCGTGTACTACCTGGAAATGGTTCATAAAATCATGTCTTTGGGCCCGCAAAGTTTTATTTAATTCTTCTACCTGGGAGAGGGTGGAAGTTAACATATGGTATTGAGAATCATATTGGACGAGGTAGCGGGCGTCGCGGATAATATAAAAGCTGTTGATCAGGGTGGTTAAAACTACAAGAATGAAAAGCAGACTGCCTGCATTGAACCAGGTACCCGTACCGGAGCGAAAATCCAATACAAAGCTATAGAGGATGAACCCGAGTAATACTGCAATTTGAATAAGATTCAACCCGATGACGGTTGCAAGCGTTTTGTTTATGTTTAACCTGTTGTTCATACTTTTGCATTCTCCTCAAAATTCACTATAATCCTATTATAGGCTATTGTAGGAAAATTAACAAATTCTTTTTATGCAGTAAAAGAGACTGGATTTTTTCCAGCCTCTTCGAGGAGATCCTATCAAGGGCAGATATTCAGACAATCGGGTTCAACGGTAATTTGAGTCGGCCTTAATACCTTCAAGTCAATCTTAACAATGACTTTTTCTCTTACCTTCTTATAGACGGGTGCTTCACAACCTTTTACATAGCAGGGATCCAGCAGGATATCCAATTCACAATCATCTTCTACGCCTGCATACTCAATCTCTACACTATCACCGATTCTTGCTCCGGGAACTTCGACGTAAGCATTAAAAGGTATAACCACGTGCACATGCCTCACATCGCCGTATGAGACATCGACATCACTGCAGTTGCAATTGAATTTGCTGCAACATTCCAGAGTTTTGTAGTTTATGTTCTTGTGAAGCTTGCCGTTAATGAGGACTTTATCCTTACAAACTTGAAGAACCAAGTCTTTTACCACTTTTGTAATGTCTTTGATTTCAAAAGCCGGATAACCGGGAGCAAAGGGGATATCCTGTTCAAGAAGTACGTTACAGTGGTTTCTGCCTATAACTTCAGGAACCTTCACACATTTCTTTTCTTTTAAAATCATTTTTTCCATATAGTATGGTTTTACAGGGTACTCCATTGGCATCATGGGTGCTGCCATCGGCATGTTCATTGGCATGTTCATGTTCATCGGCATGTTCATGTTCATTGTCATGTAATCGGGCATGTAAGCGTTTGGGCCGGGCATATATTCTGGCCTGGTGGGATACATGTCCCCTTGCATATAAGGCATATAAGGATTGTTTTGATGCATTGCTTTAGCCTCCTCGTTTTTTGAGTAAATATATCTATTACATTAATATACATAACATGCCGGAAGTGTTACAATTATGTACCCCTTTTACATAATATTTTCTGGATGAAAATGGGGTGATCCATAGCTTGACCCAGCAGATTCCGGGTGCGTTAGAAATATCGTGACATTCCTTTCAAAGAATGCTATTATTACATTATTAATAGGTAACATATGGGAAAATTTCAATTGGAGGGATCCGCATGAAGATATCTTTTTCTACACTGGGCTGCCCAGGATGGTCGTGGGAGGAAATACTGGCAACAGCAAAGGATTTGGGGTTTGATGGTATTGAGGTGCGCGGGATCGAAAATGAACTCTATGTACCGAGAGCAAAACCTTTTTTGACGAATAGCGTCGATAGTACGCTAGAACGCATGAAAAGGCTTAATTTATTGATACCCTGTCTGACTTCCAACTGCTGTCTTTTTGATAAGGAAAATGCAGAGTCAAATTTTAATGAGGGAAAAGACTTTATCGATTTGGCGGCAAAACTGCATGTGCCCTATGTCAGAGTTCTGGGAGACAGGAATCCTCAGCCGGATAAAGGGATTGATATGGATTTTGTGGCAGCAGCCTTATCGAGACTGGCTTCCTATGCCGAAGGAGAAAATGTTACGGTTTTAGTGGAGACGAACGGTGCTCTCGCAGACTCAGACAAACTGCTGTATTTGTTAAGGTGTATAAAAAACAAGAATGTAGGTGTATTATGGGATGTGCATCATCCTTACAGATTTTTCGGTGAAAATCCCGGAAAAACTTATGATACATTGAGAGAATACATTAAGTTTGTTCACATCAAAGACTCCGTAGTCGAAAACGGACAAATAAAATATAAAGTGATGGGAAAAGGGGATGTACCTGTCAGAGAGGCACTGGGTACACTTTTGGCGGGTGGTTACACGGGTTTTGTTTCTTTAGAATGGGTTAAACGTTGGTGCCTGGAACTGGAAGAGCCGGGAGTGGTTTTCTCTCACTTTGCTAACTTTATGAAAAGTTATAGGTAAATCAACTGTTTGCTAAGGTCTAACGGAAATAGCGTATCTGCTTTTTACAGATTCTTTATGGACTTCTGCGGTGTGCGGAAAGATTATATTGGAAGTTATATAAAAGGATACGGGAAATGTTTGAGTGTAGAAGGGTAATGTGGTATTATTTTCCATACTAATACATAGTGGAGGTAAGCCATGAAATTTCTAAAATCTCTGACAGTAATCATATCTTGCATAGTATTGAGCGGATGCTCGCAGCCTGCTGTGTATACAAAGCCAAAGATCGAGTCCACTGCTTATAGTGAAAAAGTGATTAAGGTAGATCAACCCTTGGACCTGGAATTGGTGTGCGATTATGGGAATATTGAAATGTATAGTTGGGACAAGCCGGAAGTAAAATTTGAAATGAAAAAGAGAGTCCGGGGAACACAGGAAAGAGCGCAGTTGGATGAAAAACTCAAGGACTTTAAAATCGATACCAGACAGGCCGGGCCAAAGGTGACTTTTACTGCTGAGTATACCGGGAGCATAAAAAGCTCAGAGGATAAGCTCCTTGACTTAAGAGTCTATATACCGAAGCAAGTAAAAGGCATTAGTCAAAAAATGGAGAAAGGATACATCAAATTTCAGGATGACCTGCGATGCCTGTTAAATATAGAAGCAAAGACTGCCCAAGTTGATATCAACCGGATTGATGGGGCTGTGAAGCTGAATGTAGGAACAGGAAATGTTAAGATCGGTAGTGGCAGAATCAAAGCTGACTCGGAAATTGTAGTGAACCTGGGGAATATCTATGCAAAATGCCAATACGATAATAAGGTAAAATGCAGGTATGAAACCAATACAGGGAATGTAGAACTCTTTTTACCCTCAGATTTTCAGAATGGAATTGATTATATGGGTACCCTTGAAATAAATGAGTTTCCGGCGGTGAAACGGGACAAGGACCTGACAGTGAAAAGCGGGGTAGGGAACATATCCTTAAGAAAGTTTTAGGATGCAGCCAGGAATACGACAAAAGTTGTCCTTCGTCAGTTCAGAAGGCACACTCCGGGTAAAGCGCACTACGGCAAGTCCGCGCTGGAGAAACGAAATCAAAATTTCTAGGGAATAATACTATTTAAATCATCTGTTCATATAATTTTAATAGTATTATAATAAATAAGTAAAGAAGTAATAAATAAAACCAGAGAGGGTGGATGCATATGATTAAAGTCATGTATGGCAAAAAAGGGATCGGAAAAACCAAAGTTCTCGTGGAAACTGCCAATAACCTTGCATCAGACAGTACAGGCGATGTAGTTTTTATTGACTACAGTAATCAACTAATGTACAACCTCAGGCATGAAGTCAGATTTATCAACGTATCGGAGTTTCCGATCGAATCTGCTTCCGATTTTATTAGTTTTATCTGTGGCATTATCGCAGAGGATTACGACATCCGGACCATATTTATTGATGGACTTACCTGTATAATTAAAGAAAGTGAGGCTTGTCTTGAAAAATTCTTCATTGCTTTGCAGCAGGTGTCGGAAAAATATAAGATTGAGTTTTACATCAGCATGAACGGCGAAGCCGAGAACATGCCTCAATTTATAAAGGAGTTTGTAGCGTAGCTTCAACAATGAATGTACGCCAAACTCCAATTTTATGTTCAATGAGTTGAGAGAATTACCTTGGGATTGGGTAATTCTCTTTTTAATGATATAATGGGACTAGATAATAAATTGGAAGCACATAGCCTGTCCAGAGGGAGGGCTACCCCCTGTAGCTCCCGGAACTTCGCTTTGAATTTGAAATGCCGGAGAGGGAGGATGTGCTGAGCGTTTCATTAGGAAATTTATAAAACACATAGGAAAAGGGTGTAGAATGAAAACCGTTGCATCTGTGGTAATGAGTAATTGCACAAGAAAATTTGATAAGGAATATCATTACGTAGTACCGCAAAGTCTTGTAGATAAAGTGGCTCCCGGCATCAGAGTCATTGTTCCTTTCGGAAGATCGAACAAATCTACGGAGGCTTATGTGCTGGAAGTGCTTGTATTGGAGAATACAGAAGGTTTGAAGGAAGTGAAGGAGATCATTGATCAGCGGCCTGCGCTTTCCGGAAACATTTTAAAATTAGTGAGCTGGATGAAAAGCCGGTACATTTGTACTTATTCCGATGTAATAAAAACCATGCTTCCCCCGGGAACCGGTATAAAAAGCCTGGCGATTATCAAACTGCTGGGGAATGCCCCTGGCCTGAGGCCGACGGAAAAAAGAATTGTAGAGTTTCTGGCGGAGAACGGCGAAGAGTGTGAACTGGAAGAGATGAAGAGGCGAACAGCCATAAAGGGTATTTCCAGGTATATAGGTACTCTGAAGGAAAAGGGAATTATCGAGGTTTATGAGGAGTTCAGCCCTGCAGTACGCGAAAAAACGGTTCGTGTTGCCTATATGACCCTTTCGAAAGAAGAGGTCATCGAGGAAATCGAAAGCAACAGGATCCGAAGAATTCAGCATATTCGTGTGCTGGAGATTCTCATGGACAATGAATATGTGGGAGTCCAGGATCTTGCAAGATTTTCCGGGGTATCTTCCGGTGTTCTGAATACATTGAAAAAGTATGGCTATATTGATTTCAAGGAAATTGAGGTGTCACGAGATCCCTATAACCGAAGGTGTATAGAGAAGACTCAGCCGATGGAACCTACTCTGGAGCAGAAGCAGGTTTTGGACACTCTGCAAGGAAAAATGGATTTGGGCCGATTTCACGAAGCGCTGCTCCATGGTGTTACCGGCAGTGGTAAAACAGAGGTATACCTGCAGCTGATTCAGCATTGCATCAAAAACCATAAGCAGGCCATTGTTCTTGTGCCTGAGATTTCCCTGACACCCCAAATGGTGGAGCGGTTCAAGGGTAGATTTGGAGATGATGTAGCGGTTTTACACAGCAGGATGTCGTTAGGAGAGCGATATGACCAGTGGCGGTTGATCCGGGACGGAAGGATAAAAGTGGCAGTGGGAGCCCGATCCGCCATATTTGCACCTTTTAGGAAGCTGGGTATTGTTATCATTGATGAGGAACATGAAAATTCCTATAAATCCGAAATAACTCCCAAATACCATGCAGTGGACGTTGCCCGGGAGCGATGCCGTATTGATGAGGCACTTTTGCTTTGTGGCTCTGCTACACCGTCGGTAGAGAGCTATTTCAGGGCTTTACAGGGTGAGAGTCAGCTGCTGGAAATGAAACAGCGGGCAAATCACATGCTTTTACCCGAAGTAACACTTGTTGACATGAGAAAGGAACTGGATCGGGGAAATCGAAGCATTTTCAGCAAAAAGCTGGCGGAGGAAATGAAATACAATATCCAGGAAAGAGAACAAACAATCCTGTTTCTTAACCGGCGCGGATATGCTTCCTTTGTCATGTGCAGGAGCTGTGGCTTTACGCTGATTTGTCCGGACTGCAATGTTTCAATGACCTATCATGCCCATGATGATAGAGTGATTTGCCATTACTGCGGGTATACGGTGAAAAGTCCCCAAAGCTGTCCGAAATGCAAAAGCAGTTATATACGGCATTTCGGTACAGGTACTCAAAAGGTGGAGGAAGAGGTGCGGAAGCAGTTCCCTGAGAGTTCCATCGTTCGAATGGATATGGATACAACAACAGGTAAGAATTCTCACGAGGAAATTCTGCGGACCTTCCGTGAGAAGAATATCAATGTGATGGTGGGTACACAGATGATTGCCAAGGGGCATGATTTTCCCAAAGTAACCCTTGTAGGAGTTATGGCAGCGGATAGCATGCTGAACACCGGAGACTACAGGGCTTCGGAAAGGACCTTCCAGCTTATAACACAGGTGGCAGGAAGGGCAGGCCGCGGTGAGCTTTCCGGGAGGGTGGTCATACAATCATATAATACGGAAGATTTTAGCATCACTTCAGCCTGTAAACATGATTATGACTCTTTTTATAATCAAGAGATAAGGCTGCGGGAAAAATTGTGCTATCCGCCTTTTACCAACATTGCAGCAGTGGTTCTCAGCGGACCCTATGACAGAGGTGTATTTATCCGCTCAAAAGAGGTCAAAGGACTATTGGAAAGCGGATTTTCTGCTGCTGGCTCCGATGCGGATATATTGGGTCCTTCCAGGGCTCCGTTATCCAAGATAAAAAACAAATACCGATGGCGTATTGTAATAAAATGTAAGGATTTGGATAAAATGATAGCAGTGCTCAGCTCAGTGTCTGACGAATTCTATGATAAAAAAGGTAAGGACACCGTCGATTTAAGTATGGATATTAATCCGGTAAGTATGTTATAATAAATGAACTATAACAGTGCAGGGTGAATTTGTTACTGCAATTCATCCTTGTTCAAGGGAGGTTTTACTATGGCACTTAGAAATATCATTAAAGAGGGCGATGAGCTATTACGAAAGATTTCAAAAGAAGTTGATATAGTAAACAATAAGATACAGGTTTTGATAAAAGATATGGCCGAGACCATGTACAAAGCAAACGGTGTAGGACTGGCGGCACCCCAGATCGGAGTTTTAAAAAGAATCATTGTTATTGATATTGGTGACGGATTAATTGAAATGATAAATCCTGTGATTGTTAAGAGTGAGGGTGAACAGGTTGAAATCGAAGGTTGCCTCAGTATCCCGGGAATCTACGGTGAAGTAAAGCGTCCTTTGAAAGTAACTGTGGAGGGGCTTAATGCAAAAGGAGAAAAGGTCGTTATTGATGCCGAAGGTTTCCTTGCTGTGGCCTTCTGCCATGAAATAGATCACCTCAATGGCGTACTTTTTAAAGATAAGGTAATTCGGTATATCGATAAGAGTGAACTGGAGTAGTTATTTTACGGCATTAAAAGGAGTGATCATATTTGAGGATCGTTTTCATGGGTACTCCCGAGTTTGCAGTACCCAGTTTGGATATGCTGGTTAAGGAAGGGTATGACGTGGCTGCGGTAGTCACTCAGCCGGACAAGCCGAAGGGAAGAGGAAACAAGATGGCAGCTCCGGCGGTAAAGGAATATGCTGCCGGGAAGGGAATTCCTGTGCTTCAGCCGGCAAAAATCAAGACACAAGAGTTTACGGAAGAGCTGAAATCTTTGAAGCCGGACCTTCTGGTTACAGTTGCCTATGGAAAAATATTGCCTGACTATGTGCTGAATATTCCTCCTCTGGGCTGTATTAATGTCCATGGTTCTCTGCTGCCCAAATATAGAGGCGCCGCCCCCATTCAATGGTCCGTCATCAACGGGGAAAAAGTGACGGGGATTACGACGATGTATACCGATATCGGTATGGATACAGGCGATATGCTGGTGAAAAAAGAAGTTGAAGTTCCGGAGGATATGACAGCCGGTGAATTGCATGATGTGCTGTCCATTGTCGGAGCAGAGGTTTTAAAGGGCACGCTGGAAAAGCTGGAAAAAGGTATATTGGAGCGTACGCCGCAGCCCCATGACCAGGCTACTTACGCTGCTATGATGAGTAAAGAACTGGGACTCATTGACTGGAACAAATCTGCCCGGGAAATTCATAATCTGGTGCGGGGGACGAACCCCTGGCCGGGAGCTTATTCCTTCTACAAAGGAGAGCGGATAAGAATCTGGAAAACCTCCGTTATTTCGGGTAAAGCTTTGAATTATAAGCCAGGTACCATTTGCGAAGTGATAAAGAGCGGTGTTATCGTTTCCACCGGGGATGGGCTTTTAAATATCCTGGAAGTACAGTTTGACTCAAGTAGAAGAATGACGATAGAGGAGTACCTGTGTGGTCACAGCATAGATGAGGGTGAAGTACTTGGATAAAAACCTGAAAGGCTTTATAAGCATTAGCGCAGTTTTAGTGGGCATTTTGCTTTTTATATTCGGGGGAATAACTCTTTTTTATAGGTATTCATCGTTGGATACCTATAATTTTATTTTATACGTAGCAGCTCTTTTTGCATTGATTCTGGCAGGTTATGTGTTGGCCCTTGTGCTGCTGGTGATGCATATATACAGGAAAAAACGTACTGGGAAAGCGATGGCAGGCTTTATTAAGAAAAATCTCTTTTTCCTTTTTCCCTTGGTAATTCACTTGTCCGGAACCTTCCGAAAGAATAAGGATTCCATTAGAAGCTTTTTTGTCGATCTGAACAACATCCTGGTGGAATCCAGTATTGGCAGGTATTCTCCTCACCAGGTACTTGTACTGCTGCCACATTGTTTACAGGATGCGACTTGCATCTATAAAGTCACAAACGATATCGCAAACTGCCGGCGGTGCGGTAAATGCTGTATAGGCGATTTGCGTGATTTGGCAGTTAGTACTGGAGTTCGCTTTGTAGTGGCCACAGGGGGAACAGCCGCAAGAAAAACGATAGAAGAGGCAAAGCCTCGTCTCATACTTTCCGTAGCCTGCGAAAGAGACCTGACGAGTGGGATTTCCGATGTCAGTGCAATTCCTGTTATCGGCGTCACTAACGACAGAAAAAACGGCCCCTGCTATAATACCAGTGTAGATGTGAGATTTCTTAAGGATAAACTCAACAGAGTATTGAAGTAAGCGCTGCCGTGTTATGGATAACGAATTTTAAAGTTGAATTCACTCCGCCGAAAGCCATCCCAACTGCCGGCTGTTTTTCGGCTCCGATGTAGTAAGGTGTAAAGTTCGTTATCTATAAAAACGCTGTTTCAAAACTTTATAAATTGTGGTAATATTAAAGTAAATAGGACGTTATATCTTTGTGAATAATAACAGTAGGCTCAATGGATTATTCTTAAGGAGGTATGAACATGCTTTTTTATGGAATTGACAGGTATACTCTCATGCTTGTTATACCTGCGTTTTTGTTTGCTTTGTATGCGCAATTCAAAGTGAAAGGCACTTTTAATAAATATAGACAATATGCAAACTGGAGAGGGCTGACCGGGGCTGATGTGGCACGGGAGATCCTGCGTCAAAACGATTTGTATGATGTGGCCGTCGAACCCACTCGTGGGGAGCTTACGGATCATTATGATCCGAAACACCGGGTAGTCCGATTGTCTGAAGCGGTTTACGGAAGCACTTCGGTTGCCGCCATTGGTGTCGCAGCGCATGAAACGGGGCATGCCATCCAGCATAAAGTGGGCTATGCACCGCTGGGATTAAGAAGCAGCCTGGTACCCATAGCAGGAATTGGCTCCAGCATCGGACCTTATATGGCTATCTTTGGATTGGTGTTTGGTACTCCGCTTTTAACCAATCTGGGGATTATCCTTTTTACTGTTGCTGTTGCATTTTACCTGGTTACATTGCCGGTGGAATTCAATGCCAGTAGTAGGGCCGTTCGAGTTCTTGAATCAACGGGGATGCTCACACAAGATGAACTGGAACCTGTGAAAAAAGTACTAAATGCGGCAGCAATGACGTATGTGGCTTCTGCTGCCGTTGCAATGGCACAACTTTTGCGTCTGGTACTTCTGGCAAGCAACAGAAGAGATGACTAATTCGATCCGTGAGAGTAGAGAAGGAATGGCAAAGCCATTCCTTTGGTCTGTACTTCAACTCTCAACTTTAAACTGTAAACTTAGGAGAAACACATGGCTGTTAACTTACCAAGAGAAGTGGCTTTAAAAATAATATATGATATCAATGAAAATGGAGCTTATTCCAATATTGCCCTAAACAAGCTTCTGGAAGAAAGTAATCTGAAGGAGCTGGATCGGGGGTTTATAACGGAACTGGTATATGGTACTGTAAAATGGAAGTTATCTATTGATTGGGCTATCAGCCAGTTTTCCAGCGTAAAGCTGAAAAAGATATCACCCTGGATTTTAAATGTTTTGCGCCTGGGAGTATATCAATTGTTATATATGGATAGGATTCCGGAATCTGCTGCGTGCAATGAAAGCGTGACCTTAGCCAGACGGTATGGACATTCTGCTTCCAGCGGCTTTGTTAATGCTGTCTTAAGGAATATTGCCAGAAACAAACACAATATTAAATATCCGGATAAAAGCAGGGAACCGGTGAAATATTTGAGTATCCGGTATTCATACCCGGAATGGATGGTAGAAAGCTGGGCTGCAAGATTTGGGACGGAATTTACTGAGGACTTATTGGAAATCGGCAATAGAACTCCCGAGTTAACAGTTCGAGCCAATACATTGAAAATATCTTCAGAGGAATTGGCGGATCAATTAAATGTTGAGGGAGTAGAAGTTGAAAAGGCGAGATACATGGACGACTCGTTGATCCTGAAAAATCCTTCTTCCTTAACCCGCCTTACTGCTTTTAAAGAGGGCCGGTTTCAGGTGCAGGATGAGAGTTCAACCCTGGTGGGCAAGATTCTGGACCCACAGCCGGGAAACCTCGTGCTGGATGTATGCAGTGCACCTGGGGGGAAGGCAACCCATATTGCACAACTGATGAAAAATACAGGAACAGTAGTAGCAAGAGATATTCACGAACACAAAATAAAAATTATTGAGGAAGCTGCAAAAAGGCTTGGAATCACAATAATCCAGGCGGAAATGTATGACGCTGCAAAATTTGACCATAATTATAAGGGAAAAGCGGATTGTGTGCTTGTGGATGCTCCCTGTACCGGACTTGGGATCATTAGAAAAAAGCCGGATATCAAATGGTCAAGGAATTTGGGTGACAAAAAAGAGATTACCGGACTGCAGAGCAAAATCCTTTCTGCTGCTTCCGGCTATGTAAAAGCAGGAGGAACGTTGGTATACAGTACTTGTACCATTGAGCCGGAGGAAAATGAAGAAATGGTAAAAGCCTTTCTTCTGGAAAATAGCGATTTTGAAATGGAAGATATAGAGCGGTTTTTGCCGCAAAGCCTGAAGGTAGACAGTGCCTCCCAAGGGTTTGTGCAATTATATCCCAATATCCATGGCATCGACGGGTTTTTTATTGCCAGGATGAAACGAAGGAGCTAAAGGAATGGAACAAAAGGTAAATTTGCTGGACATGAGTTTAAAAGAACTGGAAGATCTTCTGGCTACGATGGGGCAGCAAAAATTCAGGGCAAAACAGATTTATCAGTGGCTGAATAAAGGCATTAAAGATATTGACGAAATGAGCAATATTTCAAAGGAGCTGCGGCAAGCACTGGCGGAAAAAACAAATTTACATAAACTATTCATTGAACATAAACTGGTATCAAAAATTGATGGTACTGCAAAGTACCTGTTTCGGCTTAGTGATGGAAATATTATAGAAAGTGTTTTCATGCAATACAAGCATGGGAATACAGCCTGCATATCTTCACAGGTTGGCTGCCGGATGGGGTGCAGATTCTGTGCCTCGACAGGGGCCGGTTTTATGAGAAACCTAACGGCAGGAGAAATGTTGGACCAGGTCCTAACTATGCAGACGGATTCAGGGAAAAGAATTGGGAACATAGTTATCATGGGTATCGGAGAGCCTTTGGACAATTATGAGAACGTTACGAAATTCCTTCGGCTGGTAAATCATCCGGAAGGCTTAAATATAGGATATCGGCACATATCGGTTTCCACTTGCGGGCTTGTACCGGAGATATTGCAACTGGCCAGGGAAAATATGCCTATTACGCTTTCCATCTCCTTACATGCGCCAAAAGACGAGGAAAGAGAGAAAATAATGCCGATTAATAGGAAGTACTCTATTGACAAATTAATTGAAGCATGTAAGATATATACAGAGGAGACAAAGCGAAGAATTACTTTTGAGTATGCTTTGATCGACGGAGTGAATGACTCGAGGAATGATGCAGTAGAGCTTGCTCATACAATAAAGGGTATGCTTTGTCATGTAAACTTAATACCTGTAAACTCAATAAAAGACGGTGCTTTCAGAAAAAGCAGCAAACAACAGATAAAAATTTTCCAGGAGACCCTACAGCGCTTCGGAATAGAAGCCACTGTGAGAAGGGAACTTGGAAGTGATATAAATGCTGCCTGCGGGCAGTTGCGAAGAAGCGTCTTAGATCCTGTCCAAGAATAGTATATGCTGTAAATTTGTTCTATACATTATGAGGATTTGCATAAAAGCATGACTTATTTAAAAACAGTGAATAAGATACACCTGGTGAAAAGTCTTAGGCATAAATAGAAAAATATACAGATAACAGATGAACTCTTTTTAAATTAAGCAGCGAAAGAGATGCCTTTGACCACTTATGGAGAGTGATAGTAATGAAGTTTGGGGTTAAAAGTGATAAGGGAATGGTAAGAGAAATTAATGAGGACTACGTAAATGTAGTAACAGGGAGTCCGGAGCTGCCGCAGGCGTTTATTGTCGCCGATGGTATGGGAGGGCACAATGCAGGCGAGATTGCCAGTAAAATGGCTGTGGATTGCGTCTCTGGCTACATTAAGGATTCATTGAAACAGCTTGCCAACTCAGAGGAAATTTCAAAAAGCATTGAAGAGATGATGCAAAAAGCCAATCTGGAGGTGTATGACAAGTCGAAGGAGAGTGAAGCCAATTATGGCATGGGAACCACTCTCATTGTAGCCGCGTTATATAATGGAAACATACATATCGGACATATTGGCGATAGTCGCGCATACCTTATCAGAGAAGAAAAGATTGAGAGAATTACCACGGACCACTCCTATATTGAGGAGCTCATTAAAAACGGTTCAATCAACAGGGAAGAAGCAGAAAAACATCCGAAAAAGAATCTAATTACGCGGGCATTGGGTTGTTCTGAGGATATGCTTGTGGACAGCTACATTTGTGAGGCCAGGGAAAAAGACATATTTATGTTTTGTACCGATGGGTTGACAAATAAGCTGAGCGAAGCTGAAATTATGGATATACTTTTAAATAATGAAGACCCTCAGGACGCATGCAACGAATTGGTGAGAAGATCAAATGAAAAAGGCGGAGAAGACAATATCTCCGTAATTGTGGTCAAAATTTAAGATTAGAGGCGAAGGGCAGATGACAGTTGGCAAAAATGCCTGTAGTCAATGGTCTGTGCCTTAGGCGAGGTGGATTTATGCAAGGTCAGATACTGGGAAACAGATATGAACTGATAGAGAAAATTGGTGGCGGTGGCATGGCTATCGTTTACAAGGCGAAGTGTAACTTGCTTAACAGGTTTGTGGCAGTGAAGATACTTCGACCGGAATATACCAATGATGAAGAATTTGTAAAGAGGTTTCTTATTGAAGCACAATCTGTTGCGAGTCTTTCACATCCGAATATTGTTTCCATCTATGATGTTGGGCATGAAGAGAATGTACATTATATAGTAATGGAATTTATAAATGGTGTTACTTTAAAGGATTATATAGGCCAAAAGGGTACATTGCCCTGGAGGGAAGCAGTGAATATTGCCATTCAGATTTGTTCGGCAATCGAGCATGCGCACAGGCATCATATCGTACACAGAGACATAAAACCGCACAATATCCTGCTTACGGGGGATGGAATTGCGAAAGTAACTGATTTTGGCATAGCGAGAGCTGTTTCCTCTTCTACCATTACCATGGTTGGAAGTACCATCGGTTCGGTGCATTACTTTTCGCCGGAACAGGCAAGAGGCGGGTACATCGGAGAGAAATCCGATATTTACTCTATGGGTATAGCCCTTTATGAGATGGTGACCGGCCGGATTCCCTTTGATGGCGAAACTCCCGTTGCTGTGGCACTAAAACATATCCAGGAAGAAGCCGTAGCACCAAGGGAAGTCAGCCCTGACATTCCCAAGGCCTTAAACGATATTATAATGAAAGCTGTAAAGAAGGAACAGGATCAGAGGTATCAAACGGCGACGGACATGCTGCAGGATCTGTACAGAGTGGTAAAGGAGCCGGAAGGGAACTTCGTTAGAGAGGAAGTTGTGGACCACGCCCAAACCCGAAGGGTAAGGATAATACAGGATGAGAATTTAAAGGAAAAGGATGAACAGAAGATGCAGGGAAAGGAAACTGGCGGAAAAAAGAATAAAGCCGATAAAAAAACCATTTGGCTTGCCATCGGTACCTGTGCTGTAATTATTTTGGCTTTTATGATTCTAACGTTTGTATTGGCAAATCCCGGTCAAGATAAAAAATCTTTTATGGTGAAAGATTATGTAGGAAAGGATATACAGAGCGTAGAAAAGGAACTTACGGATCATAATATTGAGGTGAAAAAAACTCCGAAAAATGATGAAAAGTTTGATAAGGATACCGTTATCTCTCAAAGCGTCGAAGCGGGTAAAACTCTTAAACCCGGAGGATTCATAGAACTTCAGGTAAGTGAGGGCCCAAAGATGGTCAAGGTGCCCGGCGTGGTAAGAAAGGAGTGGCGGACTGCTTTGAGCCAACTCGAGGCTAGCGACTTGGTCGGGAAGATCGAAGACGAGTTTCATGATTCTGTGGCGGAGGGTTTGGTTACCCGGACAGAACCGCCAGAAGGAACTGAAGTAAAAGCAAAATCCGATGTTATCGTGTATAAGAGCAAGGGTCCTGAAATAAAGGAGACAAAGGTGCCAAAGCTGGTTGGTATGACCAGACAGGAAGCGATGAAAGCTCTGTCCGAGGCTAAACTTACGGTAGGTACAATTACACCTTCTGATAACAGCATCGCTACAGGAAAGATTATTGCCCAGAGCCCTCTTGAAAATGCTACAGTAAAGGAAGGGTCTGCTGTCAATATTACTTTTGAAACACCGACACCCAGCCCAACTCCAAGTGCTACACCTCCAGCAAATGGCCAAAGGGTTATGATGCAGGAAAAAATAACCTTGAATAATCCACAAAAGTACGGTGATAAAATAAAGGTGCGTATTGAGGCGATTCCGGCGGATACTAATAAAGTGGAATTGCTTGTGGATGAAACGGTTGATAAGACGGATTTTCCTTTAACTGTTAGTATTCCGGTCTCCGAAAAGGGAAGGACAAAATGCCAGATTTACTTGGACAATATTTTATATTCTACTTTTACCCGGCCATAAATCATGGTTGATGTTTCAGGGAGGTTGATAAATTGCCTTCAGGCATTATTATAAAAGGAATCGGAGGTTTTTACTATGTAAAAACCTCCGATGGCATATATGAATGCAAAGCAAGAGGTGTATTTAGAAAAGAAGATATCTCACCCTTAACGGGTGACCGGGTTCATATTTCCATCACAGATGAGGAAAAAATGACCGGTAGTTTGGACAGCATTGAACCACGGTATTCACAGCTGGTAAGGCCCGCAGTTGCAAATGTAAACCAGATTGCCATTGTTATTGCTGCAAAGTCTCCGTCTCCAGACTTCATGCTGCTGGATAAACTTTTGATTACAGCAGAAATGAAAGGTCTCACGCCTGTAATTTGCATAAATAAAATTGATCTGGACGAAGACGGGAAGTGCAGTGAGATTGAGTCTGTTTACCAAAAGGCTGGCTATAGTGTTGTGAAGTTAAGCAAAGTTTTGGGTATAGGTTACGATGCCTTCAGGGAACTGCTTACAGATAAGATCACAGTGCTGGCGGGTCAGTCCGGGGTAGGTAAGTCTACCATTCTCAACCATATTATGAACTCCATGGTTATGCAGACGGGAAATATCAGCGAGAAGATAGAGCGTGGCAAACATACTACCCGGCATGCGGAGCTGCTTCAACTTGAAGATGGAGGATTCATTGTAGATTCTCCAGGGTTTAGTTCTTTTGAGCTGGCAGACCTTGAGCATACGGAACTGGAAGCTCATTATCCCGAATTCAGGGACCATTTGGGCAAATGCAGATTCACAGGCTGCAGCCACCTCAATGAACCGGACTGCGAGGTAAAGAAAGCGTTTCAGCAGGGTCAGATTGATTCCGGCCGGTATAGCCGTTATAGCGAACTATTTAACACAATAAAAAATATACCCAAAGACTATAGTAAGGGAAAAAGGAAAAAGTAAAATGAGCACTCAAGGCGGGAATGAACTTTTGAGTGCTTTATTTATGGATCTGTTATTAAAAGAAAGGACGTGTTTGAATGATAAAAATAGCTCCTTCAATACTATCTGCGGATTTCTCTAAACTGGGTGAGGATATACTTCGATTGGAAAAAGCAGGTGCGGATCTTATTCATATTGATGTAATGGATGGGCATTTCGTGCCGAATATTACCATTGGCCCTCCAGTGGTCAAAGCACTGCGTTCCATCACAAAGCTGCCCTTTGATGTGCATCTTATGATTCAAAATCCCGACAATTACATCGATGCTTTTGCAGATGCGGGTGCAGATATCATTTCCGTACATGTGGAGGCATGTACGCATTTACATAGAACACTACAGAAGATCAAGCAAAGAGGTGTTAAGGCAGCGGTTGCACTGAATCCGGCCACGTCCCTGTCCACCTTGGATTGGGTTTTGCATGAAGCAGACATGATCCTGCTCATGACAGTAAACCCGGGATTTGGCGGACAGTCCTTCATCGAAGCCAGTACCGAGAAGATCAGAGAACTTAGAAACTGGTTGAACAGCAAGGGTTTAAGCATTGATATTGAGATTGATGGCGGTATCGGACATGAGAACATATATAAGGTGACGGAAGCCGGTGCCAATGTCATTGTTTCAGGCTCCGCCGTATTTAACGCTCCGGATATGAGTAGCTTTATCAAGGGATTGAAAGAAAAAGGCTACAGAGGCTGATTGAAGGGATCGAGTGTAATATGAGGGGAATCATTGTAAGCAATGGATGTATCAGGGACTATAACTATACAGCGCGGTATTTTGAAGGTGTGGAGCTGGTTCTTTGTGCGGATGGAGGGGCTGCTCATTTAAAGAAGCTTGGGGTGACTCCGGATATTCTTCTTGGAGACTTTGACTCTATTTCAATAGAGGACCTGGAGCAGTATCAAAATGCAGGTGTACAAATTATGAAGTTTCCGGCGGAAAAGGACATGACAGATTCCGAGCTGGCTGTGGAGATAGCAATAGAAAAAGGCTGCAGGGAGATTGTTTTGATCGGATCCATGGGAACACGATTCGACCATACCCTGGCGAACATTTTCTTGCTGAAAAAAATGCTGGATCTGGGCGTAGCTGGGACTGCTGCCGATGAGTACAATGAGATCAGGCTCATTCGTGAATCCATTCATCTGAACCGTGAGCCGGGAATGAAGGTTACGCTGCTGCCCATGAGCGAAACCGTAGAGGGAGTGACCACGAAAGGGTTATATTACCCACTGAAGGACGCAACTCTCAGAAAGGGCTCTACCTGGGGCGTCAGCAATGAATTTGTAGAGAGCGCAGCCTCTGTAACCATTACCAGTGGAGAGCTTCTTGTTATTACATCTAGAGATTGATGGATTTACTTAAAAAGCACTATAAAGTTTTACCTTTACAGTGCTTTTTGCTATTTCTTTTTTGCGTTTGCAGCCAGTTTATCGATAATGGCTTCATCCGGAGTAACTACCAAGGTTCTGTAGTTTTCATAAATTACCATACCGGGCTTTGCTCCGCTGGGCTTCTTCACATTCCGTACGGTGGTAAAATCAACTTCGACATTGGAGGAAATCTTAGCCTTGCTGTGGTAGGCAGCCAGTAGAGCTCCTTCCAACAAAGTCGAGTTTGGAATATCTCCCTGCTGCTTACGGATGATTACATGGGAACCGGGGATATTCTTTGTATGCAGCCATATATCGTTGGATGAAGCTGTTTTCAGCGTAAGCTGATCATTTTGCTTGTTGTTTTTACCGACATAAATGTCGTAGCCATCGGAAGAACGGAAGTAAAGAGGTAATGACATCTTGACTTTCTTACTGGGCTTGCCTTTCTTTTTTGAAATCATATAGGCTTGTTCTGCCAGTTCCTGACGGATTTCTTCAATTTCCTGCAGTGTCGTACAGTTTTCCAGCAGCGCAAGAACACTCTCCAGATATTCAAGCTCTCGGAGAGACTCTTCCACTTGGTGGCTGGTATTTACATATGCACTTTTCGCTTTAGCATACTTTTTAAAATATCGCTGGGCATTTTCCTGCGGTGAAAGATTTTCATCCAGCGGGACAGCAATGAACTCACCGGATTCACTGTAATAATTTAGCAGTGAGACCTCTTTAACATTCCGGGGAATACAATATATATTAGCCGTAATCAACTCCCCAAACAACTGCAGCTTATCACGGTCTGCCACTTCACGAAGCTTTTCCTGTTGGATTGCCAGCTTTTTACGGCACCGGTCAAGACTATTGGTCAGCACTTTTAAAACATCCGCTTTTTTCTGCTTTAACCGCTCCGTCTTATCTTTGGTATCGTAAAACTCATCCAAGGCACAGCTGATGGAGTGAAAGTACCGTGCATTTTCATATTGCAGCAAGGGTAGTGAATGAAAATCCACCGGTCTTTGCATCGTTTGGTCTTCATAGATAATGCAGGGCGAAAAACTGGAATTTCGAATCGTATCGATGATATCGCCCAGGCTGGCTTTTAACCGCTGCATTTCTACTTCAGACAGAGCAGAGAGGGCTTTTTTGCCTTCAATGTCAGCCCGGGCACATACTTCACGGCACAGAAGAGGGCTAAACCCTTTAAGATGCTCGAGAAGAAATTTCTCTGCATTGAGGGCAGAAGTCCGCGCGTTTTCCAATAGGAATTGATCCAGGTCCAGTTCCTCCGGATTCGCTTTATCCTGGGCAGGAGGAAGTACATAGGGCCTCGCCGGCATAACTTCCCGAACACTGCTGATTTCATTATCTATATGCTTGATGGAATCAATGATTTTATCCTCGCTGTTGGTTAGGATAATATTGCTATGGCGGCCCATGATCTCGATGATAAGTTTTTTAACACTTAGATCACCCAGTTCATTTGCCGATTCGATCAGGAGGGTAATGATTCTTTCGTAGCCATGAAATAGAACATCCACCACTTTGCCTCCGGACAAATGCTTTCGCAGGAGCATGCAGAAAACGGGAGGAACGGCAGGATTCTCCCTTGTGCTTTCCGTGAAGTGGATTCGGGGATAACTGGCGCTGGCGCTCAGCAGCAGTTTCATATTTTTTCCCAGGGTTCTCGTATTTATGATGATCTCGTCACTCTCCGGCTGGAAGATTTTCTCGATACGGCCACCGATAAGAAGTTCCGAGAGCTCTTTTACCATATTTTTTGATACAATTCCGTCAAAAGGCATTGTTGTCACTCCTTATTTTTCAATAGCACCGGAAAGCTAAAAGGAAAACCGATGCTTTCATTGCATATAAAATGTTTATCGTAGGGTATGGATAGCCAGCTTAAACCTTGCAATTTCCGGCACCAAAATGTCAGGATTTTTGGGGGTTTTGATGCTGGGTAAGTTCAAGTCTAAAGTTGGATATCTATAGTATAGCGGACTTGCCTTAAAAAATAAAGGGAAAAATCTCATGCCCATTTGTAGAAGAGCTATCATCGTGGTATAATAAGGTAAAAACACTACAGTAAGGACGGATAGCAACCATGGCTGAAAAACGCGAACCCCTTGCCTATAGAATGAGCCCAAGGACCTTGGAGGAGTTTGTGGGGCAGGAAGAGATTGTCGGAAGCGGAAAGCTGCTGTATCGTATGATCAAGGCTGACAGAATTTCCTCTGTTATACTGTATGGTCCGCCGGGCACGGGAAAGACTTCCCTTGCAAGAATCATCGCAGCTACCACCAAATCGAATTTTGAAAAACTGAATGCAGTGACAGCAGGCGTTTCGGATATACGAAGGATTGTTACGGATACGCAGAATCCCATGTTGAATCCTAGCGGCAAAACCGTGTTGTTTGTGGATGAAATTCATCGTTTTAATAAATCACAGCAGGATGCATTACTGCCTTACGTAGAGAATGGTACGATTGTACTGATAGGAGCTACTACGGAAAATCCGTTTTTTGAAGTAAATAAGGCATTGATCTCTCGATCTTCCGTTTTCATGTTAAAACCGCTTTCCAAAGACGCTGTTATAAAGCTTTTGAAAAAGGCTTTGGCAGACAAGGAGAGAGGATTAGGGCACTATGAGGTCGAAATGGAGGACGCCGCGTTTGATTACCTGGCAGAGGTTTGCGGTGGAGATGCCAGAAAAGCACTGAATTCTCTGGAGCTTGCAGTCATGACCTCAGAAATAAGGGCAGATGGTAAAATATACATTGATATTCCTACCCTGGAGGACTGTTTGCAAAAGAAGGCGATTCGGTTTGATAAAACAGGAGAGGAGCATTACGATAATATCAGTGCTTTTATCAAATCCATGCGCGGCAGCGATCCTGATGCGGCAGTTTTTTATCTGGCCAGAGCCATCTATGCAGGAGAAGATCCTGAATTTCTTGCCAGAAGAATCATCATCTGTGCGTCGGAAGACGTAGGAATGGCGAATCCCAATGCACTGCAGGTGGCGGTGGCCGCTGCGGAAGCGGTGAAAATGATCGGGATGCCGGAGGGAAGGATTATCCTGGCGCAAGCTGCTGTGATGGTTGCAACCAGTCCAAAATCCAATGCTTCCTATTCTGCTGTTAATAAGGCACTTGAGGATATAGCTAGCAAGCCTACGGGTGAGGTCCCCATGCATTTACGAAATGCTGTAACTACAGGAATGAAGGATTTGGGCTATGGGCAGGGATACAAATACGCGCATGATTATCCGGGCAATATCGTAAAACAGGAATATTTGCCTGAAGTAATGAAGGGGACAATTTACTACAAGCCGACAGCAAATGGGTATGAAGGAAAAATAAAGGAATGGCTGGAACGGTACCGAAGTTCGAAATGATTGTACTGCAATATGGATAGAGAGAGTTGATATAAAGTTAACCAAATGGGTGAATAATAATCCATTTGGTTAATTTATTTTCGCATAAATAGAGTAAGCTTAAAAAAATTAATAACGAAAGATTCTGCTATGCATATAAATTAATAATTTTATATAAAATATTATATACATTTAAAAAATTATGTATTTTCAATGAAATACTTTAAATTATTATATAAATGCGTTAAAATTATATTGCAAAACTTCCGGAAGAGGTTACAATTATGGATGCAATTGACGTTAAGATAATTAAACTCCTGCAGAAAAATGCCAGAATTACCGCGTCTGATATCAGTAACGAGATAAACCTGTCTGTTCCTGCGGTGAGCGAAAGACTGAAAAAACTAGAGGCTTCGGGAGTCATCCAGCAATATACTGCCATTGTTAACCCGAGAAAGTTAAAGAGAGATTTGACCGCCATCATGTTTATTAGTCTTGAAAGGCCTAAATATGCAGACAAGTTTGTAGATGCAATAAAACTGGAGAATGAGATCCTTGAGTGCCATTTTCTTGCCGGTGATTACGATTACAGTTTAAAGATCATCACAGAGAATACATATACACTGGAGCAGCTTATAAATAGAATTAAAAGTGTTCAGGGAGTTCAGAAGACCAAAACGACCATCGCGCTGTCCACAGTTAAGAATAACTATTCTATAGTTCCTGACGACAGAGACATAAATTAAAGTTGATTAAACTAGACCTTCTATAAGGAGGAAGATGGTATGATAATTGGTGTGCCGAAAGAGATTAAAAACAATGAAAATCGAGTTGCTATCACGCCAGCAGGTGTTCATGCGCTTGTTACAGCGGGTCATGTGGTGGTGGTGGAGAAGTCTGCCGGTGTAGGCAGCGGTATAGAGGATAAGGAATATGAAGCTGCAGGAGCGCAGTTGTACAGCGAACATGCAGATGTTTTTTCAGCAGCGGATGTTATTGTAAAAGTAAAGGAGCCGCTTGAAAGCGAATATGGGTTGTTTAAGGAAGGACAGACGCTTTTCACTTATCTGCATCTTGCACCCAATCCACTTTTGACAAAGGCGCTGGTAGAAAAGAAGATTACAGCTATTGCTTACGAAACCGTGCAGCTTGCCAATGGTTCATTGCCATTGCTGGCTCCCATGAGTGAAGTTGCAGGAAGGATGTCCATTCAAATTGGTGCCAATATGCTCCAGAAGTATAATGGAGGTTCTGGCATTCTTCTGGGTGGGGTGCCGGGCGTTATGCCTGCGGAAGTATTAATTATCGGCGGCGGCGTTGTTGGTATAAATGCTGCAAAGATGGCAGTCGGCCTCGGTGCCAAGGTTACCATCATGGATATAAATAAAAACAGGCTTTCCTATTTGGATGACATTTTCAACGGTAGAGTAACTACTTTGATATATAATGAATATAGCGTAGCAGAAATGGTGAAAAGAACCGATCTGCTGGTTGGTGCAGTTCTGGTAACCGGAGCCAAAGCACCTAAAACCGTTACGGAGGAAATGATAAAAACCATGAAAAAGGGCTCCGTAATCGTAGATGTAGCCATTGATCAGGGCGGTTCTATCGAGACTATCGATAGAGTAACGACCCATGACCACCCTTGTTATGAAAAGCACGGAGTGATTCACTATTCCGTTGCAAACATGCCGGGAGCGGTTCCAAGAACTTCCACCTATGCCCTTACGGGTGTAACATTGTCCTACCTGCTTCAAATTGCAAACAAAGGAGCAGAACAGGCGATGTTGGATGACAAGGCTCTTATGCTAGGATTAAACACGTACAAGGGCCATATAACCTGCAGAGCTGTTGCGGAAGCAATGGATGCCGAGTGTGTATCGGCAGAAACGCTCTTACTGTAGAATGATAAAGTTTATTCTTTTTCATTAATATAAAGACCTCTAAATTAAAGTACAGCACCAGTTTTAACTGGTGCTCATTTTTTTATTCCTTATTGTAAATAATGGGAAGTAGAGGATTTTCATTCCTGCTCAAAGTCGTACACCATTCTGCTAATCTGAGCAATAACTTCCGGGGCAAGTTCTTCATCGACTTCTTCGGATAAAATCGATAATATGAAAGGTTTCTCAGCAAATACGATACCGATATCATGGATTGCATTCATCTGTGTTCCGATTTTATGGGCAACAGGTATATTTTCAGGAAGATATAGCGGCATTCTGTCATTAAAATCCGTATGTTCCATATAATCCAGTAACTCATCTCCGAGTTCCGTGTTTTTTTCCCTGAATGCAAGCAAGGCTTTTAAATACAAGGCCATGTCTTTGGGAGTAGATACATTCCTTTCCTTATCTACAGGATGCTTTACGATGGACTCCATGAATTTTAGTATATTGTTTCTTCCCAAATATCGCACCAGCATATTGATGGCTATATTATCGCTGGCTTCGATAGAGAGCTTCGATAACTCGCGAATACTATACTTTGTCCCGAAATCCTCAAATTGTATAGTACCGGTTCCTTCTTCATAATCCGCTTCCGTATAAAGGAGATTTTTGGCAGGGTTTACCTTGTTTTGTGCTATACGATTGAAGAGGTAAAGATTAATGGGAACCTTCACAGTACTGGCAGCGGCAAAGACCTCATTCTCATTAATTCCGAAAGACTGGCCGGTGGTAAGGCTGATGAAGTAAATTCCAAAGATGCCCTCTTTGTCGGAGACGTAACCTTTTATATCATCGATCAATTGGCTATAAGACTTTCGTATAACATTTTTTTTCACGGACGTATCCTCCTTTGCTCCGGTGACAAGAATTGCTCCTTCCGGACTTTCAGCCTGTAAAAAAGCATTTTCCGTAAGGCCCGCAAGCAATGGATTGGTAAATAATATTGCTGCGATAATTACTGCAGAAAAGGAAACAAGAATAAGCCTCTTTCTCAATTCACCCACCTCTTTCGTATACATAAATTTTATCATAACATTTTATGTTCAAGAATCAACTAATATAAATAATTCTTAATTTTTGCGGATATTTTTGGTATAATGTCTTTTGTCTTATTTTTTATCGAAAGGAAAGTGGAATATGATAACGACTACCAACAAGGCCCCATTTATGCAGGTAAAAAATGAACGGTATAAGGCGATTTGTGCTTTGGTCTTATGTGCTGCATTATGGAGCATCGGAGGACTTCTCATCAAAATGGTTTCTTTAAATCCTCTGGCGATTGCAGGGATGCGAAGTGCTATTGCAGCATTGGTTATGCTTGCAGTGATAAAAAAACCGAAGTTTACTTGGTCTTTTGCGCAAATCGGAGGTGCAGTAGCCTATACAGGGACTGTTATGATGTTTGTGTCGGCGAACAAAATGACAACAGCGGCGAATGCTATCCTTTTGCAGTATACGGCACCTATATTTGTGGCTTTGCTGAGTTGGTGGTTTTTGAAGGAAAGAGTCAGTGCAAAGGATTGGATTGCTATCGCCATAGTTATGGGCGGGATGGTGCTGTTTTTTGTGGATGACTTGCAAACCGGCAGCTTTTTAGGAAATATCATAGCCATATTAAGTGGAGTCAGCTTTGCTGTACAGGCTATTTTTATGCGCATGCAGAAGGATGGATCCCCTGCGGAGTCTATACTGCTGGGGAACCTGTTAACCGCTTTGATCGGATTACCCTTCATGTTTCAGAAAATTCCGACGGTCTCAGATATCACAGGCTTGGTTCTCTTAGGGGTTTTTCAGTTGGGATTGGCCTATGCATTGTATTCCTATGCGGTAAAGCATGTATCTGCCTTGGAAACCATTCTTATTCCGGTTGTAGAGCCTATCCTAAATCCTGTATGGGTATTTTTGTTCATGGGTGAAGCGCCAGGGTTTTGGGCACTTATTGGAGGCTTGATCGTGCTGGTTTCCATTACGGGACGGTGTGTTCTTGCGGAATTGGGGAGGGGAAAGGCAAAAGGGCAGCAAAGCACTACCTTTTAGTATCTGATTCCGGTCTTTATCTCAGCGCATGTTGTTATTTTTTATCTGGATGCGCGGAAGTGTGCTGGATAGCAGTGTTTGCCACTAGCATCGCCATTGTGGCAAGTAAATGGAATGTAGAGAAAAGGGGATGTTTCACCCTTTTTCTACCAGATAGCGCCAGTACCGAACCGGCATGTGCTGCTTTTGTAATTTGGGGTTGATTCTGTTTTTAATAGCAATAGAAGTAAAAAATTGCTTCCATAATTCCTGATAAACGGAATCCTCCCTCATCAGATTATACTGGTTGGCATCAAAATCAGAAACCATCCATTGGCTATCTGTAGTATTATAGAAAACCCCTATACGCCTTTTCACATCATGAATTACCCAATTCTGGTCCGGCAGCCGCTCTGCAAAATGAGGTGCAAGAAGGGCTGCTATATTAAAGTCCGGCTCAATAGGTCCGTAAAAAACGCCGGATTTAAGACAGTGAAAACGAAGCAAACCGAGCATCCGGTGTCTCTCACCGGATACCTTTCTGCTCACATTCTCAACCTGAAGCACCCTGTCATCAGAGAGATAGAAATCGATTTTTCTGCCCACCGTAAAGCCCAGGCGCAGATATTCGTGAATCATTGTTCCTGCGTCCGGGAGTTCCGATAAATAGGTATGGTATATTTTTATAAGGCTCTCATGAGATATTTTTGTCCGAATGGAGTTATAGACCCTTTCAAACTTTTCAAAATCCGTAGAGATTTCCACTACCTCAGAGAAAATATCTTGCTGGTGATTTCTACCATGCAGAATCCGGTCCGGATGCTGCTTTCTGTAATAGGCTTCATAAATGGCTGTAAGCAGCCCCTCAAAGCTGCCGTCATAGATATAGTCCATATCATAGCTCCCCTGTTAGACTGGTGAAAGTATCTTCCATCGTCGGCATGCTCGTCCCGTAATCGAACAAGGATAGCTGTTGAAACCGATTCTCGGTTTGTGGCTCTCCTGCAACAAGGTACTGTCTGACCAATGCCGGATTTAAGGAGGGATCACCGTAGAATTTTCCCTGGCAGGTTATAAAAAATCGTGCTCTTTTCAAAACAACTCCCAGTTTGCGTAAATGCTCATAGCTGAGAGCGCGGACCTTCCGGGCTGCTACGATCTTTTTGGCGGAGCGTACTCCGATCCCCGGTATCCGGAGCAGAGTATAATAGTCTGCCCGGTTGATTTCAAGGGGAAACTGTTCTATATTTCGTAAAGCCCAAAAACATTTAGGGTCCAGGTGAGTGTCAAAATTCGGCTGCTGCTCATCCAGGAGCTCTCCCGCCGAAAAACCATAAAAGCGAAGGAGCCAGTCGGCTTGATACAGCCGATGTTCACGCAGCAGAGGAGGCTTTATAAGGGCAGGAAGCTTCGGATCGGTGGATACCGGTACATAAGCCGAATAGTACACTCGCCGCAGGCTAAAACGGTTGTAGAGCCCTTCTGACAGTTGGATAATATTACGATCTGCGTCCGGAGTGGCTCCGACAATCAATTGAGTCGTTTGACCTGCAGGGACGAAAGAAGGAGCTTTCCTGAAAATTCTCTTGTCTTCGGTATTTTGGATAATATGAGAGCGTATGTATCCCATGGGCTTGATAATATCCTCCTTCTTCTTCTGTGGGGCCAGAACCTGCAAGCCCTGATTGGAAGGAAGTTCAATATTTACACTCATTCGGTCCACTAGCTTTCCAGCTTCCTGAACCAAGTGATAATCCGCTCCCGGTATGGTTTTCAGATGGATATATCCGTTAAAACGGTAATCGTTTCGAAGCTTCCGAATAGCATCAATCATAAGCTCCATGGTGTGGTTCGGGGTTTTCATGACACCGGAGCTTAGAAACAGCCCTTCGATGTAATTTCTCCGATAGAAGTTTATGGTTAGGTCCGCTACTTCCTGTGGAGTAAATGCAGCTCTGGGAACATCATTACCGGCCCTGTTGACGCAGTAGGCACAATCATAGATGCAGTAGTTGCTAAAAAGTATTTTCAAAAGGGAAATGCATCGGCCGTCCTCCGACCAACTGTGGCAGATGCCGCAGGCATGTCCGTTTCCCACTCCGCCGGGGGTGTTCTTCCTGCTGCTGCCGCTGGAAGAACAGGAAACATCATATTTTGCGGCATCTGCCAATACTTGAAGTTTAGTCATTAATTCCATGGTAAAAACCTCCATAATGGTTCATGTGTAAATTTTACCACATATAATTTTATAAATCAAACATATGTTCTATTTTCTGCAATTAATTTATAAAAATTCATTAGTAGTAGCGGAAAAAAACTTTATTCGTCTGCTGCAACGGTAAACGGAAGAGTGATGCTCTATCTGTGTCGAAATTACCAGTACGGAGTGCGATAAAAGCAGCTTGATTTTTCGCTATACCAAGTTTAAAATAAGCTTTGTGGTAATAATCACAAAGCTTATTTGGGGATTGGAGAGGTCTGATTTCACTATCCATGCAGATGTCCTGGGCGGACCTGTTAAAAAGTGAAATCCCTATTTTTGTTCCCCGTAGTATTTTGAGCAGGGGGTATTGTATTGTCACTGGAGATAAGAAACGCTGTAATACATGTATTGGACCGGGAGGCGGAAGAGCCGCTTTTAAATGAATTTGAACTGGATATCAACGATGATCTGTATAATTTTCTGGAAAAGCATATGTCGAAATGTTTGAATGATGATGATGCCAGAAAAGGCCGCTTTAAAGATGGGAGGAATATCATACGGGAAGTATGTACTCGTATGGCACAGGATAATACGTATTTTCTCGAAGGCTCCAAAGAAATCGCAAGACAGTTGTTTAGAGCCATGAAAACAAACAGCAGCATCTCGTCGACAGATCTTGTGATTTGTTTGTATAACCAGGAGGATATGGACTATATTGCCGTATTAAAGATGGACTACACCATATCTTTTATCCATGAGATTGAAATGGTGGAGGACAAATTCAAAATTTCTATCAAGAAGCAAGATATCAGTTTGCCTGGAGTAGGCCAGAAAATCCAAAAAGCTGCTTTTGTGACGGGGTATGAAGGTGTTTTTGACTATGATCTGACCCTGGTAGATAATCAAATCAATGCGAAAAATGCAGAGGAGCCTGTAGCTCAATTTTTTCTGCAAACCTTTCTTGATGCAGAACTGATTATGGATAATAAGGCATGTACAAAGCTTTTTAAGACGGAAAGCGAAAACTGGATTCGAGAAAAGGCGAAAGAGGGAGAAACGGTTGTCGAGGAAGTAAGAGATTTTGTAAATTTCGTGATCCGGCAGGAAGATCAGATTGACTTGAATGAGTTTACGGAAAGAGCTTTTGAGGATAAGCCCTACCTTCGAGAAGATTTTATTTCTACCATGAAGGACAAAGGGCTGATGAATGAGACTTTCGAGATCGATAAGGACTGGGTCGAGAGGAAACTGGCAAAAATTCGCCTGAAAACGGATAGCAATATTGAAATTACGCTGGACTATGAAGATTTCAACGATCGGGGAAAATTCGAGATTATCAGCAACCACGATGGTACCAGGAGCATTATCATAAAGAATATCGTTACCTTGCAAGAAAAGTAGGAATGGTAAAAGAGTGGAAAATGAAAGTTTGGTTACATAAACTTGCATTTTTCTATTGCATATCGAGATGGGTGCTGTTATAATAAATAAAATAAATTACATACGTGTATACATGGAGCGGAGGTTTACTATGAAAGCCATTATAACAGTTATCGGGAAGGATAGAGTGGGTATTATTGCAGGAGTAAGCAGTGTGCTGGCGCAATGCAGTGTAAACATTCTTGATATATCACAGACTATTATGCAGGATTTGTTCACCATGATCATGCTTGTTGACATCTCCCATGCATGTTCCGACTTTCCGGAGCTCTCAGCCAGCCTTGAAAGTAAGGGGCAGGAATTGGGCGTTATGATTCAAATACAACACGAGGATATATTTAACTCCATGCATAGGATTTAGGGGGGCGTCACATGATAAGACCAATGGAGGTTATGGAAACCATCAAAATGATCCAGGAGGAAAATCTGGATATCAGAACGATTACAATGGGCATCTCCCTGAGAGATTGCTGCCATTCGGAAGGTAAAATTGCCCGGGAGAAGATTTATAATAAGATCACTCGACTGGCAGCGGACCTTGTCAAGGTGGGTGAAGGCATCGAAAGGGAATATGGAATCCCCATCATCAACAAGCGAATTTCGGTTACCCCGATCTCCATGATTGCGGAAAGCAGCGATGAAGAAGACTATATCAAGTTTGCCGAAACCTTGGACAGAGCAGCGGATACAGTAGGTGTGAATTTTATCGGAGGGTTCTCGGCATTAGTCCATAAAGGCTATACCATAGGAGATACAAGGCTGATACGATCCATTCCCGAAGCTTTGGCCGGCACGAAAAAAGTCTGTGCCTCCGTAAATGTAGCTACTACCAAAGCGGGCATCAACATGGACGCTGTCAGGGAAATGGGCTTGGTGATAAAGAAGTCGGCAGAACTTACTGCTGATATCGGAGGACTTGGATGCGCAAAGTTGGTGGTTTTTTCAAATGTTCCGGAGGATAACCCGTTTATGGCGGGAGCCTTCCATGGAATCGGAGAACCGGAATGTGTTATCAATGTGGGTGTCAGCGGTCCGGGGGTTGTAAAATGCGCATTGGAGAAAGTGAAGGGCGCGGATTTCGGTGTGGTAGCAGATACCATCAAAAAAACTGCCTTTAAAATTACCCGGATGGGTCAGTTGGTTGCGCAGGAAGCTTCCAAACGACTGGGAGTTTCCTTTGGAATTGTAGACTTGTCTTTAGCTCCTACACCAGCTATCGGGGATAGTGTAGCCCATATTCTTGAGGAAATGGGTCTTGAAAAATGTGGTGCTCACGGAACAACGGCAGCGTTGGCTTTGCTGAATGACGCGGTAAAGAAGGGGGGGACCATGGCTTCTTCCTATGTTGGCGGCCTAAGCGGAGCCTTCATACCGGTCAGTGAAGATGCAGGCATGATCGATGCCGTACGCCAGGGAGCATTGACGCTGGAGAAATTGGAAGCTATGACTTGTGTCTGTTCCGTCGGTCTGGATATGATTGCGGTTCCAGGGGATACAACTGCGGATACCATCTCGGCTATTATCGCAGACGAGGTAGCCATCGGTGTAGTTAACAACAAGACGACTGCTGTAAGAATCATTCCTGCTCCCGGCAAAGTAGTAGGTGATGTAGTGGAATTCGGAGGTTTATTGGGCTCCGCACCTATCATGCCGGTTAACAAGTTTGGAAGCAGCGATTTTATCAAAAGAGGGGGGAGAATCCCTGCCCCGATACACAGTTTAAGAAATTAGCCAATTAGGCCCCGGCATGCATTGAGTGTGCCGGGTTTTTTATTGTCCAGGAAAGGCACATGCACAAACAAAAGTGGCAAAGCCGCCTTTGTTCTTTTCTCCTTTTTAAAGTATGCCCACTTTTGTATTTCCGGTATTTGAGTTATTTCAGAGTTTGTATTATAATAGGTTCAATAGGATTAATTTGCTTTGCAGGAGGAATAAATATGGACTTGACATGGAGTTTAGATGAATTATATACATCGTTTGAAAGTGAAGAGTTTAAAAGAGATTTTGAAAAATGCCTTGCAGATATCGAGGCTTTGAGGGAGTGGGTACATAAGGAACTGGCAAACCTTGAAGGTGCGGGTGTCAAAATTGAACAGTACATATCCATGCTGAACCGGTTTTACCATGTATATACAAAGCTGATCAGCTTTGCAGAGTTAAGCCTGAGCGTAAATGCAAAAAATACAAAGGCTTTGCAATCGATTGAAAAATTGGAAAACATGGCAACAGAATTGACAATGCCGGAAGTTGCATTTCAGAAATGGATTAGTTCCATTAAGAACCTGGATGAAATCATCCTGAAATCCAAGCTGTTAACAGAGCACAATTACTTCCTGACAGAGCAGGTGAACAAAAGCCGATATATACTCAGCGATAGGGAAGAACTGGTTATCTCCAAAATGAAAAATACTGGTTCCAGTGCTTGGTCAAAGCTACAGGAACTACTTACCTCTACGCTCTTGGTAGATATTACGATGGATGGAGAGCCAAAAAGACTTCCGCTTTCCACTGTCAGAAACCTGGCCTATGAAAAAGCGCCCGAGATAAGGAAAACTGCATATGAAGCGGAACTGAAGGCCTATGAGAAAATTGCCGAGTCGTCGGCTGCCTGCCTGAATGGTATAAAAGGTGAAGTTATAACCACTTCGAAGCTAAAAGGTTATGCTTCACCGATGGAAAGAACCTTAATTGATTCCAGAATGGATTCCTTGACCCTGGATGTTATGATTGCAGCCATCCGGGAATCATTGCCTGCCTTTCAAAAATATTTACGGAAAAAGGCGTCGCTCCTCGGGTATAAAAAGGGATTACCTTTTTATGATCTTTTCGCACCTATGGGAGAAGTGGATCGAAAATATTCCTACCCCGAGGCCATGGAATTTATCCAAAAGAATTTCAGCAGCTTTAGCCATAGATTATCGGGTTTTGTTAAAACTGCATACGAAAAAAGATGGATCGATGTTGAGCCCAGGGAGGGAAAGCGCGGAGGTGCTTTTTGTTCAAACCTCCATTCCATAAAGGAAAGCAGAATTCTTACGAATTTTGATGGGAGCTTCAGCGATGTAACCACCCTTGCTCATGAACTGGGACACGCGTATCACGGATTTTGTCTGAAGGATGAAACTCATTTGAATAGTAACTACCCGATGCCCATCGCTGAAACTGCCTCTATATTCTGTGAAACCATTATAAAAAATGCAGCGCTGAAAACGGCCACAGATGAAGAAGCTTTTTCCATTCTGGAGAATGATTTGTCCGACTCTACACAGGTAATCGTTGATATATACAGCCGTTTTCTGTTTGAAAGTGAAGTATTCAAACGCAGGCAGGAAGGGTCCCTTTCTGTGGAAGAACTGAAGGAGATTATGCTCAAAGCGCAGAAGGAAGCCTATGGGGACGGACTGGATCCGGATTACCTACATCCTTATATGTGGACGTGCAAACCTCACTATTATTATGCAGATGCCAATTTTTACAATTATCCCTATGCATTTGGTTTGTTATTTGCAAAGGGCCTCTATGCTGAGTTTCTAAGGAAAGGTGAAAGCTTTGTTGCCGAATATGACAAACTTCTTGCCGTTACCGGAAAAAATCTCATTGCAGATGTTGCAATGATCGCTGGAATCAATATCCGTTCCATTGATTACTGGCGTGGAGCACTGAAACTGGTAGAAAAGGATATAGAGAAATTTGTTTCCCTTGCATAGGAGGAGGTGAAAAATATAACGGATCTTTTTACGTTCACCTGCACAAATAGAGAGAACAGGACCTGGCTGCATAATGCAGCCAGGTCCTGTGGTATACAAACAAAAAACAGTTTACAGCAGCTGCTGTAAACTGTTTTTTGTTTGAACTCTATGAATAGTACAATTATTTTTGATGTTTTTGGATCATATGGTCCGGCTTCAGTTGAAGCGGCATAGTAGCTACCACAATGTGTTTGTGTTTTAAAAGTTCTCTTTCAATAAATACCCTGGAATGGTTATGAAGCAGGGTGTGCCACCAGGATCTCACTGCAAACTGCGGAAGTATGACCGTTATCATATCACCCTTGCGATAATCGTATTCTGCAGATTCGATGAATTTCAGCAGAGGCTCAACAACCTTTCGGAAAGGAGAGTATTTAACAATAAGCGGAATATCCGTTTTGAGCATTGAATACTTTTTCCTTACCTTTTCACCGGATTCCTCATCGATAGATACATTAAAAGCAACTACATTATCCGAAATGGTACGAGCGTATCGCAGTGCTCTTATACTGGCTTTGTTGACGCTCTCAATGGGTACGATAATCCTGTTTCTATAGTGGTCCTGAGTGATATCCATCGTTGAAACCTCTTCCGGAGTCAGCCGCAGCTGCTCGGAAACAGCTTCATAGTGTTTCCTCACTTTCATCATTAATAGAACGAGTGTAGGAATAAGGAAAACAACAATCCAAGCGCCTTCATTGAACTTGGTTATGGCAATGATTACAACGACGACGGCTGTAACGAAAGCACCAAACCCGTTTAGAATTGCTTTAGGAACCCAGTTCTTACCTCTTGACCGGAACCATTTCATAAACATACCGGATTGAGAAAGCGTAAAGGATATAAACACCCCTATGGCGTACAGACCAATCAAATGCGATACATTTGCATTAAATATAACAATCAGTAATGCGGAAATCGCAGATAAAAGCAAAATTCCGTTGGAGAAGCTGAGGCGGTCTCCTCGCATGCTTAGCTGTCTTGGAGCATAGCCCTCTCTGGCGATAACCGAAACAAGCAGAGGAAAACCGGAATAGGCCGTATTGGCAGCCATGGCAAGGATTACAAAGGTGGATGCCATAACATAATAGAACATAAACCCATTTCCGAAAATCTGTTCCGCGATTTGAATGATGACGGTTTTTCCATGGGTAGGAGCCACATGAAATGCGTTTGCCAGTAAAATAGTACCTCCAAACAGCACTACAACCAATGTACATAGGAGGAGCATAACGGTCTTGGCATGCTTGATGGAAGGTTCCTTAAAGTTGGGAACTGCATTGCTCACAGCCTCTATACCGGTTAAGGCGGAGCAGCCATTGGAGAAAGCTCTCAAAAGAAGAAATAGACTAACTGAGCTGGTTGTTTGAACCACTGCAGGATCAAGAGCCACTGGGGGTTCAGGAATGTAACCGCTTCTAAGCTTAAAAAATCCCCAGATCAGCATAGCGAGTACTGCAATGATAAAAGCATACGCAGGTATACTGAATAGTTTGGCCGATTCCCTGATACCTCTGAGGTTACCAACCATAATTAAAAGTATGATACCCAGACAAAGGGGTATGGTATAAGGCCGGAGTGCTGGAAACGCAGAAGTTATCTGTGCCACACCCGAAGAAATACTAACTGCTACCGTCAATATATAATCCACTGACAGCGCCGCACCTGCTGTAACACCTGCCATTAAGCCCAGGTTTTCCTTAGCCACTACATAGGCACCGCCGCCGTTGGGATAATTCTGAATCGTTTGTCTGTAGGAAAAGGCAAGAATTACTACAAGGCCAATGATAGCAGCTGCTATATGCGTCATGCTTGAAAAAGCCAGCATTCCTATGACGGGAAATAAAACCAGCAGGATTTCCTCTACGGCATAGGCAACAGAGGAAAGCGCATCACTGGCTAGAATTGGCAGACCCCAAAAAACACTGAATTTTTCATCACCGAGATCCTCATTTTTTAGAGGTCTACCGATTATAAACCTTTTAAACCTATTAGTTGTCATGTTTTTCCACCTCAGAAATAATGTTTAAAGTAAATTAAAAAAAGCAGCGGAAAGTAACAAGCACATGATGTTACACATTTTTACCGCCACATTTACTAACTAATTGCTAATTATAATACTTTTTCCGACATATATAAACTTTGAACTGCAACGGATTAAAACTTTATCATGCTTATTATAGGCAGTTTACGTATTTTTTATTTAATAACCACATGTATTCAATCATTATCGAGTTGTAGCTGTTAATATCAAATTTTGCCTATAACAGCTTTATAAATCATTTTTTACGGTATGAATTTAACATCTGCAACAGAGGGGAAGGAAGAAAATATGAGTAAACAAAAAACATGGAAAACTGTTTCTTCTTTTATATATAGGTAAAATTACAGGGTACCTTACGATTGGAAATCAAACGTAAAATACCCTGTGATTATAGTTATACTATGCCGGTAGACAGTTATATTATTTGTACCTTGTATTTCCTAAGCCACATATCTATCTGAATCAGATATGCAAACATCTGCGGAGTGGCCATCAACTGTCCGAACCATGGTTTGCCGTAATCGGATTTGCTTTGTGTCATTGCTTTTACTGTTGCAACGTCAATGAGGGAGAGTAATGGAGAACTGCCATCCTCCAATATTTCAGTAAGCCAACCACTGACAGCCGCCTCATAAGCTGGATTGTGAGTTTTAGGATATGGACTTTTTTTACGCTCAACGATTTCATCCGGCAATATTCCTTTTAAGGCCTGTCGCAAAACGCCCTTTTCACGGCCGCCCATTACCTTGATTTCCCAGGGAATATTCCATACGTACTGTACCATTCTGTGGTCGCAGAAGGGCACTCTGACCTCGAGTCCTGCAGCCATGCTCATGCGGTCCTTCCGGTCCAGAAGAGTACTCATAAACCAGTTTATGTTCAAGTAGAACATTTCACGCCTGCGGGCTTCTACAGGATCTTCGCCGGGGAGCTTGGGAACCTGTTGAAGGGTTTCCTGATACCTGCGGGAGATATATTCTTCGGGTTTGATCAAACTAACAAGCTCGGGAGAAAGTACCCTTGTTCTTTCCTCCAATGAACGGGCCCAGGGGAAGGTGTTGGCATTGAGTGCATCCTCCCGGTGGAACCAAGGATATCCTCCGAAAACCTCGTCTGCACATTCTCCCGAAAGTGATACCACATGTTCCTTTTTTATCTCATGGCAAAACATCCATAGTGAGGAATCCACATCGGCCATCCCTGGCAGGTCCCGTGCATCCAGAGCGCCTTTTAATGCTTCCACCAACTGGGGGGTATCGATGGTTATATAATGGTGGTTTGTTTTAAAGGTATCGGACATAAGTTTTACCCAGGGAGCATCGGAGTTGGGTTGGAACACACTGGGAGTAAAGTATTTGTCATTATCCACATAATCGATAGAATAGGTGTGCAGCTGCCCTTTGCCCGTGTTTTTTAAATGAACGGCTGCAAGAGCGGTGATGGCACTGGAATCGAGTCCCCCGGATAAAAAGGTACAAATAGGCACATCCGATACCAATTGTCTTTCAATAGTGTCCTTAACGAGTTCTCTTACCTTTTCCACGGTATCTTCCACGCTGTCGGTATGGGGTTTGCTTTCCAGAACCCAGTAACAGCTTAAGGATAACCCGGTGGAATCATATAGCATACGGTGAGCCGGTTTTAATTCCTTCACATTTTTAAATATACCATGTCCTGGCGTTCGGGAAGGACCAAGAGAAAAGATCTCGGCAAGACCTTCCACATCAATCTCGGGTTTTACCAAAGGATTTTCAAGCAGCGCTTTAAGTTCGGAGCCAAAGATGAGAGAGGAGCCTCTAACTGCGTAGAACAGTGGTTTTACCCCAAAGCGATCTCTGGCCATAAAGACAGATTTCTCTTTCTCATTCCATACGGCAAAAGCATAGATTCCGTTAAGTTTTTTTACACACTCGGGCCCCCATTGTATGTAGGATACCAGAAGGACTTCCGTGTCTGAATGACCCGAAAATTTATGACCGTACCCCTCCAGCTCCTTTCGTATGTCCATGGTATTATAAAGCTCTCCGTTATAAACCAACACATAGGTTGTATCTCCCAACTGACGGAGCATCGGCTGGCCGCCTCCTTCCGGATCAACCACCACAAGCCTTCGGTGTCCCAGTGCTGCATGTTCTGACATCCAAATACCTTCTGCATCCGGACCTCTAAACTTCAACGTTTCTGTCATTCTTTCAATAATTCGGTGCTGGCCTGAAAGGTCCTCTTTAAGGTCGATCCAGCCTGTTATACCACACATAATATACATCCCCTTTCACAAAACCTGCATCTATCTCATGCTATAATATAGATATAAGTTAGAAAACAAAAAAGACGCTGCAGTGGGCAGTACGTCTTTGTACTCCATTCTCAATTGATAATCAATTTCATTATCTGTTATCAATATATGTTATGCATACAAATTGGTTACAACATGTTAGAATATGGTGAAAAAGTAAGGGCTATCGTATTGCCGATACTAAATATTTTATGCAGATTGACCCGGATTGTTTCAAAAAGCTGGTTTAAATCATTGATTTTTTGGTATATAATTACTGTAACACATATAAGATGTATAGTGTACATATTATACTTGAATAGTAGGAGGACTTAACCATGATTAGCGAAAAAATGGAGAAATTATTAAACGAACAAATTCAAAAGGAATTTTATTCTGCATATTTATATCTTTCGATGGAAGCTTACCTGACCTCTTTAAATTTGGCCGGGTTTGCACACTACTTCCGGGTACAGACACAAGAGGAAAGAGACCACGCCATGGTGTTTTTCAACTATGTGAACCATGTAGGTGGAAATGTCAGGCTGGGTGTCATTGATGCACCAAAATTTGATTTTGCATCACCGGAAGAAGTGTTTGCTTTAGCCCTGGAGCACGAGAAGTTTGTTACAGCGTCCATATACAATATTGTAAATCTCGCTCTTGAGGAAAGAGACCATAAAACCACTGCTTTTCTCCAATGGTTTGTAACGGAACAGGCAGAGGAGGAAGCGAACATGGACAATAATTTGAGAAAAGTGAAACTGGTTGGTAATGATGGCAGAGGAATCCTCATGCTGGATCAGGAATTTGCGCAAAGAACTTATACGCAAGCTCCTCAATTGGCAGGGAACCAGGCTTGATAAAATTATTTCTTATGAACAAAAAGACACTGGATTGGTTTCCGGTGTTTTTTTGTTGTGTTAGAGGACGGAGGTAATCTGTCGTAGTTACATTTAATGACTTGTGAATACTCTCTGCGCCCTTGTAAATAATAAATAATATACAAATTATATTGGTTGGGAGATTGTTTCATGGAAATAGAAAGAGCGAAAGCGATCTATGACTCCTATGGCGTGGTAGAAGTATTGCATAAGGGGAGTTCTGTATGGATTGAAAGCATTAATGGAGAAAATGCAGCAGTAAAATACCTCGAAAGCGGGAATAGAAGCGAGGTGCCAGTAAAACAACTGGTAGAAACGGATCAGAATCAGCTGCATTAATAATTTGCTAAAATAAAAAAGGAAACTGCACTTGCAGTTTCCTTTTTGGTGGGGAGAGATGGATTCGAACCATCGAAATCGTCAGATAACAGATTTACAGTCTGCCCCCTTTGGCCGCTCGGGAACCTCCCCATATATTTAAATCAAGCTGTTTTCCGTTCAACAACAGGCTTTGCTGTCGACGAAGATTATATTAGCACAGGTTTGTTTGTGTTGTCAACACTTTTAGTAAATAATTTTATTATAAATTTGAAGTGCTTACAAAAACGAATGTGAAAGCAATTCTTCTTTTTAAAAAGCACTTCCGTTCAGACGAAGAAAAGTGAGTTTTGCGCGATTATTATCACACGAAACTCACTTTTTACATCTGGTGCCCAGAGCCGGAATCGAACCAGCGACACGAGGATTTTCAGTCCTCTGCTCTACCGACTGAGCTATCTGGGCATATTGGTGGGCCTTCACGGACTCGAACCGCGGACCAACCGGTTATGAGCCGGTTGCTCTAACCAACTGAGCTAAAGGCCCGTCAAAAGCAACGAATATCAGTATAAGGGATAATGGGCATTATGTCAAGCGTTTTATAAAAATCATTTTCCGTTAAGGAGCTTCTATATTTTATCGTGGAATTAACAGCTAAAAAAAGAGTCATAATATGGATGAAGGATGTCCATACACGTTATATTGATGGAGGAAGAATGCGTTTTTTGTATTTTACCGATACACACATCCGAGGGACGACACCGGAAAACCGGAAGGATAACTTTCCCGGGACATTGAAGAGAAAGCTGCTGGAGATCCGTGAATTAGTCGAACAACAGAGGGTGGATTATGTACTGAATGGCGGTGACTGGTTTGACCGTCCGGATGTCTCCCCGGCAGTCGTCAGGGAATTTGCCATCATTATTAATGGGTTTACAAAGCCCATTATCACGATTGCAGGCAATCATGACATTTTCGGACAGAATCCGGAATCGCTGGAGAGGACCATGTTAGGCCTTATAGAGGGAATTGGACTGGTAAGGCTTTTGCAGTCCGGTGAGGAGTTGGTTTTGGAACAAAACGGTGTCAGAGTCCAAATTACCGGGAGCTCTTATAACTACGCCATTGATGGGGATGGCTTCCGAGAGTATTATCTTATTAAAAAAAGAAATGATGTGAAGTATGCGATTCACCTTGTACATGGGATGCTCTTGAACAAACCTTTTTTAAGAGAGGTTCAATACACCCGGGTAGAAGAGATTACGGATACTGAAGCGGATATCACGTTAGCCGGCCATTATCATAGCGGTTTTGGGGTTGTTCAGCAGGAAGGAAAGTACTTCATCAATCCTGGGAGTATTGTTCGTATATCCAATTCACTCAGTGAAATGGAGAGAAAACCCAAAGTAGTTATACTGGATTTGATGGACAGTATACAGGTGACGGAGATTGAGCTAAAGAGTACAAAACCCGGCAGTGAGGTCCTGGACCGAAGTAAAGTAGAAGCGTCCAAGAACAGGCTTGTGAAGATTCATCAGTTTTTTAACGGTATGGGCAATCTGAATTATAGTAGTACTGATATGAAAAAGATTATAGAGGAAATTGCAGTAGATCAGTCGATTGAGGCTAAAGTGAGGGAGGAAGCAATTCGAAGGCTTGGGGAAGCAGAAGAAATCCTTGCTGTTGGAGATGAGAGTGGATGAGCTTTATAAGGAAGGTAATAATTGAGAATTTTCAATCCCATGAATATACTCTTCTTGAATTTTCAGAAGGATTGAATGTTATCGTAGGTCCCTCGGATCAAGGCAAATCTGCAGTCATTCGGGCAATCAAATGGGCTTTATTTAACGAGCCCCGGGGGATGGATTTTATACGGGCAGGGACATCTTCTTCCAAAGTAACTGTTGAATTCAGTAATAATTATACAATTATAAGGGAAAGATCGAAAAGTAAAAACAGGTATCAGGTGGTGGACCCCGAAAAAAATGTGAAAACCTTTGAAGGCTTTGGAAATGAAGTTCCGCAGGAAGTTGTTCATGCCCACGGGATCAAAAAAATGCCCATGGAGAGAGGAACTGCCTCAAGTCTGAATATAGCAGAGCAATTGGAAGGTCCATTTTTACTGACTGAAAGCGGCAGCACTAGGGCTAAAGCCATCGGCCGACTGGTGGGAGTTCATATCATCGATCGAGCCATAAAGGACTGTGCAATCGATTTGAGACGGAATCATCAAACGGTTGAGCGGATTCGTTATGAGAGAACGGAAATCGGTGAAAGGCTGCGGGAATTTGAAGAATTGAGTGGAGTTGAGGAGTGCCTACGGAGTACCGAAAGCATACTGAAGGATGTTGAAACTGTGGCGGCCACGGAAAAGAGACTTGTACAACTGGAAGAGCAGTTGGGAACGTTATCAGTGGAGGAAGCAGGATTAAAGGAGTTCCTGCGCCGGCATAATACATTGGAAGAACTTGAAGATCTTATTTTGGAAAGTTCCGTGCTGCGGGAAAAATGGTTGAGAGTCAACGCTTTGGGAGAGAAACTCAGCAAAATTAATCAAGAACTATACCAAAGCTTCGACATCCTGGATAAAACGCAGCATCTTGCGGAAGTACAGAATGTTATAAGTTGTATCAGAGATGAGAAACGTAAGCTTGAAACTATTTCCGATTTAGGGCAAAAGCTTGGCCAAATCAGTGCGAATATTATAAATGAAGAAACAGCGCTCAAACAATATACGGATCAAATCGGCAGGTTCGTGGAACAATACAGTCAATTGCTACGGCAAATGGGTATTTGTCCTTTTTGCAGAAGTAATATCCGGGAAAAAAATGTGGAGGAAATTATTTCTCATCTGATGGAGGAAATATAGTGATAGAATTTGATAAAAAAATCATCGAAATTAAGGAACGGCTGGAAAAGGCAAAAAGTGCGAAAATCAGGGCTGAAGCAAGATTGGAGCAATTGAACCGGCAGAGGGATGAAATAGTAAAGGAGCTGGAGGGTATGGGGATTAAAGAGGAGCAGCTTCAAGAGGAGATTTCCCGATTGCGAGCTGAAATGGAGGAATCCATCACAAAAGCGGAACAATTGATTCCAAAAGGCATAAAAATCTAGCAAAATACAATTGACAATGTATACGCAAAATCTTATAATCAAAATGGTTTAGAACAAAATTCTTCCATTTTATGGTTTTGAAATGGAGTTCTCATCCAATTCATTGATAGATTGATTTCATCCGATAATATTAAGTTTGAAATAAAAATTTTAAAACAGGGAGTGTGTTTATTGAAGAAAATTGGTGTTGTTTCGTTGGGGTGTCCCAAAAATCTCGTTGACAGCGAAATAATGCTTGGAATGCTCAAGAAGAATTATGAGATTACCAACAACGAAGACGAAGCAGATGTACTTATCGTAAATACCTGTGGTTTTATTGAAACTGCTAAACAGGAATCGGTGAATACGATTCTGGAAATGGCGGAACATAAAAAAAACACTTGTGAAATGCTGATCGTAACAGGATGTATGGCTGAGCGGTACAAAGAGCAGATTATGGAGCAGATTCCTGAAGTGGATGCTGTCATTGGAACAGGGAACTACAAGGAGATCGCCGAGGTTATAAATAAAGCCTATAGCGGAGAAAAGTCCGTACTATATGGAAATCTGCGCGAACTGGATTACCTGGAGAATGAGAGAGTTGTTACCTCCGGTAAGGGCTTTGCTTATCTTAAGATTGCAGAAGGCTGTGATAATTGCTGCACCTACTGTATCATTCCCTCACTGCGGGGCCGGTACAGAAGCAGAAAAATTGAAGATATTGAGAAAGAAGCAAAAGCGCTCGCTGCTTCAGGTATAAAGGAAATCATACTCATTGCCCAGGATACGACACGGTACGGACTCGATAACTACGGTGAACGCAAGCTGGTACCACTGATTCGTACACTGAGTGCCATACCGGAATTGGAATGGATTCGTTTACTCTACTGCTATCCGGAGGAAATAACGGATGCATTGATTGATGAAATCGCAGAAAATCCAAAGGTTTGCAAATATATCGATATACCTATACAGCACGCCAGCGACAGGATTCTGAAGCTTATGGCCAGAAGAGGTACAGGCAGTGAAGTCCGGTCCTTACTTGTAAAGCTTAGAGAAAGAGTTCCCGATATCTTTATAAGAACTTCGCTGATTGTTGGTTTTCCCGGGGAAGAGCCGGAAGACTTTGATATGCTGTATGATTTCGTAAAGGAATCACGATTGGACAGGGTAGGGGTTTTCACTTACTCCAAGGAGGAAGATACTCCGGCTGCCCGCATGAAACCGCAAGTAAATAAGCGGCTTAAAGTGCAGAGATATAAGAAGCTGATGGAACTGCAGCAGGGAATCTCAGTGGAAAAGAACAGGGAAAGGCTTGGTAAGATATATAAAGCCCTGGTTGAAGGCGTTGCGGAAGATGGGATTTTTTACTATGGAAGAACTTCTGCCGAAGCTCCGGAGATTGACGGTATGGTATACTTCACAAGCCAGGAACCTTTGGAAGCAGGGCAATTTGTTAATGTAAAAATCCTAAACATAGACAACTATGATTTGATAGGAGAGGTTGTATATGAATCTGCCGAATAAAATTACTCTGTCCAGAATTTTTCTGATACCGATTTTTATGCTTTTTATAATCCCCTTTCCTGATTGGGTGCTTAGCAGCAGTTATTTAAAGTTTATAAACCCCCAATTAACGGGAATTAATGATTTTATCCGTAATTATGGAAATTATTTTGCAGCGGTTCTATTCATTATCGCTGCCAGTACGGATGGCGTAGATGGGTATATTGCCAGGAAGAGGAAGCAAGTTACCCGGTTCGGTATTTTTCTTGATCCAATTGCGGATAAGCTGCTAGTAACGGCGGCATTGATTGCGTTGGTAGAAAGAAACGAAGTAACCGGATGGGCTGCCATGGTCATTATTGCCAGGGAGTTTATCGTGACGGGCCTGCGGCTGGTAGCATCAGGAGAAGGTATTGTTATCGCGGCCAGTAACTGGGGAAAAATAAAGACTGTTACGCAAATTGTTGCGATAGCGGCATCGCTGCTGAAGAATTTCCCTATTAGTCTTTTTGCGGATTTTCCTTTTGATCGGTATGCCATGCTGATTGCGGTTCTTATCACGATCTATTCAGGTTATGATTACATGATGAAAAACCTGAAAGTCATTGATATGAACGCATAAGACAGAGAAGAGGCATAAGGACTTGTAAAATAAAGCAGTAAAGGGGCAGAGTGTTGGAGGTCTTGGCACTCTGTTTTTATTTACGAACTCACATGAAATAGTTGCATTATTCAGGGTTTTATTATATACTTTTATCAGCAACGATTAGTACCAGGTAATAAAAACTCCTGAAACAGAATATGATATAACGGGTGATAATTCATGGGCCGAACTTCCTTTCCTAAAAAAGAGAGGCAAAGTCTTTTAGTGGAAAAAATTAAAGCGGATCCTTTTCTGACAGACGAGGAACTTGCTGAGATGTTCTCGGTGAGCATTCCTACAATAAGACTGGACCGATTGGAGTTGGGAATACCTGAGCTACGGGAGAGAATCAGGAACGTTGCTTCCGATAACCATACGAAGGTAAAATCCCTTCAAAGTAAAGAACTTGTGGGAGAACTGGTGGATTTAAGTTTAAACCGGAGTGGTATTTCCATCCTTGAAACACACAGCGGCATGGTCTTTGAAAACTCTAAAATTGTCAGAGGTCATTTTATATACTCGCTGGCAGAATCGCTGGCTATTGCGGTTATCGATGCGCATGTTGCCCTGGTAGGTGTTGCGAACATTAAGTATAAGACTCCGGTATATGCAGGAACAAAGTTGATTGCAAAGGCGGAAGTACGAAAGATCAGGAGTGACAACTTTATTGTATGGGTGAAAATAACCGAGAAGCAGGTAGAAGTCTTTCGCGGAAAATTTATCCTGGTTTCTCTTGAAAAAGTATAAAAAACATAGTAATTTTAAAAAGTCAGGTATTTAATGTTGCGAAATTGAACAAAGAATTATCAGCCTGAAAATCTACAAATTAGGAGTGAAATTTTTGTTAATATTAGTTGATGCTATGGGTGGGGATCATGCCCCGGAGGCTGTTGTAAACGGTTGTATTGACGCTTTGAAGGAAATGGAGGGATATGATGTAGCCCTCATTGGAGATAGTGAAAAGATCAAGGGAATCCTGAGTGAACGAAAATTTGAAAGTCCGAGATTGAACATCATCCATGCTCAGGATGTAATTACAATGGAAGACTCGGCCAATGCCTTTCGAACGAAAAAAGAATCTTCCATGGTAATTGGCTTAAACCTTCTTAAAGAAAAAAAAGGAGATGTTTTTGTCTCCGCAGGAAATACGAAAGTTCTGATGACAGGTGCTACCTTGATTCTTCGAAGAATCAAGGGCGTTGACCGCCCTGCATTGGCACCGGTGATGCCTACCAAAAAGGGAAGTATCTGCTTGATTGATGGTGGTGCCAATACGACCTGTAAACCAATAAACTATCTGCAATTTGCAATTATGGGCTCCATATTTATGAAGGAAGTTTTCGGTGTAAATAACCCTAAAATCGGCCTTGTCAACAACGGAACGGAGATTAATAAGGGAACCGAGACAGTCAAACAGGCGCATGAACTGCTTTCCGATTCGGGCATTAACTTTTTTGGCAATGTAGAAGGACGGGATATCACGGATGGCACTGTAGATGTTGCTGTATGTGATGGCTTTGTTGGAAATATTCTTCTAAAGTTCTTTGAAGGTGCCGGTTCCTTTTTCAAGGAATCCTTGAAGGGTATTTTTGGCAAGAATACCATTTCTAAGCTCGCGGCGCTCCTTGTCATGGGCGATTTGAAAAAATTCAACAAAAAGATTGATTACACGGAATACGGCGGTGTTCCTTTGCTGGGTGTGAATGGAAAGGTCATGAAGGCTCACGGGAGCTCCAATGCAAAAGCCATAAAGAACGCCGTATTCAAAGCATATAGTTATGGCAAAAGCACTGTGGTTGAACAGATCAGTGAGCAATTTAAGAACATGGAGGTTGATAGTTTTGAACAATCTGATTAATTCAGTAGGGATTTTAGGGATAGGCAGTTCTCTTCCAGATAAAGTTTTAACGAATGAAGATTTGGAAAAAATGGTGGATACCTCGGACGAATGGATTACACAAAGAACAGGTATTTCTCAGAGGAGAATTCTGGAAGAAGATGAGCCGGCCTATACGCTAGGCGTGAAAGCAGCCGTTAGTGCTTTGGAAGATGCCGGTATCACGGCAGAGGATGTTAATCTTATCATAGTGACTACGGAAACACCGGATTATATGTCACCTTCTACATCCTGCATTATTCAAAGAGAAATCGGTGCTTCAAAAGCGGCTGCTTTTGACCTGAATGCTGCTTGTACAGGATTTATGTACGGCATGACCGTTGCAGAGCAGTTTGTAAAAACCGGTTATTACAAATACGTATTGGTTGTAGGAGTAGAAGCCCTCTCCAAGGCAACGGATTGGGAGGATAGGAATACTTGTATCCTTTTTGGAGATGGTGCCGGGGCTGCGGTTATTGGAGCCGTAGAAGACGGCTACGGGATTCTGAGCACCTATCTGGGAGCCGATGGCAGCATGGGACATAATATCACCATTCCAGGCGTATATTCGGACCCGGTGGAAGATGCAAAGCGGATCCATGGGAAAAAACATACCATCTGGATGGACGGCGGTGCTGTACTTAAATTTGCTGTGAAGATTATGGAAAGTGCCACCAATGAGGCGCTAGACCGATGTGGGTTGTCTATTGAGGATATTAATCTGGTTGTTCCCCATCAAGCCAATATTCGTATTGTAGAAGGGGCGGCAAAACGATTGGGAGTTTCACGGGATAAGGTAATGATAAGTCTGGATAAACTGGGAAATATCTCGTCTGCTTCCATTCCTGTTGCATTGAACCAGGCCGTTAAGGAAGGAAAACTGTCAAAGGGTGACAATGCTGTTTTAGTGGGCTTTGGCGGCGGTTTAACCTGGGGTTCTACAGTTATAAAATGGGCAAAATAGCAGGAGGTTGAAAAATGGGAAAAATCGCGTTTATATTTCCAGGTCAAGGTGCTCAGTATGTGGGAATGGGCCGGCAGATTGCCCAGGAGTACCCAGCTGCTGCGAATGTTTTTAAGGAAGCATCTGAATCGTTGGGATTTGATGTAGAATCAATGATCTTTGAAGGTGATGATGAGACACTGAAAATCACGGAAAATACGCAGCCAACGATTTTAACAGCCAGTATCGCTTGTATGCAGCCGCTTCTGGAAAAAGGTATAAAGCCGGATTTTGTTGCAGGTCTTAGTTTGGGAGAATATTCAGCTCATGTAGCTGCGGGTACCCTCTCTTTTAAGGATGCGGTAGCTCTGGTCAAAAAAAGGGGTAAATACATGCAGGAAGCTGTTCCGGTTGGCGTAGGAACCATGGCGGCTATTTTGGGACTGGATAACGATATTGTAAAGGAATGCTGTGCGCAAGCTGCTTCTGAAGGTATTGTAGAGCCAGCCAACTTCAATTGCCCTGGACAGGTGGTAGTAGCCGGGGAAATAAGAGCCGTGGAGAAGGCGGTTGAACTGGCAAAGGGAAAGGGAGCAAGACGTTCCATGATCCTTCCTGTAAGTGCGCCTTTCCACTGCAGCTTGCTCAAGCCAGCAGGAGAACAAATCGCCCAGGAACTCAATAAAATTGAATTTCATGATATACAGGTACCTGTTGTTACCAATGTAACTGCGCAGATAGTTACAGATCAATCCCAGGTAAAGGATTTGTTGGTCCGCCAGGTGAGCAGTTCGGTTCTCTGGGAGGAATGTGTAAAGACCATGATCAACGAAGGCGTTGATACTTTTGTTGAGATCGGACCGGGGAAAGCCCTTTCCGGCTTTGTCAAAAAGATTGACAAGGATGTCCGGATGTTAAATATAGATGATTTGGATTCATTGAACAAAACTCTGACAGAGCTTGGAGTGTAATTGTTTGAAATATTTTGAGACTAAATAATTTTCAATTTTTAATTGCTCAGAAGGGAGGTATATTATGCAGTTAAAGGGGAAAACTGCTGTTGTGACCGGCTCGGGAAGAGGAATTGGTAAAGCCATAGCGTTAAAGCTTCTTCAAATGGGGGCCAATGTGGTGCTCAACGGAACTTCCGATGTAGTTGAGAAAACAGCGGAAGAGTTCAAAGCTGCCGGCTACAATGCAGTTGCAACAAGAGGTGACGTAAAGAATCCCCAGGATGCAGAAGCCATGATCAATGCGGCTGTAGAAGCCTTTGGAGGTATTGATATACTTGTAAACAACGCAGGTATTACACGGGATACGCTTATGGTCAGGATGTCTGAAAAGGATTGGGACGATGTTTTGGACACCAACCTGAAAGGGGCTTTTCTATGTACAAAGGCTGCTGCACGGGTCATGATGAAGCAAAGAAGCGGAAGAATCATTAATGTTACTTCCGTTGTGGGAGTGACGGGTAACCCGGGGCAGGCAAATTACTGCGCATCAAAGGCCGGAATGATTGGCCTTACAAAGTCGACAGCGAAGGAATTTGCATCCAGAGGTATTACCTGCAACGCAGTCGCACCAGGGGCTATAGAGACTCAGATGACGGAAATATTACCTGAAAAGGTAAAGTCAAATTACTTGAACAACATACCGCTCGGCAGGTTTGGGACTCCTGAGGATGTGGCAAATGTTGTTGGATTTCTGGCATCGGAAGAAGCAAATTATATCACTGGACAGGTAATACATATTGACGGCGGACTCGTTATGTAATAATATCTTTATGTAGCATTATTTGCTAACGTTACATACGGTATTATTTTTAACAATACTACCACTCTTTGAGAGGAGGTGAATATATGGTATTTGAGAAAGTTAAGAAGATAATCGTTGAACAGTTAGGTGTTGACGAAGATGACATAGCAATGGAGTCTTCCTTCATTGATGACCTGGGAGCTGATTCTCTGGACATAGTTGAGCTGATAATGGCCCTCGAAGAAGAGTTTGATTTAGAGATTCCTGACAGCGAAGCTGAAAAGATCCAAACAGTAGGTGATGCTGTTGATTACATCAAAAATAACACATAAAAAAAGTCCCCCTATCGCGGGGCTTTTTTTATGCAAAGGAAACCGGATTAAGGTCTATACAAGCTTTTCACGGACGAATTTATTGATTGTTTACAGTAAAGCTACCAGGCTTTATTTTTATATAGGGTAGAGAAGTAGTAATAGAATAGGGGCTCTGGCTGCCAGGATTGTCATTTGCAGCTTATATATGCATAGAGCCTGAATGTGAGTAGGAGGTTTAGAGAGATATGCAAAAACGTGTTGTTATAACCGGCATGGGGGTTGTATCTTCATTGGGAATAGGGGTTGACCCCTTCTGGAATGCAATCAAGGAAGGTAAAAACGGCATAAGCCTTGTCGAAAGAATTGATGTATCCAACATGCCTACAAAAGTAGCGGCTGAAGTGAAGAATTTTGAACCGGGTGAATTCATAGACAAAAAAGAAGCAAAAAGGATGGACAGATCTACGCAGTTTGCTATGGCGGCTGCCAAGATGGCTGTTGAAAGTTCAGGATTGAACCTTGAAAATGTAGACAGAAACCGTATGGGCGTTATTGTAGGCTCAGGGATTGGCGGGATGGAGACCTTTGAGGCGCAGCATAAAGTTCTTCTGGAAAAGGGGCCGGGCCGGATAAGTCCTTTCTTTATCCCTATGATGATTGCCAATATGGCATCCGGACGTATTGCTATCCAATATGGTGCAAAAGGATTTAACTCCTGCGCTGTAACCGCTTGTGCGACAGGAACGAATTCCATTGGGGATGCTTTCAAGGTAATTGAACGAGGAGACGCAGACATTATGCTGTGTGGTGGAACGGAAGCTACCATCACATCCATGGCTTTTGCAGGTTTCTGCTCCATGGGGGCGATGTCCGAAACTTCTGACCCGGAAACAGCCAGCAGGCCCTTTGATGCTGAAAGAAACGGATTCGTCATGGGCGAAGGTGCAGGCGTTCTTGTAATCGAAGAACTGGAGCATGCAGTAAACAGAGGTGCCGACATTATCGCTGAAATTGTTGGATACGGTTGTACCAATGATGCATATCATATTACGGCTCCAGCGCCGGAAGGAGAAGGCGGGGCTCGCTGCATGAAGATGGCCATTGACGATGCAGACATTAAACCGAAAGATATTGGGTACATTAATGCGCATGGAACTTCTACTTCCTATAATGACAAGTTTGAAACAGCGGCGATTAAAACCGTATTTGGCGAGCATGCAAAGAGCGTGGCGGTTAGTTCAACCAAGTCCATGACCGGCCATCTGCTGGGTGCAGCAGGTGCCGTAGAAGCCATAATTTCCGCACTGGCTTTAAAGGAAGGCTTTCTGCCTCCTACCATTAACTACAAAACGCCGGATCCTGAATGCGATCTCGACTATGTACCCAATGTAGGAAGAAAAGCGGAGGTTCAGTATGCATTGTCCAACTCTCTCGGATTTGGAGGACATAATGCAGCACTGGTTTTCAAAAAGTATGCACAGTAGGAAAGTAGAGAAGAGATTCTGATCAGGGTTGTTTAAAAATTAACTTTAGGGAGCGGAGTAATCCGTTCCCTATTGGTATATAATTGTGTATAATTTATTAACAGCGTAAAATTAAAGTAAAGGAATTATGGATGATTGGTTATATGCAATGGAATTGGAGGTTCCTTCAGGAAGCTTTTTATCCATTACCTATAACCAATTACCCATAAAGAATTGGAGGACGAATGAAAAATATTGAAGCATTAAAAGAAAGCCTGCATTTGTTTGAGGAGAATATAGGGTACTGCTTTAAAAACAAAAATAATCTAATACTCGCACTGACTCATAGTTCTTATGCCAATGAAAATAGAGAAATGAAACTATTAAGTAATGAGAGGCTCGAATTTTTGGGCGATTCGGTTCTAGGACTCAGCATTAGTGAAAAGATATATATAAAATATTCGAACCTCAGTGAAGGTGAGTTGACGAAGGTGCGAGCCAATATCGTTTGTGAACCTTCTCTGGTAAAGTGCTCAAACAATATCGGGATTTATAAATTTATTCTCCTTGGCAAAGGGGAGGAACTTACAGGAGGCAGGAAAAGAGTATCCCTTCTTTCTGATGCATTTGAAGCTGTTATTGGTGCTATTTACATGGATGGAGGCCTGGAAGTGGCAAAAGAGTTCGTGTACAGACAGATGGACGCTCTGGTGGATGAATGTGCTAAAGGCTCTATTGCAATGGACTATAAAACGCAGCTTCAGGAAGTGATACAGAAAAAAGGCGATAAAAGGATCAGTTACGAAATTGTCCAAGAGAAGGGCCCGGATCATGATAAATTATTTGTCGCAAACGTAAAACTAGGCGAAATCGTTATAGGAACGGGAGAAGGAAAAAGCAAAAAAGAAGCGGAGCAAAATGCTGCCAGGAGTGCATTGGAAAAAAGTGGAGACAAAAAATGAGACATACCGTGATACCTATATTTATTCCACATAAGGGATGCCCTTTTGATTGTATTTACTGCAATCAGAAAGCCATTAGCGGGGAAATGAGCGAAATGACGGTAGAGCGAATGCGGGAAATCATAGAAGAGCACCTGGCTACCATTTCTGAAGACACCTGTGTGGAAATCGGCTTCTATGGAGGGAGCTTTACGGGAATCGACAAAGACCAGCAAATTCTCTTTCTGCAAGCTGCCAATGAGTATTTTACTCCCGGGAGAGTCCGCTCCATAAGATTGTCAACCCGGCCTGACTATATTACCGGTGAAATATTGGAATACCTGAGGGCATACAATGTAAAAACTATTGAGCTGGGGGCTCAAAGCCTGGATCGGATGGTATTGGCCAAAAGCTGCAGAGGGCATAGTATTGAGGATGTGGAAACTGCATCCATATTGATAAAAGAGTTTGGTTTTGAATTAGGAATTCAGACAATGATCGGTCTTCCAGAGGATGATGTGGGTAAAGCACTGGATACTGCCAAAAGGGTTATTCGTATGAAGCCTGATGTCGTAAGAATCTACCCTACACTAATCATAAAGGGAACCTTTCTGGAGAAGATGTACCGAAGTGGTGAATATAACCCGCTGACGCTGGAGAATGCTGTTGGGCTATGTGCTCAGCTTCTTGACTTATATGAGATGAATGGAATTCAGGTGATTCGAGTGGGGCTACAACCAACGGATGCAATCAACGAAAATATGGATGTTGTGGCGGGACCTTTTCATCCGGCATTTCGGCAGCTGGTAGAGTCGAAAAGGATGCTGAGTCGCATGATTGAAGTGATACAGGCAGCAAATCTGGAGAATTCCCAGGGTATTGAAATATATGCTTCATCCTCTGATATATCAAATGTTGTGGGACAAAAACGGTCAAATATAGAGGAGTTAAAAAGCAGGTACGGATTTGAAATTGTCAAAGTACGGTCACATGAAATGTTGAAACACAAACAAATTCGATTAAAAATTATAGGAAAAATATGAATTGCAGCAGGCTTTTAGCAACATTTATCCATTATATGTAAAAAAAATTTTTGTTTCATAAAAAACAAGAAGGATTTTTATGGTAAATGTAGAATATATTACAATAACACTAGTTGTTTGCCATTATTTTGTAGGAGGAAATAAGAATGGAAGTGCTAAAGGTATCTGCTAACTCACAGCCAAAATCAGTAGCGGGAGCCCTGGCTGCAGTCATCAGGGACAATAACTGCGCGGAAATCCAAGCAGTTGGAGCAGGAGCTGTAAATCAGGCCGTGAAAGCGATTGCCATTACACGGGGCTTTGTTGCTCCCAATGGTATTGATTTGGTTGCTGTGCCAGCCTTCTCTGAAATTAGCATAGACGGAGAGGAAAGGACAGCGATAAAGTTCCTCGTAGCGCCGAGATAATTATAATTCGTTCGGACGATTCGAATGGAAAAGGCTGTTTGCTATTTTTACAGTATTTCAGGATTGGCGAAATATAACTTTTACTATGATTTTATTACACTATTTATGGATCCTATGGCGAAACTACGCAAGTGTGAAGGAAATATTTCCGCTATACCTTAGTTAGAACAGGAATTACGGCAAATATATTGAATAATCCATAAATTATGCTAAAATTAATAGGGTACCGGAAGAAACCGGTACCCTATTAATTTTACAGCCGAGGTGTATGAATGTACCTTAAAGCGATAGAAGTACAGGGCTTCAAGTCCTTTGCAGATAAAACAGTTCTGGAATTCAATGCGGGAATCACTTCCGTTATTGGACCTAATGGCAGCGGTAAGAGCAATATTTCCGATGCCGTTCGATGGGTACTGGGGGAACAAAGTGCCAAAACCCTCCGTGGTGGAAAGATGGAGGATGTCATTTTTGCTGGAACAGAACACCGAAAACCCATGGGTTTTGCAGAGGTGTCACTTACCATCGATAATTCTGATCATGCGTTACCTGTTGAATACACTGAAGTTACCATCACTCGAAGAATCTATCGTTCCGGTGAAAGTGAGTATATGATCAACAAGACGTCATGTCGTCTTAAAGATATACATGAGATTTTGTTGGACACCGGATTGGGGAAAGATGGCTATTCCATCATCGGGCAGGGGCGTGTAGATGAAATTTTGAGCTCCAGATCCGAGGATCGAAGGCATATTTTCGAAGAAGCATCCGGTATTATGAAATACAAGGTAAGAAAACTGGAGGCGGAAAAGAAGCTGGATTTGACGCAGCAAAATCTGATGCGGATCAATGATATCATCAGTGAATTGGAAAACCAATTGGAACCCTTAAGAAAACAGTCGGAAACAGCAAAAAAATACTTATCTCTCCGTGAAAGTCTAAAGGAATTGGAAGTTAATGTATACATAGAAAATATAGGAAAGTTCAAGGAGAAGATAAAGGAGTTTGAAGATCACTATTCTGTCATTCGGCAGAACATTGAAGATGAAAATTCCAAGCTGGAGAGCATCACACGGGAAAACCAGCAAAAGACGGAATTGATGAAAAGCCTGGAGGAGAAACTGAATCTCTCCAGACAGCAGTACTACGATCTGGAAACCAATTTGGAAAAGTGCAATTCCGAAATAAAACTAAATGATGAAAAAATCAATAATCTTCTGCAAAATATGGAACGTATTGAGGGTGAAATCGCAGAGATCAACGCGAAACTGGAGCAGCTGACCAAGGAAGAAGCCGCAAAGCAGACCCGGGTCGCTTACCTGGAAAGAAAGCAGGCAGAATATTCTGTGAAGCTGGCGGACTATGAAAAGCAAATGGAAGCACTCCTGGCTTTACTGGATGAAAATGAACGGCATATCGAATTGTTGAAAAGCAGTATCATGGACAAGCTGGACATGCAGTCCGATAAAAAGACGCAAATCAACAACGTGAAGAATCATATAGAAGGTTTAAAGAAAAGGCAAAACAGCATTGATAACGAGATCTATCATATCACCCTGGATAAGGATAGGGAGAACATAAGGAAGGAAGACCTGACCCTTACTATTTCAAAGGTGAACAATGAAATAAAGCAGTCTCGTTCCAAGCTGGATCAGTTCAACAAAGAGAAGGGCGAGTTGGAGGCAACACTTCAGGAGCAGAGAAAACGGCAGAACAGTATAAAGTCTGATCTGCAGGTAAAAGCTTCCCGGCAAAAAATGCTGCAGGATATGGAACGAAACCTGGAAGGTTATAACCGGAGCGTAAAGGAAATTCTCAATGTCTGCCAGCGCTCTCCGGAATTCGGCAGCGGAATTCGTGGGGCTCTTGCACAATTGGTGACGGTAGACAGGAAATACGAGACTGCTGTCGAGATGTCCCTGGGGGGAGCATTACAGAACATCGTGACCTCCACGGAGGAAGACGCGAAAAGAGCCATCGAGCACCTGAAGAAAAACAGAATTGGAAGAGCGACATTTCTTCCCATCAGTTCTGTAAACGGGCGGTATCTGGAGAATCATACCCTCGAACAGCTAAAGAACATGGAAGGATTTTGCGGAGTTGCGGCAGATTTGGTCAGCAGCAGCCAGGAATACCGGGGGATTATCTTGAATCTTCTTGGGAAGGTGGTCGTTGTACAGAACCTGGATGCAGGTATTCGTATGGCTCGAAAGTTTGGCTACAGTTTCCGTATTGTAACTCTCGAAGGGGATTTGTTGAACACCGGAGGGTCCATGTCCGGAGGTAGTGCGGATGTGAGATCGGGCGGCATTCTCAGCAGAAACAGGGAGATCACTGAGATTAGGGATGAGCTCGAGCTGCTAAAAAAGGAAGAATTGCTCATCGACAACAATATAGCCGAAGTTATATCCATGCTGAATGAAGTCATTGGAGAAGCTAATGAAGAAGAGGAAAGAATACGAAACAATGAATTGGTAAAAATACGTGAAGAAAGCCAGTTGGCTCAGGTGGAAGAAAATTTGCGCAGAGCGGATGCCAAGGCAGAGATGTTAAAGGAGGAAAAAAATCAGCTCTACAGGCAGGAAGAGGAAACCTATATTGAGCTTCAAAAGCACATTGAAGATTTGAATGGAATCGAAAAGGATATTTCCGATACAAAGGAAATTATCGCTCAGCATCAGGAGAAACATAAAGAAAGTCAAACGGAGAGAGATAACCTTCATACGGATATTACTGATTTTAAAATATCTGTAAACTCTATTAATGAGAGCTTGCAAACGGTCAGGGAAGCCCTGGGGAAAATCGAAGCTGAGAAGGAAGATTTTATTCGGAGTACTGATCGAAGAAACCGTGAGAAGGGCAGGAATGCTGAAGAAATAAAGTCCTTGCGCGAAAAAATTGAGGGGCTGAATCAGCTGGTTCGAAAGTACAATGAAGAAAAGGCAGGAAAAACCTTTGAGGTGGATAGAATCACGGAAGAACGAAAGGTCATTGAGGAGGAGTTGGCAGATACCCTGAACCAAATAAGGGACAGTAATAAAAACATTGTACTCTTACAGGAGGAATTTAACCGTATTGAGGTGAAAAGAGCCAAAACCGAGTCTGAAATGGAAGCAATACAAAACAGGCTGTGGGATGAATACGAGCTGACCTATACCAACGCTTTGCAGCTGCAAAAGGATATAGGCAGCATGGCACAGGCGCAGAAGTCCATTAACGAATACAGGAACCAGATCCGTGAACTGGGTGCGGTTAATGTAGCAGCCATTGATGAATATGTAAAAACAAAGGAACGTTTCGAATTCATGAGTGTGCAGAGAGATGACATGGAACAGGCAAAGGAAAAACTGAACCGGGTAATCCATGAAATCACTACGCAGATGAAGCAGCAGTTTATGGAACAGTTCAGGCTGATCAATGCGAATTTTAGTGCTGTCTTCCGGGAACTGTTTGAAGGGGGACGCGCTGAACTGAAACTGGTGGACGAGCAGAATGTTCTGGAAAGTGGGATTGAGATTGAAGTTCAACCTCCAGGGAAGAAACTTCAAAACATGATGCTCTTATCCGGTGGAGAAAGAGCTTTCACAGCCATTGCACTGTTGTTTGCCATACTGAAGCTGAGCCCCACACCCTTTTGTATTCTTGACGAAATTGAGGCAGCTCTGGACGACGCCAATGTCTTCCGTTTTTCTCAATATCTAAGGAAGTTTGCCGACTCCACCCAGTTCATCGTGGTAACCCACAGGAAAGGAACAATGGAAGCTTCAGATACCCTCTATGGTGTAACCATGCAGGAACATGGCGTGTCCAAGGTTGTGTCATTGAAGCTTGGAGAAAAAGCAAGCTAGGGTAGGCGTTTGCCGAAATATAGTTTTAATTATGTGGGATGCCATAAAACATTGATTTGGTAGTACTTTACGGGTCTGTTCCTCATTCCTCGAACCCTTCTGCTGATTTTGGGAGAAGGAGAGATAAAGAAGACTCTCCTCGGTGGCGTTGAGGGTGGACCCGCCCGTTATTATATTATCTTGGAGGTTATTTATTTATGGGTTTTTTTGATCGGTTAAAAGAAGGTCTGAAGAAGACCAGAGACAGCATTTCGGAGAAAATCGACCAGGTGCTGGTATCTTTCGGAAAGATTGACGAAGAACTGTTTGAGGAACTGGAAGAAGTCCTTATCATGTCGGATGTGGGTATTGAATCCTCCACCCGGATTATTGAAGATGTAAAAAGAAAGGTGAAGGAAAATAAGGTAACAGACCCTAAAAAGGTTAAGGACTTATTAAAGGAAGAGTTGGCGGAAATTCTAAGTGATGATAAGAATTACCTTGATGTAAAAACTACACCTTCGGTCATTATAGTGATTGGAGTTAATGGCGTCGGTAAAACTACCTCCATCGGTAAGATCGCAAATCTCATGAAGCAGCAGGGAAAGAAAGTATTATTGGCTGCCGGCGATACCTTCAGGGCTGCAGCTATTGACCAGTTGGAGGTATGGGCGAACCGGGTTGGCGTGGATCTTATCAAACATGATGAAGGTGCGGACCCGGCAGCAGTGGTTTTTGATGCCGCTCAGGCTGCAAAAGCCAGAAAGGTGGACGTTCTGATTTGCGATACTGCCGGAAGACTTCATACGAAGAAAAACCTCATGGAGGAGCTTAAAAAGATATCTAAAATTCTGGACAGGGAACTGCCGGGAGCCAGCCGGGAGACATTGCTGGTTTTGGATGCAACAACAGGACAGAATGCAATAGCTCAGGCAAAAACCTTCCGGGAAGCGGCAGGAATCTCGGGGATCGTACTTACCAAGCTGGATGGAACCGCCAAGGGAGGAATTATTATTTCCGTGAAGTCTGAGTTGGATGTACCTGTAAAGCTCATCGGTGTGGGTGAGAAAATCGATGACCTGCAGCAATTTGACGCAAAGGAATTTGTTGAAGCTTTATTTGACTGATAGGAAAAGGCAGAAGTTGAATCGCCATGATTCGGCTTCTTTTTTTTTGAAATAGAGGTTCCAAGTCCTGCTTTTTATGCTATACTAATCCTTATGAGAAAATAAGGAGGCGTTTACGTTGATTTTTCTAAATGGAGTACAAGGAGTTCTAAGCATCATACTAATGATCGGAATAGGGTATTTTCTCAGTTTTAAAGGCTGGTTCGATCAAAAATCCTCAAAGCTGATATCAAAACTAGTGGTCAGTGTTGCACTGCCTGCCTATATGATTTCAAACCTGATGGGTACTTATGATAAGGATAAGCTTTTGCACCTCGGAAATGGACTTGTAGTTCCTTTTCTAACCATGGGATCCTGCTATTTACTGGGAATGATTCTGGCAAAAGTTTTAAAGCTGCCTGAGAATCGAAGAGGAACCTTTACTTCAATGTTTGCCCTGTCCAATACGATTTTTGTGGGACTACCGGTAAACCTGGCTCTCTTTGGGGATCAGAGTGTACCCTATGTTTTGCTCTATTACATTGGGAATACAACCCTCTTCTGGACCATCGGAACCTATGGCATCAGCAGAGATGGGGGAAAGAAAGATAAAGGATTGTTCACGCTGGATAATGCAAAAAGAATTTTCTCGCCACCGCTGACGGGATTCTTGATTGCAGTCGCTCTTATTCTTCTTGGGGTAACACTTCCTAAAAGCATTATGGAAACATGTAAGTATTTGGGAAATATGACAACGCCGCTTTCCATGCTTTTTATCGGTATTGTTATACATTCCGTTAAATTAAGTGAAATACGGGTGGATAAGGGGATGGTCGCTGTATTGGTTGGAAGGTTTATTATTACGCCACTGGTTATGATCATACTCTGCCGGGGCCTGGCGCTTCCCCTTCTTATGAAAAAGGTCTTCGTCGTACAGGCTGCTATGCCTGTAATGACACAGACTTCGATTATAGCACAGACCTATGGAGGAGATTATGAGTATGCTGCGGTAGTAACAACAGTCACTACTGTGGTGAGTCTCATTTCTATTCCACTCTATATGCTTTTACTCAATACGCCGTGGATATTCTAGGATGCAGTGGAAGTTACTCTTTCACAAATCCTAAAAAGCAGGAGTGAGCCCGGCTTACAGGGTCCATTCCTGCTTTTTATAATGCAAATACTCTTGTTTTCAAAATCCGAAAGGTAAATTCGCATAGGTATCCCATGAGGATACAGTAAATAAATGCAACAATCAGAATGAGGAGAGATTGGTAGACATAGCTGATGGACAAGTCTCCACCAAAAAGAGGGAAGCCGATAGCAAAATTTAAAATTAATAGAGAACAAGTTAAAACCATGGTTGATAATACGATACATAAAATTTTTGAACTCCTTTGGTTTGTAAAGGTTGCAAGAGATAGTGCAGCAATACCATTTGCAAAGAAGAAAATCAAACCTTCGTGGACCGTGATGAACATAATGAGAAGTCCAGAGGCCATATAAGCCTGAAATCCGATTCGGGAATTTAACCGGGTGACAAAGTAAATGGGAATAATGCTAAGAATCGACAAAGGGAGTGCAGCTTCCGTAAGAAAAACAGGCATGACCTGAAACAGTACAGCCAGAGCGGTACATAATCCTCCGATGGTCAGATATTTAACTTTCCGCATGAATACCATCCTTTATAACTTATTCTTTCATGAAACACTCATGGATTAACCATAATATCATTCTGTAACCTGTAACTCCTTACTAACATATGATACAATAAAGACTTTTGTGACAGGAGAGTGCAATTTTCATGGTTGAAAATAGTATGGCGAAGGACAAAAAAGATTTCAGCCCGGTAAGGCAGTTAAATCCGGAAGATGTAGCACTGCCAGCCGGCACATGTACGTCGCAGACTTTGGCTTGAATGTGCCGGGGGAAGTCGACGAGTGGATGCCGGAGACAGGGGTTATCTGGAAAATATCCAGAGTTTAGGATTCATAGAGTTTACTATCTATTCAATGGATCAAAAGTTATGATAAAATCGGTATAGGGAATTTATAAAATATGGGTTCTGACCCGATTCCTTAGACCATTGAATAAGAGGGGAGACCTCATGGTAAACAATAGCCTTTATAATAAAATATTGCTTTGCAGTCGGTATTATCCTAGAGTGCTCGCCTACTACTTTAAGGAGTGGAATGATTTCCATATGTCGGCACACATCCATGATCGTGTTGAAATCATGTATGTCATCAGCGGTACCTGTACCATTGGGGTGAGCAATACGACCTTTGGGATGAAAAAAGGTGAGTTTATTTTAATTGATGCTAATGTCTCTCATAGTCTAGTGGTTGAGAAAAACTGCCCCTGTAGGATGCTCAATATTGAATTTACCTTCGAAGAAAGGCCTTTTATAACCCCATCCTATGAGGAGATTTCTACGTCTTCCATTTCCTTTGAGAAGTTTTTGAGAGAGGAAGAACCTTTTGTGATCCTTCGAGATTCGGAGGAGGTTTACCCTGCGCTGAAGAGCCTGATTGCGGAACTGGATGGTAGTGGAGTGGATCAGGAGTTGATCATACAGCTGCTTATGATGCAGCTCCTAGTGAAAATATCCCGGCTGTCGGAAGAAAGGAATATTGCGCCAAATACTGGAGCTGCATATGTCCGAAAGGTAATGACGTATATGCAGCAGCACTATGACAGAGATATCAAGGTGGAAGATATCGCGGCGGCTGTGAACCTGCATCCCAGCTATCTTCATCGGGTGTTCAAAGCTAATCAGGGAATCACCCTGCTGGAATATCTTACAAATTTGAGGGTGGAAAAGTCAAAGATGCTTTTAGCGAATACTGATATTCCCATTATTGATGTATCCGGGTATGTGGGCATAAATAGCCGTCAATACTTTACCTACATATTCAAAAGGAATACAGGCATAACACCGCAGGCATTCAGGAAAGCAGTTAACAAAATGGTACTAAGTAAAGAAGGTTAGTATTTCTGACATGATTTTATAACGAGGTTAGTATTTTAAAAACATGCCTCCTTTGAGAATGATAACATTAGACTAAAGAGGATTGCTCCTACTAAGTTATCATATCAAAGGGGGATTTTTTATGTCATTCAAGGTAGCATTTATCGGGGCTGGCAGCATCGGGTTTACCAGAAAGCTTTTGCAGGACATTCTATCTGTTCCGGAGTTTTACAATATACAGGTCGCGTTTACAGACATCAACCAGCATAACCTGGACATGGTTACACAGCTCTGCCAACGGGATATTGATTCCAACGGGCTGGATATTCACATCCAATCCACTACCGACCGCAGAGAAGCTTTCAAAAATGCAAAATACATTTTCAATGTAGTCCGTATCGGCGGATTGGAAGCCTTCGCGTTGGATATTGATATTCCTTTAAAATATGGTGTAGACCAATGTGTCGGGGACACATTATGTGCTGGGGGAATTATGTATGGCCAGCGCGGGATTGCTGCCATGCTGGAATTCTGCAAGGACATACGTGAGGTGGCGGCACTTGATTGCCTGCTGCTGAACTATGCCAATCCCAATGCCATGATAACCTGGGCGTGCAACAAGTACGGCAGCGTTAATACCATCGGGTTATGTCATGGTGTGCAAGGGGGGCATCGACAGATTGCTGCTGCCTTGGGACTGGAAAAGAAGGATGTAGATATTATTTGTGCCGGGATTAATCATCAGACCTGGTATATTCAGGTTCGGCATAAAGGCCAGGATATGACCGGCAAGCTGCTGGAAGCTTTTGAAAAGCATCCTGAGTATAGCAAAACCGAAAAAGTCAGAATTGATATGCTGCGCCGCTTCGGTTACTACAGTACGGAATCCAACGGGCACCTGAGCGAGTATGTGCCCTGGTACAGAAAACGCCCGGAGGAAATCAAGGAATGGATTGATCTGGGGACCTGGATCAACGGTGAAACCGGCGGCTATCTGCGGGTATGCACTGAGGGGAGGGATTGGTTTGAAACGGATTTTCCCAACTGGGTGCAGGAGTCTCCTAAAAAATTTGCTCCGGATCAACGCGGTGAAGAACATGGTTCCTATATCATTGAGGGATTGGAAACCGGAAGGATTTACCGGGGACATTTTAATGTTGTGAATAAAGGTGCTATATCCAATTTGCCGGAGGATGCAATCGTTGAAGTGCCTGGATATGTGGATGCAAATGGAATCAATATTCCGAAGGTGGGAGAGTTGCCGCTGGGCTGTGCCGCTGTTTGTAATGCCAGCATATCCGTACAGCGGATGGCGGTGGAGGCGGCAGTACACGGGGATGATATGCTGCTGCGTCAAGCCATGATGATGGACCCTTTGGTTGGAGCCGTATGTAATCCGCCGGAAATCTGGCAAATGGTAGACGAGATGTTGGTAGCCCAAGCGAGATGGCTCCCCCAGTATGGAAGGGCCATTGAGGCTGCAAAGGCGAGGCTGGCTTCCGGCAAGCTGATTAAGACAAAAGAAAACTATGCGGGTGCAGCCAGATTAAAAATCAAAACGGTGGAGGAAATGGCCAAGGATAAGGAAGCAGCGAAGAACAATGCAGATGCTGCTGATAAGGCGGTTGAAAGGCCTTCAGTAAAATAAGAACAAAAATAGATTGAGTCCCGATTTATTCGGGATTTTCCTTTTTTACTCCGGTAGAATAAAATTCCTTTGAATGTCAACTTCCTATAGGTTATCATAAGATCAGGTTTACATATGCTGAAAGGAGAATTTACAGTTGTCGAATATTAAAGCCTTTATAAAAGAACTACGAACCTTTAAATCAGGACAAGGCGTATTTAATCCGTGGAAGGACTATGCAAACGGGTACGATATAGGTCCGGATGCGCCTGAAATCCGGTCGCGTCACCTGGAAGAATTCCTTCGGCTGCGCCTGGGCCGCGCAAAATGGATGCTGGTAGGAGAGGCTGTAGGGTATCAAGGTGGGCGGTTTTCAGGAGTTGCACTGGTATCGGAAAGAATTTTGCTTGGCTATCATAACCGGGTACATCCCTCTGCTATTCTTGCATCATCACCTGGAGCCCGAACCAGCGACCCGGAGTGCAAGCATTTCAAGTACAGGGCGCAGGCACTGCAAGGGTTTAACGAGCCCACGGCTACCATTGTCTGGGAAGCAATCATGGATCAAGGAATATCTCCTTTTGAGATTGTTACCTGGAATACCTTTCCCTTTCATCCGTTTCATCCAAAGAATGGGTTTTTCAGCAACAGGTTTCCAAAGAAAGAGGAAGTGAAACTGGGTGTGAATTATTTGAGGCAATTGATCCGGATTTTTCCGGAGACAAACATTATAGCAGTAGGAAGAACTGCGGAGCATGCTTTGCACAGGCAAGGCATCAGAAGTATTCATGTGCCGCATCCTTCCAATGGAGGTGCCAATGACTTCCGAAAAGCATTCCGGTCGATTTTTGAGGGAGTCGGCTAAATCGGAGGTGATTGATCAATCGCCTTCATCGTGTAGTAAAGGAGTACTTTCTTTTCCTTTTACTTAATAAGATAGGATTATTGTTGTATGAAGCGGGCTGATATGGTAATATATAGGTTAATATGTAAATATAGAGAGGCCATGAGGGACAGATGCCCTGAGAGAAATCTCCTGGGAACTCAAGGGAACTATTTATTTGGAGGGAACGATGAACCTTGTTATAAAATTTATCGGTGAGCAGTATAGGGCCTTAGTGGTTGCATATATAGAGGAAAATTGGGGCTCTCTGGTAATGGTTTCCAGAGGGAGGGCTTATCATGCAGATAAACTGCCTGGGTATATTGTACTGATGGATGGAGAGTTAAAGGGGATTGCCACATACCATATAGAGGGTTCTGATTGTGAAATCATTTCTCTTGATAGTATGGTAGAGAATCAGGGTATTGGCAGCCTGCTAATAGAAGAGATTGTAAAGGCTGCACAGCGCAGCAAGTGTAGGAGGGTTTGGCTGATAACAACCAATGACAATACACATGCAATTCGCTATTATCAAAAGAGAGGCTTTGATATGGTTGCAATACATAGGAATGCTGTGTTCGAAGCAAGAAGGATTAAGCCACAGATACCACTGCTAGGGGTTGACGATATACCGATACGCCATGAAATCGAACTGGAAAAACTGCTATAGAAGCTGTCGGAGGAGATAACAGCATGTATAAGGTATTCTCAGATCGTCTGGTTGGTTTTTACAGTACGGGTAATATTGAAAAAGATTCATTGGGTTTGCTAAACTTACACAAGTGCGAAGAGGTTGCGAAACATTCTAAAGATGTTGCGTATGAAGCCCGAAGAATCGCAGAAAAGTTTGGAATTGATATGAATAAAGCGTTTATTGCCGGGTGTTTGCACGATATCAGCTGTATTTTTTCTGATGACGAGAAAGTACATATGTGCAAGGAACTTGGGATAGAGATGCTTCCTGGAGAGCTTGTTGCTCCATCGCTTTTGCATCCAAAAGTTTCAAGGGCTATGGCTGTTGAAATATTTGATATTTGTGATGTAGAAATTCTTGATGCTATTGAATGCCATACCACTTTGAAGGCGAACCCGGGGCGTATGGACATGATATTGTTTATAGCGGATAAGATAACCTGGGATGAAACCTATAGTAAGCCTTTTATGGAGGAGCTTAAGAAGGGACTGGAGAATTCATTGGAACAGGCTGCATTTGCATATTTGAAGTACATGTATGATAATAGACATAGCATGAGGTTCTACCATCCTTGGGCATTGGAAGCCTATAAGGATGCGGGTAGCAAAATTATATGAGTTGAGTTTTTAAGGAGCCAATATTCTGCTGAATTGCGGGGAGTGTATAAGAAAAGGGGGATTAATGTGATAGCGGTACTTTATATTGTCGGAGTAATAGTTATAATTTCTTCCGTAATCGTTGGTTTTTCATCCGGCTCGTTTTTGGGTTTTATTATCGCGGTAGCGGGTGGAATCGGTTCAGCCATCATCTTCTTTGCTCTGGCTAGAATTCTTGAAAACCAGGGAAATATTATATATAAATTAGATCGCCAGGAGGAAATGGAGAGGAAGTCCCGTACACAGGAAAAGAGAATTTGTCCAAAATGCAATTATATATATGATGGCGATTATACTTCCTGTCCGCACTGCGGGTACAGAGAATAAGCACGGCAGCACGAAAATCCCGAATAACTTCGGGATTTTTCTTTTTTCCCCTTGACAGGAATCTTTCCTATCCTTTAGAATAAGGTGTAAAGTAAAAATGCTTGACAGACGATGACTGGGGTGGTATCATGGATAAGGTTGTTGAGATGAGCATGCTGCTGGACTTTTACGGGCAGATGCTGACACCCAGGCAATACGAAATTATGGACCTGCATTTTAACAATGACTATTCATTGGGTGAAATTGCAGAGCAGCTGAATATCAGCCGCCAGGGAGTTTTTGACAACATAAAGCGGGGGAAGGCAATTCTGAATGAATATGAAGAAAAGCTGGGCTTGGTAGAGAAGTTCTCCTGCCAGAAAGCAAAAGCCGAAGAAATTCTGGCAGAAATTAAAAATATTGATGTCAGCCGGCTGGATTCTGGTATAACAAAAATATTAAGTAGAATTGAGCAGTCTGTTCGTGATATAATATATAATATTTAGCCAATGGGAAGGGGCCCCTTGCTGCAAAAGCACAGGGTCGGTGAAAAGATAATTTCTGCTATAATTGTGCTATATCCTATAGGAAAGCCGTGAAGGGCTCGCACAAAAGCGGAAGTAGTCTCTCCACTCTCCCATAGAACAGGAGGTGTAGAAATGGCTCTTTTTGAAGGATTATCCGGGAAGCTTCAGGAAACGATGAAAAAGTTCCGCGGCCAGACGAGGGTTTCGGAAAAGGACGTTAAGGAAATGATGAGGGAAATTAAGCTTGCCCTTCTTGAAGCTGACGTTAACTTTAAGGTAGTAAAGGATTTTATAAATAAGGTGTCCGAAAGGGCAGTTGGCCAGGATGTATTGGAAAGTTTGACCCCAGGCCAGCACGTTGTAAAGATCGTCCATGACGAACTGATCGATTTGATGGGTAGAAGCCAGAGTAAAGTTACCTTTGCTGCAAAACCGCCAACGGTATATATGATGGTCGGATTGCAGGGTGCGGGTAAAACCACCGCAACAGGTAAACTGGCGAACCTGCTGAGAAAACAGGGAAAAACCCCTTTGCTGGTTGCCTGTGATGTGTACAGGCCTGCTGCTATCAAACAGCTGCAGGTATTAGGGAATCAATTGGGTGTGCCTGTATTTAGCATGGGTGACAAAATGAATCCCGTGGATATAGCAAAAGCAGCGATAGAGCATGCGAAAACTCACCAGAATGATCTGGTGATTATCGATACAGCCGGTCGTCTTCACATTGATGAAGCGTTGATGGATGAACTGGTGAATATAAAGCACTCGGTGCGTCCCCACGAAATTCTCCTGGTGGTTGACTCCATGACAGGCCAGGATGCTGTCAATGTAGCCCAAAGCTTCAATGAAAAGTTGGGAGTTGACGGTGTTATTTTAACCAAGCTGGATGGCGACACAAGGGGCGGCGCAGCCCTTTCCGTAAAAGCTGTAACCGGCAAGCCTATCAAGTTTGCGGGTATGGGAGAGAAGCTCAGTGATTTGGAACCTTTCCACCCGGAACGAATGGCTTCACGCATCCTTGGGATGGGTGACGTCCTCAGCTTAATCGAAAAGGCCCAGGAAGCTTTCGATGAAAAAAAGGCGCTGGAAATGGAAAAGAAGATGCGTACACAGCAGTTTACGCTGGAAGACTTCCTTGACCAGATGCAGCAGGTAAAGAAGATGGGTCCTTTAAACCAGGTTCTGGGAATGATCCCGGGAATGAATACAAAAGCGCTTGAAAATGTGGAAGTGGACGAAAAGAAAATGGCCCATGTTGAAGCCATTATCAAGTCCATGACAAAGCATGAGCGTAATGACCCCAACATCATCAACGGAAGCCGTAGAAAGCGTATTGCCGCTGGAAGCGGAACAACCATTCAGGAAGTAAACAAACTCCTGAAAGACTTTGAAGAAATGAAAAAACTCTTCAAAATGATGTCCGACATGGGAAAACACCAGAAAAAAGGGTTTGGAAAAGGAAAATTTAAATTACCGTTTTAGGTAATTGAGAATTGAAAATGGAAAATTGAGAATGGTTGTAGTGCGACTGGCAATTTTCCTTTTTAAAATCAGCAGTAAAAGTATATTGCAAATTGGTCATTCTCTATTTCCAATTCGCAATTTTACATTAAACAAATTTCCTGGGGGGAGGTGAAAAAAGATGGCAGTTAAAATCAGATTAAAAAGATTGGGTGCTAAGAAGAACCCTTTCTATAGAGTTGTTGTAGCTGATTCAAGATATCCTCGTGATGGAAGGTTCATTGAAGAAATAGGAACATACGATCCTATCGCTGAACCGGCCAAAGTTCAAATAGATACTGAAAAGGCAGCACAATGGCTGAAAAATGGCGCGCAGCCTACGGATACAGTGAAATCACTGTTGAAAAAGGTTGGTGTTATTCAGTAACTTTTAAATACAGTTTCCAGGAGGTAATTTTATGAAAGAGCTTCTAGAAACAGTAGCAAAGGCCCTGGTTGACTACCCGGAAGAGGTAAGCGTAAACGAGGTTGATGGAGAAAAGTCCATCATTCTCGAATTACGGGTTGCTAAGGATGATATGGGCAAAGTAATCGGTAAACAGGGCAGAATAGCCAAAGCGATACGTACAGTTGTAAAAGCTGCGGCTGTTAAGGAAAATAAAAGAGTGGTAGTTGAAATAATACAATAAAAAGGCGTAGAAACGCCTTTTTATTGTATATAGCCGACTGGATTTAATCATCCTATTACATATATAACTAGCAGACAGAGTTTACTTCACTTACTCTATTACACGAAATGAAAGGACATTTACTGAGGTGAGAAACATGGAAGGTTATCTTGATATAGGAAAGATCATAAATACCCATGGTGTCAAAGGAGAAGTTAAAGTGATACCTTTCACAGATGACCCGGAAAGGTACAGAAAGCTGAAACAGGTTTATCTCGACAGGCCTTCCGGCTTGGAGACATACCACATTTCCGGTGTAAAGTTCTTCAAAAATACGGTCATCATAAAATTTAAAGAAATCAATGACATGGAGACAGCAGAGGCATTAAAGGAGACCGTTATAAAAATTGAGCGAAAGGATGCGGTAAAGCTTCCGAAGAACTCCTATTTTGTCTGCGACATTCTTGGCTGTGAAATCATTGACGAAAATGGGCGCAGTCTGGGCATTTTAAAGGATGTCCTCCAAACAGGCGCCAATGATGTCTATGTAGTTCGAAATGAAAAAAATCGGGAGATACTTATACCTGCCATTAAAAGCGTGGTTGAGAGGATATCCCTTGAAGATAAAAAAATAAATGTAATCCTGCCGAAAGGACTGTTGGATGATGAAGTTTGACGTACTGACATTATTCCCGGAGCTGATTCAGTCGGTCCTAGGCGAGAGCATTATCGGAAGAGCCCAGGAAAATGGTTTGGTTTCGGTAAATGCCATCAATATCCGTGACTTTTCTGCCAATAAACATAAAAAGGTAGATGATTACCCCTATGGCGGCGGGAAAGGCATGGTGATGACCGTACAGCCCATCTATGATGCCTATCGGTCTATTGTTGAGGGATTGGATTATAAGCCCAAGGTCATCTATATGAGTCCTCAGGGAAGAGTTCTGACGCAACAGATGGCACAGAAATTGATGCAGGAGAAGCACCTGATTCTGCTGTGCGGACATTATGAAGGTATCGATGAGAGAGTCATTGAGGAAATTGTAGATGAGGAGATTTCCATTGGTGATTATGTGCTTACCGGTGGCGAATTACCCGCCATGGTTCTGATTGACTGCGTCAGCCGGTTGGTTCCTGGCGTTTTAGCCAGTGAGGACTCCTACTCTGAGGAGTCGCATTTCAATGGTCTTCTGGAATATCCGCAGTATACCAGACCTCATGAGTTTAACGGTAGAAAGGTGCCAGAGGTTCTGATGAATGGGCATCATGCCAACATCCAGAAATGGAGAAGGCAGCAGTCGCTGAAACGTACTTATAAAAAAAGACCGGATTTGTTTGAGAAAATAGAACTGGGAAAAGAAGACCGGAAATTGTTGGAGGAGTAAACCCTTCTATATAGCGCGAGGAGTAACTGCCGATTTAAGAATCATGCAGCCGACGATTCATCGCAAATTATATAAATCTTATGTAAAGAGGTGTTTTGATAAAATAGCTGGAACTGCCTACTAAGGCCTGTTCCGGTTTTTATTTTTGCTGAAAAATCCATTAGCCGTTTCAGCAGTTCAAAAGCCTCCTTTTTCTTATAGATACTGGATTTGAGGCATATCTTCTGTTATAATGGTACATGAAATTACTCGATTTCATTTAAAGAACCATGTAGTTAAAAAGGACAAGTCCTTGTACGAATACAGTCATACCCCAAATAGGTTATTTCACGAACTTTTCTTTTCCTTCGGCGGGAAATTATAAAAAGGCATATAATGAACTCATACCATTTTACATGGAGGGAAATTATCATGTTGGATAAAATAATGGAAAGAAATAAGACATTTGTTATCTTTACAAAGCGCTGTATAAAGTATATTTCCATTCTTGCAATTCTGATTCTGATGGTTGTGCCCTTACTTCTAAAATCCTATACCTTAGCGAAACAATTGACCATTGAAAAAAGCAGTACGAAGCTGAAAGAAGGGGTAGTTTCCCTGGAATCTCAGGTTATAAAAGCCCAGGAAATAGCCAATTTACTGCGAAATGAAGATACCTTCCGGCAGATATTTTTTTTAAAAGGGTTTCCTTCCAGCGAGTATTATGTTGATATTAATACCCTGCAACACAAATTTAAAAGTTTATCCTTAACACAGGACATGCTATCCAATGTATACGTGATGTTTAAGGATAATCCAATCTTTATTTCGAACTATATAGCTTCTGATAACAATGCCGATGTGTACTCAAAGTACTTAAAATATGAAAACTTGTCCGTGAATGAATGGTATGACCAGTTGTTTAAGGAAAACTATGTGGTTAAATTCTTGCCGGCACAGCAGTTTTTTTCTTCCTATTACAAACGGGAGTCTTTTGAAGGGGTAACTTGTCTCATAAATAATTCATACTTTAATTCTATTGACCAAAAAAGTATTATGGCCTGTGTTTTTGATAAAGAGGATATTATCAACAAGATACTGCATGAGGACCAACGGGGAGAATGCTTTAGCTATATTACAGATAACGAGGGCAAGCTTATATTTGCACATAATTATTCAAAAAATGAAGGCCTGCAGGGTGTGAAAAATTTAGACGAAATTACTCTGTCTTCAAAAAGATTTATAACACTAACCTATACGAGTGATAAGCTGGGGCTGTGCACAGTGGTAGGAGTACCTTTGATTTTATTTAAAAAGAACATAAATTCTTTATTGGAGTTAGTAATACTTTATGTAGTGATAGGGACTTTGGTCATACTATTACTATGCTTACTCTTTTCCATGAAAGAAGCCCTATGGATTAAAAAATTGGTAGAAGTTACGTCAAAAGCAACCAAAACCATCTTTACCAGTAGCAATGAATATTCCTATATCAATAATGCAATTACGAAAATAAGCACCATTAATGAGGAACAACTCTGCAAAATAGAGGCTTTAAATGACTCTATAAAAAGCTCTGTACTAAAAAATTTGCTGATTCTCGGAGTCTATACGGAGGATGAAAAAAGAGAAGTAGAACGCTATTTTAATAACGGCTTTGATCAATTTTGTGTAGCCAAAGTCGTATATAGAATCGATGATGTACACGGAGTAGAGGAAACAATTCAACAAAACATTGCCGTAGAGATTGAAAATACCTTCAAGGTATCCATGAAAAATACCTTTACGGCAATCAATCTCCTTAAAAATGAATCCATATTTGTAATATTCTTCAACAAAGAAGATAGCTGCGATATCAATAGTATAAAATATCAGTTAACAGAATTGATTCGAACCATCAATGTAAACCTGCAAATACCTATAACAATAAACATCGGACTCAGCCGTATCGTGTGCGACATGAAAAATTCCAAAATTGCATATCAACAAGCGAAATATGCAATCAGTATGAATGAAAATTATATTTCCAGCGGTGTGTATGTATATGAGCCGATACAAGAGTATTCTGATAAGAAGGTTTTTGATATTGGAGCCTTAATAAGGCTCTACGATGCTATTGTGGCTGGAGAAAAAAATACGGTTTCACAGATTTTTTCCGATAGTTTAAAAAAATTAACCCAATGTTCAATGACGGAACAGGAACATCTGCAAATATTCTTTTCCTTCCGGCAAATTGTATACAACACACACCGAGGGATTATCAATGAAAAATTAGAGACGGAGAAGCCGTTAAATCTGGTATTGCCCGAATATGAGCATATTAGCGATATTACAAAATTATTTAACGAGTTATACAGCATAGCTATTAGCTTATGTGATATTGTTATGAATAATAGAAGAAGTAATAATGAAAAATTGAAAGTTGATATCGTGGAATATATTCATACCCACTATGCGGATATAAATCTATCCGCAAGCAGTATCGCGTTGGAATTATTGATATCGGAAAAGTATGTATTTTCTTTCGTTAAAGAGCAAACAGGAAAAAGCCTGGGTAAATTTATAGAAGAAGTCAGGATTGCAAACGCAGAGCGGCTCTTGTTGGAAACGGAGTGCTCAAATAGTCAAATCCTAAAGCTGTGCGGATTTGGAAGTGAGAATACTTTTTACCGTGCTTTTTCAAAAAAGCATGCGGTTTCACCTACTGTTTGGCGGGAAAATAGGAGAGATCTTACAATTTGACAGAGCTTTTAGAAAGTGACAGTGTTAAATCATACTGTATGACAGTGAAAACGAGTAGTAAGTGTTTAAATGTACCACGCATTGCAAGTAGAATGAGAATGTAAATGGTGCATTTACAAAAATAGTATTCAGGAGGAAGACAGTATGAAAAAACAAAGCCCTATGCCACTTAAGAAAATGGTGTCTGCAGCAGTAGTCTTGGCGATGTTAATAGGAGCATTATCCGGATGTAAGTCATCCAATGGAACCCCAAAAGAAACGCCAAAGGGAACACAGCAAACTGCTTCTACCAATGAACCGACAAAAATTACGGTTGCATTGCAAACCCAGCCTAATGTTGAGAATTTTGACACAAATAAATATACGCTGATGGTAGAAAAAGCCATGAACGTAAATCTGGAATTTTTACAATTGCCCAACAAGGCTGATGAGGCGAAAACAAAACTGGCGCTGATGGTTTCCTCCGGAACTACCTTACCGGATGTTGTCAACGGTGTACTGGATGAAGTCGCAGCGTATGATTATGCTACTAAAGGAATCTTTGTCAAACTGGATGATTATTATAAAAACCCTTCTATTGCCGTTAACTTCAATAAAATTCCGGAAAAGGATTTCATCCTTAAAAATTTGAAGCTTTCCAACGGCAGTGTCTATTCCTTATTCAAATACACTCCGTTTTCTTGGAATGAAGGACCGAACCGATTCTGGGTGAATTCCGAGTGGATGACAAAATTGAATCTAAAAACGCCTGCCACCACGGATGAACTTTATGATGTGCTAAAAGCCTTTGTGGAGAAGGACCCTAATGGCAACGGTAAAAAAGATGAAATCGGCATTGTAGGTTCTAAAGACGGCTGGGCTCAAAATCCTATGGTCTATCTGATGAATTCTTTTATATACGCAAACCCGGATAAGAGTTATCTGGACGTGAAAGATGAAAAAATACTGGCGTCCTTTACACAGCCGGAATGGAAACAGGGATTGGAATACATGAACAAACTGGTGAAGGAGGGTTTACTGTCTCCTCTGAGCTTTACACAGGATCAAACGCAAATGAAAGCGCTGATCAATGTGAAAGGTGGTATGGCCGGAGCCGTAGCATCGGGCAGCTATAGCTCTTTCGCAGTGAATGAATTGGAGAACAAGATGACGTTATTGGGACCTGTAAAAGGGCCCAAGGGAGTTGCCTATACGCCGCAAAACCCAACATTGCCGGAACGTTTCTGGTATATTACAAAGGATTGTAAAAACCCTGAAATCGCCTTTAAAGTTGGAGATTACATGCTGGATACGGAAGTTTCGAAAATAAGCCGCTTTGGCGAAAAAGGAGTCGATTGGACGGATGACCCTGCTATAACGGCTCAATATTTAGGAGAATTCGAAGAGAGTGAAGGTCTTAAAACAAAAATTGCAATCTTAAATCCGAAGGCCTGGGGATTCCCGCAAAACGACAATTGGCAAGAGGCTACGCCTTCCTATCGGCCCCTTATCGATGCCAAATCAGCTTCATCCAACAAGAAAAATGAGCCCAATCCCAATGCTGCACCGAATTTTCAACCGGCATATGCAAAATACTATACGCCTGCTTTCCCGAAGCAAGTCATCACCCGTCTAAGCTATACCCCGGAAGAATTGAAAAAGATCGCCAATAGTAAAACAGCGATCGATACCTATGTGAAGGAAGCAGCAGTTGCTTTTATTACCGGGAATAAACCCTTATCCCAGTGGGACAGTTATATCTCAGAACTGAATAAGATGGGACTGGCAGACTATCTGGCTGCATCACAAACGGCTTATGACAGGACCAAATAGAAGATAGCGATTTTGAAGTAAAGGGTTTTGGAATCATAACCGCTCACTTATGATTCCAAAGCTGCCATCTTCATAAGAAGGGAGAGTTCACAAATGCAGTCAATGAATCAAAAGGGTCTGGTTTCTCCGATAAGCCGAAAAGAAAAGTTTGCTATAAATTTTAAAAAGGAGTATTTATCGAATTGGCAGCTGTATGTATTCCTTCTGCCCGCTCTTATATTCATTATTATTTTTGCCTATGTACCCATGGCTGGAATCCAAATCGCATTTAAAGAATATGATTTTACACTGGGCATTTGGGGGAGTAAATGGATTGGTTTTGAAAACTTTAAACGCTTTTTTGACTCTTACCAGTTTTCTTCCATCCTTTGGAATACCATTTCCATATCCTTTTACAGCCTGGTAGCCTCTTTTCCTTTGCCCATTGTTTTTGCCCTGATCCTGAATTCCTATACAAGCCAACGGTATAAAAAAATTGTGCAAACGGTATCCTATATGCCCCATTTTATCTCTACGGTGGTGGTGGTAGGGATGATAATACAGCTATTTAACCCGAGAACGGGGGCCATCGGTGCCTTGTATCTGTTTTTTACGGATTCCATGATTACGGATGCCTTTGCCAACCCCAATGCCTTCCCGCACCTGTATGTATGGTCCGGGATATGGCAAAGCATCGGATGGAGCAGTATTATCTACATCGCTGCACTATCTTCCGTGGATGAAGAGCTCCATGAATCCGCGCAGATAGATGGTGCATCACGGTTCCAGCGGGTACTTCATATCGACTTTCCGTCCATATTGCCGACGGCTACCATTATGCTTATTTTAGCAGCAGGAAACATAATGAACGTAGGCTTTGAAAAAGTTTTTCTGATGCAAAACAACTTGAATCTAGGGAAGAGTGAAGTGATTTCAACCTATGTCTATAAAGTGGGTTTGACCATTGGGTCCGGTGATTTTTCCTTTGCAACGGCCATTGGCCTTTTTAACTCCATTATTAATTTTCTTTTGCTGGCGGCAGTGAACTATGCTTCTAACAAACTCAGCCAAACAAGTCTATGGTAGGGTAGGAGGAAATCGGAATGAATCAAAAAACAAAAATAAAATATGCCGCTTCCGACAAAATCTATTTTGGCATATCGGGTATCCTGTTAACACTGGTGTTGATCATGGTTTCCTATCCCCTGATCTATGTGGTTTCTGCGTCTTTTTCCTCCGGCCCGGCCGTATCTTCCGGCAAAGTCTTGCTGTGGCCTATGGATTTCAGTCTGGAAGGATATAAGGCGGTATTCCGGAATAAGGACATAGTATCCGCCTACAGCAATACGATTCTCTATACGGTCCTGGGCACCCTTGTCAATGTCTGCATGGTGATGACCTGTGCCTATCCGTTGGCCAGGCGTAATTTGAAAGGCAGAAACATCTTTATGTTTTTGTTTGCCTTTACGATGTTTTTCAGTGGAGGATTGATTCCAAGCTATATCCTGATGACGGAATTAAAGCTGATCAATACGATGTGGGCCATGGTTTTACCCGGTGCCTTATCAGTGTACAACATGATTATTGCCCGTACTTTCATTCAGTCAAATATTCCCGGTGAACTTTTCGAAGCTACCAGTATCGATGGCTGCAGCGATGCCCGGTTCTTTTTTTCCTTCGTTTTGCCGCTTTCCAAAGCTGTTATTGCGGTTATTGCCTTATTCTCTTCCGTAGGGCATTGGAATGCCTATTTTAACGCTATGATGTATTTGAATGAGCGGAGGTTATTTCCCCTTCAAATTATTTTGCGGGAAATCCTCATTATGAATCAAGTGGATGTGACGATGATCATGGACCCGGAACTACAGGCGGCTAACGCGAAAGTTGCTGATGTTTTAAAATATGCTCTAATTGTGGTGGCAACGGTACCCATCCTATGCGTATATCCTTTTGTCCAGAAGTATTTTATTAAAGGAGTTATGATTGGCTCGATCAAAGGGTGAGGCCGGAAATAGGCTCCTGGGAGATAATGCACGTCAGAAATAAAAAACATAAATTGAGAGGCCACTATCTACGCTAAATGTGGTAAAATGTAAGAGGTTTGGTGAATAATTTTTATTAGGGAGGCGCAAAATGCAAGGAATCAGTATTAAGGAAATCAGGGATGCATTACGCTGTGGCCAGAGTGATGGCTATGTACTATTCAAGGAAATCCGTGAAAATAAAAATATTGAAAAAGTTAAGCAGCATCCGGTTACAGGAAAAATGGCAGAGGAATTGTTGCAATATGCTAATTCCATAAAAAATGAAAAACCCCAGGAACTTACCTTTGAAACCTTCATAGAATTTTTTGAGAATGGTAACCGGTACAATTATGAAAAACCTTATTTTAAGAGTAAAAAAGATATTCATTCCCTAATCATGGCAGAAATTTTGGAGAATAACGGTCAGTATATAAAAGCCATTGAAGAAAGACTTTGGCAGTGGTGCAACCTATATACCTGGGAACTCCCCGCCCATGTGCCCTTAAGTCCTGAAGATATAAAAAAATCCAACATTGAAGCGGATGAAGTCGTCGCATTGTTTTCGGCAGAGACAGGCTTTTACTTTGCGGAAATATTGTCCGTCCTGGGAGATCGGTTGCAGCCCTTATTAGTCTACCGGGTCAGGAAGGAGATTTTCAGAAGAATTATTAATTCCTATAAAAACAGAAGCTTTCATTGGGAAGAAGCTGCCATGAATTGGGCCTCCGTATGTGCGGGAGCTGTCGGCTGCGCTGCCCTCTATTTGATAGAAGACATAAACGAACTCAGCATCATCGTCCATCGGGTGATTGGAACCATGGAATCCTATCTCTCGGGTTTTGACAAGGATGGCATTACGACGGAAGGGCTTGGCTATTGGAGCTATGGCTTTAGCTTCTATGTATATTTCGCGGAATTGCTGAAAGAAAGAACCAATGGGAAGCTGGATTTAATGACATATAATGAATTGATTGAAAAAATTGCGGAAATGCCTTTGTATCTTCAATTTCCCAATGCAACGATGATCAATTTTTCCGATGCGCCTGGAAACCTGTGGTATGGTGATTACGGGTTGCTGAGCCGTTTGTCAAAAACATTTCATATCCATGAATACAAACTCCCGGAAGGTATCAGTATCTATAGAGACCATACAAGCAAGTGGGCCATCACTTCCAGGAACCTGTTTTGGGGGCTTCAGAGTGATGCGGGGGAAAATAGTGCCGCTAAAACCGGCTGCTTCTATTTCCCTGAAAGTCAATGGCTAATTGACCGGAGATACGACGCTGCAGGAGAATTTTATGCCTTTGCGGCCAAGGGAGGACATAATGGAGAGCCGCATAATCACAATGATTTAGGACATTTTATACTTCATTTTAATGGAGATGCGTTACTCTGCGATTTGGGTGCCCCTGAATATACAAAACAGTTTTTCAGCGGGCAAAGATACAGCTTTCTTCATGCTTCCTCCAGAGGGCATTCCGTACCCCTCATTAATGGGCAAGAGCAGTCGGCGGGTGTGGAGCATACTGCAAAAGTATTGAATTTTACAGAGGGTATTGAGACAAAATATTCCCTGGATTTAACAAAGGCCTATAAAATAGAGGAACTCCGGCAGTATGTCCGGGAATATACCTGGGACTATAGCAGCTATGAATTGGAGATCATGGATCATTTTACACTAACACAAGGGAATAATACCATCGAGGAGGTGTTTATAACCCAAAATCCCGTGGAACTGACCCAAGAGGGATTCTTGGTGATCAAAGGTGAAAAATCCAGTGCAAGCCTGTTTTTTGATCAAAATGCAATCTGTGAAATCAATGAAGAAAAGTACACGGATCATTTTGGACAACAGGATGCGGCAAATAGGATTGTAATAAAATATACCACTCCTGCACAAGCTCTTACAGTAAAAATAAAAGTTAAAATATGCAAATAATTCTTTACAAGGGTCAATCCCTATGATATAATACTCTGCGTGTGTAATACGGACGGTCCTCTGTGGTTACTCCAGCACGAACGTCTATGATAGGAAGGAGGAAGACAAAATGGATATTATTAAGGCGCTTGAACAAGAACAACTCAAGAATGACCTCCCAAAATTGGAGATTGGTGATTACGTAAAAGTTCACCTCAAAGTAAAAGAAGGTAACAGAGAAAGAATTCAGGTATTTGAAGGCACTGTAATCGCTCTTAAAGGCGAAGGTGTAAAGGAAACTTTCACTGTTAGAAGAATCTCCTACGGAGTAGGTGTGGAAAGAATTTTACCTGTACATTCACCTAAGATTGATAAGGTTGAAGTTATAAGAAAAGGTAAAGTTAGAAGAGCAAAGCTTTACTATCTGCGTGACAGAGTGGGTAAGGCGGCTAAGGTTAAGGAAAAACTTGATATTAAGGCGTAAGGCATTAAAGGGGACCGTTGAGTCCCTTTTAATTTATCCATTTATACGGTATAATAAGAAAAATAAGGATAATTCCTAAATTTTTATAGGGGTGATGATTATGGAATCACAAGTACAGTCACCAAAGCTGCTGCAGGAGATTTTCCAGTGGGTCCTTGCAGTTGCGGTTGCAGTTGCTCTTGCTTTTGCAATTCGGGCATTTATTTTTGAACCTGTATTAGTTGAAGGACATTCGATGGACACTACGCTGAACGATGGGCAGAGATTGTTTGAATACAAGCTTGGCTATAAATTCTCGACTCCCCAAAGAGGAGATATTGTCGTGCTTCAGGTTCAGGAAGGGAACTTCAAATACATTCCGATTCCCGACCCCTCCGAGGTCGATTATATTAAAAGAGTCATCGGGTTACCGGGAGATGAAATTGATATCAGAGACGGTGCCGTTTATGTGAACGGTACAAAACTGGATGAGCCCTATGCCAACGGAATTACTGAGAAGCTGGGTATGAAATTACCCGATACGGTACCCGAAGGGAAGCTTTTCGTATTGGGTGATAACAGGCAGAGAAGTTCAGACAGCCGTATGATCGGTTATATAGATATAGCAAAGATTCGGGGAAAAGCTGTATTTCGGATCTGGCCCTTAAAAGATTTTGGGCGGATCTACTAGTATGACATAGGTTCTGTATTTTTGGAAATGCTAAGAACACAGATTTAGTCATCTATACACGAAGGCACCAAGGAGGAACAAATGAACATACAGTGGTTTCCTGGCCATATGGCCAAAACCAGAAGGTTACTGGCTGAAAATTTAAAATTAGTGGATGTTGTAATAGAATTACTTGATGCAAGAATTCCTGTGAGCAGCAAAAATCCGGAGATTGACGGTATTATCAAGCAAAAGCCTCGGGTTGTTGTATTGAATAAAAGCGACCTGGCAGATGAGAATGTTTCTCGCGCATGGAGTAAATGGTATGCGGAAAACGGTTATAAATGCATTTTCGTGGATGCTCTGAAAGGCAAGGGAATTAACGAATTAAAATCCCAGCTTCGTTTTATCATGAAGGACAAGCTGGAGCGTGAAAAGGAAAAAGGAAGGCTTTTTAGACCTATACGGACTATGGTTGTCGGAGTACCCAATGTAGGTAAATCCTCCTTTATTAATAAAATTGCCGGAAAGGCAAGTGCGGCTACAGGCGATAAACCGGGGGTGACCCGCGGAAAACAATGGATTCGTATCAACGAGGAAATTGAGTTGTTGGATACTCCGGGGATTTTATGGCCAAAGTTTGAGGACCTGCGCGTAGGAATGAATCTGGCTTACACCGGTGCCATCAAGGATGATATCATGGATATCGTAGAGGTTTCCGCCCATTTGCTTCAACGACTGGCAACGGTCTACCCTGAAAACCTCAAGCAGCGCTTCAAGCTTGAGAGCCTGGAGGGTAAAAACGGGTATGACCTTTTAGAGGAAGCCGGTAGAAGACGCGGTTGTATCATATCCGGCGGCGAAATTGATCATATGCGGATTGCAGCCATCATTCTGGACGAATTCAGGGGAGGAAAGATCGGCAGGATAACCCTGGAAAGACCGGGAGAGACTTATGAAGAAATTAAGGACATGAAAATGCCCGAAGAAGAAGTAGAAACGGGGAATGATGAATAAACAGGGGTGTCGAAATGCCTAGAGGTTTGAGTCTTAAAGCAGTTGAGGAACAGGTAAAGCTTATGGATGTGGAGGCTGCATTGGAGCACTTGGCTGCTATGGAAGCCGAACATGGAATTTCGCTGGATAAATTAGTACAGAAGTATACGAAAAGAAAAGCAGTACTGGATAAGGAATTGGCACGTTTTGAAGCAATGTGCAGGTTTGAAAAGGCAGCTAGAATGAAAGGCTATACTTTGATCGCAGGAATGGATGAAGCTGGCAGAGGTCCGCTGGCTGGGCCTGTAGTTGCTGCTGCGGTGATACTGCCGGAAAATGTATTTATTTCCGGTCTGAACGACTCAAAGAAACTGAGTGCTGCAAAACGTGATGCGCTGTTTGATGAAATCCTGGAGAAAGCTGTTGATTTTGGAATTGGAATTGCAGATCACCAATGCATTGATGAAATTAATATTCTTCAAGCAACCAAGCAAGCAATGGCAATTGCCATAAGTCAGTTAAACACACAGCCGGAATTATTATTGATTGATGCAGTCAAGCTGGAGAATGTACATATCCCTCAGGAAGCTTATATTCAGGGGGACGCCAATAGCATATCCATTGCGGCAGCATCTATTATTGCCAAAGTTACGAGAGATCGTTTGATTGATGAAATGGATGGTTTATATCCACAGTATGGATTCGCAAAGCATAAGGGATATGGCACTGCAGAACATATTGAAGCCATAAGAAAATACGGACCCTGTCCGATTCACAGGAACACTTTCATAAAGAACTTTATAGTATAACTTTCAAAGGCAAATCGAGAGATTTGTCCTTTTTGATACTTGCATATAAAGAAAACAGCCCAGTTGTACGAAATCTATTAAAGATGCAGTGAAAATATTATTTTCACCAATCCAAAAGACGTGTAGATGGGGGATAATAATGCGGATAGACGGGCTTATACAGGGGCAGGCATTGAATGTGTCAAACCTTACCGATATACTGAGCAAACTGAATCCTGGAGATGTTCTTCGGGCTCAGGTTCTTGAGATCATGGCAGATGAGGTGCTGTTGAAGCTTTTTGACGGCACGACGTTAAAAGCGGCAACCCTGGCGGATTTGGATGCTCGTAAGGGAGAGTTTGCAAATTTTATTGTTAAAAATAAAGTAGAGAATCAAATCCTTTTGGAACAGATGAAAAGTGGCGGTATAGTAAAAGACGAATCTCTGCAGGAGATATTGCTCAAACAGTTGTCAGCCATAGGAGTGGAAGCGAATGACCAGAACCTTGAGATTGCGGGGAATATGAACAAGAATTTTGTCCCGTTTCGAAAGGAATTATTTGATAGTGCGCTTGAAATGATGGGAAAATTCAAGGATTTAGGTGCTGCAAAAGCAGTCTTCCTTGCTTCCAATCAACTTGCGGCAAATGAACAGAATATCGAGGCTCTTTCACAGCTTACCACTACAAAAGTACAGGTAGGGACTGAGGTGGAACAACTGATAAAGTCTCTGGGACAGGCTGAAAGTAAGGCGGCTTCTACAGCTCATGACCCGAGACCTTCTTCTCTCAATCGGAGTTTGACAAATCAGGAAATCCAGCAGATGATAGAAATTGAACTAGCCACTAATAAAAGTAGAGATTTGACGGATGTAATCAAAGGGTTTGACCTCAAAGGCAAAATACAGGAGTATGTAGAAAAAGCCGTTCATTCTCCAGTAAGCGATATTGAAGAGAGCATAAATTCATTTATTAAAAGTATACCCGCCATGCTCAGGCCCGGTGAGAGAGTAGCTCTTACGAACCTGCTTGAAAAACTGGCTGGGAGAGTAAATACCGGTGACACGAGAGAAATTGAAGCCCTAACCAGGGAAAGCGCTGAAAAATTAAAGGAAGTAAAAAATGAGCTGGAAAAAATCTTTATTAAAATTGGTGATTCTTCCAAGCTTGAAAAAGATCTGGATGTGAGTCGGGCATACAAAGAACTGTTCCGGAATCTGGAGAATTTAAAGGAAGCTGTATCTGCAGGAAATCTTCCAGGGCGTGAAGATCTCCTGCAAAAGGCGGAAAATCTCCAGAATAACTTACGATTTATTAACAGTATCAATAACCATAACTCTTATATTCAGATTCCACTGAGTGTAATGGATAAAAATTCTACGGGTGAACTTTATATCCTGAAACGGGAATCGAAAAGGAAGAAGATAGATCCGGAAAATACAACGATGCTGATAGCGTTGGATACGCAGAATATCGGAAGAATTGAGTCCCTTATAACGGTAAGTAAAAAAAATATTGCTCTCAATATCCGGGTGGAAGACCAGAAAATAATAGACTTTTTAAAAGGGACATATAAGGAACTTTATCAGCGTATCCAGGATAAAGGCTATAAATTGGTGGATGTGAAATATCGATTGATAGACCAATCCGTGGACCTTTTGAACGTTAATGAAGTTGTAACCCGGGAATTAAACCAGGGGAAAAAATCCTTGGACATTAAGGTGTAGCGTCAAAGAATTTAAGGTAAAAGAAGTGGTGATACAATGGATAGCAAGGAAACAAAAAGAAAAATTAAGGAAGCTGCCGCCTTGCAATATTCCCCTGACAAGGATGATGCTCCAAAAATCGTTGCCCTGGGCCGCGGAGAGGTAGCTGAAAGAATTGTTGAAACTGCCAAAGAAAATGACATTCCCATCCACGAGGATGCTCAGCTTTCAAAGGTATTGAATTCTATGAATATCGGCGACGAGATACCGAAGGAATTGTACGGTATCGTCGCTGAAATACTGATCTTTGTCAGCAGCGTAGATCAGGACTACGGGGAGAAGTATGGAATCAAATAATATAAACAAGAGGAGTTTTGGTGCCGAGGGAGAGAGAATTGCAGTCAAGGATCTTATGAGAAAGGGCTACGGAATTTTGGCCACGAATTACAGGGTTGGAAGACTGGGGGAAATTGATATAATTGCCCGGCAGGGTGAATATATTTGTTTTGTAGAGGTGAAAACACGCAGCAATACCTTCTTTGGCATGCCTGCTGAAGCAGTGACAAGAAAAAAACAGGCGAATATACGAAAGATTGCAAGTGTTTACATAAATCAATTCAAATTGCATAACTGCAATGTCCGGTTTGATATTGTAGAGATTTTAGGAAGCAAAAGAAACGGCGAATTTGAAGTGAAGGAGATCAATGTACTGCAAAATGCATTTTAGGAGGGATGGTCATTGGTTATCGTTGATGCACATTGTGATACGGTTACGAAGATCATGGAGGTGGAGGGAAATTTAAAGACAAATACCTGCCACACAGATTTGGATCGAATGGGGAAATACGGCGGCTTTGTGCAGTTTTATGCAGCTTTTGTTGAGCCTGTTTACGGCCAGGCTTATGCCATGAAGCGAGCAGTTCAGATCATTGATCGACTATTTAATGAAATTGAAGCTTATAAAGACTATGTGATGTTGTGTTGTAATTACAAGGAAATCAACGCTGCCTTGAAGCAAAAGAAAGTGGCTGCCTTTCTCTCCATTGAAGGCGGTGATGCCCTGCAAGGGGAGCTGTCTGCCCTGCGGATGTTCTACAAGCTCGGAGTTCGAAGTATTTGTCTGACGTGGAACCATCGAAATGAAATTGCAGATGGAGTGGGTGAAGGTACTACAGCTGGCGGTCTGACAATATTCGGACGAGATGTGATACAGGAAATGAATGCCCTGGGTATGATTATTGATGTCTCACATCTATCGGAAAAAGGATTCTGGGATGTGGTTGAATTATCCCAATCTCCCATTATTGCCTCTCATTCCAATGCCAGAAAGCTATGCAGCCATCGAAGAAATCTTTGGGACGAACAGATGGTGGCACTAAAGGAAAACGGCGGAGTTATGGGCATGAATTTCTATCCTCCCTTTTTAACAGAAAGACCAAAGGCGGCTTTGGTGGATATTGTGCGACATATCGAATATTCTACCGCACTATTGGGGTGTGACCATGTTGGTATCGGAGCTGACTTTGACGGTATAGAACATACGCCGGAGAATGTTCAAGGGGTTCAGGATCTGGACAGTATATTGAATGAACTTGCAAAGTTAAACTATTCGGAAGAAGATATTTCGAAAATCGCAGGCGGAAATTTTCTGCGGGTAATAAAAAACGTGTGCTTCTGAAAGCACACGTTTTCCAGCTTAGAAACGGTTTTACCATTTTCCTTTTTTCATATGGGTTTCCAATTCCGCCTTGCATCTCTGTTTAATGACCCAAGCCTCATTTTTTGCTTTTTCAAATGCTGCTACGCAGCCGGGATCCAAGTTCAGTTGGATTCCTTCTTCACATAAAGCGCCGATTTTACCTGTCAGTGCAATAAGTTTCATATGTATATCGTTAGTTCTGTCCGATTTGTAAATTTTATCTGCGTCTTCCTGGCTTAACTCAACAAATTTCTCCTTTGGTGCATTGCACTTGGGACAGAAATCAGGAGCATCATTTCCTTCATGAACATATCCACACACTGAACATTTAAATAACTTCATAGACGATAACCTCGCTTTCAAAATTTTAAGAACAACAGTACAATATATACCCGGGAACTAAAACTATAACCAAAGAATTGGAAAAAATTTTTAGCCAAGTTCTGCTTTTGGCAGGATATGATTCTTGCCATAAACAGTGATTTGATATATACTCGTAATAATTATGCAGTTAAAAGTACAGGAATCGGTGCACTTGAGGAGGAGAGACAATGGAGCTAAGGAAGGTTTCTGATAAAGTATACTACATAAAGAACTCAACCAACATCGGGGTAGTTACCAACGGGAGCAGTGCTATTCTCATTGATAGCGGTCTGGATGGAGATACGGCAAAGAGAGTACTGCAGCTCCTTGCCAAAGAAAGCTTGACGGTGAAAGCGCTTATAAATACTCATTCCCACGCAGATCATTGTGGAGGTAACTACTTCTTAAAGCAGCATGCGGATATAAAAATATTTGCACCCGAAAAGGAAGCAGATATTGTGGAAAATCCATATTTTGAGCCATTTTTTCTGTTTTCTGGGGCTAATCCGCCAAAACCGTTACAGAATAAATTTTTAATGGCAAAACCGAGTCCTGTGGACTATATCCTCAGGGAAGGTGAAGATGCGATTGAAATTGAAGGGATAAAGCTCAGTATTGTACCGCTGCCGGGTCATTCCCTCAATCAAATCGGGCTTGCAGTCGATGGAGTATTGTTTTGTGCTGATTTTGTATTTTCGAGGGAGGTTCTTAGTAAACATGGAATCCCTTTTTGCGTGGATATAGAAAAGCAAAGAAAATCTTTGCTGGATATGGAAAGTAAAAAATATAAGCTGTATATACCCAGTCACGGTGATCCGACGGAAGACCTGACAGAGATGATAGAAGCGTATTTGGAAGTTATTGCAAGGGTTACCCTGGATATAGCCGAAGCATTATCAGCTCCCAGGTCCACGGAACAAATCTTTAGTGAATTATGTACTTTATACGGAATAAATATAAAAAGTATGCAGCAATATTATCTTATGATGACAGCAGTATTGGCATATTTAAGTTACTTGAGCGATGAAGGGGTCCTCCGGAGCTGTATGCAAAACAACCTTCTTTTGTGGCAAAAGTGCTGATGGGCTGAATACGGATTTTAGAATACTTGCAAAAAACATAAATAATTGCAAAAATTCACAGGAATTAAATAATTTTTTGAAACATAATAGTCAAAAACTTGCAAACATGAATAATATGTTATAGAATATAGTAGGATAAATAATTAATTATTTTGATCACTTCATTTGTTAAATACTTCTATACAGGAGGCAGTTAATCATGGATTTCAGGAAATTAAGCAGAGAAGAATTACAATCACAGCTTGAAAAGCTAAAAAGCAGGTACAGCGACTATAAAAGCCAAAACCTAAAGCTTGATATGTCCAGAGGAAAGCCTTGCACGGAACAGTTGGACATTTCAATGGAAATGCTTGACTGCATAGGATCCAAGGATATACTGAAAGCTGCCGATGGCACTGACTGCCGTAATTATGGTGGGATTGACGGTATTCCGGAAGCAAAACAACTTTTCGCAGAAATGTTGGAGGTAAGCCAGAAGGAAATTATCATCGGAGGAAATTCCAGCCTTACGATGATGTACGATACCATTGCCAGAGCCATGCAGTTCGGTGTGGTAGACAGTGAAACTCCATGGGGCAAATTGCCTGCTGTAAAATTCCTTTGCCCAAGTCCGGGATACGATAGACATTTTGCTATCTGCCAGCTTTTTGGTATTGAGATGATCATTATCGACATGAAGGAAGACGGCCCTGACATGGATGCAGTAGAGAAATTAGTTGCAGAGGATGAGGCAATTAAAGGAATATGGTGTGTTCCCAAATACAGCAATCCTGACGGTATTAGCTATTCGGATGCTGTTGTAGACCGATTTGCGAAGATGACAACCAAAGCAAAGGACTTCCGGATATTCTGGGATAATGCCTATGCAGTTCATCACCTGACGGACCATCCGGATCAGTTAAAGAATATACTAACAGCTTGTAAGGAGGCAGGAAATGAAAATAGAGTGTTTATATTCAGCTCTACTTCCAAAATCAGCTTCCCGGGAGCTGGAGTTGCTGTTATGGCTTCCAGTGAAAGCAACTTGAATTTTATAAGGAAACAGCTTTCTATTCAGGCTATAGGCCCGGATAAGATCAATCAACTCCGTCACGTGCGGTATTTTAAAAATATGAATGGTATTCATGAGCATATGAAACGGCATGCGGAAATTATTGGGCCTAAGTTCGATACTGTGCTGGATATCCTGGAAGAAGAACTGGGAAATAAAAATATCGCAGCCTGGAATAGACCTAAGGGCGGCTATTTCATAAGCCTGAACACCCTGGAGGGCTGTGCGAGGAAGGTTGTATCCATGGCGGCTGAGGCAGGCGTGATTCTTACATCAGCAGGTGCTACCTATCCCTATGGGAAAGATCCAAAGGACAGAAATATACGGATTGCGCCTACGTTCCCATCGTTGGAGGAGTTGAAAAAAGCCATTTCGATCCTTTGCACGTGTGTACAGATTTCGAGTATTGAGAAAATTCTTGCTGAAAATGTATAGAAAAATATAATTATGTAAATTTTATACTTGATTTGTTTTGATTTCAGTACTATAATTAACAGTGGGTTTTCTAATGGACATAACCTCTATTAGATACTTCCCAATATCAATCTCATATTCATAAATATCTATGGCGAGATAATTTTTATCTCGCACTTTTTTTAGATTTTTTGAATAATGGCTGTGTTAATAAAAAAAATTAATATAGAGAGATTTGTTTGCGAGGACTGCTAAGGGAGGACTCCTTTGGGCGTTTCGGATTCGAATCTCAAATTTGGAGGTTGGATCAATTGAAGAATACATATGAAAGTCCGTTTAACTCCCGGTATGCCAGTAAGGAAATGCAGGGGTTGTTTTCTCCCAATATGAAGTTTAAAACCTGGAGAAGGCTTTGGATTGCCTTGGCTGAAGCTGAAAAGGAGCTGGGTCTCAACATAACGGAAGAACAAATTGAGGAATTGAGGAAGTTCAAGGACGAGATTAACTACGAGGTTGCTGAAAAAAAAGAGAAGGAATTCCGTCATGATGTAATGGCTCACATCCATGCTTATGGTGAACAATGCCCGAATGCAAAAGGAATCATCCATCTGGGCGCAACTTCCTGTTACGTAGGGGATAATACGGATATTATCATAATGGCAGAGGCCCTTAAGGTTGTTAAACAAAAACTTTTAACCGTGTTAAAGAAGCTTTCTGATTTTGCATTGAAGTATAAGAACTTGCCGACCCTCGGGTTTACTCATTTTCAACCGGCGCAGTTGGTTACTGTGGGTAAAAGGGCAACACTTTGGATGCAGGATTTGTTGATTGACCTGGAAGATCTTGATTTCCTTATTGACTCTATGAAGCTTTTGGGTTCCAAAGGAACTACGGGAACGCAAGCCAGCTTCCTCAACCTTTTCGATGGAGATCACGATAAGGTAAAAAAGCTGGAAAAGCTTTTTGCAGAAAAAATGGGCTTCAAGGATGTTTATGCTGTTTCCGGGCAGACCTATACAAGAAAACTGGACAGCAGAGTATTGAATGTTCTCAGCGGTATTGCCCAGAGCGCCTATAAATTCAGTAACGATATGCGTTTGCTGCAAAGCATGAAGGAAATCGAAGAGCCCTTTGAGGAAAAGCAGATCGGTTCTTCCGCTATGGCATACAAACGGAATCCGATGCGAAGTGAAAGAATATCCTCTTTGGCAAGGTATGTTATAGTAGATGCGCTGAACCCCGCCATTACCGCCTCTACACAATGGTTTGAGAGAACCCTGGATGATTCGGCCAACAAGCGGATCAGTATTCCGGAAGCTTTCCTGGCTGTAGATGCGATCCTGAGCATTTATATCAATGTAGCCGATGGGTTGGTTGTCTATCCTAAGGTTATTGAAAAACATATCATGGATGAGCTGCCTTTTATGGCTACAGAGAATATTCTTATGGAGGCCGTCAAACGCGGTGGAGATAGGCAGGAGCTCCATGAAAGAATCCGGGTTCATTCCATGGAAGCTGCAAAGCAGGTGAAGATGGAAGGGAATCGGAATGACCTTATCGAAAGGATTGCAGCAGATCCCGTATTCGGCATGAGCCAGGAGGAACTGACAGCAGTGCTGAAGCCGGAAAACTACGTCGGTAGGGCACCTGAGCAGGTCGAAGATTTTATCACCGAGCATATGAACCCTGTTTTTGAAAGCAACCAATTGACCGAGATCGAAGTGGAATTAAAAGTATAATAAAAAAACCAGCCCACTGAAAAAATCAATTTTCCAGTGGGCTGGTTTTTTTATTCGAATCTGTTGAAAACTATGGCATTTTACGGTAAGATGTAATTACATACTAATAGGATAACATTACCTTTTTCCGGCTTCCAACAAGAGATGCAGAGGGAACGGTCCGCCTTCTCATACCTGCAGCCGCGAAATGAAGTTTTCCCTCCGTGAGGGATGGATATCAACGATAGGATAATAAAATAAAGTGAGGTGCTTCGTGGATGATAAACAAATACAGCAATGTCCCCTTATATTCTCAGCTTAAAGATCTCATTATGGGAAAAATCGACAATGGCGAATTTGCAGAGGATTCAAAAATTCCTTCGGAGCTGGAACTCTGCGAACTTTACAATATCAGCCGTCCTACGGTACGACAGGCCATCATTGAACTCACAAACAGCGGATACCTCTATAAGGAAAAAGGAAAAGGCACTTTTGTATCCAGAAAGAAATCAAGAATCGATATAAAAAACTATTCCGGGTTTACCCATTCCATACTGGATAACATGCTGCCCGGAGAATGCAATATTCTTTCTGCCAATCTGGTGAGCTATGCTGAAAAAAGCCTGCTTCAGGAGGTTTTTACTTCTCAGTCGGGAAATCCGGAGTTTGCCGAAATCGTATATTCAACTGTATATAACGTAGAGATATTATCCATGAATACCTCCTATATTCCTGTAAGTATATTTCCGAACATTATTGAAGATGTGAAAGCGAAAAAGCCTTCCTATGATATACTGCGAGGAAAATATGCCTTTATTCCTGCAAAGTCAAAGTCTTCTCTCGAAGTAGGATACTCGGATGTCGCCGAATCAGCCCTTTTACAACTGCAGCCCGGACAACCTCTCATCCATATTAACAATATTCTTTATTCAAAAAGTGGACAGGCCGTTGAGTATATTCAGTGCAAATACCGTGCAGACAAGGTGAAACTGGTGTTTGAAACCAGCAAGTAAAAGAGGTGCCTCAGGCACCTCTTTTTTCAAGCTTTCCAGGACGCTGTTATTTTATCCGAATACCCCAGATTTTCTGCCCCCGGGTACCCACTACGATCATATTGTCATATACCGCAGGGGATCCTTCAACATTGGCCTCCAGGTTTATTTTATTCAGCACGCTTCCTTTTAAAGGGTCTATAAGCATCATATTTCCCAAGGAATCACACAAGATTATATAAGCCTTTCCTTCCTTCGTATAGATATCCACCGGTGAGCTCCAGCCATAATTCTGAAGCGTCATCGTCCAAATTTCCTTTCCGGTTTTCTTATCATAAGCCACCAGCTTGCCTCCCATGGAATTAGGAGTATCTTTGGTTTTAGCAATATTGAAAATAACCATGTCCTTTATTTCATTTTTACCTACTACAGGTGTTGCCAGGACACCACCACTGACATCCTTATTGAGAACACAGGGATATGACTTCTCCCATACCAGTTCTCCCGTCAGGGCATTGATTTTTCTTACATAGGAAGAGCCACCAACACCCTGAATATCAACTTCACAACCGGTGTAGAGGTAAACCTCCGAAGAACTGACTTCATCGATCACAACAGTACTGTCTGTATCATCGGTAACAGACCGCATCCAAACAGGTTTCATTGTATTCGTATCCATGCAGTACAGCATTCCGCTGTTATCTGCAAAGTACGCATAGTTCTTATATACTGCAACGGAATTTTCACTGCCCTGAGTTCCACTGCGAGTATTTTTATGCCGCATCTTTACAATATCCGGTGAAACGGATACAGTTCCTTTGGATGGATCAAACCGGGTGTTAAGCTTAATGTTGTAAAACAATCCGTTTTCCCCGCTCAGGAGCAAAGTATCCGTGGCTTTATTAATAAGGGGGTTACCATCAAAAGCTCCCCATTGTCTATAAGCGAAGCTGTCAATTCCATTAAGAAAATAAAGGAGCTTCTGATCAATGAGACTAAATATTCTATGGCCGATATCTCCATACTTATTTCCATTTGAATTGATTCCCTGCCCGGCATACAGCAAAGGATACCCCCTGGGGTCTACGGCAACACTTCCTTTATGAGGAAAACCAGTATCAATGGGATTTCGGGTAGGTTTTCCATCCTCCAGATCCAGAAAATAGATTTTTCCATCCAAAGTAGCATAGATAATTTCCTTTAAATCTTTTTTCTGCTTCTTGTCCGACTGTATATTCATTACTTTTCGAACAGATTCATCCCATTTAATGATGGAAGGCTGCCCGGTCCAGCCAACGCCGGTCCAACCGTCAATATACCCTGTTTTAGCAAACCAGACCTTTTCCAGCTTTTGTTCCTTCACCTCAGCATATCCATAACTGGGTGAATTTCTATAGTTGTTGCCTCTAAATCCGGTAACTCCCGCAACCTGGCTATACTCCTCCGGCTTACCGAAGGCGAGATCGGTTTCGGCCTTGAAATTATCTAAAGCTTTATTTCCTCTCATCAATTCGTATTTAAAGCCAAAAGCAGACGGAAGATTCTCTTTTGGGATTGCAGAAGCGTCCGCTATTGACGAGGGTGTAGCCGTGGGAGCGATACCAGAAGTTCCTGGACTTGGAGAGACTGCATTTATAGGCCCTGTTCCGAATTTATAGCTGGATATATAAGCCAGAAGGAACGAAAAACCAGCTATAATTGCCACCAGGGCAGTCAGGCAGAGTATAAAAAACCCTTTCTTTCCCCGTGGCTTTGACCTCTTTGTTCTATACATTGCATAATACCTCAATCCTATAGCATCGTAAAATAATGGATGAAAGTATAATTTTACGCGCTTTAATTGTATATTGCCATACTACTATAATACAACATTTCGGGGAAAAGTGAATTACAATACCTTTACAAAAATAATATACCCCGGAGAGGCGAATAATAGCCCTTTGTAGAAAAAGGAAAAAAACTATAGACAAAGCAAAAGATTTATGATACCATGTATTACAAGTAAATACTTACACCTTTAAATTAGTCCAGAGAGGCTGCAAGGTTGTATATATTGTAATCGTAAAGATGATACCATCTTTATTGTGTTATGCGTTTATACTTCTTGCCTTCTGGTAAGAAGTTTTTTAATTTACATCGGATTAATTTAAAAAGTGGAGTGATCATATGAATGAAAAAGCTTTAATTATGGACGAAAGCGGTATCATGAGGGCAATCACGAGAATTTCTCATGAAATCATCGAGAAGAACAGAGGCGTTGAAGATCTGATCCTTATCGGTATACAACGTCGCGGAGTGCCTCTGGCAAAGATGCTGGCAAACAAGATTAAGGAAGTAGAGGGAAGGGAAGTTCCGGTTGGAGTATTGGATATCACTCTATACAGGGATGATCTCAGCCTGCTTTCAGAGCATCCGGTCATTAATGGAACACAGATTGATTTTCCCATTGGGGGAAAGAAAGTCGTTCTGGTTGATGACGTGCTGTTTACAGGAAGAACGGTAAGAGCCGCCATCGATGCGATTATGGATATTGCCCGTCCTAAAATGATCCAGCTGGCGATATTAGTAGACCGTGGCCACAGGGAGCTTCCGATCAGAGCCGATTATGTGGGTAAGAATGTTCCTACATCACGGAATGAAATTGTACATGTAAAAGTACAGGAAATCGACCATGTCAACGCGGTAACCATTAGCGAGATGAATAATATTTGATACTACAGAAAGGAATGAAACCATGAAAAAGATGTGTTTTGGGCATGAGAAAAATTTCATAGTCGACCAAGACAATCCTGATATTATGCATGGTCTATCAGTGTTCCGTTCTGGATTTCGTGTTTGTATTTACAGTAGTAAGACGGTTTCGTCTTACTACTTTTTTAATATAAAACTTTAAAAGGGGTGTTGCAGCAATGCTGAAATCCAAGGATATCCTTGGGCTGAAAGAAATGTCGGCTGAGGACATAAAGGTGATTTTGACAACAGCAAAAACCATGAAGTACATCATAACCACCAACAATAAGAAGACACCGCATTTGCAGGGTAAATCCATCATAACTCTTTTTTACGAAAACAGTACGCGAACCCGGCTGTCCTTTGAACTGGCATCCAAATACATGAGTGCCTGCGCGGCAAACATATCTGCCTCCGGCAGCAGTGTTTCCAAAGGAGAAACGCTGATCGATACCGGCCGAACCATCGATGTAATGGGAACCGATGTCATCGTCATCCGTCACCCCATGTCCGGAGCCCCTCATCTGCTGGCCAAACATGTAAAAGCATCGGTCATTAATGCAGGGGATGGCATGAATGAGCACCCAACGCAGGCGCTGCTGGATATGTTTACTGTGATGGAGAAGAAGGGAAACCTGGAAGGGCTGAAAGTAGCTGTTATCGGTGATATCTATCATAGCAGGGTTGCACGCAGCAATATCTGGGGAATGCAGAAACTGGGTGCCGAAGTGAGGGTATTCGCTCCTTCCACATTAATGCCGCCCTTTATCGAAAAGACGGGAGTTACAGTATGCAGTAGCCTGGAACAGGCTGTGCAGGATGCTGATGTTGTCATGGGCTTGAGGATTCAGCTGGAAAGACAGAAGAAGGGGCTGTTCCCCACAACCAGAGAATATGCCAAGTTTTTCGGACTTAATCAGGAATTACTGAAACTGGCAAAGGAAGATGCGCTGGTAATGCATCCGGGCCCTGTAAACCGCGGCCTGGAGATGACTTCAGGTATTGTCGATTGTGAACAATCGGTCATTGACGAACAGGTGACCAACGGTGTGGCAGTCCGTATGGCACTTCTATATCTTTTAACCAGGAGGGGTAACAGTGAAAATTCTAATTAAAAACGGACACGTGGTAGACACTGCAAGTAAATTAAATGAAGTTTGTGATGTTCTGATAGAAAACGGTAAAATACAGCAAATCGGAATGGGTCTTGCTTCCGACGGCTGTGAGGTCATCGAGGCTGCAGGAAAGTATGTTTTTCCGGGACTGGTGGATGCACACTGCCATTTACGGGATCCTGGTCTGGAATACAAGGAAGATATTGAAACAGGAACCCGCAGCGCTGCTCTGGGAGGCTTTACCTCTGTGGCTTGCATGCCAAATACAAGCCCTGTCATTGATAATCAGACGGTTGTGAGCTATATCCTCACAAAGGCGAAGGAGAAGGGGCTGGTCAATGTATTTCCCATCGGAGCTGTCAGCAAGGGGATGAAAGGGGAAGAGCTTTCGGAAATCGGAGACCTGAAGAGTGCAGGAGCCGTCGCCATCTCCGACGATGGCAAGCCCGTAAGAAGCTCTGCACTGATGAAAAAAGCTTTGCAGTATTCCTCCATGTTTGACATCCGGGTAATTTCCCACTGTGAAGATCCTGATTTGGCCGATGAAGGAGTCATCAATGAAGGGTATATGTCCACCGTAATGGGGTTGAAGGGAATACCGGCGGCAGCAGAGGAGGTTATGGTATCCAGGGACCTGATTCTTTCGGAGTATACAGGAGTTCCTGTCCATATCGCCCATGTGAGTACCGGGTTGGCAGTGGACCTTATTCGGAAGGCGAAGGCAAGAGGAGTGAAGGTGACTGCGGAAACCTGCCCGCATTATTTCAGTTTGACCGAAGAGGCTTGTGAAGGGTTTAACACCCTGGCGAAGGTGAATCCTCCTTTGCGGACCCAGAAGGATGTTGAAGCGGTGATTGAAGGCCTCAAGGATGGAACCATCGATATCATCGCTACGGACCATGCGCCTCACCATTTCGATGAGAAAAATGTAGAGTTTGCGATGGCTGCCAATGGGTTTGTGGGCTTTGAAACCGCATGGTCACTGGCAGTAACCTGTCTGGTTAAGCCGGGACATCTTACACTGGAACAATTGATAGATAAAATGTGTGTGAATCCCTCCCGGATGCTGGGCCTTGATAAGGGTACACTGCAGGTGGGTAAGGATGCTGATATTATCGTCGTAGATATGGAAGAGGAATATGAAGTGGATGTAAATAAATTCAAATCAAAAAGCAAAAATTCACCCTACCACAGATGTAAACTACAGGGAAAGGTGCTCTATACAATTGTAGCAGGACGGGTAGTAGTTCGTGAGGGAGAAGCCGAGCGTTAAGGAAGAGTGAAAATATAGCTTCCGATTTTATTCGCAGCATCTTATGCAAGGTTTAGCACAATGGCAGCGGAAGTTATATTTTCGGCCCTGGGCAATAGATAAAGAAAAACGTGAGATTGGGAGGGACGGTTAAAATGTTTATCGATCAATTGATTGAAAGAATAAAAAAACTGGGAAATCCAACAGTTGCGGGATTGGATCCGCGAATCGAGTATGTACCTGAGTTTATTCGCCGGAAGTCTTTCCGGGAATTCGGGAGAAATAGCCGAGGCGTCTCGGAAGCAATATTGGAGTTTAATAAAGGGATCATTGATGCACTGTATGATATAGTTCCTGCCGTCAAACCGCAACTGGCTTATTATGAAATGTATGGTCTGGAGGGGTTGAAAGCCTTTGCTGAAACCGTAAAATATGCAAAAGCCAAAGGCATGCTGGTGATTGTAGATGGGAAAAGAAACGACATCGGCAGTACGGCAGAAGCTTATTCGACAGCGTACCTGGGAAAAACCGACCTGGGGGGTGAAGTGTCGGAGCGGATGTTTGAGGGAGATGCCTTGACAGTAAATCCTTATCTGGGTGTCGATGGAATAAAGCCCTTTGTCGAGGATTGTGAAAAATACGGCAAGGGAATCTTTGTCCTGGTCAAGACATCCAACAAATCCTCAGGACAGCTTCAAGAACTGTTAACCTCCGATGGTCGGCCCATCTATGAAGTAGTGGCACAATATGTGGATCAATGGGGTGCTGCACTGGTAGGGAAAAATGGCTACAGCGGCGTAGGCGCTGTGGTTGGAGCGACATACCCCGAGCAGGCGAAAGTGTTGAGGAAGGTAATGGAAAATGCTTATATCCTGGTGCCTGGATACGGAGCCCAGGGAGGAAGTGCCGCCGATGTCGTCCATTCCTTCAATGAAGATGGGTTGGGAGCCATCGTCAATGCATCCAGAAGCATCATGTGTGCTTGCAGCTCGGAGCTCTGGAAGAAGAGTTATACATCGGAACAATATGCAGAGGCCAGTCGTGCTGAAGCCATACGAATGAGAGAGGATATTGGAAGGGCGTTAGGGAATTTATAAGAGGCGTTGTTAGTTCCTAGTTCTTAGTTCCTGGTAGTTTAAGGGCTTTCAGCCTGAATCGTCTACCAGGAACCGGCAACTAGGAACCAGGAACGTCTTTACTACAAAGGAGGTCAATCATGAAAGCAATACTGGCATTGGAAGATGGTACTATATTTGAAGGAAACAGTTTCGGCGTTACCGGAGAGGTCATTGGAGAAATTGTTTTCAATACGGGAATGACAGGCTATCAGGAAGTACTGACAGACCCATCCTACTGTGGACAGATTGTAACCATGACCTATCCGCTCATCGGAAATTACGGAGTTAACTTTGAAGATATAGAGTCAACGAAACCACAGGTAAAAGGTTTTATTGTAAGGGAGTTATGCAAAACACCCAGTAACTGGCGATCCATTGAGAATCTCAACGAATATCTGCGGAGGAACAATATTATCGGGATCGAGGGCATCGATACCCGGGCATTGACACGCATTCTCAGAGATAAGGGAACCATGAAAGGGATTATCACGACGAAGGAAGACTTCAATTTCGAAGATAAGATAGAGGGAATATCACAATACGGGATCCAAAACCCTGTCCAGGAAGTGACTACCGATAAAGTGGTGCATTATGACGGAACGGGTTACAGAGTTGCGCTGCTGGACCTGGGAATCAAACAGAATATCATACGGTCCCTGCTGAAGCGGAACTGTGAAGTTTATGTTTTCCCTGCATGGACAACGTCGGATGAAATTATGACTGTTGCTCCCGATGGAATCATGTTGTCCAACGGACCGGGTGACCCGAAGGATTGTACGGCAGCGATTCAAACCATTAAAAATCTCATGGGCAAAAAGCCCATATTCGGCATATGCTTGGGACATCAACTTACTGCCCTGGCCAATGGAGCTGATACCGAAAAACTTAAATACGGGCATAGGGGCTGTAACCATCCCGTAAAGGATTTGGAAAAGGATATGACGTATATTACGTCACAGAACCATGGATATACCATCGTTGAGGGCTCCATGGATAAGGACAGGATGGAAGTCAGTCACAGGAATATGAATGATGGAACCATTGAGGGAGTGCGGTATAAGGGTGTACCTGTATTTACCGTTCAGTTCCATCCGGAAGCGTCCCCAGGCCCCACGGACACAGCCTATCTCTTTGACGAATTTATGGAACTGATGAGGAGGAACAAATAATGCCAAAGCGCACGGATGTAAAAAAAGTACTGGTAATAGGTTCCGGACCCATTATCATCGGACAGGCGGCAGAGTTCGACTATGCGGGAACGCAGGCATGCCAGGCCCTGAAAGAGGAAAACATCGAGGTTGTACTGGTAAACAGCAACCCTGCGACCATAATGACAGATACCAATATCGCAGACAAGGTTTATATTGAACCGCTGAATACAGAAGTTGTGAAAAACATCATCCGAAAAGAGAAGCCCGACAGCATTCTGCCAACCCTGGGAGGACAAACTGGGCTGAATCTGGCCATGGAACTGGCGGAATCCGGTTTCCTGGAGGAAGAGGGGGTCAAGCTGCTGGGGACTGCAGTAGAAGCCATCAAGATGGCAGAGGACCGGCAGGCCTTCAAGGACACTATGGAAAGAATCGGAGAACCCTGTATCGCCAGCAAAGTGGTCAATACCCTGGAAGATGCGCTGGAATTCGCCGATGAAATCGGGTATCCGGTCATTGTCCGGCCTGCATACACCTTGGGCGGTACCGGCGGAGGGATCGCCAATACCGTGGAAGAATTGAGGGAGATCGGTACCCATGGTCTTCGTCTCAGCCGTGTACACCAGGTATTAATCGAAAAGTGTATCGCTGGCTGGAAGGAAATCGAATATGAAGTAATGCGGGACAGCAAGGGAAATGTAATTACGGTTTGCAACATGGAGAACATCGACCCGGTGGGTGTTCATACCGGCGATAGTATCGTGGTGGCACCTTCTCAGACCTTGGCAGATAAAGAGTACCAAATGCTCCGTTCCGCCTCTCTGAAAATCATATCGGCTCTGGGGATTGAAGGGGGCTGCAATGTACAGTATGCGCTGCATCCCACCAGTTTTGAATATGGAGTCATCGAAGTAAATCCCAGGGTAAGCCGCTCTTCTGCACTGGCTTCCAAAGCAACCGGGTACCCTATTGCCAAGGTAGCTACCAAAATCGCCATTGGATACGGATTGGACGAAATCAAGAATGCAGTAACGGGTAAAACCTATGCCTGCTTTGAACCGACTCTGGACTATGTAGTGGTTAAAATCCCTAAATGGCCCTTTGACAAATTTGTAAAAGCGAAGAGAACACTGGGAACACAGATGAAAGCTACAGGAGAGGTCATGGCTATCAGCAGCAGCTTTGAAGCTGCCCTGATGAAGGCGATTCGCTCCCTGGAGCTGGGGCTGTCCACCCTGGAACAGGAAGTTTATAAAAAGCTGGATGGCGGGGAAATCTTAAAGAAGCTGACGGAGGTAAACGACGAACGATTGTTTGTGATCGCTGAAGCCCTTCGAAGATGCATTACGGTGGAGGAAATCAACCGGATTACGAAAATCGACGACTTCTTCCTATGCAAGATTAAAGAGTTGGTGTTGATGGAGGAAAAGCTTAAATCCATCACACTGGAGGAATTGACTCTTGAAATTCTCAGCCGGGCAAAAAAACTAGGGTTTACCGATGCAATTATTGCGAAGAACATAGGTTGTGATAAGAAGGCAATTAAAAATATACGCAGGGAGCACGGGATTAAGGCCGTCTATAAGATGGTAGATACTTGTGCCGCTGAATTTGAAGCCGTAACCCCATACTACTACTCTACCTACGATAAACATTGTGAAGTAAGGAAATCCGACAGGGAAAAAGTGCTTGTAATCGGCTCCGGTCCCATTCGGATCGGTCAGGGAATCGAGTTCGACTATTGCTCGGTACATTCGGTGTGGGCGTTGAAGGAAGAGGGATACGAAACCATTATCGCCAACAATAACCCGGAAACCGTAAGCACGGATTTTGATACATCGGATCGGCTCTACTTTGAACCCCTTACCCCGGAGGATGTAGAGAACATTATAGAAACGGAAAAGCCAAAGGGTGCCATCGTTCAATTTGGCGGGCAGACGGCTATCAAGCTTACCAAAGCCCTGGATGAAATGGGCGTAAAAATCTTTGGAACCGAGCCGAGGTATGTGGATGCAGCGGAAGACAGGGAGAAGTTTGATGCGATTCTGGAGGAATTAGGCATTCCCAGACCTCAGGGAAAAACAGTATACACTTTGGAGCAGGCGCTGGATGCTGCTAATGAACTGGGGTATCCGGTTTTGGTAAGGCCTTCCTATGTCCTGGGCGGGCAGGGGATGGAAATTGCATATAACGACAAGGATGTTGCCGAGTTTATGGAGATCATCAATCGGACGGTACAGGAACATCCCATCCTTGTAGACAAATATATGATGGGCGAGGAAATCGAGGTGGATGCCATCTGCGATGGAGAGGATATCCTCATCCCAGGAATCATGGAACATCTGGAAAGGGCGGGAGTCCACTCCGGAGACAGCATTTCGGTATATCCAACCCAAACCATCGATGGGAAAATAAAGGAAATCATCGTGGACTATACCCGGAAGCTGGCTAAAGCACTACATGTTGTGGGTCTGATCAATATACAGTATGTACTGCACGACAACACGGTTTATGTCATTGAAGTAAACCCGCGTTCCAGCAGAACGGTTCCCTATATCAGCAAGGTGACAGGAATTCCCATGGTGAATCTGGCCACCCGGATTATGATGGGGAGAAAGCTCAAGGAGTTTGAATTTGGAACTGGACTCTATAAGGAAGCGGAATATGTATCCGTCAAGGTTCCGGTGTTCTCTTTTGAAAAGCTTCACGACGTGGATATCAGCCTCGGACCCGAAATGAAATCCACCGGCGAGGTGCTGGGTATCGCGAAAACCTTCTCGGAAGCTCTTTACAAGGGCATAACGGCCTCCGGAATCAAGCTTCCGAAACAGGGAGGAGGCATCCTCATGACCGTAAGGGACACAGACAAACCGGAATTGGTTTCCCTGGCAGAGGAATTTCAGAAACTTGGCTTTGAACTCTGGGCTACAGGAAAAACGGCCAATATGCTGAATAACCTTGGTATCGCCACCAGTGCGGTGAAAAAGATTGATGATGGGACTCCGAACCTGATGGATCTCATTCAATCCGGTAAGATCGACATGGTTATCAACACACCGACCAAAGGAAGAAAGCCGGAGAGAGATGGATTTAAAATCCGCAGGAAGTCGGTGGAAATGTCCATTCCCTGTCTGACATCGCTGGACACGGCAAGGGCGGTACTGGAATGCTTAAAACTGAAAAAAACAGCCAGGGATATTGATGTGGTGAATTTAAGCGTGTTTGATGGCGGGAATGCAGGAGGTCAGAATGCCTAGGGTTTTGAAGGAAAAAATAATCCAAATGTCACAGCTTTCCTCGGTCATCCATAAAATGACAATTCAATCGGAATATATCGCACAGAATGCTTCCGCCGGCCAGTTTGTGAATGTGAAGTGCAGTGAGGGAATACAGGCGCTTTTACGGCGCCCTATCAGCATTTGCAGTGTGGACAAGGATAGGAACACGGTTGATATTGTATTTCAGGTAAAAGGGATAGGAACCGAGGTTTTATCCAGAAAGCAGCCCGGCGATGCGGTGGACCTCATTGCACCTCTTGGGAAGGGCTTCGAAATATCAAAGGAGAATAAAAAAATTGCCGTAGTGGGTGGAGGAATCGGAATTTTTCCGCTGCTGTATATACTAAAGGAACAACAGAACGTAGAAAGAACAGCGTTCCTTGGTTTTCGAAGCAAAGACTATGCGGTGATGACGGACGCCTTTGAAAATGCTTCGGACAAACTTTATATAACGACGGATGACGGAAGTGTCGGACAAAAGGGCCTGGTTGTTGACCAATTGGAGGAATACCTAAAGGAAAATAAAGTCGACGTGATCTATACCTGCGGTCCCTTTCCCATGCTGAAAAGCGTAGTGGAAATAGCGGACAGGCACAATACACCCTGTCAGGTTTCTATGGAGCAGCGGATGGGCTGCGGAATTGGTGCCTGCCTGGTCTGCGCCTGCAAAACCCGGCTTGGTGATGAGTGGGAGTACAGCCACGTTTGCAAGGATGGTCCGGTGTTTTGGAGTCACGAAGTTGTATTAGACTAAAAGACTATCAATTGATTTTTAACGGAGGTCAAATGAGTGCGATAAATACATGTGTAGACATTGCGGGTATTAAACTGAAGAATCCCGTTATAGCTGCTTCGGGAACTTTCGGGTTTGGCCGGGAGTACGCAGAGTATATGGATTTAAATTCCCTGGGAGGAATTTCAGTAAAAGGGCTCACCTTGAAGCCACGGCAGGGAAATAAGCCGCCACGCATTGCCGAAACTCCAGCTGGAATCCTGAACAGTGTAGGGCTGCAAAATCCTGGAGTTGAAGCATTTATAAAAGAAGAAATTCCTTTTCTGCGTCAGTATACTGCAGCTATAATTGCAAATATTGCGGGAAATACTATAGAAGATTACTGTGAAATGGCCGAAATCCTTAGTAATGCAGACATTGACGGAATCGAGCTGAATGTTTCCTGTCCGAATGTAAAGGCGGGCTGTGTAGCTTTTGGAAATTCTACAGCCGGAATTACCGAAATCACAAAGAGAGTAAAAGCATATTGCAAAAAACCTCTGGTTGTGAAGCTTACGCCCAATGTCACGGATATTAAGGAAATTGCCCTGGCAGCAGAGGCCGCAGGTGCCGATGGAATCTCCCTGATCAATACGATTCTGGGAATGGCCATTGATATCCACCGTAGACGTCCCATCCTGGCAAATAATATGGGAGGTCTTTCCGGGCCGGCAGTGAAACCTATCGCAGTCCGTATGGTGTATGAGGTTGCAAAGGCAGTAAAAGTCCCTGTCATCGGTATGGGGGGCATCACCACTGGAGAGGATGCCGTCGAATTTCTCCTGGCCGGAGCCAGCGCTGTCATGGTCGGAACTGCCAGCTTTGTGAATCCAAGTGCCTGCATGGACATAGCTACAGGGATTGAGGGCTATTTGAAACAGTATGGATATAATGACGTGAAAGAAATTATAGGGAAAGTAGTATTGAATGAATGATGTGGATTGTGAAGAGTTTACATTCTCAATTCTCCATTTTCAATTTTCAATTAACCAAGGGGTGATTGCATGAAAACCAGATTGATTCTCGTCCGCCATGCCCAGGCAGAAGGTAACTTTCTTCGCGAATTTCACGGATGGACGGATAGCGGAATTACAGGAATGGGGCATGAACAGGCTGCGTTAGTGGCAGAGAGGCTGAGTGGTTTGCATATTGATGTGTTATATTCCAGCAGCATGAAGAGGGCACTGCAAACTGCCCAATATATTTCCGATAGAAAGCAGCTGCCCATTCTTCGTACGGATAAGTTGAAAGAAATTAACGGAGGTGCCTGGGAGGGAGTTGCATTCAGCCAGCTTCCCGTAAAGTGGCCCCAGGAGCATGACACCTGGGAAAACAAGCCGCACTTGCATCGGATGCCGGATGGAGAGACTATGGAAGAGTTCCAGAAGCGATTGATCGAGGAGATCGAATCCATCATCAAAGCAAATCCTGGAAAAGTTATTTGCATTGTAACTCATGGTACTGCCATCAAGTCCCTGATGTGCCACTTCCAGGTCTGTGATCTTTCAGAGATGGCGAAGATTCCCTGGTATGACAATACATCCATCACCATTATCGAGCATGAAGAAGGACGTTTTAAGGTGCTCCAGGAGGGGGATGCATCCCATCTGGGGAAGGAATTCAGCACTCTTCAGAACCAGGATTGGTTCAGGGATCATTTGAAAAAGGTGGAAGAGAGAAAAAACGAAGAAGATTAGCCTTCACCCGCATTATTCTCCTGATGTAGAAAAAGGAACCGGGCGAGGTTTGAATACTTACAAATACAGAAATGAGGGGGATTCGAATGGAAACAGCAAATCAAAAACTGGTGTCCTGGCTTTTTGAAACCAAAGCGGTGAGGGTTTGTCCCCAGAACAACCCTTTCTGGTATACTTCCGGTACCATCGGGCCGTATTACATTAATACGCACTTCCTTTATGGAAGCGAGGGAAAGGCAAATGCACTGCTGGAATTGATCGATGCTGAGAAATCGGATATCTACGGTTGTCCGGAAAAGGTGCTGGAAGAAACACGGAAGAATTACGAAAAGGATGCTATTTATAGAGGTCTCATGGATGAAATGTGCCGGTTTATTAAAGAAAATATCAACCTGGAGGAAGTGGACTATATCTCCGGTGGAGAGCGAAGGGACTGGTTCTTCTCCCTTCTGGCCGCAGAAATCCTCGGTAAACCGCATATCACCATCTATAAGGATCTAAAGGCAGTGGTTTCCTTGCAGTCCCACGGAACCGCAGCGTTGGAGAATCTGAAAGGGGCTAATGTACTGCATATTGCTGACCTGATCACTGAAGCCTCCAGTTATGAAAGGGCATGGATACCGGCTATCAAAGAGCACGGTGGAAATATTCGCTGGAGTGTGGTGGTGGTAGATAGAAAGCAGGGGGGAGAGCAATTGCTGACGCAGTATGGAGCCAAATCTCTATCCATGGTGAACATTGATCCCAGCCTCTTTGATGACGCACTTTCTATGAACCTTATCAATCGGGAGCAGTATGGTATGCTCATGTCCTACTTCCAAAATCCGAAGGAGTCCATGAGGAATTTCCTAGTACAGCACCCGGAGTTTTTGAAAAATGCGTTAAATTCGGATGCAAAAGCGGCAGAAAGGGCGAGGCTGTGTCTGGAGAAGGATTTCTATGGGATTAAGGGTTTGCTTTAAAACTGGGAGTGTATGATATAATAATGTTAAAGGATAAAGACATTCTAATCACTGGGGGTCTTATTCAGATATCAGGTGGGCAAAAGTTTGTTTTTGTAAAAGATCCGAAGGGAATTGAAATAAAGTTTATTGAAGGTTTAGCTTATAAGTACATCAAGGGGGCGTAAATTTATGGATCGAGAAAGACTAAAAAAGCAAATTGACTTTATTGTTGAAATTGACAAATTAAAGGGGATTTTCCGCCAGAGCTATATTGTAGATGGCTCCCGGAAGGAGAACGATGCAGAACATTCCTGGCATCTCGCCGTCATGGCTTTTATGCTTTCGGAGTACTATGGCGGTGATGCCCTGGACATACAAAAAGTAATGAAGATGGTGCTTGTCCATGATCTGGTAGAGATTTATGCAGGGGATACCTACTGCTATGATGAAAAGGGCTACGAGGACAAATGTGAGCGTGAAAAGGCTGCGGCTGATACATTGTTTGGCATGCTTCCGGAAGATCAATGCAAGGAGTTTATGGAATTGTGGAGAGAGTTTGAGGATTGCAACACCGATGAAGCTCATTTTGCTGCTGTACTCGACAGACTTCAGCCACTTCTGCTGAACTATAATGCAAAAGGAAAGTCTTGGATTGAACATAATATTCATAAGGACCAGGTACTCCAGCGCAATAGTATGGTTCTGAAAAAGGAAGGACCTGTTCATGACTTTGTTCTGGATATGATTGAGGAGGCGATAGCAAAAGGATATCTGAAAAGCAATTAATGCATAATAAAAGAAGTTGGCTCAGGTTCCGGAGTAAAGACCTTCTGGAACTTGAGCCAACTTTGTTTTTCAGCTTCAGGGGAATGGGTACCTGTCCCTGAAAATTTCCTCTCTGTCTGGTAAAATAGTACAAAATAGGGTATAATGAAACAAAATCAACCAGGAACGAGGTACACTATGTTCAGTCCTATAAAGAACAAGAAGGTATATGAACAAATAATCGATCAAATACAGGAAATGGTTATGACGGGGGAACTGAAACGAGGAGACAAGCTTCCTTCGGAAAGGTCTCTGTCCGAACAGCTGGGTGTCAGCAGAACTTCGGTAAGAGAAGCCCTGCGGGCTTTGGACGTCATCGGTTTGACCGAATCCAGGCAGGGTGGTGGAAATTACATACGGGACAACTTTGAAAACAGTCTTTTTCAGCCTCTGTCGGTGATGTTCATGCTGCAGCAAAGCAGCGCGGAAGAAATATTGAGCCTGAGAAAGGTATTGGAAATAGAAGCTGCCACTTTGGCTGCTGAAAGGATCACACCCAAATATACGCTGGAATTGACACAACTGATTACAGCATTAAAGGAAGCAACGCATGAAGAGCAGCGGGTAGCTATTGATAAGGAATTCCACTATAAAATTGCCAAGGCTTCCGGTAATTTTCTTCTGCTGAATACGCTCAACGCCATCTCCACTCTGGTGGAATACTTTATCAAGGATGCCAGAGCTTCCATCTTATCCGGCGGAGAGAAAAGCGACCTGCTGATTAAACAGCATGAAGACATGTGTAAGGCTATCGTATCCCATGATCCGGAAGCGGCAATCCTGGCAATGAAAAAGCACTTTGATCTCATAGAAAAGGAGTATTTGATGAAGTTCAGATAGGAGCAAAAACAGAACTGCAGGCAGAATGATGCCGGCAGTTTTTTATTATGAAAGAAAATCCTTTTTATACAATAAAAAGGCCTGAAAACGGTTCGAGACCGCTAAAAAATGTAACTTTTCAGCAGCCCTGAACCGTTCTCTGGTTTTTAACTTATTTATGCTAAATACTGTGCTCCAACATAAGTGAGAATTCCGATAATCACTAAGAAAAGGATCGAATATTTTAAAGCGCCTTTTAAAAGAACACTTTCTTTACCCGGCAGATTAATTGCAGCTACTGCAATTGCAATATTTTGCGGGGATACCATTTTTGCAGTAATGGCGCCTGCCGTATTGGAAGCTGCGATCCATGACTGGTTCAAATTAAGGGCAGCAGAGGTCTGCGCTTGTAAGCCGCCAAATAGAACGCTTGCAGAAGTACCGCTTCCTGTTACGAATGTACCGATCCAACCAAGAATAGGAGCAAATAAGGGATAGTAGGATCCGGTAACCATAATAAACATGGTGGCTATGGAAGAGATCATTCCGCTATATCCCATGAGCTTGGCAGTACCCATGATGCATATAATGGTTATAATTGTCTTCATAAGCTGAACAACGGTATTCTTAAATACAACAATAATTTCGAGGAATTTGGCTCCTTGTATTTTTCCACCGATGAATGCAGCAACAATAATCCATAAACCTGGAGTCGTCAGCCATGAAAAGACGTATGGAGCAGCATTTTCTCCCGTGTAAATATTTATCGATGTCTTTACACCTGCCAACAGAGTATTGAGAGAAGGAATCAGTTTAGAGGTACCCAACAGAAGTATGAATATTACGATAAAGGGACTCCAGGCCACCAGACCTTCTTTGATTGAAACCTTTTCTTTTTTGGTGTTATTTCCATCCAAACGATACTCAGCATCCACTTCTTTTTTACCGAAAACTTTAGATGCTACGATGGTGCCAATCATGGAACAGATAGAACCGATTACAACCGGAAGCTCCGCACCCAGATATTTAGCTATAATATATTGCGGTACTAAAAAGGACAACCCTGATATCAATGTAATAATTCCAACACCCTTTAAGGCTTTAATGGACTTTCCGGTCAAAGACACCAGAACGAAAGGTGTTAGTATGATTAAAGGAGCAAGCAGCATGGTTGTATTGGTAGACAAACCGAATACATCCTGGCCTGTGATTTTTGCCAGAGTAGTTGTGGGAATACCGATAGATCCAAAAGCTGTTGGTGTAGCATTTGCAATTAAGCACACAGTGGCTGCCAGTATCGGATTAAATCCCAATCCCAGCAACATACTTGCAGGGATTGCAACTGCTGTTCCAAAGCCTGCCATACCTTCCATGAAGCCTCCAAAGCCCCATGCAATAATTAAAACCAGAATTCTTTTATCATTTGTAACGCCTGCCAGCATTTTTTTGATTACTTCCATCTTGCCGGTAGAAACACAGACATTATAGGTAAAAATAGCCGCGATAATAACGATGATGATGGGCCAAAGTGCCAGTGCCACGCCTTCGCCAATAGCTGTAAAGCTATGGAGCAACGGCATTTTCCATGCCAATACGGAAAGTAAATAGGAGATTACCAATGCGCCTATACAGGCCTTAAATCCTGGGATTTTTAAGAAAGTCAGCGCAACAATCAACCAAATAATTGGAAGTAGCGCTAAGAAAAACGCCAAAGTCATGTTCATATTTTTCCCCTTTTCTCTTGATACGTAATTTCACTTCATACACTTTTTTATCACGTGATAGGTTCATAATTGGTAGTACCAGTTAGGATAAAAAGGATTTAATATAACAGAAAATAGAACTAATTGAAGACAAAAGAACATTGTATTCTGCAGATAATACAACTTTTTTGCAAATAACCGCATACAATTCCATTGACGACTACTGAGTTTAGTACATACAGCCCTTGATTTTGAAGCTTTACAATGCATAAATCAGCTAAGCACCAATTGGATTCGCAGTAAAATTAGGACTGTCCACTGTATAATCACCTTTTATACCAGTTACAGCCAAATTGGTATGACCACTTTATGTGTTCTTATTATACGATCCTTTTATTTGTATGTCAACAAATGTCATATTATTCACAAACATTGTGAATAATATGACATTTGTTGAAAAGAAAATAAGAAAGATGACAGAAAAGGTATATATAGAAGCAAAAATCAAAACCACCGGAAGAAAAAACGGTTTTTCTAATTGATTAAAAGGCGAATATGCAAGTCCGTGTCTTGCAAATCAAACAACCGCTGGCAACATGATCCATAAGTATTTTACATATCCTACCTGATATCTGATTCAAAATAGTAGTCAGATTTTCTTTGTCAGGAAGTAAATAGAAGAAAACAGGCGTGAGATTGACAATTTATTATCTAACTTTGTTAAATAATAAATAAACCTGTTAAAAAAATAACTTTTCTAGCAATATGCACAAAGATGTGTTACGATTGTCTTGCGAAATTGGTAAGACCACCAAACCGCATCACCTATATTATGGTTCGATTGGAGGAAGCAGTCTATTAACATATTCTATATCGGCGAAAGTGGAAAGCCCTCCATAGGTTATGTAGTCATTCCTTGTGTACGTCATCATTGAAATTTTACTCACCTAAACGATTTAAGGCATGATTGCTATGGAGATTCACGCAGGCACTGTTCTTTAAAAAGTAAGTGAAACTCCCAAAATAAATTAAATTTTTTTATCATAACTGGTAGGACCAGTATACCAAAATTCGAAAGGGGATCGAACATGAATATTGCTGTATGTATCAAACAAGTACCTGGTACGAATAAAGTTGAGGTTTGTGAGAAAACCGGCGTTTTAAAAAGGGATGGCGTGGATTCTAAAATGAATCCCTATGACCTCTATGCCCTGGAAACGGCATTACGAATAAAAGAAGATGTAAACGGTACAGTGAATGTAATCAGCATGGGACCTCCACAAGCAGCCGAAATCATCAAAGAAGCTTTTATGATGGGAGCAGATGACGGAATCCTGCTTTCTGACCGTAAATTCGCAGGCGCCGACGTTTTGGCTACTTCCTATACACTTTCACAGGGAATATCAAACTTAGGGGATATTGACCTGATTCTTTGCGGTAAGCAGACTACGGATGGAGATACTGCACAAGTAGGTCCTGAAATGGCAGAATATCTGGGAATCCCTCATGTAGCTAATATTAGAAAAATAGTGGAGATCAGGGAAAAATCCTTGGTGGTGGAGATTGATATGCAGGAATTTGTACAGATAGCGGAAATCAGCTTCCCATGCCTGGTCACAGTGGAAAAAGACATCTTCCCACCCAGGCTCCCTTCTTTCAAAAGGAAGCTGGCCATTAAGGATAAGGAAGTAAGGATACTGAGCTTGAAGGATTTTGATGATCAAAATGAGATGAGATACGGCCTCAACGGTTCTCCCACAAAGGTAGAAAGAATCTTTCCGCCAGCGGCCAATAACAACAGGGAAACATGGAATGGCACCGGAGAAGAACTGGTTGAGAAGTTGGAGCACAAACTAAAAGAACTTAAGTTCATATAGGAGGTAGCAAAAATGGGAAAGCTGATTGTAAATCAGAATAAAATTGGCGATATAGAAGCATTAATTAAAACATGTCCCTTTGGAGCCATTGAAAATAAAGGCGGAATTGTAGAAATCAATGCAGGCTGTAAAATGTGCAAGCTTTGTATAAAGAAAGGTCCTGCTGGTGCTGTGGAATTCATCGAAGAGGAAGCACCGCAGATTGACAAGAGCTTATGGAAGGGTGTGGCTGTCTATGTAGATCATATCGACGGAGAAATCCATCCTGTAACCATGGAGCTGCTGGGTAAAGCGAAGGAACTGGCGTTGAAGGTGGATCACCCTGTTTATGCAGTGTTTATCGGAAACAACATCAAAGATAAGGCAAAGGAATTGCTGCATTATGGTGTTGATGAAGTTTTTGTTTACGATGAGGAAGAACTGAAGGATTTTAGAATCGAGCCTTATACAGCAGCATTTGAAAACTTTGTTGACAATGCCAAGCCTTCCGTGATACTGGTAGGAGCAACGACCATGGGACGTTCACTGGCGCCAAGGATCGCCGCAAGGTTTAAAACCGGTTTGACGGCGGACTGTACCATACTGGATATTAAGGAAAACACCGACCTGATTCAGATACGGCCTGCTTTCGGCGGTAATATTATGGCCCAGATTGCAACTCCCAACAATAGACCGCAGATTGCAACAGTACGGTACAAGGTGATGTCCGCTCCGGAGCGGCAGGCAGAAGTGACCGGGAAAGTTACACTTTGCTCCATGGATAAAGCAAAGCTTGCTTCGCGGATTCATGTATGTAAGACGACGAAAAAGGAAGCGGAAGAAAGTATTTCCGATGCAGAAGTCATTGTAGTTGCAGGTAGGGGGCTGAAATCCGAGAAAGACATGCAGATGATCCGAGAACTGGCGCGGCAGCTGGGAGGCCAGGTAGCCACGACCCGATCCCTGGTAGAAGCGGGCTGGGGTGAAGCGAAAAAACAGATCGGACTCAGCGGAAGAACTGTAAAACCAAAGCTCATTATCACCTGTGGTGTATCCGGTGCTGTACAGTTTACAGCAGGGATGAACAGCTCGGAATGTATCATCGCTATAAATACGGATGAAAAGGCACCCATATTCCAGATCGCGCATTATGGAATCGTTGGAGACCTATATGAGATCATACCGGCATTAATTGAGAAAATTAAAAAGGGGCAGGGGGTAGTGGCATGAATTACAAAAAAATAGAGCAGAAGGATATCGATTTCCTTGTATCCGTATGCGGTAAGGATAGAGTATTTGTCGGACAGGATATTAACGAAGATTTCAGTCACGATGAAATGGGTGGAGTCCACAGCATGCCGGAAGTGCTGGTAGAAGTGCTGTCTACGGAAGAAGTATCCACCATCATGAAGTATGCTTATGAAAACAATATTCCTGTTACACCAAGAGGACAGGGAACCGGGCTGGTGGGTGCATCCGTTGCCATCTGCGGCGGTATTATGATGAACCTGAGCAAGATGAACAAAATCCTTGAATTGGATACGGAGAATCTTACTTTGACGGTAGAACCCGGAGTTCTCCTGATGCAAATCGCAAAATTCTGTGAAGACAACGACCTGCTGTATCCGCCGGACCCTGGTGAAAAGAGTGCTACCATCGGTGGCAACATCAATACCAATGCCGGGGGCATGAGGGCGGTTAAATATGGTGTTACCAGAGATTATGTGAGAGGCCTTGAGGTTGTAATGCCCAACGGACAAGTGCTGGAAATCGGAGGCAAGGTGGTAAAAAACAGTTCCGGCTACAGTATAAAAGACTTGATCGTTGGTTCCGAAGGAACCTTGGGAATCGTAACAAAGGCGATACTGCGGTTGCTGCCGCTTCCGAAAAAGGTAATCAGTCTTCTGATCCCGTTCCCGGACCTTGAGACAGCCATTGAAACCGTGCCGAAGATTATAAAGGCAAAATATATCCCGACGGCGATTGAATTTATGGAAAGAACCGTTATCCTGGCAGCGGAAGAATACCTGGGTAAAAAGTTCCCGGACAATACCTCCGATGCATACCTGCTCCTGAGCTTTGATGGAAACAGTACGAAAGAGATCGAAGCCATTTATGAACAGGTTGCACACATCTGCCTGGAAGCTGGGGCACTGGATGTGTTTATTTCCGATACGGAGGAAAGACGCGTATCCATCTGGTCCGCAAGAGGAGCATTCCTGGAAGCGATTAAGAACTCTACCACTGAAATGGATGAGTGCGACGTGGTAGTACCGAGGAACAAGGTCGCCGAGTTTGTAAAGTTTACTCACGAACTCCAGGAAAAATTCAATATTCGTATTCCCAGCTTCGGACATGCCGGAGACGGAAATCTGCACATCTACATCCTTAGAGATCAATTGGGTGAAGAGGAATGGAAGAAGAAACTGCATGATGTAATGCAGTGCATGTATGATAGAGCAAAGGAGCTTAACGGTAAGGTATCCGGTGAGCACGGTATCGGCTATGTGAAGAAACCATACCTGAACGAATCAGCCGGAGAGGAGTATATGGCACTTCTGAGAAATATCAAACTGGCCTTTGACCCGAAGAATATTTTGAACCCGGGCAAGGTTTGCCAGTAAGAAATATAAAGGCTGGATGCACTCCGGCCTTTTTACTTATCCAAATTTAAAAAAACCTCTATTTTCATAAATACCACCAAGATGGGCAACATAATTACAGTGATTGATGAAAGTTCAGGAGGTAAAATCAGTGGATAAGGCAAAATTGCAGCATTTTAAAGGTCTGCTGGAGACCTATGGAAAGGATTTTGAAAACACAATTCATACGATGAAAGAAAACCGATCCGGGGAACAGGATAAATATTCACCCAATGAACTGTCCAACTATGACAACCACCCTGCAGATTTGGGGAGCGAATTGTTTCAAGTTGAAATGCATAATGCCCTTCGCGTGCATGAAGAGCATCTCTTAAAAGAAGTTCATGATGCCCTGGGGCGGATTGAAGATGGAACTTACGGCAAATGTGCCTTTTGCGGGAAACAGATCAAGGAAGAAAGACTGGAAGCCATTCCTTATACTCGTCTTTGTATGAATTGCGAACAAAATAAGGCGGTGGACCCTGAAATCCTCAATAAGGACAGGCCGGTGGAGGAACGGGTTCTGGATGCGCCCATGGGTAGAAAGTATCTGAATCAAAGAGAAGATGACGAACACGAAGGTATGGACCAGTTTAATGACCTGATGAAATATGGGTCGGCCGACAGTCCCCAGGATCTTGGGGGGTATGAGGACTACGAAGAGTACTATACCAACGAAATCGACCGCCAGGGAGTCGTAGACCGCATGGACAGAATTTCAAATGAGTTTTATAAAAGGCAGCTTCCAGACTAAAAAGAACAGGATATTCTTTAGTCTCCAATGCTATATCTTTATAACTGCGGAAATAATAGTAACCGGGATTTGATTATCAGGTCTCCGGTTATTTGTTTATTCAAAAAATTATACAAATCATTTTTATTGTTTAAAAATTATACAATTTTAAAGTAATGTATGGTTTTTTGACAATAACCTGAAATTGCTCATATACATGGTTTCTCAACTGTTTTATAGTATACATGTAAGCCAGACAAAGGAGCTCCAGGCTGTTGACTTTAAAAAATTCTGTATTTCGGCGGCTGCCAAGTATCACTTATTTTAGATAGTGTAAAGTAGCGTATGAAAAACGCTGCCTGGCATTATCAGAAAGTAAAATGCACCTTGAAAAGTGAAAAATGTACCACTGTACCGCATTTATTCCACGGTCCTCTTGACAATGAGCCTCT
>JAEZXR010000094.1 GCA_023419605.1 Bacillota bacterium | reverse complement strand
GCGTCCTAGGGCTTGGAACAACAGCCACAAGAAACGTAGGTACGGGAGCGTCACAAATACCTGATATGAGTTCGTTTTTAAGCGGATCTACAGCATCATCTTTTTGGTACAAACTTCCTGGTGGCATGGTGGTGATGGGGGGTAATGCATCTGGAATCGCCCCTGGAACTGCAGGTAATGCGGTCTTCTTCCCAGTGCCATTCCCAAATGCTTGCTCAAGCGTTGTCGTGACATTAGTCAGCAACGGGTTATATCCCGACACAGTCTCGTTTAATACATTTATCCCTGGAACTGACCGTTTTAACGTTTATACGAATACAAGCGGCACGTACACTATTTATTACCTGGCGTTTGGGAGTTGATATGAACAATTACGTATGGTCAGCATTACATGTTTCATTTTTCCCTAAGGCGATGTTGCAAGATTATGAATCTGCCGGATGGAATCTTTCCGATGTGGTGGATGTTGTTGATGACATTTTTCAAACATACAGATCAATGCCACCAGAAGGTAAAATTCTTGGGGTTGTTGATGGCATGCCTGCATGGATTGACAAGCCGCCAGTGCCAAATAGCGTGTTGCTTTCAGACGAACTTGCGCGGCTTGCATCAGAATATAAAAATGACAGAGTTCAATTGAATGACGCATACGTTGCGGCAATGGTAAGCGATGGTCCATTAGAGCAAACTAAGCAGCAGGCGGTGAGGGATCAAATTGTTCAAAGAAAATCTCAGTACACAGCAGACATAGCTGCAGCAAAATTAAAATATCCCATTTAAGGTAGACATCATGGAAACACAATCAAACGAAGAACAAAAACAGAGCCAGCAACAGCAGGATTCTACCGTAAAATTCTGTCCGATATGTGGCTCAACAATGCATCAGCAAGATTATCTGAATGGGAAATGGTGGTTTTGTGATGATGAAGAATGCGGGTTTTTTGAGCCCGTCTAAAGTATTTGTTTGCAGGAATAAAAGCCCTCTCTGGAGGGCTCATATTTATTTTGCGTATTTCTTTCTAAACCCAAGAAATGGCTTTTCAATCAACTCAAAACATATCTTAGAAAAGATAAGAATTGCAGGTAGTAAAATCAAAAAATTAATGACAGCATTAACATTATCATTGTCGATAAACCTCGGAACTCCAAATGTTTTATGGAATGAGTAAAGAACCACACCATGCAATATATATTCAGAAAAGCTTACCTCACCAAGTTTAGATAATCCATTATCTATAATGGCAGGTATTTTTATGCTTGACGATAAGTAAGTAAATACAAAAATACCCCACATGCAAGCCTCCAGATATGATAAAGAACTTACATATGGTGTTGGAATGTACCATAAACCCTCAGATCTAAGTGTTAAAAGAGAAAAGAAGACAATTGCAGAACTGGCGATGATAAAGATCGGATTAGCGAATTTATCCTTATGGTTTATATATAGATATCCAAACACCATCCCAATTAATAGCTGATCAAATCGACCAAGCATTGTTAAGTAGTAATAATGATTGTTCAGATATGAATCCGACCCTAATTCCCCACCATAGATTGTAACGATCATGGTTCTCCAGGCAAGCCAAAAAAGAGACAGATACACAATATACTTCACACCATATCTGTTAAGAAAAAGAGCTAGGAAAGGAAATATTAAGTAAAATTGAAATTCTACTGCTATAGTCCACGTTTGCCCGAAATGAGCCAGCAACGGTGATGTTTGCAAATTCGAGAAAAGGAACAAGGATAAAGCATCAGAAAATGTGGCAGTACCTCTAGATAGAGACATGGCGGTAATCCATGCTACAGAAAGGAGTGGGAAGATGCGAATAAATCTATTGAAGATAAAAGGCTTATAAGAAATATCCTTTTTTCCGCCATTCGATATGATGGTGAATAGAAATCCACTAAGCACCAAAAATAGCGTAACTCCAGTATCACCAGCAAGCATGAAATTTATAAATGGATTGTTCGATTTCTTTCCTCCGAACGCCGTATAAGAATGAACAAAAACAACAAATGTTGCTGCAAAAAAACGAAGGTGGTCAATCCTTGACAGGTATTGTGAGTTTAGACTTTTCATCTTTATCCACTTGAAAATGAAAAAATATTAGCATGTAAGACGATGTCGCGCCACGGATCATTAGTCGTAAATAGCTCGTGTTTTTTGTTGCATGCACTGATTGACGCCATCGATCAATAATACTGTATGCACATACAGCTTACATTGGAGGTGCATCATGGGATTCCCGAGTCCAGCGCAAGACTACGTTGAGCAGCGCATATCATTAGACCAGCGCATCATAACCAGGCCAGCTGCTACGTACTTCATGCGTGCCGGTGCGACGCATTATCGTGAAGGTATCCTGAGGGGTGCTTTGCTTGTTGTAGACGCATCATTGAGCCCGTGTGATGGGTCATTGCTGGTTTGCGCTGACGGAGGAGAGTTCCGCATTAAAAGATATCGCATCCACCCAGAGCCTCACCTGGAGAATCTGGGTAATGGCAAGCGAGAGAGG
>JAEZXR010000150.1 GCA_023419605.1 Bacillota bacterium | reverse complement strand
AATCAGCTAAGGGTCGACTGAAATATTACTTCCGATACTTTTTCGGGGTACGGGGCTCTGCTGTAGTAGCCTGAAAAAGTTTTAGCGGAAGTTATATTTTAGCGATCCCTAAGTTCCATCCGAATTTATATATGAATATCTATGGTATTATAACAACGGAAGAAATTGCATAGCAATTTCAACACACCGTTTCAACGAGGCGGGAGAGATGCTCACCGCCTATAAAATGAATCGGTACCGCCACCTATAGAGGTGGGGGATATCTTATGCCTCGTTATTTTTGAAAATGTATGTTATGATTACGATCTATATAATATTATTAACTGTTCAAGTTCTTTGATCGGACCCGCTTGTGTGCCTTCGATTTTTGAATAGCTTTCGGAATTGCATATGACAATCGGTATTACAGTATCATACCCTGCTGATTTGATCTTTGCCTCATCAAATTCTACAAGAATGTCACCTTTCTTAACTTTATCCCCACTTTTAACATAAGCTTTAAAAAATTGACCTTTTAATTTGACAGTGTCGATTCCGATATGGATCAGCAGCTCAGTACCTTCGTCGGAAACAACACTAACAGCGTGCCCCGTTTCAAACATAACCTGCACAGTACCACTTACGGGAGCCACCACACGGTTTGCCTGCGGAATAACGGCAACACTTTTACCCAAGATCTCATCGGCAAAAGTAGGGTCACTTACATCACCGATGGGTACGATCTTTCCATTTACAGGTGAGCCAATTACAATTCCCGGATTTACTTGTGATTGAAACATCTTTTTTAATTTATCCAACATAATTCTACCCTCTTAAATTTTCAAATTAGCTGCCATCATTACAGCTTTTTACATCCTTAATTTTTACCCCTTTCAAATTGCTCGTACTGGCATATTGCTACTGATAAAAATGCTTTTGAACTCTCGCTCAGCTTTATGCCAACTTCAGTTTTAATCAGTTTTTCAATCATAAGGGTTGTCTCATAATATTTGTACATATTCAGCTTTACATGCTGTATAACAGGCATATTCAAGGACTTTTCATGAAATTCGGAAACAAGCAAACGGTTCAAGGTAACAAGAAAACCCTGGGATGACACGGATTCAGCCCTTACTTCAAATCCATGCCTTTTACCGACCAGATCCAATATCTGCTTATAAAGCCGTACGTCACGCATGGCATTATTGACGTGCCTTCCTCGCTTCGCGGAATAAAGGTGCAGTGCAATAAAACCTTTTTCATCCTCATTAATTTCTACATTTAATTGTTTGCTTATCATTTCTCCCGCTTTATCAGCAATCGCATATTCTTTATTGCAAAGTATCCGTATTTCCGTGATAAAAGGATTTTCTATCGGTATCCCCAGACGTAAACGTTCGATTACAAATGCAATATGGTCAAACAACGCTTCATATAGATTTTCACTCGTAATTTGAAGTTCTTCCCTTGCAAGCTGCTGTATTTCATAAGTAACCGTTCTAACCTTTTCAATATCATAAGACAATTTTAAGATTTGCGAAGCATTCATTTTGTCATCTTTGATGTGATAGATCTTTATGTCATCCTCAACCTTATCAATGCAACATCCGGCTTTATACGTAAAACCGATTCCTTTGCTTATAAGAACAACCTGCTTCCCGTCTTCCTCCTGCGCCTGAATTGCATTGTTATTAAGAACCTTGATTACAGAGAAACTCATAGGTAACCCTCCAGCATCAATTCTTTCCTATATTGCTGTTTAACCAGCCCTATGTCGGTTTCACAAATTTTACGCCGTACCGGCAGTATCTCGGCTGCGGCTACCGATAATTCACGTATTCCCATGGCCAAAAAAAGACCTGTCAAGCTTTGGTCGGAGCTCAGTTCACCACAAATACCTGTCCATATACCATTTCTAGCAGCATTTTTTGCAACCATAGCCATCAATCTTAAAACACTCAGATGCCTTGGATCATAAAGGCCTGCTATCGTATTGTTCATACGGTCAACGGCTAAGGTGTACTGGGTTAAATCATTCGTACCAATACTGAAGAAGTCTACCTCCTTCGCCAAAAGATCACTGATCATGGCAGCTGCAGGAGTCTCTATCATAATTCCAAACTCTATGTCATCCGCAAAGCGGATACCTTCCGCATTCAGCTGCAGTTTTACGTTATTTAGAATCTCCTTTACAGTACACACTTCATCCAGCGTGGTAATCATTGGAACCATGATTGCCAGTTTACCATGGATGGATGCCCGCAGAAGTGCCCTGAGCTGGGTAATGAAAATATCTCTTTTATCCAGACAAAGCCTTACACCGCGGCAGCCCAATGCAGGATTTTCCTCATGAGGCAGCTGAAGGTAAGGGAGATGTTTGTCTGCTCCAATGTCAATGGTTCTCACCACGACCCGCTTGCCCTGCATAATTTTCAACACATCGCTGTAGGCTTTATATTGCTGCTCTTCGGTGGGTAACCCGCTATTTTCCATAAATAAGAACTCGCTGCGGTAAAGTCCAATACCTTCTGCTCCGTTTTCCAGGGCGGTCACAGCCTCCTCAGGTCTGCTTATGTTCGCGTACAATTCAATTTCCGTTCCGTCGAGTGATATACTTTTGCTTCCCAGCAATTTCCGCAGCTCATTTTTTTCCTGTAAATATGCATTTACGCGTTCATTATATGTTTTTATGGTTTCCTCATCCGGCTCGGTGATCACAGACCCGCTGAAGCCATCCACAATAACGTAACAACCATCTTCCAGCTCATCAAATGCGCGACCCAGTCCCAGCACAGCCGGAATTCCGAGAGTATGTGCGAGTATTGCCGTGTGCGATGTACTTGACCCCTCTTGCGTGATAATTGCAAGTACCAGGCCTCTGTTAAGCTGTACGGTTTCACTGGGCATTAAATCTGCGGCAGCAAGTACTGCGGGCTCTTTAAGCATTTCAGGATTGCTATCCTCACTCTTCAGCATTTCATGAATAATAACCCGAGATATATCAATAACATCCGCTCCCCGTTGTTTCATATATTCGTCATCTATATCAAGGAGCTTCTTTGAAAAAATTCTACCGGCTTCCTGTACCGCATATTCAGCATTTACCCTTTGATCTTCAATCACTGATCTTATACAATCCGTATAATCCTGATCCTCCATCATCATTGCATGGACTTCAAAAATCCCAGCCTTTTCTGCGCCCAATCCTTTTACACTTTTCTCATATAATTCCAGAGTTTTCTTTATTGCCGCCTTTTGTGCTGTTTCAAACCTTTCCAGTTCAGATGCCTTATCGGCTATCGGCTTTTTTTGTATATCCATACTTTTTTTACAGAGCTTTAAACTGCCAACAGCTATCGCATTACTTACTCCAATGCCCTTAAAAACCTTCATCGTGCCGCTCCTTCCTTCGATTTCAAAGTATGTTTGTGCAAAAGTCTTTAATTGCTGTAATCGCTGTATCCTCGTCATCCCCATCGATAATTACGGTTATTTCGTCATTGCATTTTACAGCCAGTCCCATTAAATCAAACAGGCGCTTACAATTTGCTTTTTTACCCTTACATTCCATTTGAATTTCACTTTTAAAGGTGGCGGCTAGCTTCATAAGCTGACCTGCAGGTCTGGCGTGAATACCTATTTGATCTTGGATGACATAACTAAAACTTTTCATGAATGAGTTCTCCTTAAACCGATATTTTTTATTTGTACGGCGTGACTAAAAAAGTACAAAACTATATTGCATCAAACTAAACACCTTCGTAGTTTTCCAATCTATTACATTTATGTATTATTTTTACATTAATGTTGATAGATTTCTCCCGTCAAAGCAATGCATTAATCCTCGTACGACTTCGATATAATATTTTTGTGTATAACTTTGGCTAAAACCCTGTATCACGAGTATATGAAGTTAGTTAAAATGGAATTGACATAAATCCTTAATTAATATCCTTTTGTTTACCTAAGGACGCAAAAAAAGGCATCAACTTCCAAACGTGAACTATCCAACATTCAGAAAGCTTATGCCTGACCGAATCAGTAACATCTTCTCTTGAAAGAAATATTTATTTCCAAATTTTTATATGTTTATTATAACAATGGAATCCGTACTATGTCAATAAGTTTTTATATGTTTTTTACATTTTTTTTTGTTGACGATAGCAACTTCTTGTTTAATTTCACCAAATTTTTAATACGATCCGTCAAATACTATAGGACGGGCCGTTGAAAGATTTATGCATACCTTACAAGTACATTGCTTGATGCCATTGGATTTACTCTAATTTTAATAGGAGTACTTTTATCTAATAGATAAGAGAGTTACAGATACTGCATAATCATCTGAGAGGTATCAAATATATAGCGGGTTATCTGATGTTTGGCGACAAAAAACAACACAAGCATAATGTGGTAAATCTGCTTTTCGCTCTTTACACGGGCATACCTTGGCATGAATCTACCTCCGTATACCAAGTTTACTAGACAGCTCCACCCATGTCAATGCATCTGTTCCCCTGACACATTTTGGTTGTTAAATATAATCATCTAAATTATTTTCAAATTCATCCAAACACTCTTTTAACACCTCTGCCGCTTTTTTTATCTCTGTTTCATTTTGCTGAGCTAGAATATAGTCAAACTGCTGTAATATATAATCTAAATATTTGCGTTTTTTCCCAAGACTTTCCTGATATAGGCACTCTCCTCTTGCAAGAAGAAGACGGTATTCCATACGGTCTCTCGGATGAATTTTAATAGCTTCCAGTATTTTAAGCCTTTCCTGTATCTCATCATCGGACATAATTCCAGGACTGTTTTTTATGATAAGACTCTTCTTCAAACCAATACTTTCTACGACAACCTCTACTTCTAATATACCGTTAATATCATAGGTATAACGAACTTCAATAGTATGGGTTCCTGCCGGAGCAGGTGGAATGTTAATCTTAAGTTCACCAAGCTTAATATTATCTTCTACCCTGCGGTTCTCACCCTGATACACATCGATATTTACTTCTTTCTGGTTATCTCTTATAGTACAAAGACGCTCTACTTTACTTACCGGTATTGGCGTGTTTCTTTCAATAATTGGTAAAAAGTACCCGGAATCATAACTGTTATTTTCTCTATGTCTGGAAATGTTTGTACCTAGTGTATAAGGGCATACATCCGTTAATATAACTTCATTTAATGCTTCATTTCTATCCATTAATGCAGACTGTATTGCTGTTCCAAGAACAATTGCTTCCTCCGGATTAATGTTTGTATAAGGGAACTGCTGAAATATTTTTCCTATCGTAGTTTTAACAACGGGCATCCTTGTTGAACCACCAACCAGGATAATTTTATCAATATCCTCCGGATGAAGTGACGCATCTCTAAGTGCTCTCTCAATTGGATTACGAAGTCTACAAAGCAATTTTTCTGTGAGATTTTCAAAGTCACTGCGTCCTATATTTGTCTCAATGCTGTCGTTTCCAAGTTGTATACTGATTTTCACTTTTTCATATCTGCCAAGTGCAATTTTACATGCTTCCGATTGCTTGTATATGGCCGAAAGCTCCTTTAAGCTTAGGGATTGTTTATCAATTCCATTCGTCTCAAGAAAATGATTTATGAGTATCTCGGTAAAATCCTCACCACCCAAATAATTATCACCAGCCACGGACTTCACCTCGATTACACCTTCAAATAATTCCAGGATGGAGACATCAAAGGTTCCACCCCCCAGGTCACAGATTAAAAAGGTGGTTTCTGTCCCGCATTCATGGATACCATAGCATAGAGCAGCAGCGGTAGGTTCATTTATTAAGCGTGCAAGACGCAGACCGGCCAGTTCGGCAGCTCTTTTAGTAGCTTTTCTCTGTATATCATTAAAATAAGCCGGTACACTGATAATCACTTCTTCAACGGTCTCTTTAAGATAAGCTTCGGCATCCCCTTTTAATGATCTGAGTACGAAGGAAGAGAGCTCTTCCGGAGTAAATATATATTTTCCTAACTGATATTTTTTTTCAGTACCCATAAAGCGTTTAAAGGCAGAGGCCGTAAGCTGTGGATGTGTTATTAATCTCTCTTTTGCAACCTGTCCGACAAGGATTTCACCGTTCTCGTCCACGCTGACTACGGATGGTGTTAAATTAGAACCAAGTACATTTGGTATTATCTCCGGACCATTTGCTGTCCAGTAAGCCACCAGACTATTTGTAGTTCCCAAATCTATTCCTATTTTTTTCATAAATACCTCCGGGCTTTTCTTGCGTATTTGCATTTAAAACTTATTTATTAACTTTTGTAAATAGTATCTAAAATTAACTTTGTTAAATTACAATAAACTCATATAGAAATCTAATAGAGTTTCTATATAGCAATTTCCATTATTATCAGCTATTTGTATATCTGCACCATGATCCCTTAGAAAATCAATCATATCTAGGTTTTTATTATCAATTGCGAACATTAAAGCGGTTTTTCCTTCGTTATTCTGTGCATTGATATCAAAACCTTGTTCTTTGGTTATTATGTATTTTACAATATTCATATGGTCGTTCTGTGCTGCTTCCATTAATACTGTGTTGCCGTCATTCCCCCTATCATTCAGATTCATTCCCTTTTTCAGAAAGAATTTAAGCAGGTTAAGATGCCCGAATACTGCACAGAGGTGCAGATAAGTACGTCCTTCTCCATCGAGAAAGTTTATATCGGCTCCATTTTTCAATAATAATTTTACAAGTTTAGATTGGTTATCAACTATGGCATATGTAATCGTACTATATCTTGATGTATCATATGCATTTACATCAGCACCCTTTTTGATAAGATATTGAACTAAATCTATTTTTTTACTTATGATAGCAGATATTAGAGGAGTATACCCCTGCATGTCCCGGGCATCAATATCTGCCCCCTGATTAATTAAATAATCCATTGAAGCATTTATTGATTTTATCGAACACATAAACAGTGCTGTGAACCCTTCTTGCTTTGTTTTCAATTCTAAATCAGCACCATGCTTTATCAGCAAATCCATAATAACAATATTTGATTCTAAAGCTGCTTCTATCAACGGAGAAGATGATTTATTATCTGTCACGTTAATCAAGGCCCCTTGTTCTATCAGATATTGTACTACTTCAACTTTATTATTTTTAATTGCTCGAATTAATGCAGTAGATCCGTCTCTTTCATCTGTTTCATTGATATCTGCCTTTTCTGTTTCAACCAGATATTTTACCCTGTCTAATAGTCCAGCAGAACTGGAGTAAATTATATTCATGAATGTATCATCAGCACCGTTTTCTAAAAGCAGTCTTACAACTGCTTCCTGACCATCGATTGCAGCATAAAACAGTGCATTACATTCCATGCCATATTCTGGATTAAATATGGATTTATCAATGGGAGCGCCGATATCTATTAAGTATTTTACTATCTCAGCTTGACCGTAGGATGCAGCAATCATCAGAGCATTTTGGTAGTCACTTATACATGCTTTTATATCAGCACCACCATGAATTAAATATTGAAGTGCCTCTATTTTATTGTTGATTATTGCTACCATCAAGGCATTTAAATTATCTCTTTTAGCTTCCAGATCAACTCCATGTCTGATTAAGTATTCAACAGATGCTGGGTTAAAGTTAACGGCCATAATAAGTGCAGAAAAACCTTCATCATCTACTTGATTGATATCTGCTCCATTGTTGCGCAATAATTCGAGTATCGCTACATTTCCTGATTTAACTGCTATGAAAAACGCACTATGACCATCCTTATTCTTTGCTGCAACATTTGCACCGTGCATTAGCAGTAGCTCAACACTCTTTTCATTATCTGCTGAAACCGCATAGAAAAGAGCAGTCTTTCCATTGTTATCTGCCACATTGACATTTGCTCCATTTTCTAACAAATATTTTGCAATCTCAAGCTTATCATTTATTATTGCTTCGATTAATGCCGTGCTACCTTCTAAATCTTTGGCTTCAATGTTAACATTATATTTTACCAGCTGTAATACTATATCATAATATCCCTGCCCAGCTGCATAGATAAGTGCCGTTTTACCTTCACTATTCGTAACCTCAAGGTCCACATCATTTTCTAATAAACCCTTTACCACATTGACACTACCGCTTCTTACGGCCATATATAAATTTTGCTTTACAAAAGCATACATAACTTCATCCATATCACTAAGATAAAAGTAGCTGTCAAGTAACTCCCATACATCTTTAGAAAGAAGGTAGTGCTCCAGAAGAAAGTCTTTTATTCGAAACCCTAATGGTTCCCGGTATGATAAGTTCCAGACTACATCAATACTCATAAGATCATTCCAGCATTTTATATCATTGCGGGTATCCGGATTATCATATATAATATTAACCTTCTCTATAAACTCATCAAACTTACTTACTAAAGAATTCATTAAGACAGGCTCATAATTCGAAATATTGTCTGGTTGATCTGAGTTTGATTGTTCATCTCCTTCGTCTTCATAAGAATTATTGTACGTAACATTTTTTTTAACAGTTTCTATTGAAGAATTGTCAATTACAAAGTCTCTTTGAAAAATAGTATCATCGGATTGATTCTTGATATATTCTAAAGCGGAAGAATATGCCTCTCTTAATTTCTGGTATCCCTGTGGATTCTCCTCCGGATGATTGAGTTTTAATTGCTTTGCATATGCTTTTTTCACTTCTTTAGTATCATAAGTAGGTTCAATGTTTAAAATATTCCAAATACTCACATCATTCTCCTTTAGTTCCATAATGATTGTAATTTAAAACCGTATTAACTTTTCTTCTTTCAACAGTATTTTATCATATTGATTTCTATATGAGAAGTTCTGGCATAACAAACTTTTCGAATATTTAAACTCCATAGCGACGAAGTAAAAACGCAGTCATCAAAAGAGAAAGAAGCTAATCACTAATGACTGCGGAATTGCACAAGTCATTAAGAGATATATGCATGACGCTAACTCCATCATTAGCACAACGGCCAGTCCGAAACCTGACAAAAGGATCATCTGCCAATAAAACTATGCCTATAATGGAGTATGACAAGCCCATCGCGTGTCAAGGGGACAGGTCCTTTGACAGCGCTGACCTTCTCTCCATTTCGCGGTTTAATCCCAGCACTGTCGCAATTTCTCTTAGAGAAAGATTCGATTTCTCCATAAGAAGCTTTATTAGTTCCCCTCTTACCGATGAATATGGTTATCCATAACACAATAGGCATAT
>JAEZXR010000149.1 GCA_023419605.1 Bacillota bacterium | reverse complement strand
GTACAAGCTTCTGCTATTAACACTTTGCTATTTTCATTTAATTTTTCAAAGTATTTTGTACTTTCTACGAAATAATCTATATCGCCTTTATATGAGGCAAATAAAACTGAAAATGAAGTTAAAAGCGAATCCTCAGGCTTTTTATCATAGACTTCTTTAAAGGCTTGAGAATCTGTAATTATAATATCTGGACTTCTGTTAAGGCTTTTTAAAGCTAAGTCTAATTTATCCAGTGTAACCGAGATAACTACCGCTTTTTTATCAAGTATTTCCCTAATAGTCTGTACTTGTGGAAGTATTAACCTGCCTTTAGGAGCTTGAATATCTATAGGCATAACTAAAAGCACTAAGCTATCCTCTTTTACAAGTTTTCCAGTTATGTCCTTTTCCTTTACAGAGTCAGATTCTTTTTTTATCCTAGCTATAAGATTATCTATTCCATCTCCCGTATTTGAGGATATAAATATTATTTCTTCTTTTATATCGCTTTTTAAATCATTGAGAAAATCTTCCTTATAATATATAGTATCTATCTTAGATAATACAGGAACCATCTTTACACCATTGGATTTTATATCTTTATAATATTCTATATCGCTTTTTAAGTCTTCTTTTGAAAACAAAAATAAAGCTATATCGCATTTTTTTATGGCTTCTTTCGTCTTTTGAATTCTTAACTCTCCAAGTTCTCCCACATCGTCAAATCCTGCTGTATCTATAAAAACTACTGGGCCTACTGAAGGTATTTCCATATTTTTATAAACTGGGTCTGTAGTCGTCCCTGCAAAATCACTTACTAAGGCTACTTCTTGGTCTGTTATTTTATTTAAAAGAGAAGATTTTCCTGTATTTCTCTTGCCAAATATTCCTATATGAATTCTATTAGCCCTTGGGGTTTTTTGCATATCTTCCTCCTAGACTCTAAAATCTCTTTGTCCATCATGAATGCTTTTTATATGCTCTCTAACATATTCACGCATTTTTTCATTTTCTACATTTTCTAGTTCTCTTTCGATAACTTTTGTTCCGTTCTTTATAGTTTCTTCGCTTCCATAATCCTCTAAATATTCTTTTAAAGTCATAAGAGCGTTAGGTTGGCACATCTTAGCGATTTGTCCTGCTTTAACAAGCTCCATAAAACTTTCGCCAGTTCTACTCTCTCTGTAACATGCTGTACAGAAGGAAGGTAGATGTCCAAGTTCTAATAGCCAGTTTACTATCTCATCAAGAGTTCTATTATCGCTTGTTTCAAATTGGCTAGAGTCCTCTTCTACATCCTCTTCTTCGGCATAACCACCTACTGAAGTCTTTGAACCTCCAGAAATTTGAGATATACCTAAGTCTAGAACTTTTTCTCTGCTCTCTTTAGACTCTCTAGTGGAAATAATCATACCTGTATAAGGCACTGAAATTCTTATAGTCGCAACTATCTTTTGGAAAACCTCATCATCTATGGAATTGTCAAATTCCGTTGGATCTACACCATCTGCTGGTCTAATTCTAGGAACAGATATAGTATGTGGCCCAACATTATATTTAGCTTCTAAATGTTCTGCATGCATCAATAGACCGATAAAATCATACTCATAATTATTAAGTCCAAATAATACTCCACAACCTACATCATCTATACCACCGTCCATAGCTCTATCCATAGCTTCTGTGTGGTATGCGTAATTATGTTTTGGTCCTGTTGGATGTAATTTTTCATAATTTTCTTTATGATAAGTTTCTTGGAATAAAATATATGTTCCTATACCTGCATCTCTAAGTTTTTTATAGTTCTCAACTGTTGTTGCCGCTATATTAACATTTACTCTTCTTATATCTCCGTTTTCATGTTTTATACCATATATAGTTTTTATAGACTCAAGAACGTATTCAATAGGACTGTTTATCGGATCTTCTCCAGTTTCTAGAGCAAGTCTTTTATGACCCATATCTTGAAGTGCCATTACTTCTTTTTTAATTTCTTCTTGAGTTAATTTTTTTCTCTTTATATGTTTATTTTTGCCATGATACGGACAATATACACAGCCGTTTATACAGTAGTTTGATAAGTATAAAGGAGCGAATAAAACTATTCTATTTCCATAAAGTTTTTTCTTTAGCTCTCTAGCTAAGTTTAATATCTCTTTATTTATATCATCCTCTTCGCAGGATAATAGTAAAAATGCCTCTCTATGGTCAAGTCCTTTACCGATTTTTGCCTTATCTAAAACTTGTAATAAAAGCTCTCTATTGTTTTTATTTTTTCTTCCATACTCTATCGTGTCTAAGATTTCTCTATCGTTAATAAATTCTTCTGCTTTGCTTGAATTTTTATCGTACACTATTTTAGTATCTAATTTACTCAATTAAATCAACTCCATAAATGTTTAAGTTGATACTCTAAACTTTTCCTGTGATATTTTTATTAAGCTCTTGAATATACTGCCTTACAATTTACATTTTCTATCATGCCGATTTTTCCAGTCATAGCACTTATTTCGTCTTGTGGTGCTTTCATAACTATAGAAATAACATTAACGTTTTCATCGACTTTAGGTAATCCCATTCTTCCTTCGATATATTGTGAATATTCGTGTAATACTTCATTTACCTTGTCACTTACTTTGATATCCTCAACTATAATACCTACAATTGCAATTCTTAAATCCATAATATCCTCCTCATAAAAAATGCACACAGGTTTAGGCTGTGTGCTTGATTAATATCTCACAGGTTAAGAATTAGAACGTATCTTTTCCCTCACCTGTGTCAATTATACTAAATATACTTATTAAAGACAATAATTATCATTATAATAACTATTGTTGTACTTATATAGATATAATATGTTATTAATTAGTTATTTTAATGCATATTAATAAAGATTTCTAGTAATAAGTTACCAAATGATAGGATAAACAGTAGGATTACAACTTTTATATGCTTATTTTTATTCATATAAATTATAGCTATGTACTCTCTTATAAGAGCATTTAGCCAGAAATAAAACGGAGTTTTTCCACCTACACCGTCTGCTTTAATGCCAAGTCTTTTACTATAAAGTAAAGCTCTTAAAACATGGTAATTATTAGTGGCGATTAAAACATTTGGCTCTCTATTTAATCCCCTTTTCTTCATATCCTCATCAATTATTCTCTTAGAATAAATTAAATTTTCTTCTGTTGTTGTCGATTTTTCTTCTTTCATTAAATATTTTGCAGGGATATTTCTATCTTTTTCTGCAAATTCCTCCATAGCAGAGCCTTCACTTCTCAGCTCGTCGCTGCCCTGACCACCTGAAAATATCATCTTTACAGGATTGTCCTCTGTATTATATTTATTAAAAGCTTTTATACCTGCATCTATTCTATTAGCTAAAAGTGGTGGAACTTTATTATTTATAAGTCCACTGCCTAAAACTACTATATAGTCGTACTTTTTATTAAAATGTGGCAATAAATTTAATATAGACGCTATATGATAGAGCATTAAAAGTATAAATCCATATCCTACACAGGATGAGATAAATTGTATTAAAGCATTTAAAAATAAATTGTCTAAGCTATTTACCTTTTTTAGTATAAGCGGAAATATAAATATCCATACTACTAAAAATATTCCTAAGGCCAGTGATAAAAGATGCGATAAGCTAACCCCTTCTCTCTTTATAAGTTTACGTCCTGAAGAAAAAAGTGCTATTATAAACGAAAAAATATAAAAAGGTAGTCCTATCAATATAATAAGAGGGATAATTCCAACTATTAGAAATACTCGGTACTGATCATATCCAAGTATTATAAAAAATAGTGATAATAACCCAAAAAAGCCTAAGAACAGCACAGAAATCCAGATAGTTCTTCTCTCTTTATACATCATATAGATAAAACCTATACCAAAAATTAATGTCAAAATCATTAAAAAATATAAACCCATATACTCCTCCTTTTTTTATAAAGATACTTAAATATATTATACATTAATAATTTATTTAAATAATAAAAAAAGCCAGTATTTTATACTGGCTAACTAATATAATCCCTAAACATACTACAAAACAAACAAAAACAAATAAAAACATAACATATGAATTCCATATGTAAAAGGAGCTAAAAAAATGAAAAATTTACAAAACGTAATATCTTTATGGTTATTATTATTAGTTAATTTAACTATATTATATTAAAAGATAAATGTCAAAACAATATAGTATTATATTAAAAAAACAGCAAAAAAAGAGAAGTCTTAAACTTCTCTTTTAATAATTTATACTATATAAATAGGTATTAATATTTTATTTTTATATAAATTAAAGGTATGGTCTCCCATACCTTTTTATGTAAACGGTAGTTCTTTAATTCTTTTCTTAGGCTTTCCCCAAAACCTAGTTTGTAGAATTTATCGATATATCCCGTATCATGAATATTTAAATATCTATTATTTAGAAAGTGATTTTACACTTATCGGTGTCGAGTTTTAAATTTTAAAAGCTAAAATTTAAACATATAGTAATCTATACGAAAATATGAAGAATGATTAAAGGGTCTAAATATAAATATTAAATTTTCATTTTAAAGAACTACTTTAGATAAATTATTTTCTATCCAAATGTAATTCTAAGTCATATTATATTTGTTGGCAACTTGTTTGTGAATGCAACTCGCTTATTTTCAATAGCTGACATTGTTTCTTAAAAGATATATCGGTATAATAGAGAAAGAAAAAAGAGACCATTAAGTCTCTCTTTTCAATAATATTATCATTTGTAATTAAATAATTATAAGCTAAATTCCATTAACTTCTAAGAAATCTCTCAATAGGTTTAAAGAAACTTCTTTTCTATATTCTGCTGAAACCCTACCTCTTGTAGGATTTATTGCCTTATCATATCTATTTAGATATTCTTCTTTTAGTTCTTTAGCTTCTTCAATAGTCTTGCCTATAAGTAGCTCATCTATTTCTCTATGTCTTATAATTACAGGTTCTACTGCGCCTATTGCAGTTGCTAAGTGAACTATTTTTCCATCTACTATATTGATAATACCTGGAAAGTCTATTCTAGAT
>JAEZXR010000148.1 GCA_023419605.1 Bacillota bacterium | reverse complement strand
TTCATATTAGTTACCCTCCGTATATTTGATTTGTGCTTTATCTGCCAGGACTCAGCACATTTCATATTTTACGGTAGGGTTTCTATTTTTTCAAAGATCATATTTCTTCTTTACAGGAATGCTCCTGGATAAGTAATAATACTTACTTTAGTTCACATTATCAAACCTTAACGAACATTTCATAGGAAAATAATACCATTACTTCCTGCTCGCTTCCCGACTGCCTTTTCCTATAACCGGATATATTTTAAATCAAGCAGTACAAACACGAACCGTCTCCTGTCGCACTTAAACAATTTTCATTACATCCATCAGCTTAGCTATTTTTTTATCGTCAGTAATTTTTATGCCCGATTCATAAAAAGTAACCTCTCCACACGTTTGACTTGTGGCATTGATCCCATATTCCTGCAAAATACTTTTAAGCCTGTTAATGGTGCCAATACTTCCATCTATAATATCAATCTCTTCCGGAAGCAATTTTCGTAGTATACCTCTAAAAAACGGAAAATGTGTACAACCCAAAACTACCGTCCCATATCGCTCTATGCAGTAAGACGAGAGTTTTTCTTTAAAGTACCGTGCGATGATTTCTTCATCAAAAATAAATTTTTCAGCGAATTCGACCAGTTCCGGTGCTGGAAGTACATCCACCACATGACCTTTATCTACCTTACCTACGAGATTGATAAATTTTTCATCCTTTAGTGCCAAAGGCGTTGCAAGTACCAATACTCTTTTTCTGCTGCACATACTTTTTTCAACCGCGGGCTTAACAGCAGGTTCTATCCCAATAATGGGAAAACTATATTTTTTACGTAAATCATTGACTGCTATAATCGTTGCGGTATTACACGCAATGACTAATGCTTTAATCCCTTGCTCCACCATGAAATTGACAGCCTCAAAAATATAGCGTTTAGCTTCTTCCTTAGGCTTTACACCATAGGGAACATGGGATGTATCGGCATAATAAATATAGCTTTCATTAGGCATTACTTTTAACGCTTCTCTTAATACTGTAAGTCCACCAATCCCCGAGTCAAAAAAACCTATTTTCATCATTACCTCCAAAAGTATTACTATCAATGTTACTTCATACAACAGCTTCTATAGCACAAAAATATTCATTACAAAGATAAGTATTGTTCCTCTCTTAAGGTCCGTATTATAAAAACATTTATAAAATATCCCATAGGAAGATAATACCATCCATGGCCCGTCACTGTCTATATTCCGGCAAAAAATAAAGCCCTGAATCGGAAGCAAGGGCGGCATTTGTTCACTTAGGGCAGTTGACATAATTTACGAAATCAATCCTCCCATGCACCACCTGTACTTTATGTCGCTTGGGGAATAGATATAATAAGCCCCTCATCGATATTCCAAATCAACTTCTCGTTGCCGCTGCCTTTAAAATAAACATTTTTGATATCCGCAGCATCCACTGCTATCGTTATGTCAAAATCACCCAAACGGTTGATAAATCCTACCAAGAGATTATGCTTTACTCCAACATAAAGGTTGCTACCCTCTACACTATAAATATGTCCCACATAAGCCGATGCGCTGCTTGCAGTTCCTCCTTTAATTCGCACTGATCCATTCTCAACAGAAACAGTTTGAGCAAGAAGCGTATTTGGAAAATCGCACATGGAAAAACCAGATATCCTCCATCCATACCTCGACAAAACAAATATCAAAACAATTGAAAGAAAAACAATCGCAAAGATTTTAAAAAATTTCTTCATTTAGTTTTCTCCCTCACAAAATATCTAGAATACGCAATGTATAAATATTATGAAGTAATATTTGTAACTTTCCAGTTATATTTTTCGAGCCAATACCTTTCTCCTATGTAATCAACAGTATAAATTTTACCTTCTATTTCTATTTTAAGAGTTGCATAAATATTTCTGCCAGCCCATTCAACAGTATTTGCAATTTCTTCTCTTTTAGAGATCAAATCAAAATTTGTACTTTTCTTTAGTCCTTGCTCCGCAAGAAATACACTAACTAACTTTTCTGAATATTTGTCTACTACCCATGTCTTATATCCCCCAGCACAAGCAGAAGCATCAAAATATACAGGTGCAAAGTGTAAGAATAAAGCAGCCATAACTGCTAAACTAACAGTTATCCATACAAAATATTTAAAAAGTTTTTTCACCCCTATTCCTCCTCTAATAACTCGCCTTATTAAACCTTAATATATCATAGGCCCTGACTGGAGCCAAGGTAGTATAACTAAATAGTATTCTATTTCTTTACGATATCTTTAACTTCCCACCAGTATTTTTTAATACAAAATCTTGTTCCTTGAAAAATTACTGCATACTGAACATTATTAAATGTAATAGTTGCCTTTGCTGTAATTAACCTCCCATGCCATTCCATATTCTTAGTCAGTTCTGTTAAGTCAGGTGTATAATTATTGAAATTGTAACTAGCTAGTTTTTGGTATTCGGGATGGCTATAAACAAATACTTCACCCATCCTATATGAATATTCTTTTGCAATAATTTCTTTGAAGTGTTTGCCATAAACCCATGAATCAAAACTAACTGGTAAAAGGAAATTAAACAGCAGTAAACTAATAACAATAATTATCAAGATTATAAGTCTCTCTTGTTGACTCATGCTCTTCATTATTTAATATCCCATCCTACAGAAATTTTCAGTCCCATGACATGCCTTTACCCCCAAAAAACTTGCTATCCAACAGTCTATTGTAAACAAGGCACATCCAACACTCTACTGAGCATAATGCTCATTCAGTCAATAAACCCAATACGTTATTGTATACAGGGATAGCCTCTTTAAGTTGAGCCCCGCAGCGCATAAGCTCGCCCATAACACGTTCAATCCCATATTCAGTTTTATATCAGTTATCTTTGTTTACATCGTCCGTATCAACAGGTATTATTTTTAAATCCATTTCCGGAAATGCCCATTTATAATACATTAACGCTCTCCTTGCATGGAAGGATTTGCAGCATATTAAAGCTTTATTCACTTTCAATCCATGTGCATCAATAACTTTTTTTGAGAAAAAAGCATTTTCTTTCGTATAGGTAGAAGCATCTTCCCTTAAAAGACTTTTTGGAGAAACCCCGCATTTTATTGCTATATCTATCATAAAATCACATTCCGTTTCATAAGGACCGGGATATTTATCTTTTTTTGTTTTCGTACCGGGAAATGCTCCGGTTTTAACACTATACTTACCGGAGGGTAATAAAAGCGGAGCGTAGCCTTTATGCCATAGATCAGAAGCAACTTCCATCAGCTCTGGTCTTGAACACCCTGGAATTAATATAATATCTGCCTTTTCCGGTTTGTTCTCTATGAAAATGAAATTTGTAATAGCACAAATTACTTCCATATGATAACTCCTCTCATACCTTTTAACTGTAAATAATTCTTTGTAATATTAAACTTTGCTACCGTATTTGTTTTTGTTTATTAGTAAATTTACAACTCTGAACTGAAAGCTTAATAAGATCTTTAAGTTCTGGTACAACCGGGATTACGGATTCAAATTGCATCGTACGCTTAAAACTAAGTTCGGATGCTTCTATATAATTTAACATTGAAATTCAATTCCGTATAGTCTTTTTTTCATTTGCCCCTTTACTATCTTATAGGCAAATAGTACCATTTTTACTTCCGGTTGTCCATATACGGACAAAAAACTGCTCTAACCAGAGGCAGTAAATGTTCAAATTTTAAAGTTAATTCATAATAAGCATATTTTTTCATAAAAACATATGAATAATCTTTCATATATGTGTTGACATTTTTACCCTCTCCGCATATACTATAAGTATAATATATGAATAAGTATTCAATTGTTCAATCTTACATATGAAAGAGGTGGAAAAATGGTTGAAAGAAATGAATTCGAACGGTGCGATTGTAATGTAATCCATGAGGACATTGTAAATGCCGTCAAGGAAAAAATGCCGTCAGAAGAAAACCTTTACGACTTGGCAGAGCTTTTCAAAGTCTTTGGAGATACTACAAGAATTAGGATACTATGGGCGTTGGCAGCTTCTGAGATGTGTGTATGCGACATCGCTGTGCTTTTGAACATGACGCAATCGGCAATATCCCACCAGCTAAGAGTTTTAAAGCAAGCGAGGTTAGTTAAGTATCGAAAAGATGGAAAAGTCGTATATTACTCACTGGATGACGCTCATGTACAACAAATATTCGATCAGGGCTTAGTCCATATCAACGAAAAATAGATGCAGAATTATATAATTTACGTTGGAACGTAGTTGATTTGGAAGCCACGCCTCCTCAGAACCGTTGGCTGCGTGACTTCCAAATCAACAGTTACCGATCGTATTATTGTATATAGAAAGAAGGGTTACTATGTCAAAGGGGATTAAAAAAGAGTTCATTCTCGAAGGTTTAGATTGTGCCAATTGTGCAGCAAAAATCGAAGCCAATGTAAATAAAGTCAGTGGGGTTGATGCTGCTTCCGTGAATTTCACGACAAAAACACTTACTATTGAAGCCGGAAATGATAGTGATATTGATATTATTGTAACCGACGCTAATGCTGTCATAAAAAAGCTTGAGCCCCATGTTGTAGTAAAAGAAAAAACTGTATCAAAACCGGAAAAAAAGATTTTGGTGCTTATGGGGCTGGGCTGTGCCAACTGTGCGGCCAAAATAGAAAAGGAAGTCAAAGCTTTACCTGGGGTTAAAGATGCAAGCGTTGATTTTGTGACAAAAAAGCTGACGCTGGAAGTAAATAATAAACGTGAACTTAGTGCTATTATTGAAAAAGTATCAAAAATAGCAAGTCAAATTGAGTCGGGTGTCAAGGTCGTTGAAGAAACACACAAAGAACATGGCCATGGCAAGGGCTTTGACAAGCACAAGATAATTATACTTGGTATTGGTGCAGCTTTATTCTTCATCGCTTTACTTTTCAAGCTTCCCTTTTGGGTAGAGTTCGGTATGTTTTTTGCCAGCTATCTACTGGTAGGCGGCGAGGTATTATTAAGAGCGGCTAAAAATATCCTTCGTGGACAGGTGTTTGACGAAAATTTCCTGATGGCTATCGCAACCATTGGTGCATTTGCCATTAAGGAATTTCCCGAAGGTGTTGCCGTTATGCTATTTTACCAGGTGGGCGAATTCTTCCAGGATATTGCTGTCAACCGTTCGAGAAAGTCTATTACTGCTTTAATGGATATACGCCCTGATTTTGCAAATCTGAAGATAGGCAGCGAGGAAAAAAAGGTATCCCCTGCTGAAGTAAGTGTGGGCGATATTATCATCGTGAAGCCTGGGGAAAAAGTTCCTCTTGACGGTAGGGTCATAGAAGGTAAATCCATGCTGGATACTTCGGCTTTGACGGGTGAGTCTGTACCGAGAGAAGTTGAAGAAGGAAACGAAGTACTGTCCGGCTCTATCAATAAAAACGGCCTTCTTATAGTGGAGGTCACAAAAGAATTCGGCGAGTCTACCGTTTCTAAAATTCTTGACCTGGTACAAAACGCAAGCAATAAGAAAGCGCCTACCGAAAATTTTATCACGAAATTTGCAAGGTATTATACTCCTGTAGTGGTATTTGCTGCTGCTGCATTGGCCTTTATTCCCCCATTCCTTATCCCCGGAGCAACCTTTGCTGAATGGATTAACAGAGCGTTGGTGTTCCTGGTAGTGTCTTGCCCGTGCGCTTTGGTTGTATCTATCCCCCTAGGATTCTTCGGGGGTATCGGTGGAGCTTCTAAAAACGGCATACTGGTAAAGGGCAGCAACTATCTTGAAGCACTAAACAATGTAGATACCGTCGTCTTTGACAAAACGGGCACATTGACAAAGGGTGTTTTCAAGGTGACAAAGATAATGGCACATGGCTCAATATCTGATGCGGATCTTTTAGAATATGCTGCATATGCTGAAAGCTATTCCAACCACCCTATCGCTCTTTCCATCCAAAAGGCTTACGGAAAGGAAATCGATAAAAACGAAATATCCGAATACGACGAAATTTCAGGCCATGGAATAAAAGTTACTGTCAAGGGAAAGACAATACTTGCCGGAAACAGCAAGCTTATGAGAAAGGAAAATATACCATTTGAGGAAGCCCAGACCATAGGGACAGTCGTGCATCTGGCAATTGACGGCAGCTATGCAGGATTTATCGTAATATCCGATGAAGTAAAAGATGATAGTCAAAATGCGGTTCAGGCTCTAAAAAGTATCGGTGTGAAAAAACTGGTTATGCTCACAGGGGACAGTAAGGCCGTGGGTGAAAAAATCGGTAAGGATTTGGGGTTGGATGAAGTCCACGCCGAACTCCTCCCCGACCAAAAGGTCGAACAAGTGGAAATACTAGATAAACAGAAGTCGCCCAAAGGAAAGCTTGTTTTTGTTGGTGACGGTATCAACGACGCCCCTGTCCTTGCCCGCGCGGATATTGGAGTCGCAATGGGAGGAGTAGGCTCTGATGCAGCCATTGAAGCTGCCGATGTGGTGCTAATGACCGACGAGCCGTCAAAGCTTGTTAGTGCAATCAAAATAGCCAAAAGAACACGGAATATTGTATGGCAAAATATCATATTCGCAATGGCAATTAAGGGTATCGTACTCCTTTTAGGTGCCGGTGGTATTGCTACCATGTGGGAAGCGGTATTTGCCGATGTAGGAGTCGCAGTATTGGCAGTGTTGAATGCAATGCGTGTTATGAAAACAGATAAGCTGTAAGTTAACCAGGGTATACAGATATCTAACTTTAAACCTTACAATTTTCAATGGCAAAAATGACCGGGTTTTGGGGCAGTTTTGCCACTGGATAAATCCAAGTATAAAGTTTGATATCTATATGAAGCCTTAAACCCTTTAGCGTTATACTTCTCAAATACAGTAATTTCATTGCTAGAGGGTTCAAGGCTCCCAAAAAGCTTCCGCCTGTAAGTATAATCTACATACCGGAATAATCCATGGACCAGGTGGTACCATAACAATCCGTTACTACTGCATGATAAGAACCCCAGAATGTTTTTTGTAATTCAAATGTCACATTGCCCTTTTCCTTAAGTGTAGCATATAGCCTGTTTATCTCATCTTCACTATCCAGTTGAAGTATTATACTAATATTGCCGCCCTCAGGCTTTGATCCAAAGGTATCATTAAGATAAATTATACAATCAGCATTGACATGCAGTTCGGCATGAAGAATTTTTCCTTCCTGCCCTTTAAACATTTCCTTTCCATCTGTCATTTGAAGATTTTTTATTTCTCCGCCGAATACCTCTTTATAGTATTCGAGTATTTCTTTACAATTTTCTACGCTGATATTAGGTATAATCCTTTTCATATCGATTTATCTCCTTTGCTTTATTCCGTGGTTTCTACAAAATTTTTGAGTTTGGCAAGTTTATCATCCCAAAACCGTTCATAGTAGGAAAGCCATTGTTTTAGTTCCATCAAGGGTTCCGGCTGAAGTTTGTATCGGGTTTCACGCCCGACCTTCCTTTCACTGACAAGCCCCGCCTCTGCTAAAACATGCAGATGCTTGGAAACAGCCGTGCGGCTCATAGGAAAGCGTTCACTTATTGCAGTAACTGGCATCTCCTTATCTGCAAGCAAACTTAGCAGTTCTCGCCGGGTGGGGTCGGCAATTGCCTGAAACACGTCATGCTTAGGAGAGGTATCCACCATTTTTATCACCCAGCTTTTTGTGTAAGCCTTCCAAAATATAACCCCATCCATCGTACATAGTATCCCGTATTATCGCATGTTCTTCAGACCAGCCGGCATGTACCAGTTTAAACTGTGTTTTACCTTCCAATTCCGTTAATTCAAAAGAAACATATTGTTCCATATTATTCCCACACCAGGTAAAACCAAGACGGTTAGGCGGGTCGAGTTCCATTACTTTGCAGTGCACGATTCCGTCCCATTCTCCCTTCGGTTGTGAGATAAATGTAAACTCATGCCCTATAACAGGTTGAAAATCGTTAGGCATAAACCAGACAGCTAAGCCTTCAGACGTAGCTATTGCTTTCCACACTTTTTGAATCGGAGCGTCCATTATGATAGTTCGCTCGATATCGGGAAGCTTTCCATGCATTCCTTCTTTCATTCTTGCACCCCATTATTAAATAATTATGCAACCATTTGGTTTCGCAAAGCCATTATATAACACCTTTAGGTTTCACGTCAAGTGCCGAGCTGCCAAATTGAAAATCATTTTGAATATTCCGTAGTATTAACTATTTTTATAAGATAAAATCCGGCTGAAACCGGCGAAAGGTATTCCAGAAAAATGCAAAATTCAAACCATAAAAAATCTTCTTACCAAGTAAAAAAAACTCCCGGAATTTCCAGGAGTTTCGATACATTGAATACTCAATACGCGTATCTTATTTATATGATTGGCTAGTATGCCAATACTTCATATCCTTCACCGGTTACCAACACCATGACTTCCCATTGTGCAGACGGCTCACCATCTGCAGTATAGACAGTCCATCCGTTATTCTTGTCTACAAAGACCTTGTCAGTCCCTTTGTTTACCATAGGCTCAATTGTAAATATCATTCCGGGAACCATCAACATATCAGTTCCTTTTTTTGTTACATAGCCCACCCATGGTTCCTCATGGAATTTCAAGCCAATTCCATGTCCACCGATTTCTTTTACGATTGAATATCCGTTTTCTAAAGCGTGTTCATGTACTACCTGTCCCATATCTCCCAGGAATCCCCAAGGTTTTACCTGTTCAAGTCCCAGGGCAACACACTCTTTTGCGACTCGAACCAGCCTTTTATTTTCTTCACTTACATTACCAATACAAAACATTCTTGAAGAATCTGAAAAATAACTGTTATAGATAGTAGAAACGTCTAAATTGATAATATCTCCATCTTGCAATATATCTTTTTCAGAGGGTACACCATGACAAACCTGGTTATTCACAGAGGTACACACACTTTTAGGGAAACCCTCATATCCCAGTTGGGCAGGTATTCCCCCTAATTCAATAGTTTTCTGATAAACAAGACGGTCTATTTCTTCTGTGGTCATACCTGCTTTAACATGTCCTGCAACATAATCCAAAACAGCTATATTAATTTTTCCACTTTCTCGAATACCCGCGATCTGTTCCGATGTTTTTATTATTCCTCTTTTAGGCACTATATGTCCCTGTCTTTTATATAGTGCAATCTCATCATCAAAATCAGCATGACAAATCTTATACTTCTTTTGGCTGCCACACCAACATAAATCATTTCTTCCGATTTTGTTTGGCATTATTGTGTTCCCTTCTACTCGTATTAAAGCAGCAAGATTTATCTGTCAAAACTGAATTTAACTATTCAATAAAACATCTGACGTTTGTTTCCGATATTGATAGGGTGTGCAGCCATACGTATTAACAAAGGCTCTTGTAAATGCTTCTTGAGAGGAGAACCCATAGTCCAATGCTATATCCAAAAATCTGCGATTCGTGTTCTTTATCTCTATTGCTGAAAGGCTCATTCTACGCTTTGCAACATATTGTTTAAAGGTTACCCCTACATATTCATGAAATTTTATGGAACAATAAAAAGAAGAATAGCCAACATAGTCGGACATTTCTCTCAATGTCGGATTTTCCTTAATATTGTCTTCAACCCAATCAACCATCTTTTCTATTGTTTTTACAGACAAATTCTATCGCTCCTTATGAACATCATATCATCTTCATTCTCAAAAAACTTGATATGACTTGTAATTTTATATTTTTTATATAAAAAAATCTTTATTTCCACTTTATCATAGAGAAACAGAATTGAGAAAGTCTTACTCATTGAAATTCATCAGTTGCTTCCTATAACACTCTTATATTATATATTCAATCGATTCGGGTTGTATTCACACCATCGGATGGACAAAATAAAACCGCCGTTGCGGTGGCTTTTACAACGTGCGAAACAACTTCTATTTCTATTACCGTTTAGTGATGCCGCAGTGTCAAATGCCATTATTTGGTACTACATCGGACTGTTCTTTAAATTCCATTCCTCACGAGTGATAGCCATAATGCAAAAATCTCTGTAATCGCCTTGAACGTACTTATATTTTCTTAGAACTCCCTCAAGTACAAAACCAACTTTTTCTCCTATCGCCCTCATACCTGCATTGTCTGCTCTTGTTAAAAATTGAATTCGTATGATAGGCTTGGTAGTAAAGATGTGTTTTACAAACAGATCCAAGGATTCTCTCCCCAGTCCATTCCCCCTAGCAGAGCTTTTGCCGATTAGGATTCCAATCTCGAGTGCCGAAGGACTTCCTACTACATCACTGTAACTGATCATTCCAATGGGGTTAGCATCGCTATCTTCAATTATTGTATAAAGCTTGTTTTTATCTTTTAGTGCAGTCTCCAATCGTTCGATGAAAGGCTCTTTATAAGTCATAATTGCATCTGAAAAACAACCCACACTCTCTTGGCTGCTCATCCAGTCGTAAAATAATTCCAAATCCTTTTTTTCCATCGGCCGAATCCTTACATTGTTTCCTACCAACATTTTATACCCCCCCCCCTTTATTTATACCTTCATTTACTATACCAGCCTATAGTTCAATATAGTCCTCAAAATCCAGTCCTTTCTCCTTGCAAAACCTTGCTACTGCACCGATCATCTTGGTACCGCCTCCATAAGAAGTCTGCATGAAATTATACAAATTTGATACCGGCACCCCAAGTTCCCGTGCAAACTGGTTATAATTTCCTCCACAGTATGTATTCATAAGTTCAATTACTTTATCCCGTCTTAACATCATTATAGGCCGTTGCTGTTTCATAAAACCACCTCGGCTTGATAATATCACTGCTATTATCAAATGTCCATAGCTGAATACAAAATTCTTTATAGATTATTTCTCATAGGCAAATAGTAGCATTTTTGCATTAGAGTATCTATACCCAGATGAAAACAATCCATTATGCTTCCTGTACCGCAAAACAGTACCTACAAAGTAGATTTATTCTCCATGCTGTGGAAATGAGCTTCCGTTAACCTTCATTGCGTTACTTTTTATTTGTAAAGTCCTTTTGATATTTTCTCTCTCGTCGTTTATCAAATATATATGATACATATATTACTACAATAAGGCCAGTAAAAATCACTGCACTTTCTACCGGGTTGTCATATAAATCTTGCAAAAGCTTATAGCAATCTTCCGGATACAACATCATATCCTCCTTAACTCCCATTATCTACAAGTATAGAAAATCCCTTCATAATTGTCAACCTTTATAGAATACTATTTAATATTATATACTCTTTAGAACGTTGCGTTTTATGGCGTTTATCGATATTTTGGAGTAGCGAGGTGAAACAATTGAGCGACATTAAAAAAATTCTGGGCAGCCGAATTAGAAATTTACGGAATGAGCGAGGGTGGAGTCAAGAAGAATTTGCCCATCGAGCCAATTTATCGCAATCTTACTTTGGAGCATTGGAACGAGGTGAAAAAAGTGCAAGTATAGAAACTTTGGAGAAAATTTCACTTGCTTTTGGAATTTCGTTTGAAGAGTTATTCAAATATATACAGCCATCTTCTGAAAATGCACATAATACAACATTATCATTGCTTATGGACAAATTAAACTCATTGAGCGTCGATGAACAAAAGACCATGTTGAACCTTTTTGATGCCTTATTTGAATTAATGAAACGTAAATAATGAAAGCTTTGCAATTAGGGAAGGCTTTTCTATTTTTAGCTTCCTAAAACAAGAGCGGGTCGATTCACTGTCGACTCGCTTTCTATTGCTTTGAAGCCGGTAAATCTCCCCTACCTGGTAAAATACGAGATCCAGAATCCTACTGCTGTTGATAGCAGCATCATAAGCGCAGTGTAACCAAATGTAATATGCCGGTTTCTTCGATTCCTATCCTTGATTCTCTGATCGCTAAATTCAACATCCAGCCGGGCCTTTGCTCTGGCAACTTCCAACTCGTATTCCTTTTGTACTTCAGGATCGTTAAATTCGCTCACAAGAATCACCTCCCATATAAATATATGCTGAACTTCCATAGGACATTCTATTTAGATCGAATTATGTTACGAAATGGAATAGATCACACATATCCAGGTCTGAGTTGGCTTAGTCGCTGTTGTATAAAATTTCGCATCCTTATGTAGCAAAATTATGTCAATCTGCATACACTGTACTATGGCAGTATCAAGAGAATAAAATCTCATTGACTATTTTCTTTAGATTCTTAATTAGTTCCCTAAAATGGGCCATTACAATGATAAGGAGGTAGAGTGTAATGTCAGGAAGAGGCGAATTTTTTTGGAACTCTGAATTACTGTTTTTTATAATTATATTCCTGCTACTTTTCTGGTGCGATGGATTCTGGTATTAAATTGAAAAAAGCAAATTAAAGTGAATAAAAGTCCATAAAGGCACCTCCGTCATGAAAGACAAAAAAAGTACCTCCACCTGCAAAAAGAGCATAGCTAAAAATGCTCTTTTTGTCTGTGCAGGGTTAAAAAGCTTCTGCATAGCGTAATATCTGATTTTCTTATTGCGGACAGAAATTTTTTAAAGGAATCCTGAGAAGGGTATGTAGCATGTAAGGTAGTATTGATACTACCTTACATTTAAGAGCTATTCGTTGATCGTCTCGACAGTAGCTCCTGCTTGGCGAAGTGAATCAAAAATCTTAGATAAACCTGCTTCACCCATAGGGAATGGTAGGTTCAAAGTAATAGTCGCGCCTGCTTCAGACGAAACTTCAGCGATTTTCATAATCTTAAACCCTTCTCCCGGAGGGATGGTAATGCGTATACTGTTTTTCCCCTTTTTCCCCTTTGGACTTGAGGCCATGTTTTTCCAGAAATCCGGACCAGGAATGTTTCCATTCACTCCTTTTGTACTCATGCAATCAACCTCCTATTTTCCTAGTATGGATCGTATTTTACCTGCCAAGACATCCGGTGTTTCGTGCTGGAATACATTTCTACCGATAGCTACACCTTTTGCTCCGGCAACTACAGCATCGGAAATCATGGATAACAAATCGGAATCAGATGCCATCTTCGGTCCTCCCGCAATTATCACAGGGATTTTAACCGATTCCGTGATATCCTGGAAGGTCTCGATATTGCCTGTATAATTTACTTTTACGATGTCGGCACCCAGTTCTTCCGCGACTCTGGCAGAATGCCGTACCTTCTCCGGATCATACTCACTTTTAGCGGAGCCATCCCTTACATACATCATAGCCAGAAGTGGAATTCCCCATATATCGCAGATTTCAGCGGTTTTACCCAAATCCAGCAGCATCTGGTTTTCAGCAGGGCTTCCAAGATTCACGTGAATGGAAACTGCAGATGCTCCTATACTTAAAGCATGCTCCACGGAAGTAACCAATTCCTTTTTGGATGAATCAGGAGCCAGCGCTGTGGAGGCTGACAGATGAACTATGAGTTTGCAGCCTTGATGATCCAGAGAATCGGTTATTCTTTGTACCAGCCCTTTGTGAACAACTACTGCATCAACAGTTTTACTGACCTTGCCAACCACATCTTGAATATCCTTTAACCCGCTGACCGGGCCTAAAGTAATACCGTGGTCCAGCGGAAGGACAAAAAGACGCTCTGGAGTTTTATACAACTGTCTTAGACGGATTTCCTTTCCGTTCAAGCAAGTCACCTCCCTATCTTTCTATAATCGTTTCATCCACCTTTATTCCAACATGTCTTCCAGGTTCGCATATATAGGAAAGAAGCGTGTCACCGGGTTGGATGGTGCTGGCATTCCTTGGTTTCCCATCAGCTCCCATGATACGGATATGCCAGTCGTCCTGAACGATTACATTAATTTCTTTTCCAGCAGCTTCCCCTTTAATCATTAATAAAGGCCTAACTTCCGTTTTAACCCTTCCTACCGTAAGAACCCGGGTCTCACCTTTCGTATTCACACACAAAACCTTACTGCCTGCCCGTAAGTCTGTAAGGTACTCAGCTGCATTCCCCGGCATCCAGACATAGGAATGCACGGCTCCTGCGTTGACTCTAAAGGGTCTTAAGTTCATATAAGGAAGGAAGTGTGTTTCCGAGCAAACAAAAACACCGCCTGTAGACGTTGAACCGATCATCATGCCCTCATCCTGAGTCATAATTCCGGTAGTATCGATGCAAGACCGAAGGCCCATGCCGACATGCGAAACTTCGGTGACAGTCAGCGGGTGTAATTGAATTTGGTTTACATTAATTGTGCTTACATAGTTATTGATTTTCACCAGTTCCTGAATATCCTCCGTCGCGATCAGTACACCATCACTTCCCTGTTCCATGACACCGAAGACAACTTCTGCATCAGTACTGCTTGTTACTCTTTTGAGAAGGACTGTGTCACTTTTCTGTAGTCTGGCAATAATCAACTCAAGAGGAATATTCGTAGGCAAATCAAAGTCTACAACGGCAAAATCATACTTTGATGCATCTCTCCAGGACTGTTCCAATGCTTCCCTTCCTATGACTTCAAATAGTGCACAGGTTTTATAACCTTTGTTTTTCGCCTCATCCAAGACGTCCTGATTTGCCGATAGAACAATTTCACCCTCCTGAATGTCATTAAGGTCCTCCAATGTGCCAACCTGTGTTATAAACTCCGTTTTAAGAGGAAAGTGTCCACTCTTTCTCTGCAGTTTACTTACAAGTACCTTGGTTATGGCCGAGTTATTAATTAAAGCCCATATTTCTTGCTTCTCTAAGGGAACGTTACGTCCGTCAAACCAAATTTCTCTTGTTTCCTTTTCTCTTTTAGTAACTGTCTCCACAATGATCAACTCCGTTTCCATTTTAGTTATTGGATGCGATTTTTGAGTATCAAATAAGTCGTAGGGACCTTATTTCTCTACAATCAATATATGAAGACTATTTCCAAATTGTTAACATAATAATTTTTTTATGTTAATGCACCCACGGAAAATCCATGTCATATATTGGTAGTAAAGCGGGTTGCGATTATGTCAATCTGCTTATGGGATTATATATTTACCTATACCGCTGTTTATCATAATTTAAAAGCTTCTATGTACAGCTTATGCAGATCAGTATAAAAATCCCGTATAAAAAGGAGGTAGAACTACATTGATTAGAGTCAATCTCAGTATTAGTGCATTTGGTCCTGATGCTGCAAATGCAGCCGAACTCCAGGAGAAGCTTAAACGCATCATGGACGAGTATGGACTGGCAGGTGAATTAAAAGGCCAGAACTTTGACCAATTTGCTTCCCTGTTTGGAGGATTCACAAACACCAGTCCTTCTGCAAATGAATAAGCTAAACTGTGTATGCCTTCCATTTACATGATTCTTGCCATACATTGCTTTAGACTCCTGAAAAATATCCAGGCAGCTGAGAAACCCTTAGCTCCTGGATATTTTTCGGATTTCTTCCGTTATAAGGTACTAGACTGCGAGAAGGCTTTTTAAAACAGATTCATCGGCTTGAAGCTGTTCAGGTTTTCCTTCGTAAATAATTCTTCCATTTCCCATAATATATACATAATCTGCGAGGTTTAAAGCGGCTCGAATATCTTGTTCTACCAGAAGAATAGATAATCCTTGGTTTTTCAATCTGCTTATACAATCACTCAAGTCTTTGACGATAGCGGGCGCCAGTCCTTCAAACGGCTCATCCATCAGTATCAAATCCGGATTCGTAGCCAATGCTCTGGCAAAAGAAAGCATCTGCTGCTCTCCTCCACTGAGTTCATTTCCCCTATGGTCTGATTTCCGTTTCAGCGCGGGAAAAAGTTCAGAGACCCTGCTAAGATTTTCATCCGGGGTCAGGGAAATACTTTTTTTTTGGCCGATAGCAATGTTCTCTTCCACCGTTAGCGATGGAAAGATTCTCTTACTCTGTGGGATCAGGGCGATACCCGCTTGTGCAATTTTATAAGAAGGAAGCCCGACGATAGGGCTTCCCCTAAACTCAATTTTTCCGCTTTTTGAAGGGATAAATCCCATAATGGAGTGAATGGTCGTGGTTTTTCCCATGCCGTTTCGTCCCAAAAGTGCAACAATGGAGCCTTTGGGTACCTTCAGCGAGACTCCCTGTAAGATATGGCTTTCACCATAGTAGGTATGAACATCCTGCAGTTCCAACATGGAGTTACTCCTCCTCTTCGTCCGTACCAAGGTATATTTCCTGTACTTTAGGGTCCGTCCGGATCATATCTTTGCTGTCCGTGCACAGAACCTCTCCATGGTGCAGTACCGTAACCTGATCAGCGATATTAAACGTTACGCGCATATTGTGTTCAATCAATAGAAGCGTAATTTCCCTGGGTAATGCTTCGATGATCGTACTTATTGCTTCTGCTTCCAGTGAAGACATGCCTGCTGTGGGTTCGTCCAGCAGTAATACTCTGGGAGACTGGGACAGGGCCATAAGGAGCTCGGCCTGCCGCTGCTCCCCGTAGGAAAGCTCTCCAAGTTTTTTCGTCATCTTGTCCCTTAAGCCGAATTTTTCCAAGAGTTCCTCCGGGCACATCCTGGATTGGCTTGTTCTAGAGGCCAGCCGTACATTGTCCTGTAAACTCAACGTACTAAAAAGATTGTTTTTTTGAAATGTTCGGGCAAGCCCCTGTCTGGCTCTGCTATACGCCGGAATTTTGGTTATATCCTTTTCGAAAAGAAAAATTTGGCCGGCATCTGGCTTTTGCAGTCCGCTTATGACATTAAAAAGGGTTGTTTTTCCTGCACCGTTTGGGCCTATGATCGCTCTTCTTTCTCCCTCTTCGACTGAAATAGAAACATTTGAAAGTACCCGGTTTCCTCCAAAACTTTTACAGAGATTTTTTATTTCCAATGCTTTCATATTTCCTCCTTATAACTCCTGCCAGCCCATGTCTGGCATACATTACACATAAAATAAATATAGCACCCATAAAAAACTGCCAGCGTTCTGTATAAGAACTGATAACATTCTGGATAATGAGAACAATACCTGCTCCTGCCAAAGGTCCTACCAGGGTTCCGGCGCCGCCAATGATCACCATCAGCATGACCAAACCCGACAGAGTCCAGTTAAGGTCTTGAGGGCTGACAAATCCTGCATAGTACGCATGCAAAACACCGGCCAGACCGCTAAAAATTGCTGCCAATATATAGGTTACATACTTGATGGACCAGGTATTATATCCCAGAGCCTGCATTCTGGATTCACTTTCTCTGATGCCGATAACCGACTTGCCAAAGGTAGAGTTCATTAATTTCTTCAGTATAATAAAAGAAAGAATCAAAAAGATAAGAACCAGGTAATAAAAGTATTCGTTCTTCCACATGGAGACCGGCAGCCCGGCTTCCGGCCGGGGAATCCCCGGAAGGCCATCATCGCCGCCGGTAAGCGAACGCCACTTCCATGCCAGCGCAAAAACCATCTGTCCAAAAGCCAATGTTATAATAAGAAAATAGGGCCCTTTGCTTCTTAATACCATGCTTCCAATAACAGCTGCAACTGCCGCAGAAATAACGATACCAACTCCGAGACTGAGCCAGAAGTTATTAACCTCCCGGGTGGCGAGGATACCTACGGCATACCCACTAACACCAAAGAAAGTAGCATGGTTGAAGGAAATCAATCCTGCATAACCGATTAACAAATCCAGACTCATGGCAAATATACCGAATATCAGTACCTGGGTTAGCAAACTCACTCCATAGGAAGGTAAAAGCACAGGGAGTACAAGCAACAGGACCATCGCCGCCAATCCTGCCAGGAAGTACTTCGATGAAGTGAATTTTGTAACAATGGAGTTCAAGTTTCTTCCTCCTTTCCGAATAGGCCTTGAGGTTTAAAAATCAATATTAAAACCATGGCTGCATAGACAGTAACAATGCTGTAATTCGGAAGAAATACCTTTCCAAAGGTCTCGATCAAACCAATCAGCAAACTGCCCCAAAAAGCACCTTTCAGGGTGCCAAGCCCACCTACCACCACAACCGCCAGTGCCAACACCAGTATGTCCGTGTCCATACCTACATAAGCTCCTATCACCGGTCCACCGACTACGCCTCCGATGGCGGCCAGTAAAGCTCCCAATATAAATATGCCTGTAAAGTACAGCTTGATATTGATTCCCATTCCACCGACCATTTCCTTATCATCCACACCCGCTCGAATGATCATTCCAGTTCGGGTTTTTTCCAGGAACAGTTGTAGGACAATCGCAATAATCACCCCTACAACGATGAGTGCCAGGCGATACACCGGAAAGTCGTCGCCAAAAATATTGATGGACCGATCTAGCAAGGGGGGCTTAGGTAGTGATTTGGGTGTTCCGCCCCAAAACCACTTGCAGAGATCCGTAAATATATAGGCAAATCCAAAGGTTAGCAGTACCTGGTCCAGTTCCTGCTTATAGAGTTTACTTAAAAAAATCCGCTCCACCAGGCCACCTATGACTGCCACTGCAAGTGCAGCCACTATGAGAGAAAGCGTAAAGCTGCCGGTTAAACGAAAAACTTCAATCCCTACGTAGGTTCCTATCATATAAAAGGAGCCATGGGCTAAGTTTATCACTCCCATCAGCCCAAAGATGAGAGAAAGGCCGGATGCGATCAGGAAAAGCAGCAGTCCATAGGAAATCCCGTTCAATATCTGTAGTAACATTTGTGATGTTTGCATTGTGTTTCACTCCTGTATGCTTATAGACGAAAGCTTCGGACTTGAACCTCCAGTGGGTAATCCGCCTGAAAAGTTTACCCGTTGAGTATTATAAGCTCCAAAGCGTCGTCTATATCATCGATTCCAGTCATCCTTGATTTCCGGTATTGTTTCCAGCACTGTGTTTACCAGTTTGCCATCTTTCTTCTCTACCTTCCGTATATAGACATTAAAAATGACGTTCTGGCTTTTTGCCTCAAACTTAAAAGGCCCTCGCGGTGCATCAAAGTTAGCGCTTCTGATAGCAGCCAGGAGTTTATCCTTATCTGCTACATTGCCATTAACAGTACCCAGAGCATCAATGATGACTTTAGCAGTCACGTATCCTTGCTCTGCAAACATATTAGGGTCTACTTTATATTTGCTTTTATATGCTGCGGCAAACTTTTCGTTCTCTGGAGTTTCTAGCGCTGCACTGTAATGTGCGGATGACAATATACCTACTGCTGCATCTCCCTGGGATGGTAGCGCGGATTCGTCTACAAGATCTCCCGCACAGATAAGAGGAAGCTTTTTCTTCAGACCATACTCTTCATATTGCTTAACAAAGCTGATGGAATCACTTCCGGAAAAGAAAGCCCATACAGCATCCGCTTCCTTAACCTGCGTAAGAAATGGGCCGAAATCCGTAGTTCCCAGTTTAGGGTAGATTTCCTGTACGATTTGTCCGCCGGCCTTTTTAAAACCTGTAATAAAGCCAGTAGCTTTTTCATGTCCGGCAGCATAATCCGGTGCCATGACAACTACCCGTCTGTACTTTAATTGGTTATATGCATAGGCTCCCATAGGGTACTCAAACTGTCCGTTGGAAAAAGAAACTCTGAAAATATATTTGCTCCCTTTCTCCCGGGTCAAATCTGCAGCCCCCGCATTGGATATGATAAATGGTATCTGGCTGCCTACTATATAATCCCTTATGGCATAGGCAACGGTACTGCTTACGACGCCGGCCAGTATATCTATTTTATCGTTTTCCACCAGCTTCCTTGTTTTTTGCAGCCCGGTTTGACCGTTGGATTCATCATCTTCCTTTATCAGCTTGATTTCTCTGCCTCCAGCTTTCCATCCTACTTCATCCAGATACAGTTCCATCCCTCTTGTAATATCATTACCGAGGTTTGCAAACACTCCCGTATAGGGTACCAGAAGCCCCATTTTTAATGGGATGGAATGTGACTTTATATTGCTGCCGCATCCGGGGATGACGAAACAAAAGGAAACAACAAGTACAATGGTCAGGCAATGGTTCAAATACCTCGAAAATAATCTGTGCATTTTCTAGCCCCTTCTTTCACAAAATAGACTGGTTTGGCTTGATTCGCGACTACAGCAGCGCAACCAGTCAAAGTGTATATTTAATAATATGCAGTATAGGAGTATTTTGTTAACATAATACATCCCTGTGATGAGCTCAGGTGCTACAATGCAATATAGTAGAGTTGCTTTTTCCATAGAGACCAGGCTTTAGGGTCGGTGGAAATATAACTTCCGCTATAATGCGCCCAGCCACTATTTTCTACCTTGATTGTTGATGTGGCTGGAATAGCGCGTTTCATACTCCGCTTCCTCTTCTACTTTTTTCTATGCGGAGTATATAATTGTGCTATACCCTGCGTAGATGCCACGAAGGGCCCGCACAAAATCGGAAGTAATATTTTCACTCTCCCTTAATTATCGCACCTTACAATCTTTCCTTCCCAGGTTCGAAGTGTAAAATAGCCTTTTCCCCGTGATACTATATATTCAGGAAGTACCGGTACTTTGCCCAATCCACCGCCGGCATTTACAATATAGTAGGGAATGGCCAGTCCCGAGGTATACCCCCTCAGGTGTTCCATCACTTCTATGCCTTCATCGATGGAGCATTTAAAATGAGCCGTGCCTTTAACCGATTTCGGATGGAAAATATAGTATGGCTTCACTCTTATCTTTAGAAGTTCCTGGTTCAGGCATTTAACGATATGCTTATTATTATTGATACCATTTAAAAGCACCATCTGATTTCCCATGGGTATGCCTGAATCTACCAGTCTTTCAACAGCTTTTTGGGATTCTTTGCATATCTCTATGGGATGATTAAAATGCGTATTGATGAATAACGGATGGTATTTTTTCAACATTTTACATAGGGTATTGTTGATTCTCATAGGTAAAGTAACAGGGGTCCTAGTGCCGATTCGGATAATTTCAACGTGGGGTATGGCCCGCAAATTAGCCAATATCCACTCCAACTGGCTGTCCTCTAAAGTAAGAGGGTCCCCTCCGGTTATGAGAATATCTCGGATTTCTCGATTATTTCTAACATACTCAATGGACTCATTTATTTTTTCTCGTGAAACCATGCCATAGCTGCAGCCGATATATCTTCTTCTTTGACAAAATCTACAATAGGAGCCGCATTCGCTGGTGACATTGATGATGATTCGATCAGGATACCTTCGTGTAATAGTTCCGGCCGGGTTGGTCAGTTCTTCCTGCATGGGATCCATTACTCCAGCAGTATCTTCAAGTTCTTTTACTGAAGGAATACTGATAAGCCTTATGGGACAAAGGGGGTCCTCTTCATCCATCAAGGTGCAGTAGTAAGGCGAAGCGGCCCAGGCAAACACCCTTTCGACTTCTTGGATGTCTTGCTGATGGTTACTATCAAGGTCTAAAATGTTTCCTAAGGTTGCCGGGTCATTAATCCGATTCTCCAGCTGCCATTTCCAGTTATTCCATTCTTTCTCTGTAGCACCTAAAATCTTCTTGATCCTCTTTTTCCTTTCTAAAATTTTTTCATTTAAATTTAACCCGATAGGTATATGGTCTTTTGCCTCGATATAATCCTCAATTCTGGATTTTAGTTCGGAAGCCCTGGACAAAGATATATTTTTTTTCAATTCCACATCCATCGACATAACATCTCCTAAACTTCATTTTTTAAGGGTTTTGTTCCTGTCTTAATGAAAACCAGCCAGGTACTTTGTATAATCAATAATATTCAGACAGGTTGCCCGAACCCTGGCACTGCCTATAATCCCCGATTCCAGCTCCCGATCCGGTTTTGAATTGGCTTCGATAAACCATATTTTCAGGTTTTTATCCAGTGCCATGTCCATTCCGATTTCTCCAAATGGGCCATATTCCTGTTCGATGGCTTTGGCTACACGAATACATGCTTGCTTCAATTCCTTATCCAGGTTCTCCACCTGATCATTTGACATATTTAGCACAAGAGGCATTATTTCTGTAAAATTGAAAAAACGTGCTCCTTTTTCTTCACCTGCAGTAATCAGAGAATCTTTCTGTCCACGGATTGCGACATTATAGACCCCGGTCCATACACCATCTCCATTTTTCTGAATCAGAATCCTCATATCCATACGGCTTCCATCGTATTGCAGTAGGTCGATCCCTTGTTGAACGACAAAATTTATGCCTTCAAAAAAAGTCTGAATTTCCTCCTGAAGGGCATGCTTTCCATGAATGTTTTTTTCTTTCAGGCGGTCAGAGTCAAAATAGGTGCACTTATATACCTCCCCTGAGCGGGCGGAGATAGTCATTACCTCTGTTCCACAACTCCCGTAGAAGCTTTTCAGATAAACAACCTTGTGTTTTCCCAGCAAGTTTGTTACATCTTCGATGGAATTGTACCGAAGGGTTTCGGGTAAGTATTGTTTTATGTCTTCATGCTTTTTAAGCCTTTCGTGCAGCCAGTACTTATCCAGAACATCGGTTGAATTGACTCTTGTTATGGTACCTGTAGGTGTAAATTGGTCTCTATAGTGGTATAACGCTGACTTTTCCTTACTTAAAAAGCCAACCCCTCTGTCATACACAACATCAGGCAGTGGCAGCCACCTTTTCAACCATTTATTGGGCTTCTTTGAATAATACCAGGCTTCGATCTTATTCCCCTGCCAATCGGCACCCTCGATGGTAAAAAAGTAAATAAACAAGCAAGAGCTTTCATTGGCTTTTAGCATATGGAGGGTACTGGGACGAGGTGTTTGATTTTTCAAATCCTGTATATAGGAAGGATTTACGAAGACCCCGAGCACAGGACCCAGTACAATCTCACGATTTACTACTGCAATGCCTGTATACAACTTTTCAGGAATTGTCAGCTTTGAAAAGAGATCCGGACCCAGTTTTACTTGAGACTGTATATCAGTATCCAGGGTTTCCAGCTTTACTTTCGTTTTTCGTCGTCCGAACTTTAACTTGTACAATCTGCCCGGAGAAAGGGATAATTTTTCGGATATGTCTTTTGACATATAACATGTGTTATCGGAAGTTTCAGATTCTTCAATCTTGACAAACAGCGACATATTCCCACTCCTTTATAATAGAATATTCCGTCATCCTTCTGTTGTTTCCTATTAAAAGCCAGTCAAATATTTACAATATTCAAAAGGTAACCGGAAGGAATTATCAATATCTGCTCTGGGCCCAGCGATGAGGATGGTATCTTTGGCTGGTTTTGCATTGGATTCTATGAACCACAGCTTGCCGTTTTTGTCGATGGCTACATCAATTCCTAATTCTCCAAATCTGCCATACTCCTTTTCTAAGGTATTTACAGCCGTAAAGATTAGACTCTTAATACCGGATTTAAAGCCTTCCACCTGCAGCTGGGGGAATTTGAGAATATCATTAAAAGCATGGTCAAAGGTGTATACCTTCGAGCCGCTCTTGGTACTGGTTACGGCACAATCATTCACTGCGATCCTCACAGGCATGCTCGTTATCTGCCACTCTCCTCTTCTATTCCTCTGTACCAGTACACGCAAGTCGACCTTATTATCAGCATAGGTTAATACATCAATCCCTTGCTGTATAATAAAATCCCGATTGCCCATCAGATTTGTCGCTATGGCTACTAATTCATCCAGTGTTCTTACACTTCCCTGAACGATAGTGTCCTTAAAATAAGAATACTCGTATTGAGAAGAGTCTTGCTTCCTTACTCTGATAACTCCTTTGCCATTGCTTCCAGTACACATTTTTAGATATACGGTGGAGTGGTTATCAATCATTCGTTTGAAGTCAGCCAGGTTGTTATGATATGATATCGTTTCGGGTAGGTAAATATTCATTTCCTTATGTTTTGATAGTTTGCAATGCATATCCCATTTATCGAAATAATGCTGGAAATTGATTTTCTTGAGGCCGGGCAAATTATCCAGTTGACTTCTGAGTTTCCGGGCTATGGCCAAGCTTTCGGCAGAGAACCCTCCGCCTCTATCATAGAGTACATCCGGGAACGGCATCTTTCGTCTTTCCCATGTATCCGTCTCCTGTTTAAAAAATACACTATTCACCATGTTTTCTGCCCACAGCACATCACCTATAGTAAAGAAATATACCAAAACTCCGGTGCTCTTTGCAGCGTTTGCCATCTCAGCCATCTTTTCGGTCGGGTTTCCATTGTTTAAACGCCTGACTGCATTCTCATTCATAAATACTCCCATAACGGGACCTAGCTTCAATTTACCGTTTTCGAGCTTTGCACTAGCCTGCATATTCTCATATAGGTTCAACATATTAAAAATGTCCTGCGAAAGTTTGACCGGTCCATTTCTCATACCAGGGATAAACTTAATATCTACTTCTTTTAATCCAAATTCCAATTTGGTTTTAATGTTATATCTTATCTGCGGAAAAAGTTCGATAGGTATTACAGCGGTATTACTTGGTGCTGATTTATCCGAATAAATCAGCTTGGTTAATTTTACACGACGATACGTATCCATGATTTCACTCCACTTTCCTAGTATTGTGTAAATTAGCTGCTACATAATGATGAGTTTTCCTTATGTAATATATGCATCCGATGAAGATTATGTTAACTGATTGCTTGTTTTTAACAGACGGATATGATCCACAAAAAAGGAACCTCATTATTCCTATGAGATCCCTTTTTCCTTCTTTCTTTTTCATCATATTTTGGCTGTCCCCAGATAGGCCTTCGCTTTCAATTCCTGTTGGGAATATATATAACGAGGCTTGCCTGCTTCCCCTGTGCTTAGCAGTTCATGCCGGTCACACAATGTTCCTCTGGGAACTGTATCGATGCTGACTTTCACATTGAAAGCTTCTCCGATTGCTTTAACGGTTTCTCTTTTGACTTGATTTTCATACTCAATGACAAACCGAATACCGTCCTTCATGGGACCTACGACCCAGAAGCGTACTCCGGGGATTTGCTCCAGCATATCCTCCAGATCCCGCATGTCGAAGATCCGCTCTCCCACCTGTATTATATCCTTTTTCCGCCCGCGCAGTTCGAAGGTAGTATCTTTTCCACATTTGCAGGAACTCTTAACCATCCGTGCCCTATCGCCTGTAATATACCGTATAAGGGGGGTTCCCTTCCTGCTGAGGGTCGTAACAACCAGGTTTCCTATATCCCCCGGCTTTACCTCATTCTTCATATCGTCATCGAGAATCTCAAATATAAATCGATCATTCAGTGGATGAGGTACCTGATAACTGCAGTCAACGATGGTCGGACCGATTTCTGTCATACCATAATTGTCATATACCGGCACTCCCCAAATATCCTCTATGACTTTTCTCCGCCGTGGAGTCAAAAGTTCGCCCGCTGTGTTTATAGCCCTTAGTTTGGGAAAATCCTTATCCGGGCGAAGTCCCAAAAGCTCTGCTGTTTCTGCGATCAGGACTGCTTGCAGGGGTAAAGAGGCTAACACGGTCACCTCCAGCTTTCTCATTAGATCAACAATCTTGCAGAAGGGACTTATTGTTGTTCTGGAACTGGCGGGTATTACACAGGCGTTTTTTAACTGTGCTGCCAGATGCGTAAAATGAGCTACTGTGGAAATGGCATAGGGAAAACGGACGAGGACTGTATCCTCCTCCGTAAACCCGATTCCACTTTCATTGACCCTATGTGCCAGATCATACAGGTCTTCCTTTGTAAGCCAGGTAGCAGCGGGAGTTCCTGTAGTTCCAAAGGTCTCATGATATTGATACAATTCCCGGGAAGGTACACTAATCAACCCGAAGGGCGAGTTCTGGCGAATATCTTCCTTTGTTGTTAAGGGCAGCTTTTTTATATCCTCCAGAGATTTCAGCGGTTCTGCCGGTAAGCGGGGGGCGTAAAATTCCGATTTTCTGCATAGGGTGATGGTATTATTTAGCGCAGCCAGTTTTTCCTCATTGCTCATCGGTAAGTCACCCTTCCATAGCCCGGTACTTGATTTTCGTATCGGTGATCAATTTTTGGCTTTGATGAAGGCGTGTTGGATTGGGAGGGTTTTGCCGAACCGGAAAGCAATGCTCGGATATTTCCGCTGAGTATCTTTTCTCTGGCGTCATCGGATATATTGAGAAGTAATATCTTTTCCAATTCTGCCTTCGGATGAGAGAGCGGAAACTCCGAACCGTAGATCAGTTTACCCGGACCTGCTTTTTTAGTGGATTCAAGGATGTGCAGATAATTTCCGGTAGAGGTTTCCAGGTAAAAGTTATTAAGTTTCGAGGCGGCCTCCAGCCCATCCTGATCTGCCGGACCAAAGCCCATGTGGCCCAGGATAAAAGTTGTCCTTGGAAACTGTTTCGCTAGTGCAACGAATTTTTCAGTAGAAGCTCCCGGGCTGAACAATACATGGGAGTAAACAGGGATCCCATGGCTTCCACAGGAAGAAACCAGATCTGCCACAGCTTTACTTGCAAAAGAAAACTGATGGGACATGGGGTTGAATTTCAGACCGACGAACCCTTCTCTGATCCCTTGCTCCAATTTGGGCACGGCATCGGGGGCATGGGGGTCAATACACATGAACCCTTTCAAGGTCGCCTGATTTGCCTTTACGGATTTCATAACATAGGCATTATCCGGGACAGGGTTTTCCGGTTTTGATCGGCCAATTACATAGTCTGTCATCTTTCTTACATCCATCATCCCACCGGGAACTACAACCCCCTGATCAACACCGGCTTGTTTCAACTGCTCCAGATATAGGTTGACGTTCCCATAATCTGAATCTGAGACATGGGCATGTGCATCAATGATCATATACAATCACTCCTCATAAACCACTCGGTATGCTTTTTGTCCGGTACGCTGAAGCTTTTCTACCAGCTCAACCTGGCAGGGCACACCTGTCATAAATTCCATCTTGCTTCCGATTTTATCTGCCAGTTCGGCAGTTGCCTTACATCCTTTTGCCAACTCTGCCCGAACCTTAAAGAAGTTCGGATCATTTTTCTTTAATACGAACTGGTACCAATTGCCCACCTCTTCAAACTGCATGAGAAATTCTTCCAGATAAAAAGGTGAGAAGGAGATTCCTCTCAAATTGATCTGATCTACGACTCTTCCCCGCAGGAACAGCCTTTGTGCTGCCACACCGCATTGGCATGGTGCCGGCTCTATATACCCAAGGTCTCTGGTCCTGTAACGGATGAGGGGTGCATCAAAACGCAGCATACTGGTTACCACGATTTCGCCGATTTCTCCAGGCTCTAAAACGGTCCCGGTTTGAGGATCGACGATTTCAACCATGATATGGGCTTGCAGGATATGATATCCATCATGTTTATCACATTCAATACCGATGCCTCCACATTCCAGAGAACCATAATATGTGTTGGCTGTCGCTCCATAGATTTGCTCCACTCTCTTTCTAAAGGAGTTGGAACAACCTTCCCCTGTCAGCCACATCTTTTTAAGCTTAAGACTCGTAAGATCGAAGCCGATATCTTCTGCGGCTTCTGCTACAGTTACTGCCCAGGAGGGCGTGGTGATTAAAATGTTTGGTTTCAAATCCCGGATGGTTCTGATTGTCTTCTCGGGAGTTGAATAGGCTCCACCTTTTCCGGCGGCAAATACAGTTGCAAGGCACGCATCCATAAAAGTTTTATGGAAAGCCAGCCCTGCAGAACTCATTTCATAAGGCAGGGCATCCACACAGATATCTCCGGGATCTATAGGAAAAAGTGACGGATATCTGGGTGTCATGTCATTTAGAATATAATCCTTCCAGGTACTGGGTATATAGATTTCTTCACCTCCTGTAGTTCCGGTGGAAACTGTGATGATGGAAACGTCCTTTTTATCACAGGCCAGTAGTGCCCAGGGGTTGCCCCGCAGTTCATCCTTGGTTAAAAAGGGAAGTTTGCTGATATCGCTGATGTTTTTTATGTTCGCCGGCGATACACCTGCATCATCCATTTTCTTTTTATAAAAGTCGCATTTGCTATAAGCCTGATTCACAATCTCCTTTAAAGCATCCTTATAATAGTTTTGTATTTTCTGTAAAGGCATGTTTTCTGCTGAAGTACTATAAAGATTTCCAAAGTACCTGTCTACCAGGTACGGTTTTCGTATTTGTGTCATTCTTCTTTCATAGAATGAACTCATGATTCACTACCTCCTTCAATTCTCCAGGCAAGTAACTCCTGGTATTTGGGGTCATTCGTTATCCTTAAAAGCTTCTTCCATACTTTTAACGCTTGTTCCTTTTGATTTATTCTTTCATAACAGACTCCCAAATCGTACAGCATTTGCCAGTATTTATCCTTTGAAAGAATACTGGAATCTTTTTCGTATTCGACTGCAACAAACTTAAAGTCCTTTGCCGCCTTTTCACTGGTATGGAAAAACGATTCAGGAAGGCTGTACAGTAGATTTCCCCTGAGATATCGGAGTTTAGGGTTAGAGCTATCAGCCTCTACAGCATGGTTCAATAGCTTCATGCCCTGAATGGCACTGCCGAACATCGTTTGGGAGTCTGTAGCATATTTTCCCGACAATGCGACGCTGCTGCCATAGTACGCTTCAACCAGGGGATTTTTTTGTGCTTGATCATAAATCTTCTGTAGTACTTCTCTGGCTTTGACAGCTGCATCTGCGTTTCCTTCGACTCCTAGATTGTGAAGCCTGACACCTTCCTTAAAAAGCCTTGCTATATCACTGGTTGCTTTTATATCGATTTTATAAGCTGCGCTTTCTATATTTTTCATTTCCTGATCCACAAGGTCACGATAGGGACTGTTAGACCCGATTTCTATAAGTTTATTCCAATTGGCCATTGCCTCTTCATTCATTCCAAGACACAGGTAGCACTTGCCAAATAGATATAACATTTCAAGATACTGCTCTTCGCTCACGCTTCCACTGTTTTTTTCATACTTATCCAGTAGAAACTGGAGGTCATTGATGGCAGTAGCTGTCCGTTTAAAAAATGACTCCGGCAGCCGCAAGCTTTGTTTTACCCGTAATATCCGGATGTTCATATTTTCAGGATCTGCATTAATTGCTTCATCAAATAGCTTTATGGACTTTATGGCATTGCCGAACAGTGTATTGGTGTCGGTAGAATCCCTGGACATAAGAGATAGGCAATCCGCATAATAGGCAGTTACATCAGGGTCAGAAGGATCTTCATTATAAAGCGCTTCGAAAAAATCGAAAGCCTTCTTCAAATCCCGCCGACTTCCTTTAACAGCCAGTTCGTAAAATTTTAGACCTTCATCCAATTTTTTTTTTCGTTACCAGCGGTATAATAAGGAACATCGATTGAAGGTTTTTGATAGATTACTGCTGCATCTTCCGGCCGAAAGTTGTTTTTTACCCTTCCACCGGCTCGCTTTACCCAATTCACGTATTTCGGATCTTTTGCTGTTTCAAGCAGCTTATCCCATGTCTTTTGAGCATCTAGGACTTTACTGATTCCTTTATAGGCTGTGCCTAAGTCAAAAAGTATCTCATAATACATTTCCTCCGACATGATGCTATTATCCTTTTCATACCGGGAAACAAGATATGTGAAATCTTCAACTGCAGTAGAAGTACGGTGAAAATATATCTCCGGCAGCCGTAAGCATACATGGCCTCTTAAGTTTCTGATTTCAACATTATTCGGTTCCTTTGCAACTGCTTTATCCAGATCTTTTAGCCCTTTCATTACCCATGTAAACCGTTTATTTGGGTCAAGTTCGTCCCTGCCAAGCAGCGAGGTTATACAGCCAAAATAGGCTTGTGTCAGAGTATTGTCAGGATAAGTACTACTTAGTTCATTTAAAATTTCATAGGACTTTTTAACAGCATTACTATCCCCCTCTAAGCCTCTTTTGTATAAGTCAATGGCTTCATCGAACTGTACTTGATGCTCCTTCGAAAGCTTTTGACCTCTCGCTTCTTCACTTGGAGTATAAATAGGTTGTTCAGTGGGCGGGGTAACCGGTATTGGCTGGATATCCTCACTTTTTTCAGGAGTGGATTGTACATTTTGCAGAGGTTGGCCTTTATTGGTTTTATACCGGTTCGCCAGGTAACTATTCCTTTGCTGCTGTTCCTCTATAAATTTTTTATAATCGTAATATTTTGATTTGTAATCATAATAGCTCAACTATTTTTCCTCCCTTTCAATTAGTAACATAATGGGATAAGTAAAAATGCTACACAGATTGCCTGCTACCAATATATGCGGGTAAACATAATATGTTGCAACAAAATATTAAAAGGCATTTACTCTTTTAGACCTGAAATCAAGGCTTAGCGCTAAATATCTTTAGTAACTATTTTCTCTGCACTTTGAATATAATGGTATAGACTCGTAGAAAAGGAGGCGTTGGTTTTGTCTGCTTTTGCCAATTGGAATTGTCAGACCGTACTTTTACTGGTTATAGTACTATTACTCTTTGTTATTCTTGCTTTAGGACTGGAGCCCGATCAAGGCATACCGGTATCCGGACCTGTCATATTACCTTGATGGTAAGTAGTATTGCAAAGGATATTATCGGTAAGGAGGCATTCACTTGTGCCATTTAATAAGTTGGACGATTCTGCAAAAGAAATGCTGTCGAGACTATGTGGACAACAAGATCAAAAGAATAGCGGTAAAAAGGATCAAGGCGGTGGAAGTGATAAAAAAAACGGTCCCTTTAATTTGACTCCATCCCAGACTCTGGTGATTGCAGGAATTCTAGGAGGAGTACTTAGTGTGGATTCCGTTCTGGTAGGACGGGGGCAGCGAGTAGAAATTCTGTTGGTTGGGTCGCTAAAATCAGGAGATGGCGATGGAAATGACAGCAGCGAACTGGAAAATATGCTGGATCAGATAGGAAATAAGTCCTTTGATGAAGTGGTCAAAGCAATGATCAACCGATTAACATGAGAACAGGCTTTGGACTGGATGGTCAGCAAAGCCTGTTCTCATAGGTACTATTTTTCTTCCAGAAGTTTCCTGAGTTCTTCCATAAAGGTGTTTATATCTTTAAACTGCCTGTAAACAGAAGCAAACCGTACATAAGCAACTTCATCCATGTTTTTGAGTCTTGCCATAATCATTTCACCGATTTCCCGGGAGGTGATTTCTCGTCGAAGGGTGTTATGGATTTGGCTTTCAATCTCATCCACTAAATTTTCCAGATCATGCACAGAGACCGGCCTCTTTTCACAAGCACGGACCAACCCATTGAGCAGTTTATCCCTGTCAAAAGCCTGGCGGGTTTTGTCCTTTTTAACAACGATAAGAGGTACGCTTTCAACTTTTTCATATGTAGTAAACCTCTTCTGGCATTTTGAACACTCTCTACGTCTTCTGATGGCACTTCCTTCATCTGTGGGTCTTGAGTCAATGACCTTGTCATCCTCGAAACCACAATACGGACATTTCATAGCCTTCCCTCCATGTGGGCTTTTTCTTTATTATATGCGGACCTTCGACAAGATTCAATAGTTTTTTCATGAAATGCACTTCTCGGTCTAATCAGGCAAAAAATTATAGGCCACATGGCTTTAGGACTTATAAAATAATAACTTGGTCTATAATTTTGCTACACCCTTCATTGGGACAATGGTGGGCCCGCAAAAAAGACCAGGTAATTATTTTACAGCGCCTTAATCAAAATATTTTCTCATGATGCGATCATCCATTTCTACCAGGATAATATCCTCTCCCACTTTGCGAATTCTTTCCCAAGGTATTACAAACTCACTATCCTTCCCTATCAGTCCAAACAATCTTCCGGAACCCGGGATTATAATCGCTTCGATTCTTCCGTCTTCCAAGTTGATTTCTACATCACTGATAAATCCAAGCCTTCTTCCATCCGAAATATTGATAACTTCCTTTTGCCGAAAATCTGATGAACGATTCACGAACAATCCCCCTCATTCGTCCCGTACTTTCATACTAAAATATATGCTTGCCTGCAGTTATATATAACTCATTACAGTCCACTGCAGGAATAGAGGATACGCCGCCGATACAGCGTCAAGGAATACCTGCGTCCGGCTTTCAATCTATATGAATATACAAAAAAACACCTTTCGGTGTTTTTTCATTTCATTTATTTGCTTCAACTGAAATAGTAGAATAATCAGCCTCGCCTCTTTATTCCGAGATCCTCTTATATGAATTTCTTCATATGCATGAGAGCCGTTTTCTCCAGCCTGGATACCTGCGCCTGAGATATACCGATCTCTTCCGCCACTTCCATCTGGGTTTTCCCATCAAAGAATCGAAGATTCAGAATCAGTTTTTCCCTGTCGTTCAGCTTTCTCATGGCTTCCTTCAGAGAAATTCCCTCCAGCCAATTTTCATCATGATTTTTTTCATCTTTTACCTGATCCATAACATAAATGGCGTCGCCACCATCATGGTAAACGGATTCAAACAGAGATATCGGATCTTGTATCGCATCCAACGCAAATACGATATCTTCCTTAGGGATACTCAGTTCGTTTGCGATTTCCTCAATGGTAGGCTCTTTGGAATTTCGGGTCGTAAGCCGTTCCTTGGCCTGCAGAGCCTTGTAGGCGATATCTCTTAGAGACCTGCTGACGCGGATGGAGTTGTTATCCCTCAGGTATCTTCTTATTTCACCGATAATCATCGGCACAGCATAGGTGGAAAATTTAACATTCTGGGTAACATCAAAATTGTCAATGGCCTTTATAAGTCCTATACAGCCCACCTGAAAAAGGTCATCAACATATTCGCCACGATTATTGAATCTCTGTATAACGCTTAACACAAGTCTAAGATTACCCCTGATAAATTCCTCTCTTGCCGAGGTATCCCCTTTATGCATCCTCTCGAATAATACTTTTTTTTGTTCATTGCTGAGCACTGGCAGCTTTGAAGTATTAACACCACAAATCTCTACTTTATTAACTAGCATAGAAAAAACCTCCCGGCAAATCTTATTTAGACAATATCATTATTGCCACGGAGGCCTTTTTTATACGGCTTTGAAGGGCATTAAATTTTTTCAAAAAGCCTTGACAAGGGGTGAACCAATGATGAATACAGAGAGAGGAATAACGAAATTTTTATAGGGAATTTTATACTCTGATTCCTAATTTTTCTCAGCCCTCATCCCTTTTCAAGAAACTTATCATATCATTCTGTTGATCTCTTTTTTTAGCCTGCTTATGATTCTCTTTTCCAGTCTGGATATATAGGACTGAGAAATTCCCAGCATGTCAGCAACTTCCTTCTGTGTTTTCTCTACCCCACTGGCGAGGCCGAAGCGAAGTTCCATGATTCGTTTTTCCCGCACGGACAGCTTTTTCATCGCACTGCTCAGCAGTTCCTTATCCACTTCATCTTCAATACTGCGGTGAATGAGATCATTTTCAGTTCCAAGAATATCCGAGAGAAGAAGTTCATTTCCATCCCAGTCGATGTTCAAGGGTTCATCAATGGATATCTCTGTTTTTACTCTATTATTTCTTCTCAGATACATGAGAATCTCATTTTCAATGCAGCGTGAGGCATAGGTAGCTAACTTTATATTCTTTGACGGGTTAAAAGTATTGATCGCCTTAATAAGTCCAATGGTTCCGATGGATATCAAGTCTTCAACACCTACCCCGGTATTTTCAAATTTACGCGCGATGTAAACTACTAATCGCAGGTTTCTTTCAATCAATACGGTTTTTACGCCGCAATCGCATTCCTCCAGTTTTGTAAGCAAGTAGCTTTCTTCATCGTTTGTAAGTGGCGGCGGTAAAGCTTCGCTTCCTCCGATATAGTGAATCGGCAGCCCTTTTGGTATATTCAACTTATTCAGTAGCTCCAGGTATCTTATGTAAGCAAACCATTTAATCCGTAATAAAATTTTCATGAGACCATCCCCTTTAACAAATATTTCAAAAACGAACTATTCCAATCATCATGCAACGAGTTCTGGACTGAGAAGTGCCCGATATCCCTCATTTTTCGAGAGTGCCCTATTGTAGATCCCGATAATAACATTACTAACTCCCTTCTTTTCCTTGTTTTCACCGATTTCTATATAATCCGGCTTAAATCCTATCAATATGCCATTTTCCTTTCCCAAAGAGGTGAAAGGGATCAGCCGGAACCTTGGAAACCAGGTGGAGCCTGCTACTATGTTTGTTACACTGGTAAGATCATTCTCCTTTGATTGCTCGAATATATTTTGAATTTCCGACGGAAGAATGTCTTTGATGGCTTTGAACTCAACTACAACCACAGGCATGTTGGACAGTGGGTCGTGTAGAGAATTTCCCGTATCTACAAGAGCTGCCAGATCGATAATTCTGCTTTCAAAGGATATCTTCAGCGGGATCAGGAGTTTTTCCCTGGCAAATTTTGTTTGGAGGATTTCCCAGAAGATTCTGACAATAATCCCTACAGTGATAATCCCAAAGAAAAGCTGGGTCCATCGGGGCCGCCAGGCCACAACAACTCCATTTTTTACAAACCCTCCACTTTCACTAAAGTAAAGGAATGCAAAAGCTCCCCCTGCGAATATAAATGTAGAGACATAAAATATTGCCAGCGTTTTAAAAAAACTCATAAACCGCTCCGGCGAAAAAGCAACAGCTACCATGGCCAGAGATAATGCTATTTTTGCAGCGGTTGTATAATATACCTTAATCCCGGGGAGGAGCACCAGCAATATGACATAGGATGCACCCAGCAAAGACCCTAAAAACAACCGCAGGCTCGATGTTTTACTTTTAGAAAACTTCGCAGTCAACTGCAATATAAGATAATTCATTACCAGATTCTCTAAAAAAAGAACATCTAAATAGATTTCCACCTTTTTCGCCTCACATTTCTAAGATGTAGCAAAAATATTACTCCCACTTTTTTATGGACCTTTCCCGAACAGCGGACTTAATACAGTAACTCATTGTGCAGCATTCAAATGGCTGGCACCTGGGCCAGTTGGATGCTGCATAAGTTCTTATAAAGCTCGATGTTCATGGGACCCATGCAGGGTGTGGCAAAATTGCAGCGGGTGCTATATATTCGCAAATCCTGAACAACATAATTATCTACTTTACTTATATTCAAGTGCTTGTATTTTTATGTTCATTATATAAGTTTTATTCCTAAATTTTTGTCAAAAGGGTGTGTAGAAAAAGAAAATTCGTATGACAAAAAATCCCAGTTATCTATTGTTTTAGATAACCGGGATTTTTATAAAAATAGAGTCACGATCACATTGGTTTTCGCAGCAACAAATGTGAACAGATGGGTATTATCCTGCTACTACGGTAAGCTGTTTATCTTATATAAGACTCTTTGTTTCACGAGCAATTGCAAGTTCTTCATTGGTAGGAATTATGAGAGTTCTCACTTTTGCATCTGCGGTGCTGGCATCGATTTCCTCTCCTCTTACCTTGTTTCTTTCACCGTCAACACTTACTCCCAGGAATTCAAGCCCTTCAAGAATATGAACTCTTCCTGACGCATTGTTTTCACCTACGCCAGCAGTAAATACGATAGCATCCACTCCGCCCATGGCAGCTGCGTAGGCACCGATATATTTTCTAACTCTGTAGTAGAAGATTTCCAGAGCCAGCTTCGCCCTTTCATTGCCTTCATTTGCAGCAGCCTCCAGGTCTCTGAAGTCACTGCTTACGCCTGAAATTCCAGCTACACCGGATTTTTTATTCATATAATCATTGACCTGTTTAGCCGTCATATTTTCCTTCTCCATAAGGAATGTTACGATAGCAGGATCCAGGTCGCCGCATCTGGTACCCATTACAAGTCCTTCAAGCGGCGTGAATCCCATGGAAGTATCATAGGATTTTCCATTTTTAATAGCAGTTACACTGGCACCATTTCCAAGATGGCAGGTAATGATTTTCAGATCCTCCAATGGCTTCTTCAATAAAGCTGCCGCTCTTTCCGCAACATATTTGTGGGAAGTTCCATGGAAGCCATATCTTCTGATAGCATGCTTTTCATAGGCTTCATAAGGCAGAGCATACATATAGGCATGCTTTGGCATGGTCTGGTGGAAAGCAGTATCGAATACAGCTACCATCGGTGTGTTGGGCATAATAGCCTGGCATGCTTCAATACCTACGATATTGGGAGGATTGTGTAAGGGTGCTATCTCGATACATTGCCTTAATGCAGCCATTACTGTATCGGTGATAACAACGGAAGAAGCAAATTTCTCTCCACCGTGAACAACACGATGACCAACAGCAGTGATCTCTGACATATTTTTGATAACACCGAGATTTTCATCGGTTAATGCTGAAATCACTTCCTGGATAGCAACTTTATGGTTCCAAAGATCTTTTTCAATAACTACTGCATCACTTCCGCTTTTTGTGTGCTTCAGGAAAGAGTTATCAATACCGATTCTTTCGCAAAGACCTTTTGCCAATACACTTTCATTGGACATGTCGATTAACTGGTACTTGAGTGAAGAGCTACCTGCGTTTATAACCAAAACATTCATTTTTAACGTCTCCTTGTAATATAGATTCCTTATTCTATTTCCTCAAAATAGTATGGCTAAAGTTATGTTTTCCGGCATAACACAACCTTACCCTGATGTACGTTAAGCATTTTGTGCTTGAACGGCTGTAATTGCAACAACTCCAACAATATCTTCAGCGCTGCATCCTCTGGAAAGGTCATTGACCGGTTTTGCTATACCCTGGGTTACCGGGCCATAGGCTTCAGCTTTTGCAAGTCTCTGTGTCAGTTTGTACGCGATATTTCCTGCATTCAGATCAGGGAATATCAAAACATTGGCTTCTCCAGCGATGTTGCTGCCAGGAGCTTTTGATTTTCCAACGGAAGGAACGATGGCCGCGTCAGCCTGGAGTTCTCCGTCCAAAGCAAGATTTGGAGCCTTTTCCTTTGCCAGTTTGGTTGCCTGTATAACTTTTTCCGTCAGTTCACTCTTAGCACTTCCGTACGTTGAGTAGGAAAGCATCGCAACTTTAGGCTCAACCTGTACAAGGTCCTTAAAGGATTTTGCGGAAGCAAGAGCGATTTCGGAAAGTTCGTCGGCATTGGGATTCTCAACAAGGCCGCAGTCGGAATAGATAAATACGCCATTATGACCGTATTCACAATCAGGTACGCACATTACGAAGAAGGAAGATACCAGCTTTGTGCCTGGTGCTGTTTTAAGAATTTGCAGTGCAGGACGTAAAGTATTTGCAGTAGAATTGATAGCACCGGCCACCATACCGTCTGCTTCCTCTTTTTTAACCATCATAACACCATAATAGAGCGGGTTTTTCATGGTCTCGGTTGCCTGCTCCAATGTTACACCCTTGGACTTTCTCATTTCGTAAAAAGTGTTTACGTATTCATCAAATTTGTCGGAATGTAAAGGGTCTACTATTTTAGCTTTCGAAATATCCAAATCTCCAGCAAGTGTCTTTATATCATTTTCATTTCCAATAAGTACGACATTCGCTATGTCCTGCTCCAGGATCATTGCAGTAGCTTTTATTGTTCTTATGTCAGTACTTTCCGGCAGAACTATCGTTTTCTTATCTGCCTTTGCCCTTGAAATCGTCTGTTCCAAGAAATTCATTGTAAATCCCCTTTCATTTTTTAAAGTTAATCTGCTTTTCTGAGAAATCTTTGCCATTTGTATATCAGGCTTCTTCAGAATGTAAGACTCACATGTCCTTACACGCAGCCATATTAGGAGGTACCTAGGCATTCTCAACCCCATGTACTGTACGTATGGTCGATGAAAATAGAACTTACACCCTTCAAGGATGAAGTAAGATTTTCATGCTTCCTTAATATCTATGAAACTATGCTTTGATGGCCACGGAGGCATACAAAGCATAGTTTCATAGATACCGATCAAGCATAAAGCTATTATGTACGATCCCTTGATTGCTTAAGAACAATCTGTAAAGAATGTTCTCTCTTCATAGCCATATAATACCCAAAACAATTATATACAAAATGTTTATTGTATACAAGATAATAATTGCGAAATTACACCAATTTTATGATAAAAATATTCATAAATCGAAAGTATGTTACACTATGCTATAGGCAGGACTGAGAAACCTGTGTTAATTATTTACATATTTCTCTATCTCTTCCGCCTTTTTCTCAATTTCCTCCCTGGAAACCGAACTTAAAAACGTTGTGGTAAAAGTAAGTGCTTTTCTTATCATTTCCAATGCCCTTTGATAATTTTCCTTTTTCATAAGAACCAGGGCATAATGATAGTAGGCTTCCGGGAAGGAAGGTTTGTTTTCCATCAATTTTTCATAGGTTTCCTCCGCCTTGTCATACTCGCACCTATGGTAATAAGTCTCTCCCAAATTATCAAGTATTATGCTGTTGGAATTGTTGTACTCATAAGCTTCCAGGTTGAATTGAAGTGCCCGGTCCAGATCTCTTTTCAGTATGAGAAGATAACCGAGGCTTCCGTACAGGTTTGTTGTTTTAAAGTCTTTATGGACAGTCTCCAGTAGTTCCACCGCTTCATCCAGTTTCCCTTTCTTCCATAAAACAAGAGCAATATTGGATTTTACCAGCATCTTATCGTCTTCCGATAGTTTTGTCTTTAAAATTTCGTTAAAGACTTTCTCGCTTTCATCCACCTGGGCATTTTTAAGCATCAAATATCCATAGGAGATCCCGAGCTGTGGTTTTGCTCTTCCGGTTTCGTACGCTTTTCCGAACCACTTTATAGTTTCCTTCATTGTGCCTTTGTTGTACTTGATTTGGCCGATTACTGTATAGACGCTCGGCAGATTCACATAAAAAATGTATCCTATATAGGCAAATAACAGTGCCGTTCCGGCTATCCAGTGAACTCTGTATCCTGCAATAATAGCGGCAACAGGTAAAACAAAGTATAGTAGTGCCTTTTTTAAAAACTTCATCGTATCATTCCTCCATACAAAAACTATAAAAGCGTTCCTAGTTCCTGGTTCTTAGGGACAGTTAAAATATAACTTCCGCTATAACGTGCCCAGCCACTATTTTCTGCCTTGATTATTGATGTGGCTGGAATAGCGCGTTTCATACTCCGCTTCCTCTTCTATTTTTTCTATGCGGAGTATATAATTGTGCTATACCCTGCGTGGATGCCACGAAGGGCCCGCACAAAATCGGAAGTAATATTTTAAGTCCCCCTTAGTTACTGGCAGCAGAAACCTGTCTTATGACCAGCAACTAGGAACTAGCAACTACTAACGCTCTTTACCCTACTTCTCCAATTCTTCCTTTAACAGCTTATTAATCAACTGCGGATTTGCTTTTCCACGAGTTTCTTTCATAGCCTGACCTACGAGGAAGCCAAAAGCTTTATCCTTTCCGCTTTTGTAATCCGCTACTGATTGCGGGTTGCTTTCCAGGATCTTTCTAACCACTGCCACCAGCGCACCCTCGTCGCTAACTACCTCCAGCCCTTCTTCCTTTACAATGGATTCCGGGTCCTTCTGACTTTCAAACATCTTTTCAAATACCTTTTTAGCAATGGTTCCGCTGATGGTTCCTTTATCAATCATGGCAATCATCCTTGCCAGGTGCTCGGCCGGAAAAGGAATGGCATCCGGTTCCAGGTTTTTATCCTTTAAAATCCGCATCAAATCGCCCATGATCCAGTTACTAACAGCCTTGGCATTACTGGTTTTTGCTACAGCTTCTTCAAAGAAGTCTGCCAATACCTTGGAACCGGTGATGATGGAAGCATCATATTCAGGAAGCCCAAATTCCTGTACATACCTTTTCTTTCTGACCTCGGGTAGCTCCGGAAGGGATTCACGGATTTTTTCCACCCATTCCCGATCCAAGACGATGGGTGCCAGATCCGGTTCGGGAAAGTATCGGTAGTCGTGTGCTTCTTCCTTACTTCTCATGGCGTAGCTTACGCCCTTATTATCATCCCATCGCCGGGTTTCCTGTACAATAACGCCACCGGATTCCAACTCGTTGATTTGCCGTTGGGCTTCAGCTTCAATGGCCCTAACAATAGCCCTGAAGGAGTTGAGGTTTTTCATCTCGGTTCGTGTACCGAACTCTTTTTGTCCCTTGGGCCGTATAGAAAGGTTAACATCGGCGCGGAGAGAGCCCTCCTGCATCTTGCAGTCGCAAACCTGAGTATATTCTAAAATCGATTTCAGACTTTCGAAGAAGGCCTTGGCTTCCTCTGCTGACCGAATATCCGGCTCGGTTACGATTTCGATGAGGGGCACTCCACATCGATTATAATCGACCAATGTACCGGTTTCCCATTCGTCGTGCATCAGCTTTCCGGCGTCTTCTTCGATATGAATTCTTGTAAGTCGAACTCTTTTTACAGTATCATTCACAGTAATGTCGATGTACCCGTTCTTGCACAGAGGCAAATCAAACTGCGAAGTTTGATAGGCTTTCGGTAAATCCGGATAAAAATAGTTCTTTCTATCCTGTTTGCTGAATTCCGCAATTTCGCAGCTAGTGGCTAATCCGGCGCGTACTGCGTATTCAACCACATTTTCATTCAGAACCGGAAGAACACCCGGCATGCCTGTGCAGATCGGACAGCAGTGGGTATTTTCTTCTCCTCCGAAGGCAGTTGTACAGGAGCAATATATTTTTGACTGGGTTGAAAGCTCTGCATGTACCTCCAAACCAATGACAATTTCATAATCCATAGTATCACCTCAAATTCTAAATGTTTGGCCTGTTTTTATGGAACTGGGTATTCTGCTCAAAGGTATAGCCAACGCGCAGCAGCGTACTTTCATCAAAAGCCTTTCCTATAAGCTGGAGTCCTACCGGCAGGTTGTTGCTATCCAGGCCGCAAGGTACTACCAATCCGGGAAGTCCGGCAATATTGACGGAAACCGTATAAGCATCTCCCAGATACATTTCCAGAGGATTATCGGATTTCTCTCCTATTTTATAGGCCGTTGTGGGCGCCGTAGGGCCCAGGATCAGGTCATATTTGCTGAAAGCGTCATCAAATCCTTTCTTGATAAGGGTTCTGACTTGAAGCGCCTTCTTGTAATAGGCATCATAGTAACCGGAGCTTAAGGCATAGGTTCCCAGCATGATACGCCTCTTTACCTCTGTCCCGAAGCCTTCGCTTCGTGTCTGCTTGTACAGATCCAAAAGATCGGTAAACTTCTCGGCTCTGTAGCCGTACTTGATGCCGTCATACCTGGCCAGGTTGGAACTGGCTTCCGCACAGGCAATGAGGTAGTACGCAGGGATTGCATACTCCGTAATAGGCAGATCAAATTCTTCTACCTCTGCACCCAGCTTTTTCAGAGTATCTACAGCTTCCAGTATGATTTTTCGAACCTCTGGGTTGATACCCTCACCGATATACTCTTTCGGAAGTCCGATTTTCAAACCTTTCACATCGTTTATCAAAGATTTTGTAAAATCCGGATAGCCTACATTGGCTGAAGTGGAATCCATAAAATCATGGCCTGTAATGGCATTCATGACGAGGGCACAATCCGTTACATCCTTTGTCAAAGGTCCAATCTGATCCAGTGAGGATGCGAAGGCCACTAAACCATAACGAGAAATTGCACCATAGGTAGGCTTCATACCAACAACTCCGCAGAAGGAAGCCGGTTGGCGAACCGATCCGCCGGTATCGGACCCAAGGGAAAAAGGTGCTTGGCCGGCAGCAACGGCAGCAGCAGCGCCTCCACTGGAGCCTCCGGGAACTCTCTCCGTATTCCAGGGATTCCGGGTCTGTTTGAAATGTGAATTTTCTGTGGAACTGCCCATGGCGAATTCATCCATGTTCAGCTTGCCTAACAGAATGGTATCCGCTTCCTGCAGCTTATTGACGACAGTGGCATTATAGGGCGGTATAAAATTATGAAGCATTTTCGATGCACAGGTGGTTAAAACACCTTCCGTACACATATTATCCTTTATTGCCATTGGAATTCCCGCCAGCGGTGAAACCGTTTCACTACCATCCAGCTTCTTTTGGATTTCCTCGGCTCTTTTTAATGCCAGCTCCTCGGTTATTGTTATGTAACTTCCCAGTTTGGGTTCAAGCTTTTCGATCCTATCCAGGACTGACTTTGTAAGTTCAACGGTACTAACCTTTTTACTTCTTAGCAATTGACCCATTTCATGGACCGTCAATTCATATAATTCCACTATATCTCCTCCTAACAACTTAATTGTCAGCTATTCAACAACTTTTGGCACCTTGAAGCATCCGTTTTCCTCAGACGGAGCATTGGATAATATTTTCTCCCGGTCATAGGATACACCGGATATGTCTTTCCTAAATACATTCTTTATAGAAAGCACATGCTGGGTAGGCTCAACGCCTGTTGTATCCAATTCGTTAAGCTTGTCCACATACGTTAGGATATCAGCCATTTCAAAAGTAAGTTTTTCCTTTTCTTCTTGTGTCAGGTTCAGTCTTGCAAGGTTTGCGACGTGTTCGATGGTTTCTTTTGTTATTTTCAAGTGATTCCCTCCATTCCTTATTTAAATAGGTAGAGCAAAGCAGAAGTTATGGGATAAAAAAATTACTGCTTTTTTATTACTGGCCAATCTTTGCTTTCCTCTCTCTATGTAACGTGCAATTATTAATGACTATTATATTAAATGAGCCAATGAGCGTCAATCAAATGTTTTCCAAAACTCTCCTTTTATTTACTGCGCAAGACTGTAAAAGGTAATTCCACAGCCTTGGCCACACTGTGCATGGAGGATGCCACAGTGCAGCAAAAAAGGATATTTTTGTTTTTCACCCCCCTATAGTATTGCTAAAATAACCTATCTTTTATAATGCAGCTGAATATATATTTTCCCTTTTGATTCTTTTGAAATTGAAGAGTTGATCTTGGCAATCTATTTGCCTGTAAATTCTACGCCAAATCTATTTCTCTATTTTTCGACAAAAGTAAGAACCCGGTTGGAAATCCAACCAGGTTCTTACTTTTGTACACTTCTACTTTTCTAACAAACTCCTACTCTGCGACTGAATTTGGACAGTCTTTGCCGAAGGTTTGTTTTGTCGAATTTTTTACAATTTTTGCATTACTATTTTATAACAATTTTGAAAATTGTCAAGGGTTTTTACGCTATTTAACAATGATATCCTCCAGTTTTCTTTTCGGTACATGCAAAACACCCTCTTCATCCTTAAAATACTTGATAGACCCGCTTTCGGTTTCCAGAACCGGGTGTTCCGCAGGATAGCCTAAAGCGATAACGGTGTTGATCAGGTATTTTTCAGGAAGAGATAAAATTCCTCTAATCTTTTCCCTATCAATGGCTCCCATCCAACAGGTGCCGATCCCTTCTTCCTCTGCAGAGAGGAAAATATTTTGCGCTGCCGCCCCCACGTCCAGTTCATAGCCCGCACTCCGTATATCAGTATCCACAAGGATAACAATGAAGGCCACAGGATGTTCTCCTTCGCCGGGATTACCCGCAGGCGCTATGTAAGCTGCCCATTTGACTAGTTCAAACATTTGGTCTACCGTATCCTTGGTATCTACTATTGCATATTTGAGAGGCTGCATATTGGCAGCAGAAGGTGCAAGCCTGGCCGCATCAACCAGTTTCTCCAGAATGGCCCTTTCGATGGGCTGTTGTTTAAATTTTCTTATGGTACGTCTCCTTACAATGACATCATATACTGTCATCCTGTATCCCTCCCAAAAATCTGCCGATCTATAACCTGTTTTTTTCCATACCCAATATTTTATTAACATTTTATCATACTTATACAAATTTTTATAGTATAAAATGGAAATTTGTCCAAAAAAAATAAAATAATGAGTCTTTAATGAGTTTTATGTTTCCAGCTAATTTTCAACCTGTCTTGTTTTTTTGCAAGATTATTTCATTTTCTTTCATTCAGCAGCAATCTTCCATTTTATTCCTTCAAGACGCGCCACTTGATGAGCAAACCCGAAATACGCACCGGATTTGAGGTTCATTTCGATTTCTTAAATTTACCCAATGAAAACAAAATAAAACATTATTTTTAAAATAGTAAGATTCGTGCAAAAATTTTGATTGAATAATTCAAAATGGCTCTTGTCAAATGTCAGAGCGTGTAATATAATTAATAAAAATATTTTACTAAAGAAAGACGACGATGAGCAATGGCGCTACCGTTTTGCGTGTTTTCGTCTAATTTTTTACCCTTTTTTATTTATTTTATTTTTTGTACTTTAATCTATATCTAATTCTAAAGGAGGTCTTTATAATGATGAAAAAGAAATTAGCAGCGCTTGCAGTCGCGGCCACGATGGCAGCTTCCGTATTCAGTGGATGCTCCGGAGCAGGTAGTGGCAGTGTTATTAAAATCGGTGCTATTCAGCCGATCAGTGGTGAGGTTTCGGCCTACGGTACTCAATCCAGAGATGCAATTCTCTTGGCGATTGAAGAAATTAATACTACAAAGGGTGGTCTTCTCGGCAAAAAATTAGAGGCTGTGATTCTTGATGATGAAGCGAATGCTGAAAAGTCAAAAAATGCTTTCACAAAACTTGCTACCAAGGAAAAGGTAGTGGGTGTAATCGGTGCCCTGACAAGTAACTGCTCTCTGGCTATCAATGCAGAAGCACAAAAAAGAAAAGTAGTAATGATTACCCCCTCCTCCACTAACGAGCAGGTTACCGCTGCCGGTGACTATGTGTTTAGAGCCTGCTTCATCGACCCATTCCAGGGTACTGTAAATGCTAAGTTTGCTGCTGAAACTTTAAAAGCAAAAAAAGCGGCTGTATTGTTTGACAATACAAACGATTATTCCAAAGGATTAAAAGATAACTTTGTAAAAAAATTCGAAGAACTTGGTGGTAAAGTTGTAGCTGCCGAATCCTATTCAAAAGGCGATAAGGACTTTAACGCACAGCTCACTAAGATAAAAGGAACAACTCCTGACGTGCTCTTCATCCCCGACTACTACAGCACAGTTTCCCTTGTTGCAAAGCAGGTTAGAGGCCAGGGAATCACTGCAACCATGCTGGGTGGCGACGGTTGGGCTGAAATTGCTGCAAATGCAGGCGATGAAGTTCTGGGCTCTTACTTCAGCAATCACTACGCACCGGATGCAAATGACGCGGAAGTAAAATCCTTCGTTGCCAACTACAAAAAGAAGTATGGTGTTGATCCCAATGCTTTGGCTGCTTTGGCATATGATGCAACTTATATGTTGGCTGACGCTATAGAAAAAGCAAATTCTACTGATCCCGCCAAAATAAAGGATGCCCTTGCAAGTACTAATAAGAAATATGTAACGGGTACGGTCAAATTTGACTCAAATAGAAATCCACAAAAATCAGCTGTAATGGTAAAAGTCGATAAAGTAAACGGTAAACTGGCTGAAGTTTACAACTCAACAGTTACGCCGTAGTTCCGGAAACCGGTATTCTGGTTATGAATATAAAGGTTTGAACATTTAAACTTTAATAGAACTAATAATGGGAGAATTTTATTCTCCCATTATTAGTTCCCTACTATTATTACAGTTATTAACTTTTATTTATTTTTATGGATGTTAATCCGTAACTTTAAGGGGTGAGTGAATGCAATTCTTAGAACAGATGATTAACGGTATATCCCTCGGCAGTGTTTATGCACTGATTGCTTTAGGATATACCATGGTATATGGTATTGTAAAACTGATCAACTTCGCTCATGGTGATATCATCATGCTGGGAGCCTTTGCAGGATTTTTTGTTCTGAATGCTATGGGCGTCACTGTAGTGAGTGTATTATTGGCTTTCATAGTGTCCATGGCAGCCTGTGCACTGATCGGTGTTATTATTGAAAAGGTTTGTTATAAGCCACTAAGAAATTCTCCTAAAATCACAGCACTGATCACTGCTATCGGTGTTTCCATTCTTCTTGAAAATGGAGCCAGGGTAGTGCCTGTGATCGGTCCGAATCCACGGCAGTTCCCTGCTATCAGTACAGATGTGTTAAATGTATTCGGTTTTGAAATCAGCTATGTCAAGATCATAGTTTTTGTTGTTTCTATTCTATTGATGACTTTACTGACATTAATCGTAAACTTCACTAAAGCAGGAAAAGCGATGAGAGCTGTTTCTTTTGACAAAGATGCTGCTCTTCTTATGGGTATTGATGCTAACAAAACCATCTCCTTCACCTTTGCCATTGGTGCTGCCCTTGCCGCAGCGGCAGGCATACTCTTCTCCAGTTCCTATCCGCAGGTAGAGCCCTATATGGGAATTATGCCCGGTTTAAAAGCCTTTGTTGCCGCTGTGCTTGGCGGTATAGGAAGCATCCCCGGGGCAATGATCGGGGGCTTTATACTGGGTATAGCGGAAACACTCACAAAAGGCTTCGTATCCTCTACGCTGGCAAACGGAGTTGCTTTTGGCATACTTATTGTAATTCTCGTCGTGAAGCCTTCCGGGCTGCTCGGTAAGAATACCAGAGAGAAAGTGTAGGTGGCGGAAATGAAGAAAAATCGAGTATTTAATACAACAGCATTATCGATAGCTGCTCTGGCTATCTTCTTAGTCCTTGCAGTGCTACAGTATTTCAATATTATAGATGAATATAATGGGCAGCTGCTGACCCTTGCAGGTATTTATGCTATCGTGTCCCTTAGCTTGAACTTGATTACGGGCTTTGCCGGCCAGCTAGCTCTCGGTCATGCAGGTTTTATGGCCATTGGGGCTTATGGCACGGCAATTTCCGTTCAGAAATTTGGTATTCCTCTTTTCATATCTATTTTTATCGGTGCCATCATAACCGCTTTGTTCGGTTTGTTGATCGGCTTCCCCACCCTGCGTCTCCGAGGTGACTATTTAGCCATAACTACCCTCGGTTTTGCTGAAATCATTAAAGTTATGATTGAAAACCTGGGTGATCTGACTGGGGGTGCAGCCGGTCTGAAAGGAATTCCTCCTTTTTCGGACACTGGTGACTTTATGCTGGATGCGGTCATCAAATTCAGTTGGGTATTCGGTTTCTTTATACTTACCCTGGTCGTCGTCAGTAACTTTATTAAATCCTCACCGGGAAGAGCGGTCATATCCATTCGTGAAGACGAGATCGCCTCTAATTCCATGGGGATCAATGTAGCTTATTATAAAATGTTTGCTTTTACCCTTTCCGCTTTTTTTGCCGGAATTGGGGGTGGTTTGTACGCTGCCTACTTTGGCTATCTGAACCCAAACATGTTTGGTTTTATGAATTCCGTAAACTTTGTTGTAATTATCGTTCTCGGCGGATTGGGAAGCTTGACAGGTACCGTTTTGGCCAGTACAATTTTTATTTATATCAGAGAGTGGCTGGATGTCTTCGGTGACCTTCGACTTGTTATTTTCGGCCTCATTCTTATCCTTATCATGCTGTTCTGGCAGAGAGGTATCATGGGTACGAAGGAGTTTTCCGTAGTAGGCTTTACTCGCAACCTTTTAGCGGGCAAATACAAGCCGGCCTACATCGCACAATCCATACGCTCGCTCTTCAGTAAATCTAAAAATAATACTCCGGAGGTGAAGTAACATGTCAGTAGTTTTGGATGCTCAAAATATATCCATCATTTTCGGCGGACTAAAGGCTGTTACCAACTTTAATTTGAAGCTGGAAAAAGGTGAGCTTGTAGGTCTGATCGGTCCTAATGGCGCGGGTAAAACCACCGTCTTTAACATGCTGACCGGAGTTTATACTCCTACCAGCGGCCAGATTGTATTTAACGAAGATACCAAGGACGGTCAAAAGCAGAAATCGCTGAATGATCTGAAACCCTTTCAAATCACCCAGCTTGGAGTAGCCAGGACCTTTCAGAATATCCGTCTGTTTAAGGAACTCTCCGTATTGGATAATGTAAGGATTGCTTTCCATCCCAGTGTGAAATACAATGCATTGGAAGCAGTTTTAAGAACAAGAAAATACTTTGATGAAGAGGAAAGAATTACACAGGAAGCAAGAGAACTGCTTAAAGTTTTCAATATACGGGACAAAGAAAATGAAAAAGCTAAAAACCTCCCTTACGGTGAACAAAGAAAACTGGAAATCGTAAGGGCCCTGGCCACTCAGCCCCAGGTTCTTCTCCTGGATGAGCCGGCGGCTGGTATGAATCCTCAGGAAACCCATGATTTGATGCATCTTATCAGTTTTATCCGGGATAAGTTCAAGCTTACCATCCTGCTCATCGAGCATGATATGAGTCTTGTAATGGGAATCTGTGAACGAATCGTGGTACTTGATTATGGTCAAATCATTGCAGCAGGAACTCCGGATGAAATCAGCAAAAACCCGAGAGTTATCAAGGCATACCTGGGCCAGGAGGTGGTATAAATATGCTGAAAATCGAAAATTTAAATGTGTTTTATGGTACTATCCATGCTTTGCACGATATATCCTTTGAAGTAAACCAAGGGGAAATCGTAACACTGATTGGAGCTAACGGAGCTGGTAAAACCTCTACCCTTCACACTGTTTCAGGACTCATTCAGCCCAAATCCGGTACCGTAACTTTTATGGACAGGAATATTACAGGTGTTCCTGCAAACAAAATTGTTGAAATGGGTTTAGGCCAAGTTCCTGAGGGACGTAGGGTTTTTGCCAACATGTCCGTAATGGAAAACCTTGAAATGGGTGCTTATACAAGAAAGGACAAGAATAGCATAAAGCAGGACTATGAGGTTGTCTTTACCCGGTTTCCGCGATTAAAGGAACGAATCAAACAGCTTTCCGGAACATTGAGTGGCGGCGAGCAGCAAATGCTTGCCATGGGAAGGGCCCTCATGTCGAGGCCAAAGCTTCTTCTATTGGATGAACCCTCTATGGGATTGGCTCCGTTGTTCGTTAAGGAGATATTCTCCATTATAGAAGATATCAATCAAACGGGAACTACCATTCTTCTGGTAGAGCAAAACGCAAATATGGCCCTCTCCATCGCAGATAGAGCCTATGTACTCGAAACAGGACGTATCACCCTGTCCGGAGATGCAAAGGACCTGGCTGCCAGCGAAGAGGTGCGGAAAGCTTATTTAGGCGGGTAATTATTGGATTAAGAATTGAAAATTGAAAATGGAGGGATAGTGATGATATAATTGTACTGATAGTAATCATTCTCCATTTTCAATTCTCAATTAATACGTTGGGGGGATTTTTTATGTATGTTAAATACCGTATGACGGCAAAGCCTTTTACTGTGAGTCCGGAAGCAACGATTGCCGAAACGCTGGAGCTTATGCGGACAAAGCATTTTCGGAGAGTTCCTGTTGTAAAAGACGGAAAGTTGGTAGGTATTATCACCGAGCGCCAGCTGCTGGAGGTGTCCCCTTCACCGGCTACTACTCTGAGTGTTTTTGAGATTAACTATCTCCTCTCGAAAACCTTGATAGGCTCCATCATGTCTAAAAATGTCGTAACGGTTACCTCTGAAACATTACTGGAGGAGGCTGCTCTATTGATGAGGGAGCATGATGTCGGTGGTTTGCCCGTAGTGGATAACGGTAAATTGGTAGGTATCATCACTGAAACCGATATCTTTGATTCATTTATCGAAATCATGGGTTTTAGAGACCCAGGCAGCCGAATTGCTATCGAGATTGAAGAGGATAGACCCGGTGTATTGGCAAAGCTTTCAGGAATTATTGCCGGATTTGATCTAAACATAACACATCTTGCGGTCTATCGGAATGAGCTTATTATCCGCTTGAATTCATTGAATGTTGAAGAGATTGTCAAGGACCTTCAAAAGAACGGATTCAATGTACTTTCCGTTACATCAAACAAATTGTAATATTGGCATCGATTTCGGACGGATACTAGCTTTAAAAGGCAGCAAGTATTGCTCTCGCTGCCTTTTTTGTTTATCATAAATATATTACGACAGAAATGAGGGTACGTCATTGCGTACAACAGAAAAAAAGAACAAACAGTATTATCTGTCTCTACTATTTATCATTCTAACGGTTATATTCTGGGGAATCTCTTTTATCAGCACAAAAATAATTTTGAAGGAGCTTCCGCCGTCTTCCATCGCTTTTTTCCGGCAGATTATCGCGCTGGTTCCACTAACTGCGGCACTTTTTATTACAAAATCCTTTCAGAAAATACCTATAAAGCATTTTCTATTAATTGCAGCATCCGGCTTTTTTGGGATTGTGCTATATTTTGTTTTTGAAAATACCGGGATAAAGTACACAACAGCTTCCAATGCTTCCGTCATCGTAGCCGCGGTGCCTGTTTTTACTTTGATCTCTGAAATACTATTTTTCAAAATGAGGCCAAACTTTCGTGTATTGCTCTGTATCATAACCTCTATCGTGGGTGTTTATATGGTCATTTCCGTAAATGGCAGATTGGATTTTGCTTCTTCTACGCTCTATGGCAATCTGCTGGTCATTGGAGCAATGGTTTGTTGGGTTGTTTATACCATCATGAACAAGGGACTTGGCAAACAGTATACGACTCTGGTTTTGATTTTCTATCAGACCCTTGCAGGAGCTATCCTGTTTATTCCCTTTACAGTGGCTGAAATACCTCAATGGAAGGTCTTATCCTCCATTTCCCTGCTACATCTCATCTACTTAGGTATTTTTTGTTCCGCCTTATCCTATTTTATGTATGTATATGCATCGAAAAGACTTGGAGCCGCCATTTCCTCCACTTTTCTAAATTTGATCCCTGTGGTCTCGGTGGCCGCGGGAATTCTAGTGCTGGATGAAACCCTCACCTTGCTTCAGATGCTCGGAATGATTACCGTTATTGCCAGTCTGTATGTTATAAGTAAAAATGAACGAATAAATCAACAAGAAAAAATGGGCTGAAAATGAATCAGCCCATCTTTTTCTCCTTTACTCTACCATTTTGCGGAATTCCTCTTCATCGATAATCGAAACACCCAGCTGCCTTGCTTTATCCAGCTTGCTTCCAGCTTCTTCACCCGCCAGAACATAGGTGGTTTTCTTCGACACACTACCCGAAGTCTTTCCTCCATAGCTTTCGATGATCTCCGAAGCCTCTCCACGACTGTAGGTCGGGAGCGTCCCCGTTAATACGAAGGTCATCCCTTCGAAGCGATTATCCTTAACCTGCTTCTTTCCTTGGCTTTGCAGGTTTACCCCGGCCTCTCTGAGTTTATTAACAGTATCAATGGTTTGGGGATGATGGAAAAATTCTACCACACTACGAGCCATGATTTCGCCAAATTCAGCGATATTCTGAACCTCCTCTACAGATACATTCATAAGCGTATCAATAGACTCAAAATTCTCACTCAGAAGCTGAGCGGCCCGTAGCCCGATATGGCGTATCCCAAAGCCGAAGATAAGCCGGTCAATATTGTTATTCTTGGACTTATCAATGGAATTGAGCAAATTCTCAACGGATTTCTTTCCCATTCTCTCCAAGTTTACCAGTTCTTCTTTTCTCTGGTGCAGATAATATAAATCTGCGATTTCTTTGATAAAGCCTTTATTTAAAAGTGTATCTATAATAGCGGGACCCAGTCCATCAATGTTCATGGCATCCCGGCTCACAAAGTGCACAATGCTTCGAAATAATTGTGCAGGACATTCGATTCCCGTGCAACGAAAGGCTGCTTCCCCCTCCTCACGCAGGACTTGGGAGCCACATTCCGGACAGGTTTCAGGCATGGTAAATTCCCTAACCTCCCCTGTACGCTTTGACAGCACCACTTCAACAACCTCCGGGATAATGTCTCCGGCTTTTTGGACGATAACCGTATCCCCAATGCGTATATCTTTTTCTCTGATATAGTCCATATTATGTAAAGTAGCTTTGCTGACTGTCGTTCCTGCCAAACGAACCGGTTCCAGTACCGCTTGGGGAGTCAATACCCCAGTTCTCCCTACATTTACCCATATATCTTTTAAAAGGGTCTCTTTTTTCTCAGCAGGATACTTATAGGCAGCAGCCCATCGTGGTGTTTTCGTCGTACTTCCAAGGATATCCCTTTGTCTGAGACTATTTATCTTTACTACGGCACCGTCGATTTCGAAAGGCAATTCTCCCCTTTCCTCTCCGATCGCATTTATAATGCGCATGGCCTCTTGTATATTGTTGCAAACCTTATAGCCGGGGCTCACCTTGAATCCCAGATATTTCATATATTCCAGGGTCTCAGCGTGCGTTGTAAAGGATTTACCTTCAATTCTTTGTATATTAAATAGAAAGATGTTCAACTTTCTACCGGCAGTAATGCGCGGGTCCAACTGACGCAAGGAACCTGCCGCTGCATTTCGTGGATTGGCGAAAATTTGTTGGTTTGCATCCGCCTGTTCTTCATTCAATCGAAGGAAGTCACTTTTAGATATGAAAACCTCTCCTCTAACTTCAATAAGAGGAATCTCCTCCTTTAAAACCATAGGAATGGATTTTATTGTTTTCAAGTTAAGGGTGATATCTTCACCAACCAGGCCATCCCCTCTTGTGGCTCCTCTTACAAACCTTCCGTTTTCATATATAAGGGAAACAGAAAGGCCGTCGATCTTCTTTTCAACCACATATTCGATGGTATCGCCTACAACGTCTCTGACTCTTGCATCAAAAGCAAAAAGCTCCTCTTCATTAAAAACATCGGATAGACTCTGCATCTGAACAGCATGAACTACCTTATCAAATCCTTCCAGAGGCTTTCCTCCCACTCTTTGCGTAGGGGAATCGGGAGCAATCAAATCCGGTCTTTCGCTTTCGAGATTTTCAAGTTCCCTGTACATGGCATCATATTCAAAATCACTGATTTGAGGATCATCTTCCACATAATACTTGTGGCTATGATAATTCAGGGTCTCACGCAGCTCTTCTATTTTTTTTTCTATGTTGTCACTCATAGGTTCCTCCAATTTTACTTTTTCAATTATAACTTTAAATTTTATCTTCTTCCCCTGGAACTTTGGGATTTCAGCAGGACGGCATTGACCGCCAGCAGGGATATTGCTAGCCATAGTATACCCCAGATAATGGCAGGTATGCCTGTTAGCTGGGCTAACTGAGCGGCATCGGTAAATGGCTGCTTGACCTTCCAGCCTTGAATCAGGCGGAATTGAAGATTGATCTGCAGTAGGATTACATCCACCAGCGTATCATAGATGGCATAGGCTACACTGGAAATTCCAATGATATCAATAACCCAATCATTTACATTCTCTCTTTGAAGCATATACAGCAGTATAATCACAACGGCAAACAGAATAGCATACAGTAGGGCAAAGGAAAATGAAGAGAATCTGATGGTTATGATTAAGAACAGTATTGCTACGGAGCCTAATAGATATTTTTTTGCTCGGGTTCTTTTTAGATAAAGAATTAATAGAGCAAACAGAACGGTTCCCAGATATCCCCCATTAGCAATCATAAAGGAGGAAAACCAGCCCTTGGATTGAACCAAAGTATGCCCGCTTTCATTTAAATTGACCTTAAACTCGGTAATTCCATAGCCGAAAACAAAAGCCATGAGTGTATGTCCCAATTCGTGGAGAAAGACAGCAAATATTTTCAATGGTTTGAGTATGTAAGTATTCCATAATGCCAAGACTGCAACCAAAATGAGTATGTACCTTCCTAAACCTTTCAAAATAAAGCCCCCCCGTCAATGAACTATTGTGATTATATCATTGAAGGAGGGGAATGAGCAATAGGCTATAGGCAATAGGACTCCAATAACATCAATTTTTTGTTATTTTGACCACTCCGGTTTATTGCTTGTAATCATCAGTGTACGTACCTGTTGACATCTTGCAGCGTAATTCCCTTATGCAAGGCAATATTCAGGCCATTGGCAATAACTTTGGAGATCCTTTCGATAATATCATCAACTTCCTTTGGAGTTACAATCAAATTTCCTACATAGGGATTGAGAACCTCTTGAATCAGTTCATACTTCTCATTTCGGTCTATTTCTTTGAGCATGTTATAGAAATCAGAGCCCTGAGGAGCTTGTTTAATCATACTATCGAGCACAAGATCTATAGTATCGTTGGCCATGGTTGCAGCATCCACAACTGTGGGCACTCCGATGGCAATGACCGGTATCCCTAACGTCTGTTTGCTCAGCTCCATTCTTTTATTACCGACTCCAGAGCCAGGGGCAATACCCGTATCCGCAATTTGAATGGTAGTGCTTACACGTTCCATTTTTCTTGATGCAAGGGCATCAATGGCTACGATGAGTGAAGGCTTGATCCGGTCTACGATCCCCCGGACGATCTCCCCAGTCTCCATTCCGGTGATGCCAAGAACACCAGGGGCAATGGCGCAAACAGGTCTTACTCCTTCATCCACCTCATCAGGAACATATTCATGCAAATGCCGTGTAACCATGAGACTGGAAACCACTTTTGGTCCCAAGGCATCCGGTGTGACATTCCAGTTGCCCAGGCCAACCACTAGAACCGTAGCCTTGTCATCCAACTGAATGAGAGGTACCAATTCCTTTGCGAGTTCCTTGCAGGTATTTTCATAAAGCTCCTGGTCATGATATTTAAGCCCTGGGACTTCCAGGGTAATATAATTTCCCATGGGCTTACCGATGGATTGTTCTCCTTCAGTAGATGTAACTTTCACTCTCGTGATTCGAATATCATCATTCCCTGCATTTACAACATCTACTCCCGGTGGTTCTCCTTGCTCCTTGAGCACCTGGTTTGCTGCCTGCTGCTTAAACAGTTCATGACCTTCCAAAGCCAGGTCTGTCCGTATATTCTTGTTGTTAAGAAACATATTCTCATCCTTCCGTTTTGGTCTTAGCCACCTTGTGAAATTTTAGAAATAATTCTACATTTTCTACTCATACTACTCAAATTTAGTCTTCCCCATATTCTGTATTCCATGTAAACGATCATTCAATGTAAAAAAACGTTATAATTTCCCTTGCAATTTCATTTTTTTCATGGTAAAATTACTGATGTTAATTAACTCGCAGGAGGTGAACGGTTTGCCAAATATTAAATCAGCTATTAAAAGAGTAAAAGTATCTAAGGTTAAGACCTTAAAGAATACTATAAGAAAGTCAGCTCTGAAGACTGTTATCAAGAAAGCAAAGACTTCTATTGCTTCTAATGATACTTCAGCTGCACAATCTTTTAAGGATGCGGTTAAGGCTATAGACAAAGCAGCAGCGAAGAACTTGATACACAAAAACACCGCTGCGAGAAGAAAATCCCAGTTGGCTAAAGCTTTAAACGTAGCAAATAAATAATAGCTTTTGATCGAACATCGGATATTTTTGACACGCAAAAAGGAACTCCACCTGTTACGGTAGGAGTTTTTTTTGTTGCCTTTCTATTAACTTTCCTTCTTATTCTTAATGAATCGGCTCATTGAGCATGGCTTTGAGTCTCTCCGGGTCCGTTACGGGAGCATTACAGGCAAAATTCTCACAAACATAGGCCGTAGATTTTCCGTCCTGCCTGGTCTGGTGTTCCACAAAGGGTATTAAAGCTGTAATCCCTTTTTGTCTGGCATCTTCAGAAGCTAATACACTAACAATGTTCGGATAGAATCCGCTGCTGATAATATCCAGCATTCGACGTGTGTCTTCCCCTGTTTTTTCGCCCACGATGACAACTTCCTTGTCCGGGTAGATGGCAAACATGGCGGCCATGAGAAAGAAAGTGTAACTGATAGGATTCTCATCTACGGTACCGCCAAAAGTGCTGAACTGACGATCGGCCAATTCCTCCAGCTTGCTGTTTCCTGTGATTCTGGCCAAGCGGATAAAATTCATTGCAGCTACCGAGTTGCCGGAGGGTAAAGCTCCGTCATACAATTCCTTAGGCCTGCTAATGAGGCTTTCACCATCACTTCCGTATAAAAATAGTCCACCATTTTTTTCATCCCAGAAATACTTGACCATATCCTCATTCAGTCCAATAGCTTTTTTGAGATAATCCGGTTTATAGGTTGACTCATATAATTCAATCAAAGCCCATACCATAAAGGCGTAGTCATCTACGTACCCGGGATATTCTGCATGTCTGTCCCGGTATCGTGCCAGCAGCCTTCCATCTTCACGGATCAGTTTTTTGTATATAAAGTCAACGGCTCTCTCGGCTGTTTCTACCAAGAATTCCTTTTTCAGAATTCTTCCTCCCATCGCCATGGCAGCAATCATCAGCCCATTCCAAGAGGTTAGGATTTTATCGTCTTTAAAGGGGTGGACCCTCTTCTCCCTGTGCTCGAAAACCTTTCTCCGCAACGGCTCGATGGCTTCATAATTTTCATAGACCTCTCCCTTTGCTTCGATTCGATTTGGGATGCTTTTTCCTTCGAAATTACCTTTATGGGTAATATCATAATATTCACAAAACAGCTTTCCCTGCCTCTCTCCCAGAACCTCCTCTATCTCATTGGGAGACCATACATAGAACTTACCTTCTTCCCCCTCTGAATCAGCATCTTCTGCTGCATAGAAGGCACCTTCCGGTGACGTCATTTTTTCTGTTATATAGGTAAAGATTTTTTCTGCAACCTCTGCATAAATGCTTTTATGTGTAGCCTGATATACTTCCAGATAAGCAATGGACAGAAGGGCATTGTCGTATAGCATTTTCTCAAAGTGAGGAACCAGCCATTTTTTATCGGTAGAATACCTGGAAAAACCAAATCCGATATGGTCAAAAATACCCCCGCGGTACATGCTGTCCAGGGTTTTTTCAACCATTTGCAAAGCTTCCTCTTCTCCACTGGCTTTCCAGTACCGTAGAAGAAAACTCAGGTTATGTGGAGTTGGAAATTTCGGTACAGAAGCCATACCACCATATCTAGTGTCAAAAAACCTTCGGAACAGCTCGAATGCTTTCTTAAAGGTATCTTTCGTAATGTTTCCATCCTCTGTTGTAGTATCTGCCTCTTTCCGTATACTTTCTACAAACGCTTCCCCTGCTTCCAGCAGTGAGTCACGACTGTCCCTCCATGCAACTGCGACTCTTTCCAGGATATCCAGGAGACCTGGCATTTTCATCCTTCCCCGTTTCGGGAAATAGGTCCCTGCGTAAAAAGGCTTCTGGTCGGCGGTCATCAGGATCGTTAAGGGCCATCCCCCATGACCTGTAAGCATCTGGCAAAAGCTCATGTAGACATGGTCAATATCAGGCCGCTCTTCCCTATCTACTTTTATAGATATGAAGTGTCTGTTCAGATAGGCAGCTACTTCTTCGTCTTCAAAGGATTCTCTTTCCATGACATGGCACCAGTGACAGGTCGAATAGCCAATACTTAGAAATATAGGTTTATCTTCCCTCCTGGCTTTTTCAAAAGCTTCAACATTCCATGGATACCAGTCAACGGGGTTATGAGCATGTTGGAGGAGATATGGAGATTTTTCCTGCGAAAGTCTATTTGTAAATTTATGTTCAGGCATATGATTCATCTCCTAAATAGTTTTTCTTATTATTACCCATTTCCGGTGATTTAATTATTGTTAGACACATATGCTTTGTTAGCATTTTAGAAGAGAGCAATACCCTATTGACGTGTTAGAAAAGTTATTGTAAACTTATATTAAGTAAACACTTACTTAATAATGAGGTGATATTATGACAAACACAAAAAAAGTATTAGGGATTTGCACAAGTCATCGCAAAAATGGTAATAGCTCCATTATCTTAAACGAACTTTTACGACCTTCGAAGGAAAAAGGATATGAGGTAGAAATCTTGCATCTGGGAACATTAAGGATTATGCCCTGTTCAGGGTGTTTTGCCTGTAATAATGCAGGTTTTAAGTGTGTTTTGAAAGATGACCTTGAACTGATAAAATCGAAAATTGAAGAAGCAGACGCTATTGCAATAGCATCACCCAGCTATTATTTGTCTACACCGTCAACTCTTAAAGCGATCATGGACAGAACTGCTCCTTGGGCGCTGGACAGAATTGTAAACAGTGATAGAAAAAAGTACGGAGTTTCTGTTTCAGTTGCTGGGGGCAGATCAGACTGGTTTACGCTGCAAAGGGTTTTTTCCGGGTCATTCCTGGGACTTAATAATTGTGAGATCGTTGGTCAATACACCATTGACAATACTGCCTTTAAAGGGGAAGTTTTATTATCTCCAAGCAAGCTAAAGCGAGTCAATGAGCTTGGCAAAGCACTTGTAGATTCGATTGAACATAATAAATGCATTAAATCCACCGTAAGTGATTGTGAAGATAAGCTTATATGCCAAAACTGCTTATCGGACGTTTTCCAAATTACAAAAGACGGAAATTATATTTGTCCCGTATGTAATATGGAATTGAAGCATTCGTATAATCCTTTTAAAAAGGAATATTATTCTATGGGGCTCAGCAGGTTTACCCCAGTGGGTGCTCTTACTCATATAAACCATATTGGCGGAAAAATTTTGAACGGGATAGAATTGAGTGATGAAATAAACAAAAGATTAAAGGAGTATTTGGATTGCGGCACGCTTCCTGATAAAGACTTTACTATTGAAAATGGTAGTATAGATGAAGAGGATATGGTAAAATGGGATAACGAAGCCCTTGAAGAATTCAATAGGTTAGTTCCACGTGCATTCCATGGCTTTGTCAAAAAGGCTATTGCAAAAAAAGCGTCACAAAAGGGTATCTATAATATAACAAAGGAAGTTTTTTTACAGATAAAAAAGGAATCGGGGAATTAGAAGATGGATGAAGGAAAAAAATTAAGAAAAAGGCTTTCTGCAGAAGAAAGAAAAAGGGAGATACTGAAGCATTCCTTTGATTTAATCAGCCAAAAAGGTTTTAAATCAGCTTCCACAAGAGATATAGCAAAAGCAGCAGGTATAAACGAAGCATTAATATATAACTACTATCCTACTAAAGATGATTTACTGAGAGCGGTTATTGCCGATATTATTAATAAACAACCGATGCATGATCACGGTTTAGCAGTTGACGAGGTAGATTTCCGCAATAAATTACTTTCCTTTGCTGATTTCTTTATTGGTATAAACTTAAAAAATCCTGCAATCATTAAAATAATGCTTTATGCGTGTTTGGAAGATTTTCCATTACCAGGTGAATTTAATTTTAAAGAAAAAGGCACATTTTTAAATTGGTTGTATGAGTCCATTGAAAAGGGTAAAAAGGACTGGGGATTTTCTCACAATAATAACTCTTTAGTATATATCAGTTCTTTCATGGGAGGGCTTATTTATTTTATATTACAAACATCGGTAACAAAGTTTTATAACGAACTGATTGATAGTAGCGATTTTAAGGAATCATTTGTTGATGCGTTTATTAAGTCGTTAAAATAGGTAAGCATTTCTAACAAGGCTCGGAGATGATATCTTCGGGCTTTTAATTTTAGAGTATATGGTGGACGTGGAACGGTGACAGGTATCGTCTGCATTACCTTTCCGATTTTTCAAAAGCTTTTCCGTTCCACGGGTACCAGTCATCTGGGTTATGGGCATGTTATAAAATGTAGGGCGATTTTCCTCTACTAACCTGTTTGTGTGTTTTATTCAATCATTTATTTCAACTCCTAAAAGGTTATTTCCTCTATTATTGCCCAATAAAAGAAATTAAATATTATTTAAGGAAGTAACAATTGACAAAAGTACGCAACTGAAAAATTTAGGTTTGTATAAAACTATAGAATATAGAAGGATTTCATTGATTCCGGACTAATTCTCACTTAATTTAAAGCTTTCCTGTTTATACTTATTATCAATTTTTGCATTCAATATAAGTCCAATAAGAAACAGTACGCCTCCGATCACCTTGCCCTTGGAGAAAATATCCAAGTATATATAGTCTATAATGGCACTTGTAAGCATTTGACCGATAAAGCGTAATATAACCACATATACCGCCGGTACTTTAGGAACTATAATGTTGAACATATAGGTTGTTAAAACGCCTATAAAACCTCCTAAAAAATACGGCAGCGGAACAGAGCGTATAGCCGAATAAGAGGGTATGGATTTCATCATAACAGCACAGAGCATAATAGAAGATACCGTAGCCAGCAAATAGTTTATAATCACTCCATTTATCATACCTTCTCTCCGAGCAAGCTTTCCATTTAACATCATATTTATAACTATTGTTATACCTGTTAGAAACGATAAGAATATATAGATCATTTTGCCCCTCCTTACATCGTAATCATAACTACGATTCCCAATGAAAGTATCGAAAATCCTACTATCTTTTCCTTCTTAAGCCTATTAGCCGGCATTCCAAACAATCCAAAATGCTCTACCAGGCTGGACATTACCAGCTGCCCAAATAAAGTTATTCCTATAGCAAGTGTTATTCCGATTTGAGGTATACATATATTGTTTAAAAGTATAGTTATAACACTCAATATACCTGGTAGGAAAAACATAAGCGGTACTTCTTTTAAGTTTGGAAACCTATTTTTCTTTATTATGGATATAATTATAATCAATACAAATCCCAGTACGTGAAATATCAGGGTACTCATATAAGGCCCCGTTATACCGGCCAGCATCCCGTTAAAAAAAACCATTATGGCAAGTATAACCCCATTTATAAGAGCTAAGTTTTTATACATATATAATTCCTCCTATGGTTTACATTACTTTATAAATAAATTACAATATTCATAGGAAGTCGCACATGACATATGTCATGTTAAGGAGGATTTATGCGGAGGATTTTGAACAATAACCTTTTAAACCATTATATTGTCAAGCATAATATAGAAAACATATTTGACAAGGATATCCTAAAACATGCACAGCTTCATTTTTATGAGAAGGAGGAATACATATTGGAGGCAGAGTCTGAACTTGAATACTACTATTTGCTTGTAGATGGGAAAATTAAAGTTTCTTACCTTTTTGAAAACGGCAAATCAATGCTTTTAAAGTTTTATAAGGAATTTAATTCAATAGGAGATTTGGAGCTTTTAAAAAATACTCCTATACTCTGCAATATTGATGCCATAGAAGATACTTATCTGATAGCAATACCCTCCGATATACTTAGAAAGGAATATTTAAATAATCTAAAGTTTCTGCACCATTTAATAAACTCTTTAAGCGAAAAACTTTATGCAACCATTAACAATAGTTCATATAACTTCGTGTATCCGCTTATAAACAGATTGTCCAGCTATTTGGCTGAGCATATAACGGATAAAAACTATGTAATTTTGAATTCATCCTTCCTGGAAATTGCTCAATTCCTGGGAACAACCTATCGGCACTTAAATAGAACCTTTAAAGAGCTGGAATCAAAAGCAATTATAAAATGTGAGAATAAAACAATCTATATCGTAGATGAAGATAGACTTCGGGAATTAGCTAAAAACTTGTATATAAAATCCCTTGAATGATAAAATGAGCCGGGAAATTATATATTTATGTTGATTCGTCGGTTTAATGGCATACATTAATCATTTTCCTTTACTTGTTTTTTAGTTACAGATTTGAATGTCTTTTAAATAATTAGTGTTGTGCATTGAAAAGTAAATAATTGTATTACCAATAAGCTGGTAAAACAAAGGCATAAGTAGACCAAATGTGGTAGTTTTGAATTGTCAAGAAACAAAACCATATCCACGGGGGTCAA
>JAEZXR010000005.1 GCA_023419605.1 Bacillota bacterium | reverse complement strand
CCGAGCTGCCGTGCAAGGTAAAAGTCATGAACTGGGGATATTGGGGAAGTGTAGGCATCGTAGCTTCCAAAGCATACCGGGGGCGGATGGCACAGTTGGGCTTCGGCTCCATTGAACCGCCGGAAGCTATGGAAGCACTGGAAATATTGCTTGCCGGTCCTATGGAGCAAATGGCTCTGGTAAAGACTTCAAAATCATTGAAAATGGACGAGGTAGATGCGGAAGAGCGGATTGAACTTTGCGGTGAAAAGGCTCCCTCCGTCCTGCCAAATTGCAGCCCGCGCATACCGGAGAAACATTTGCGGATTGAGGATATAAAATCGGACAGAAGCCTCCAAATCAAGGCAATGGAGGAGGTTATTTGCAGGCTCATGTGGGCGCAATTGAAATCCATGGGATTATTTGATGAAAACAAGGTTGTACTGGATACCCTTCGAGCCAAAGCCGGTCTGCGTGATTCATACGGCAGATGGCTTGAGGAAAGTGCGGCATTCTTATGGCGATATAATTACCTTGAGAATGGTAGAAACGGATATACTGTAGTTTCTACAGGAATGCCGAATATGGAGGCCGCCTGGAAAGAGTGGGGAGAAAAGAAAACTTTATGGCTGAACAACGCCGATCTGAAAGCTCAGGCTGCTTTTGCAGAGGCAGTACTGCAGGAGCTGCCGGAAATTCTGACAGGAAAAAGGCCTGCCACGGATATAATATTTCCGAATTCCTCGATGGAACTGGTTGAAGGTATTTATAAAAACAACATTGTTGCAGATTATTTTAATGAAGTACTGGCAGATACCTTGATTGCTTATTTACAGGAAAGCATCAAACAGAGCCCGGAGATACGCCTCCGAATTTTTGAAATCGGTGCGGGAACGGGAGGAACCAGTGCCGGTCTCTTCAAAAAGTTGGAACCCTACCGGCAATACATACAGGAATACTGCTATACCGATATTTCCAGAGCATTCTTACTTCATGCGGAAAAAAAGTATGGTCCCCATCATCCGTATTTGACCTGCAAACTGTTTAACGTGGAAGTCCCTCTTGCCGTACAGGATATCGGTATTGGCGAATATGACGTTGTGATTGCGGCGAATGTATTGCATGCCACAAAAAATATCCGTCAAACCTTGCGAAATGCCAAAGCAGTTTTAAAAGACAAGGGAATGCTTCTTTTAAACGAGATGAGTTCCAATTCTTTGCTTGCGCACCTGACTTTCGGCCTTTTGGATGGATGGTGGTTATATGAAGACCAAAAATTGCGTATTCCGGGTTCCCCGGTGATTTACCCCCATATGTGGAAGACCATCCTGGAAGGCGAGGGATTCCGGAAGGTTTTCTTTCCGGCACAGGAGGTCCATGCACTGGGACAATTAATTGTGGCCGGCGAAAGCGATGGCGTGGTCCGGCAAAGGCGGCAGGGTACCCAGGAAATACTTTTGAAAAAGAAAAGCAGAAGGACTGTGCTGCCGGAAGAAAAAACTTCTACAGGAACGTACCCGGGCACACTGGCAGCAGGCAGTGTGGAGAATCTACTGAAGGAAAAGAGTACGGAATACATTAAGAAATTGGTGGCTGAAACCCTTAGGATGCCAAGTAGCAAAATTGATTCTTCAGCCGCGCTGGAGGAATACGGAATCGATTCGATTCTGGTGGTCCAATTAACCAATGCTCTAAGGAAGGTATTGAATGAGGTAAGCAGTACCTTGTTCTTTGAGCATCAAACCATCGATGGTCTGGTTGGGCATTTTATAAAAACGCAAAGAGAATCACTGATGAAGCTGGTGGGACTGGAAGATAAGGCACCCGGTGCGGAAACTCCCAGCACTCCCGGAGTGAGTCTGGAAACGGCGCCGGTGCATACCACACCGGTATTTGTAAAGCCCGGACGTTTTGCCGGCTGGAAGGATGACAGAAAAGAGGAAAAAGCATCACAAGCTTCGATACTACAGGATATTGCTGTGGTAGGACTTGCGGGACGTTATCCAAAGGCCAGAACTGTTGGAGAGTTCTGGGAAAATTTAAAAGCAGGGAGAAACTGTATTACTGAAATCCCAAAGAATCGCTGGAATTGGAAAGCCTTCTTTAACGAGGAGAAAGGGAAAATGGGATTCATGTATACAAAGTCCGGCGGCTTTTTGGAGGACATTGATACGTTTGATCCGTTGTTTTTTGGCATTCCCCCGGTGGAAGCAGAACGGATGGACCCGCAGGAGCGCCTGTTCCTGGAAACCGTTTACGAGAGTATTGAAGACGCGGGCTACACACCGGCAACCCTTTGTGGCAGCAGAAAAATCAGCGTATTCGCCGGAGTGATGAATGGAAACTATCCTACTGGCGCTCAATACTTCTCCATCGCAAACCGGGTTTCCTACTTATTCAATTTCCAAGGACCCAGTATGGCGGTAGATACTGCGTGTTCATCCTCTTTAACGGCAATTCACCTGGCTGTGGAAAGCTTACGGAACGGTACCAGTGAATGCGCCATTGCAGGCGGTGTTAATTTGGTGGTAGACCCTATCCATTATCTACGGTTATCTGCTGCAGGAATGCTCTCTCCCGGCGACGAATGCAGATCCTTCGGCGAAAAAGCAGATGGCTTTGTAGATGGGGAAGGTGTGGGGGCCGTCCTGTTAAAACCATTGCAGAAAGCCGTCGCGGATGGTGACCATATTTACGGAGTTATTAAGGGAAGCATGGTCAATGCCGGGGGAAAAACCAACGGGTATACCGTTCCCAACCCCAACGCCCAGTATCAATTGATAACCGATGCCCTCCAGCATGCAGGGGTTCCCGCACGAACCATCAGCTATGTCGAAGCCCATGGAACCGGCACGGCTCTGGGAGATCCTATTGAAATTATCGGCTTAACCCGTGCGTTTGAGCAAGACACCTCAAACAAGCAGTTTTGCGCCATCGGCTCTATAAAATCCAATATCGGTCATTGCGAGAGCGCTGCAGGCATTGCCGGGTTTACCAAGGTGCTGTTGCAGCTTACGCATGGACAACTCGTACCTTCGCTTCATTCCAGGCTGCCAAACCCAAACATTGACTTTACAAAGACATCTTTTACAGTTCAACAGGAGCTTGCAGAATGGAAGCGGCCTGTGGTTGAACTAAATGGGAAAACCATGGAGTATCCAAGGCGTGCGGGTATTTCCTCCTTCGGTGCCGGAGGCGCCAATGCTCATATCGTGGTTGAAGAATATATGCCGCAGGAAAATACTACAGAGGCTCAAATCGCCGTTACTCCCCAGACGCCGGCCATCATAGTCTTATCTGCCAAACAGCGGGAGACGCTTAAAGCGCAGGTGAAACGATTACTGGCAGCAATCAAGGAGCAAGGAATCTCCGACTCCCACCTGGCCGATATGGCATACACCCTCCAAACTGGGCGGGAGGCGATGGAAGAACGTCTGGCTTTGGTGGTGGGTTCCATCAAAGAACTGAAAGAGAAGCTGGAAGGATTCCTGGAAAATCAGGATGCCTCCGGTCTATACAGTGGGCAGGTAAAACAGAATAAGGAGACGTTTGCAGCTTTTGCGGCGGACGAAGAACTGCATGAAGCGATTGATAAATGGATCAGACGCCGGAAGTTCGGAAAACTTCTGGATTTTTGGGTCAGAGGCCTTGCCTTTGACTGGAACAAGCTCTATGAAGGTCAACGGCCTAAGCGAATGAGCTTGCCTACGTATCCTTTTGCAAAGGAACGCTATTGGGTGTCGGTGGACCCTGTGAGTTCATCCCTACCGGCATGGGAAAAAGGGCAGGAGCAAGTGGAGGAAAAACCGGAGGGAAATGAAAAAAATCCGCTGGAAAATCTGCTGTATCTGCCTGTATGGGAGAGGCAGCCCCCTTTAACTGCTAAAAAAAGCATGAAAGACCATACTACGGTGCTTATTGTTTACCCTGCCTCCTCTTATGGGCTTGAGAAAACAATCACCCATTATTACCGGGCCTGCCAGCCGGTTGAAAACATCCTTCAAATCCGCTTAAGCCAACAAACCAAGCAAATTTCAAAATATGAATGGACATGCGGCATTGATGACCCCGACGGGTTTGAAACCTGCTTAAATAAGTACCCGCCCGTTGACTGCCTTTATTTTATATCCGAATGCCGGGAAGAGGAGTCCCTGGATTTTGAGGAACTGGCCCAAAGTGGGCAGGATAATGAAATACAATTATTGCGCCTTATCAAGGGTTTAAAGAAAAGCGGCAGGAGCCGGGACCTTGTAGATTGTTATATTATTACCCAGGACAACTACCGTATCGCGGATGCACATATAAATCCCTACGGCGGCGGCGTTACCGGATTGGGTTATGCTATTGCGCAGGGAGATTACAGGTTTTCTGTTAGAAATATCGATGTCTCCTCCGAAGACCTTACAACCCAAGAGAAACAAGAGGCCTTATTTGAAATGATCCTGGAGGAAGAGCCCTGCGACCGTGGCGAAATGACGAAGTTAAAAGCAGGAATCCGGTATAGGCAGCAATTTCTCACCTTGGGTTGGAGGGACGTAAAAAAAGACCTCGGATTTAAAAAGGAAGGCGTTTATGTTATTTTAGGGGGCAGCGGCACGGTGGGAACCATAATAACCCGCTATTTACTGGAAGAATATAAGGCAAAAATCGTTTGGATCGGGCGCAGACCGGAAAGCTCCAGTGCGATACAGGAAAAGATGGAAACACTGAAAGCGTTTGGAGGAGAATCTCTGCTGTATGTTCAAGCAGACGTGACAAGTCCGGAACAAATGAAGCAGGCTGTTGCGGTTATAAAAAGCCGGCATTCCGTCATCAACGGAGCTGTTTTCTCAGGTCTTGTCGTTGCTTTTGATAACTCCATAAATAAAACGAACGAGGCTGAATTCCAAGAGATTCTCAGGGTAAAAACCCAGGGAAGTATCAATTTTTACAATGCTTTTAAAGAAGAGTCTTTAGATTTTATGTGTTATTTTTCATCCGGACAGGCGTTTTCATTTTCCGGAGCAGCCAATTTATCTGCATACGCCTGCGGGATTACCTTCTCGGACACGTTTGTCCGTTTTATCCGGGAAAAATCGCCTTTCCCGGTAGGGACCATCAACTGGGGCTTCTGGAAACCGTTGGAGGGTCAGGTTTCATTGGATGCACTGGGCAGGAATGTAGGGTTTTTAGAAGACAGGGAAGGATTTGACTGCTTTGAATACTTTATCTCCCTGTTAAAAGCAAAGGCTTTGCATCAGGTAGTATGCTTAAAGGCTTCCCCTATGGTGCGGGATTTAATGGGATGTAATGAAGCTGATGTCATACGGATTTGTGAAAAAGCTTCCCACTCATTGCTTCAGTGTTTGGAAAGCGGTACAACTGCAAATAAGGATGAAACGGAAGCATTGATTCGCAGAATTCATGCAGGAGAGGTCAATGAATGGATTTCCAAAATACTCTTTGTGCAAATGCAGGAGGCAGGACTGCTGCGCCCGGAGGAGGCTCCGCGCAGCATTGCTAAACTTCGAGAGGCTGCAGGAATAAGCAGCAAATTTGGCCGTTGGCTGGAGGAAAGCATAAGAATCCTGGAAGCAAAGGGCTATGTGCAATCAGAGAATGGAACGCTAAAGGTGTTTAAAAATCAGGAGTTGGAAGCTGGAGAAGAAGTCTGGAGGGCATGGGAACCCGTAAGGCAAGCCTATTCGAAAGATTCCATATGGGAAACGCAGGTAAGGCTGATGGATACATGCCTGCGGAGCCTGCCGGACGTTTTGGCAAGCCGCATTCCGGCTACAGACGTTTTGTTTCCGGATTCCTCTATGGAGAGGGTAGAGGGAATTTATAAGAATAACGCACTCTCGGATTATTTTAATACAGTGATGGCAAATACCGTAGAAGAATATGTAAAACTGCGCACCCAAGCAAATGCAGAAGCCACCATAAGAATTATCGAGATCGGAGCAGGCACCGGGGGAACCAGCGCCCTGGTACTGAACAGATTAAAGCCCTACAGCCGGCAGATTCGATATTGTTATACCGATATCTCCAAATCCTTTTTGATGTATGCAGAAGAGCAATACGGCCCCAGGTATCCCTATCTGGAATATAAGCTGTGGAATATCGAGAAATCTCCGGAGGATCAAGGGATTGAAACCGGAGCTTATGATATTGTGATTGCTGCCAATGTCCTGCATGCTACCGAAAATATCCGGAAAACACTTCGCAATGCAAAGGCAGCACTCAAAGGGAATGGAGTTCTGCTGATCAATGAAATGATTGCCAAAGCTGCTATAACGACAGTAACCTTTGGCCTTTTGGATGGTTGGTGGCTCTACGAGGATGAACAGTTGAGAATTCCCGGATCACCGCTCCTTTATGCCGATACCTGGAAAGAGGTACTGGAAGAAGAAGGATACCGGCAAGTCCGTTTCCTGGCGGAAGGAGCCCGGGCTTTAGGACAAGAGATTATTGCTGCTGAAAGTGATGGGATTGTTAGGCTGGAAAGAAAAAAAGCTTCTACCGCAAGACAAACGGAAGAGCATAAAACCGCTCCCTTAGTCCTGCAAGTAAAGCCATCCAATTGGAAGGCAGGTGCAAAAAGATCTTTACAGGGAGGCACCCATGAGTCGTACAGCCCTACTGCGAAAATGGATGATAGAGAGATGGAAGCACACGTAAAGGCAACAGTTCTCAGTCGATTGTCCGGGAGCTTGAAAATTCCCATGGACCGGATAGAGGAAACTATGGCATTTTCCGATTATGGAGTGGACTCTATTATCGGTGTTTCCTTTGTGAAGCAGGTGAATGAGGAACTGGGAATCAACTTGAATAGTGCAATCCTATTTGACTATGCGAATATAGACCGTTTGACGGGCTATATCGTAAGAACCTATAAGGAACAGGTGCGAATGCATGCCGTATCCGATTCCGGCTCCATACTCCCTCAAAGGAAAGAGGAGAATACGGATGAATTCTATGGTTCTCGCAGCAGTATATCCAACGACTCAAAATGGCTGGAACGGATGGAAAAGAAATTTTTTGAAAATGAAATTTCCTCAGAACGACTCATAGAAATCGCGTTAAATGAAAATGGAGATGAAAACGGCCATGGAGAATAAGGATTTTAAGACCATTGTTACAAGACTCCAAAATAGGGAAATTAGCCGTGAGGAAGCAAAAGTACTGCTGGATGGGTTAAGATGCGATACGAAAAGCTTACCCAATACCGGACGGCAAGGAATGGAGTCGTCGGCAGGGCAGCAGAATGCGATTGGATCGACACCCGAAGGCATTGCCGTTGTCGGAATGTCAGGTATTTTTCCCGACGCCGGGGATGTGAATAGCTTTTGGGAGAATCTGCTCCTGGGTCACGATGCAATCCATGAGCTTCCGACGCAGTATTTAGACCAGGCCATGTGCTATAGCAGCAAAAAACAAACTGGCAAGACCTATTGCAAATGGGGCGGTATTTTAGCCGAACGGGATTGCTTTGACCCTTTGTTTTTCAGTATAACCCCCCGGGAAGCCGAGTCCATGAATCCCCATCAGCGTCTGGTTCTTCAGGAAAGCTGGAAAGCACTCGAAGAAGCCGGGTATAATCCTAAAGCATTAACAGGTTCCAAGGTTGGCATATTTATTGGAGCCGAGCCTACAGGATATTTTCATGAATCCTTTACAGGTTCCTCCGATGCCATTGTTGCGTCCCGCTTATCCTATTATTTAAATTTAAAAGGCCCTGCACTGGTGATCAATACAGGCTGCTCTTCTTCTGCGGCGGCCCTGCATCTGGCTTGTGAAAGTCTGCGCAATAAAGAGTCCTCTCTTGCAATAGCGGGAGGTGTTTTTGCGAAGCTGGAACAGAGCACCCTGGTAGCATTGTCGCAAATGGATATGATTTCTCCCAGCGGCCAATGCAGAACCTTTGATGAATCCGCGGATGGTACAGTTTTATCCGAAGGGATCGGTGTGGTGGTATTAAAGCCTCTTAAAGAGGCGATCTCCGACAGGGATCATATTTATGGTGTCATTAAAGCATCCGGTATGAATCAGGATGGTGCCAGCAATGGAATTACGGCTCCCAACGGGACAGCCCAGGAGAATTTGCTGGTCGATATTTACCGGCGTTATGGTATTAATCCGGAAGGTATCTCTTATATCGAAGCCCATGGGACAGGAACCAAACTGGGGGATCCTGTGGAGGCAAACGCACTGGTTCGTGCATTCAGGCAGTTTACGAACAAAGAAAAATATTGCCTCGTGGGAAGCATCAAATCTGCCATCGGGCATACAGGGGCGACTGCCGGTGTGCTGGGTCTGATCAATATCTTATTGTGCCTAAAGCATCATAAGCTCCCGGGGCTAAAGCATTTTAAAAAATTAAATCCACTGATTGATTTTAATGGTTCCGCCTTTTATCTGCGTACAGAGCCTTCAGAATGGAAACATACCGGCGGAAAGCCTTTAATGGCAGCCTTAAACTCTTTTGGACACAGCGGAACAAATGTGCATCTGGTGGTGGAGGAATATATTGCAAAAGATAAAACCGTTTTTAATACGTTAGATCCCTCCAGCAAGGGGAATTCTGTTCTTATCCCGCTTTCTGCAAAAAACAAGATACGTTTGAAGGAATATGCCGGAAAGCTTTTAGAGTTTATAAAGAGTAGTTCTGTCTGTGAAGCTTCTGGGGATGATAGCATGAAAGTTTGCGAAAACTCGTATGAAGCTCTGGTACAAAGGATACGCAAGGTCGTTTCCTCAATCCTTCAGGTGCAGGACGCTGAGATCGAGCCGGGAGAAGACTTTAGCGAATACGGAATGGAGCAGTCCCACAGAATAATGCTGGTGCAGCAGCTTCAAGAAGAGCTTTCCATAGATAGTACGGATAAAGAGCTATTGTACCGGAACTCCATAACTTCAATGGCGGATTATCTCGCCGAGTATTGCCCGAAATGCCTGGAAGTCTTCCGCTCCCCCAGACCAAAAGCGGGAACCGCAGAGGCTCGAAAAAACGACAGTAGAATCAAATACCCGGCGATCGACCTGTCAGCGATGGCTTATACGCTGCAAATAGGACGTGAAGCCATGGAAGAAAGAGTTATATTCCTGGTAAATGATATACACGGACTGGTTGCAAAACTTGAAGCATTCCTGATGGACAGGAAAGAGATTGAAGATTGCTGGCAGGGACAAGAAAGCTATGGGAAAAAAGCCCTGAATATTTTTTCTGCAGATAGCGACATGGGGGAAACTGTTGCTCGATGGATTGAAAAGGGTCAACTGCGAAAAATTGCAGAATTATGGTCCCAAGGGTTTGCGACGGACTGGAGTCTGTTCTATAAAGGAGATGTCTCACCACGGATTTCACTGCCTACCTATCCTTTCAGCAGAGAGCGCTTCTGGATGCCGGAGAAGGGAATAGAGACGGGTGCTGGAGTAAATTTAATGGGAGCTGTCGGTATTCACCCTTTGGTACACCAAAACACTTCGGATTTGTCGGAATATCGTTTTAGTTCAACCTTCACCGGAGCGGAGTTTTTTTTGGCAGATCACGTTGTACAGGGACAGCGTATTTTGCCAGGGGTAGCGTACCTGGAAATGGCAAGGGCTGCAGTAAGCCAATTGATGGGGGCTTCCGAAGCCCACCCGGCAGGAATCAAGCTTACAAACATTGTGTGGATTCAGCCGATTACTGTAGCAGAACAGCCTGTACGGGTACAGATCGGACTCTCTCTTGAAGCGGATGGCAGGATTTTCTACGAAATTTACAGCAATACGGAAGAGGATGAAATGCAACCCTTCATCCACAGTCAGGGGAATGCTCTGCCTTTTTCTGCCGATGAAGCTCCGACTCTGGATATAGAGGCCCTGAAAGCGCAGTTCCATCCGTCTGCACTATCTGCCGGGCAATTGTATGAAATCTATAAAAGTCTGGGATTCCATCTGGGTACAGGATTCCAAGGGGTGGATACAGTGTATGCAAGCCAGGGACAAGTTCTGGCTAAACTTTGCCTGCCCTCCTCCGTTTCAGGTACAAAGGATCAGTTTGTGCTGCACCCGAGCATGATGGACTCTGCATTACAGGCATCCATGGGCTTACTGTTCAATTCACAGTCAGATACCCTCCATCCTTCCAAACCCGCATTGCCTTTTGCTCTGGAGGAAATTGAAATCTTTGCAGCCTGCGCCCCTGAAATGTGGGCATGGATCCAGCCTAGTGAAGGACACCGGGTGAATGAAAGAACACAAAAAATGGATATCCATTTATGTGATTCCCATGGCCGGGTTTGCGTAAGGATGAAAGGGTTTACCACCAGAGTGCTGGAAAACAAAACGCTTTCGGCAGGATTTTCGCCTGCTCGGGATATGCTGCTGCTTGAACCCTGCTGGGAAGAGAAGGATACCGATGGTGAAGCAGCAGATATGACGTACGAACGGCATTTGGCAATACTCTGTGGTTTAGAAGGTATTGATGCTAAAAGCATGGAAAACAAAATGAAGGGAACTGCACAGGAGTGCCGTTTTCTGTCGCTGCCGTCAAAAAGCGAAAGGGTTGAAGAGTACTTCCAAGACTGTGCGGTTCAAGTCTTTGAAGAAATTCAAAGTCTCCTCGATAAAACATCTTCAGGAAAAACACTGATCCAGATTGTGATTTCCAATCAGAGCAAGCAGTTGCTTTTGCGGGGGCTTTCCGGGTTTTTAAAAACCGTACGCCTCGAGAATCCTCAAGTGACGGGGCAGTTGATTATAGTGGAAGCAGGGGAAACAGCCGAGGGTATCCGGAAAAAACTGGAGAAGTGCAGCCGTAGCCCCATGGATATGGAAATCCGGTATAAAAACGGAAAATGCCTGGTTGCCGGATGGAGTGAAATTAAAGTCTCCCAGGGTACAACAACAAGTCTTCCCTGGAGAGAACAGGGAGTATACCTTATTACAGGAGGGGCCGGAGGACTGGGACTGATTTTTGCTGAAGAAATCGCACGTAAAACCGGGGAGGCAACGCTTATTCTCGTCGGTAGATCGGATATAAGTGAGGAGAAAAGGATAAAGCTTGAAGAATTGGAGGCTTTAGGAGCGAAACCCCACTACAGACAGGTGGACGTGACTCGCAAGGAAGCTGTTGAAGCCTTGATTCAGGGTATTACCCGGGAATTTGGGACTCTCCATGGAATTATACACAGTGCAGGTATCATCAGCGATAGCTTCATTATAAGAAAGAACAAGGAAGAGATATTGGAAGTTTTGGCCCCGAAAGTTTCGGGGGTAGTGAACCTGGATATGGCAAGCAAGGACATTTGCCTGGACTTCTTTGTATTCTTTTCCTCCCTGGCAGGGGGATTGGGCAACATAGGGCAGGCGGATTACGCCGCTGCCAATGCTTTTATGGATGCTTATGCTGCCTATCGCAGCAAACTGGCGGCGGCAAACCAGCGTCAGGGCCAAACCTTGTCCATCAACTGGCCCCTGTGGAAAGAGGGGGGAATGCACCTAAAGGAAAAATGGCAAGTGCTGCTGGAAAAAAGGACAGGTATGATTCCTCTGACGACCGAAAACGGGGTCAGGGCCTTCTATCAATGTCTTACCCTTGGAAGGGAACAGGTGCTTGTAATAGAAGGCAGTGACAGACAAATAAAGCAAAAGCTGCTTTCCAAAGCTGCACCCTCTATTACGGAAACATTAACACAAGCGCCCTCCGACAGCTCGGCGGATAAAGTACAGGAGGTTTTGCTGCGAACAGCAGCCCTATTATTCAAGCTTAAAACAGAAGAAATAAATGTCGACACCGAGTTGGGGAAATATGGACTTGATTCAATTTCCTTTACTGAATTTGCCAATCATCTTAATGGTATCTATGCCCTCGAATTGGCTCCAACTCTATTTTTTGAATATCCGACCCTGCGTTGTTTGGCAAAATACCTGTCTGAGGAATACCCACACATATTTGCAACCCGGTCAGCTCCTGAGATTTCCAAAATGCCGGAAGTGGAATCCCGTGGGTACGCGTTGCAGCGAAAAGGCGGTGAAATGCCGATTCCTCCTCATCCAAGGCGCGGAGTCGGTTTTACAGGAAAACCGGCCATACCTGCAACGGCAGCACGGCTGACGATTCCTGAGCCCATTGCCATTGTGGGAATCAGCGGTATATTTCCGCAAGCAAAGGATATACCTGCGTTTTGGGAAAACCTTGCAGAAGGCAGGGATTGTATTTCTGAAATTCCAAAAGACCGGTGGGATTGGAAGTCCTATTACGGTGATCCATTCAAGGAAGCAAATAAAACGAATATCAAATGGGGGGGATTTATTGAAGGTGTTGATGAATTTGATCCGCTATTCTTTGGTATTTCACCCAAGGAAGCCGAGTTAATGGACCCCCAGCAACGCCTGTTGATGACCTATGTATGGAAGGTAATTGAAGACGCCGGCTATTCGCCTCAAAGTCTTTCGGGAACCCAGACGGCTATTTTCGTGGGCACCACGTTGAGCGGCTATAACGGGTTGATTTCCCGTGCAAACATACCTGTGGAAGCCTACTCTTCTACTGGTATGGCACCCTCTGTGGGTCCCAACCGGATGAGTTATTTTTTGAATCTCCACGGTCCCAGCGAACCCATTGAAACAGCCTGCTCCAGTTCATTAATCGCACTTCACCGGGCTGTAAGTGCCATTACTGACGGAACCTGCAATATGGCCATTGCAGGCGGCGTAAATACCCTCATTACTCCAGAGGTTTATATCAGCTTCAGCAAAGCGGGTATGCTCTGTGAGGACGGACGGTGCAAGGCTTTTTCGGATAAGGCCAATGGTTATGTACGCGGTGAAGGTGTAGGGATGCTTTTTTTAAAAAAGCTTTCGGATGCTGAGGCCGCAGGAGATCATATTTACGGATTGATCCGGGGAACTGCTGAAAATCACGGGGGCCGTGCCAGTTCACTGACAGCGCCCAACCCAAAGGCACAGGTGGAATTATTGGTATCCGCATATACCAGGTCGGGAATCGACCCGAGGACCGTAAGCTATATTGAAGCACACGGAACCGGTACCGAGCTGGGTGATCCCATTGAAATCAACAGTTTGAAGGCAGCTTTTAAAAAGCTGCATCCATTCCCGGAAGATTCCGCAACCATCGGTCCGCGCTGCGGAATAGGCTCTGTAAAGACCAACATCGGCCATCTGGAGCTAGCAGCAGGAGTGGCAGGTGTCATTAAAGTTTTATTGCAGTTTAAATACAAAACCTTAGTCAAAAGTCTTCACTGCGATACCCTTAATCCGTATATTCATCTTGAAGACAGCCCCTTTTACATTGTTCGTGAGACAGAGGACTGGAAAGCGATACAGGATGAGAGCGGCAGAAATCTTCCCCGCAGGGCGGGTGTAAGTTCCTTCGGATTTGGAGGTGCCAATGCCCATATCGTGCTGGAGGAATATATTCCGCCAAACCGAGACACATCGGAAATTTCGGGAAATTCCAGAACCCCTGCAATGATCGTGTTGTCCGCCAGGAATGAAAAGCAGCTTAAAGACCAGGCGCAGCAGTTGCTGCACTTTATCCGGAAGCAAAAGCTTCACGAAAGCAGTTTGCAGGATATCGCCTATACCCTCCAGGTTGGTCGTGATGCGATGGAAGAGCGTCTGGGCATCCTCACGGAATCAATGCAAGATCTGGAGGAAAAGCTGCTGGGGTTTGTAGAGGGCAAAGAAGACAGGACAAACCTATACTACGACCAGGTACGGAAAAACAGGGAAATCATATCTGATTTCTCTCTGGATAAGGACCTGCAAAATGCCGTAGATTCCTGGATTTACAAAGGAAAATATGAAAAGCTATTAGGGCTGTGGGTGAAGGGATTGGCTATAGACTGGAACAAGGTCTATCCTACTGTAAAACCTCGCCGCATCAGTCTTCCGACCTATCCCTTTGCAAAGGAACGCTATTGGGTACCTGAGACTGAGAATCCTTCTGCCAATGAAAGGACAGCAAAAAAAGATACGGACGAAAGCTTGAAACGCCGCTTAAAAGTAAGGCATACAGCTTCCCGGGCGGCTTCCGTGCCGGAGGCTTCGGAGATCATGACCTTTGAGGAAGTCTGGCAGGAAGAGGCCTTGAAGCCAGCTTTCCCATTGGAGATTAAAACCTTGATTTGTTTCCTTTCCGGTAGGGAGAACCAGGAGACGGTCGCGGAAACCCTTAAAGGGTTGAACAGTGAAATGAAAGTCATCTTCATTGCCAGAGAAACAGCTTACCGAAAACATTCCAGGGAGGAATACGGCATTTGTACAGATACCCCCGATGCGTATATAAAAACTTTCAACAGTATCCGCCAGGATTATGGTGAAGCAGACGCAATAATTTATCTGTGGGCCTTTGAGGATACCGGCCTCATTCAGGAGTATTCCGAAATCTTTCATATTCTTCATGCAGTAGCTGCTGCAAAGCTGCCCGTACGTCGTTTGCTATTGGCCGCTCAATTCGAAACGGAACTGGAGCGTTGTTATCTGGATGCATGGGGTGGGTTTGAGCGCTCATTGGGCCGGGTGATGCCCAATACTCAGACTGCAGTTATTTGCCAGAAAACCGTAGTGCAGGAAAAAGATGCTGCCTTAAAGGACTTTGCGCAAAAACTCTGGGCAGAGTTGCAAACGCAAAAACTCCAAAGTGCCCTGTACCAAAACGGAAAGCGGCATGTTTGCAGGCTTCATCCTGTCACGCTGCATCCTGGGGAAGTCCTGCTGAAGCCAGGAGGAACCTACCTTATTACAGGGGGGTGCGGCGGCCTTGGATTTCTTTTTGCCCAATATTTTGCACAGAAATATTCTGTAAATTTAATCCTGACCGGACGCTCGCCGGTGGATGCCGAAAAGCGGCAAAAAATAAAAGCACTGGAGGCTATGGGAAGCCGGGTCCTGTATGTACAATCGGATGTTTGCGATTCAGTTCGTATGAGAGAGGAATTGTATCGGGCGCAGGAGCATCTGGGAAAGGTTCATGGGGTTATTCACGCCGCAGGGATTTCAAGCCGTGAAAATATCCTTGCGAAGGATATTCTCGCATTTGAGCAGGTACTGTCTGCTAAAATCTCAGGTACACTTGTGCTGGATGAGATCTTCAGGGAAGCCTCCCTTGACTTTGTTTGCTATTTTTCTTCCTCCTCGGCGATTTTAGGTGATTTCGGTTCCTGCGATTACGCCATAGGAAATCGCTTTCAATTGGCGTTTGCACAATATCTTCCGCACAAGAATAAAGTCCTTGCGATTCAGTGGCCTTTATGGAACTCTGACGGAATGCAGGCTGGTGATATGGAGAGTACCGAAACATACCTGAAATCAAGCGGGCAGCGTTTATTGGAAAAAGAGGAAGGTTTTACTGTGTTTGAACGTATTTTGGCACAGAAGGGCACGCAGCATTTGGTATTGGTGGGACAGAACGACAGAATACGGAATTTTTTAGGACTGAACCGAGAATCCGCCTTCGCTTCTCCTGTTCCTGGCAAGGGAAGACGGCCCGAAATGAAGGACTGGAGCGTGGAACAGTGTTTGGAATGGGATTTGAAGGAGCTAATTCACCAGTTGCTTAAAATTTCCCGTGCTTCATTGGGGCTGGATGAAAATTTAACCGACTTCGGATTTGATTCCATCAGCTTAGGGGAATTTGCAAAATTATTGACCTGTCACTATGAAATTGAAATTACCCCCTCGCTATTTTATGGACATTCCACCATTGGGAAATTACTGCGATATTTCTTGAAGGAGCATTCGGATATTCTTCAAGAGTTCTATAAGGAACCCTCTTCGAAAGAGGCAAATCCGGAAAAAATGCTTACTGCATATGTATCGAATCAACGCAAGGCAGCAAAATTCAAGCTTTCAGCCAGAGCCAGCCAGCCTCCTGCTGGAAATATTCCACCGGACGTTCCCGAACCCATCGCGATTATCGGCATGAGCGGACGCTTTCCCGAAGCAAGAAATATCGACGAGATGTGGAAAATTCTTATTGATGGACGGAATACGGTCAAGGAGGTTCCTTCCGATCGCTGGGACTGGCGCCAATACGGTGGCAATTCCGGTACGGAGCACGGAAAGATAAGCTGCAAATGGTGCGGCTGTATTCCGGGCGTAAGAGAATTTGATCCCCAGTTCTTTGAAATTTCACCCAAAGAAGCAACCCTGATGGATCCAAGACAGCGGCTTCTACTGCAAGAAGCATGGAAGGCCCTGGAAGATGCAGGATATGGTGCCGCGCAAGTGAAACACAATCGTATCGGTATGTTCGTCGGCGTGGAACAGGGAGAGTACCAGTGGCTTGTCAAGGAAAAGGGCAGTATCACGTCCAACCACAATGCAGTCCTGGCGTCACGACTGGCCTACTTCCTGAATCTTAACGGCCCTGTAATGGCAATTGATACAGCGTGTTCTTCCGGTTTAGTGGCTGCACATCAGGCGATTTTGAGCTTGCGCTGTCATGAGTGTGATACCGCCATCGCTGCCGGAATCAACTTGATGCTGATTCCCGAAACCTTTGCAGGTATGGAGCAGGCAGGAATGCTGTCCCCGGACGGTAAATGTTTTACCTTTGACCAGCGTGCGAATGGCTTGGCTCCCGGAGAAGCGGTTTCCGCAGTGGTGTTCAAAAGATTGTCGCAGGCAAGAGCGGACGGCGATCCCATTTATGCAGTTGTCACAGGAAGCGGGGTTAACTACGACGGCAAAACAAATGGAATTACCGCCCCAAGCGGAGTTGCACAGACCGAGCTTATTAGAGCTGTTTATACCCGATATAAGATTAACCCGGAGGAAATCGAATATGTTGTGACCCACGGAACCGGTACAAAGTTAGGTGATCCTGTAGAAGTGAATGCTTTGAGGGATGCATTCAAGGCGTATACGCAAAAGTGCGGTTATTTGGCAGTTACTTCTACCAAAACCAATTTCGGGCATACTTTTGCCGCTTCCGGCTTAGTCAGCCTTATCTGCCTGGTACAGGCGCTTCGTCATAGGGTGATTCCTCCAAGCCTCCATTGCGAGCAGGAAAATCCATATATCCATTGGAAGGACAGCCCTTTCTATGTAAATAAATCGAAAAAGCTCTGGCCGGGGCATGACGGAAAAAATCGAATGGGTGCGGTAAGTGCTTTTGGAATGAGTGGAACCAATGCGCATATGGTTGTTCAAAGCTTTTGTGAAGATACGGGCAGAGGATCCGTAAAACAGTCGCCTTACCATGTACTGGCACTTTCCGCCAAAACTCAGGCAGCTTTGCAGGAAAAGCTCCGTGATTTAATTGCTGTACTGGAGGATAAAGCATCGGAGAGCTACAGCTTGTCACAGATTAGCTATACCTTGCTGGAAGGCAGGCAGCATTTTAATTTCCGCTGTGCAGTAGTAGTCCGTGACCGGTGCGATGCTATCCCTGCATTAAAACAAGCAGGCGGAAATGAAAAATTGCCGAACGTGTTTAAAGGCCAGGTTGTAAAGGAGTTTACCGGCCAAAAAGCGATGTATCAGCTTGCAGATCATATGTTCAAGGAAGTTCTGTCTTTGCAGGAGGACCCGGATCGATACAGAGACATCCTTCTTGCTTTCGCCGACCTTTATTGCCAGGGATATGAGCTGGATTGGAAGCTGCTGTACGGTGATTCCAGACCCTATAGAATTCATCTGCCAACCTACCCCTTTGCCAGAGAGCATTACTGGATACCCCAGCCAGATGTTTCTCCCGTCCTGGAAGCAATCCCGGTTTCGCTTCCAGCTACGGCAGCTCCTGTACCGGACACGGCCATTTCAGAAACCTTCGGCGGGGGTATTAAGGAAAAACCCCGGGGAATTCCCCTGCGTGCTTTAGCAGATAAGCAAACATTGTGCGATATACCGATAGCGGTACGAGCACAAGAGCCTGCTGCAGTGCCTGCTATCGGCCTATTGACGTCAGAGCCGACGATAACCGATGAAGCAGAAGATGCAGCCGGCATGAAAGGGGCAGTTCTGCCGGAGGATTTACAGGAGGACCTGGCAGTGAGTCTGGCAGAAGCTTTGTACATGAAGCAAAGCGAGGTTGAAATGGATAAAAAGTTCATTGAAATGGGTTTGGATTCGATCATTGGCGTGGAATGGATTAAGGAAATCAATAAACGCTATGGTACTTCCATTGGAGCAACCAGGGTCTATGATTATCCGACCCTCATGGAATTTTCCGTGTTTCTGGCGGAAGAATTGAACAAGCAGGGGAAAAAAATGAAGCGAACAGCCGCAAAGCCCCCGGTATCCCGTTCTGTATATGAAGTGCTGGAGCAGGTGTATCAGGGAACCTTAGACCCCCAATATGCAGACCGAATACTAAGCAATCACATACATTGAAGGAATACACGAACCGTGATGAAAACTCCAACCCTGCCGTCTGCTTGTAAAAATATTAGTATTTAAGGAGAATGAATATGATTACAGTTGGAATTGAGGCGATGAACGTATTCGGTGGAACCGCCTATTTAGATGTGATGCAGCTGGCTCAGCACCGTAAGCTGGATACAGCACGGTTTGATAACCTGCTGATGAAGGAAAAAAGCGTCGCTCTGCCTTATGAAGACCCTATTACCTTTGCGGTAAATGCAGCAAAACCGTTAATGGACTCTCTTTCGCAGGAAGAGAAGGACCGGATTGAATTACTGGTTACCTGCACCGAATCGGGAATTGATTTTGGAAAATCCATGAGTACTTATATCCATCATTATTTGGGGCTAAACAGAAATTGCCGCCTCTTCGAGCTTAAAAATGCCTGCTACTCGGGGACAGCCGGATTTCAAACGGCTGTAAATTTCATTCTGTCCCAGACCTCTCCCGGTGCAAAAGCCCTGGTCGTTGCAACAGATATTTCCCGGTTTATAGTGGCGGATGCAGGGGAGGCCTTGACGGCGGACTGGTCTTTTGCCGAGCCGAGTTCCGGTGCAGGCGCTGTCGCTCTGCTCATTAGCGAAAATCCTCTTGTCTTTGACGTAGATGTAGGCGCCAACGGATATTACGGATATGAGGTAATGGACACATGCAGGCCCGTCCCGGACAGCGAGGCGGGAGATGCCGACTTGTCCCTGATGTCCTACCTGGATTGTTGTGAACAGGCATTCGTGGAATATAAAAAACGTGTAGCCCAGGTAGATTATCAGGATACCTTCCAGTATCTTGCCTTTCATACTCCTTTTGGCGGGATGGTCAAAGGAGCGCACCGTACAATGATGCGAAAAATGAAAAAAGCTACACCGCTCCAGATAGAAGAAGACTTCAAGCAGCGCGTATTTCCCGGAATGATTTACTGCCAGCGTGTCGGTAATATTATGGGAGCTACTTCACTTTTATCTCTGGCAAGTACGGTGGATAACGGACAATATGACCGCCCCAAACGAGTCGGTTGTTTTTCTTACGGCTCAGGCTGTTGTTCCGAGTTTTACAGCGGTATCGTTACAGCCCGGGGAAAAGAGAGCCAGCGCCGTTTTGCCATTGAGGACCATTTAAACAGCCGCTATCCGTTATCCATGGAGGAATATGACTCCATATTTATACACAGCAGTGCCGTAAAATTCGGAACGCGGAATGTAGAGCTGGATATGGGGTTGATTCCCGGTGTGCTGGCTTCGTGCAAAGGAAAGCCTCGATTATATTTGGAAAGAATTCGCGAATTTCATCGTGAATACAGGTGGGTTTCATGAGCTATGAAATGATTCAGGTACGTTTTCAGGACACCGTTTGCTTTATTCGCTTTAATCGCCCGCAGGCAAACAACACAATCAATGACCGTCTGATTGAAGAATGCCGCCAGGTACTGGAAGAATGTGAAGAGAAAATTACGGTTGTGGTATTTGAGGGGCTGCCGGAAGTCTTTTGCTTTGGGGCGGATTTTCAAGAGATGCATGGAAGAATGGCGCAGGGACAACCCCTTGAAAGCGACCCCGGGCCTTTGTATGATTTATGGCTGAAGATGGCCGCAGGACCGTATATCACTATTTCTCATGTAAGAGGAAAGGCAAATGCCGGAGGGTTGGGTTTTATCGCCGCCAGCGATATTGTAATTGCTGATGAGACGGCACAATTCAGCTTGTCCGAATTGTTATTCGGTCTTTTCCCTGCTTGTGTCCTTCCATTTTTAATTCGCCGGATCGGATTCCAAAAAGCACATTATATGACTGTAATGACCCAGCCCATTCCAGTTCAGCAAGCACATGCATGGGGATTGGTTGATGTCTATGAAGCGCAGAGCGAGTCGCTGCTCCGCAGGCATTTGCTCCGTCTCAAACGGTTGTCCAAAACGGGGATTTTACGGTATAAACGCTATATGAACGGATTAAACGGCTTGCTGCACCAGTCAAAACCCTTTGCACTTGCTGCCAACAAGGAAGTTTTTTCCGACTCTCATAACTTACATTTGATATACCGGTATGTCGATGAAGGAAAATTCCCCTGGGAAGAGTAAGCAAGGGCAAGGAAATGTATGATTTTTCAAAGGATAAGGCGGGGAAGAAGATATGACACAATCGGTAGTAACTCTTAATGAAGTGGGACCGGGAATTGTACAAATAACAATGCAGGACCGAACCTATAAAAATACATTTTCCGACGACTTGATACTGGGAATGAATCGCGCTTTTGCGTTAATCCAGGAGGATACTCGTTATAAAGTGGCGATTTTGACCGGGTATGACAGTTATTTTGCTTCCGGCGGCACCAAAGAGGGGCTTCTGGCAATTCATGAGGGTAGAGCAGTGTTTTCCGACACAAATATCTATAGTCTCCCCCTATATTGCAGTATTCCGGTAATATCCGCAATGCAGGGCCATGGGATTGGCGGGGGCTTTGTCCTTGGGCTGTTTGCCGATTTTGTCGTTTTAAGCCGGGAAAGCATCTATACCACAAATTTTATGAAATACGGCTTTACGCCCGGCATGGGGGCAACCTTCATTGTGCCTAAAAAACTGGGATTTAGTCTGGCAGAGGAAATGCTGTTAAATGCCGGCAACTACCGCGGGGCGGAACTGGAGAAACGAGGAGTTCCCTTTCCCGTATTGCCGAGAGAAAATGTTCTGGATTATGCCTGTCAGTTGGCTGAACAAATCGCTGAAAAGCCAAGGGCTTCACTCATTACGTTGAAGGAACATTTAGTTGCTTCCATAAAGTCCGAGCTTCCCAAAACCATTGAAAAGGAAATTGCAATGCATAACGAAACTTTTCATCGGCCGGAGGTAAAGGGAAAAATTCATGAATTATTTGGGAAGTAATCAACAAAAAAGAGGGATTTATTATGGATCTACAGGAAATCTTACGCGCACTTCAGGCCAGGAAGATAACGCCGGAAGATGCGCAAAAGGAATTGATAAGAGCAGAAAATGCTGTAAAATTAAAACCGCAAGCTCCTGATCTGCCCCGGTTTGAGGAAATGCAAACCGGAGGAGAATCTCACCCGTCGCTTGCAAAAGGAGCTAAGAAGGGTATTGCAATCATCGGAATGTCCGGCAGATATCCTGGTGCCGGTAACCTGGCGCAGTACTGGGACAATTTGCTGCAGGGAAGGAATTCAATCCGAGAAATTCCAAATTTCCGATGGAACGTACATGAATATTATGATCCGAGCCCTGCACAGAAAGGAAAAATATATTGCAAGTGGCTGGGTATGCTGGAAGACATCGAATATTTCGATCCGCTGTTTTTCAATATTTCGCCCGGAGAAGCAGAAGGAATGGACCCTCAGCACCGTCTTTTCCTGCAGGAAGGCTATAAAGCTTTTGAAGATGCGGGTTATAATGCACAATTGCTGAGCAATAAGAAATGCGGCGTATATCTGGGAATTATGGGAAATGAATATGGGATGCTGCTCTATCAAAATTCCGAAGAACTCAATAATATCACCGGAAACAGTGCTGCTATTGCAGCTGCCCGGTTACCCTATTTTTTAAATCTTAAAGGGCCTGCGATTCCTATTGATACAGCCTGTTCTTCCTCTCTGGTGGGAATGCACCTGGCATGTCAGGCCTTGACGAATCGTGAGATCGACATGGCGTTGGTGGGAGGGGTCACTTTATACCTCACACCGGAGTCCTATATCGGTATGTGTTCTGCCGGAATGCTGTCCCCGGAGGGCCAGTGCAAAGCATTCGATAACAGTGCCGATGGATTTGTTCCGGGGGAAGGTGTGGGCACTTTGGTTCTTAAACGCTTAGAGGATGCTGAAGCCGACCATGACCATATTTACGGTGTGATCATCGGTTCGGGAATTAACCAGGACGGTAAAACAAATGGAATTACTGCCCCCAGTGTAAATAGCCAGATTGAACTGGAACGGGACCTATACGAAAAATATAAAATACCGGTTGAAACCATTAACTATGTGGAAATGCATGGAACAGGAACCAAGCTGGGGGACCCTATCGAGCTGGAAGCATTGGCTACCGTTTTTAAAGAAAAAACAGATAAAAGGAATTATTGCGCCATCGGGTCGGTAAAAAGCAATATAGGACATACTTCAGCGGCAGCAGGTATTGCAAGCGTTCAAAAAGTACTACTGTCAATGCGTCATAAAAAGTTGGTACCTACGCTGAATTTTAAAAAGCACAACGAGCATTTTAACTTCGAGGAATCTCCCTTTTATGTTAATACTGAATTGAAGGATTGGAAGCCTGCTATGGGAAACTGTCGGCGTGCAAGTGTCAGTTCCTTCGGGTATAGCGGCACCAATGCCCACCTCGTTATCCAGGAATACCTACCGGAAAAATCGCAGCCGGTTTTATCCGGAGCCATCGGAAAAAAGGGACCTGCATTATTTGTATTATCTGCAAAAAGTGAGGAACAGTTGAAAACCTATGCTCAGTCTATAAAGGATTATATCGAAACCCACGAAGATATTTGTCCGGCAGATGCAGCTTACACTTTGCAGGTAGGGCGGGATGCCTCCGACTATCGTTTGGCGTTTCCCGCAGCTTCAAGGGAAGATATGGTGAAAGGGCTGGATGCATACCTCCAGCATCGTTCGGTTCCAGCGCTTTTAACGGCTTGTGTAAAGAAGGGAAAACCCGGGGCTGCTTCAGGAGCAGAAAACAAACTGAAGGCATTGCTCCAGGAGCGAAAGCTGGAAGAAATCGCAGAACTATGGGTGAAGGGAGTGCCCGTTGACTGGAATGAACTATATGGAGATGAGAGGCCATACCGTGTCAGCCTGCCTGCCTACCCTTTTGCAAAGGAGCGCTGCTGGGCCGCTGCAAAAAAAAGCAAACCACCAGCTAACAGTATTTTCGCAGCTTCTGACGGGATTGCCTTTTTGCATCCCTTCCTACATCGAAACACTTCCGATTTTGAGGAACAACGGTTCAGTTCGACTTTTACAGGAGAGGAGAGCTTCCTTTCCGATCACGTTGTGGAAGGGAAGAAGATGCTGCCAGGGGTGGTTTGTCTTGAAATGGCGCGTGCAGCAGTAGAACTGGCTGCAAGAGGGGCGGAAAAAGGACGGCTCGGAATCCAGCTCCAAAATATTGGGTGGACTCGCCCGGTAGTGGTGGAAGACCAGCCCGTACAAATCCATATTGGACTCTTCGTGGTAAACAGCGGGGAGATTGCCTATGAAATATACAGTGAACCGAGAGAAAGTGAGCCTGAGATCGTGATATATAGCCAGGGAAGTGCGGTAATCCGGCCAGTGACCCATAACCCTGCTTTAGATATAGCAGCCCTGCGGGAGCAGTGCGACAGAAACAGTATTTCATCCGGCCAGTGCTATACAGCTTTTGGTGCGGCAGGCATCTGTTACGGTCCCACTTATCAAGGAATCGAAGTCATCTATACGGGGCAGGGAAAGGCGTTGGCAAAGCTGTCTCTATTGCCCCGGATTTCGGATACATCCGATGCGCTTTTTCTCCACCCCGGCTTGCTGGATTCGGCCTTACAAGCTTCTATCGGGCTAATGACAGCGGAAGAGGACACAAGCACAGCTTTCAGGCCGTTCCTGCCTTTTGCGCTGGAAGAGCTTGAAATCTTCGACCGATGTACATCCGACTCATGGGCTTATATTCGGGACTCAAAAGGGGGCCGTGCAGGAGACTGTATTCGGAAGCTTGATATTGATGTATGCGATGCCCAGGGGAAAATATGTGTACGCTTCAAGGGGTTTTCGCTGCGTGCGGCAGAAAAGTCGGCAGTTGCCGAAACAATTGACACGCTGCTGCTTGAGCCATATTGGAAGGAAGAAAAGCTGACGGAAAACGCCCTGGGTGCTACCTATGCCCGGCAGGTGGTGGTACTCTGTGAAATTGAGGACTCCACAGCAGGTAAGATCCAAGAGCAGTTAACGGGAATCCGTTGTCTTTCTCTGCAATCCGATTCCGAAAGCATAGAGGAACGATTCCGCACCTACGCTACCCAAGTCTACCATGAGGTAAAAGGTATTTTTAAGGAGAAGCCTGTGGACCCGGTACTGGTACAGGTGGTGGTTGCGCTTGAAGGGGAAGGGCAGTTGTTCTCCGGCCTCACGGGCCTGTTGAAATCCGCGCAGCTTGAGAATCCGAAGCTCATAGGCCAGTTGATTGAAGTAGAATGTGAGAACGATGCGGCAGGTATTATAGAGAAATTGCAAGAGAATCGCCGAAGCCCTGTAGAACACAGAGTAAGGTACCGACGGGGAGTGCGGTATGTCGCCGGTTGGAGTGAGATGGTGATCCCTCCGAAAAAAAAGAACCTCCCCTGGAAAGAAGGCGGCGTGTACCTGATTACAGGAGGAGCCGGCGGATTGGGCCTTGCTTTTGCCAAAGAAATTGCCGCCTGCTCCAGGAGGGCCATACTCATTCTAACCGGACGTTCCCCCCTGGGAGCGGACAGACAGGCTCAAATCAAGGAATTGGAGATAGGGGACGCACATATCGAATACAGACAAGCAGATGTAACGGACAGAAATGCAGTAGATACATTAATCCGGGAGATTCAAAAGGACTATGGCAGACTGGACGGCATCCTTCACAGCGCCGGTATAACCCAGGATAATTTTATTCTCAGGAAACCAACGGAGGAGTTTCAAAAAGTACTGGCTCCCAAGGTATCCGGAACAGTATTTTTGGATCAAGCTACCAAAAATCAAAAACTGGACTTTTTTGTTTTGTTTTCCTCCATTGCCGGAAGTCTGGGGAATATAGGGCAAGCTGACTATGCTGCTGCAAACGCATTTATGGATGCCTATGCCATATACCGCAATTCACTGGTTGACCGGGGGCTGCGGTGGGGCCGGACACTGGCTGTTAATTGGCCCTTGTGGAAGGAGGGCGGGATGCACGTAAATGTGGAGGCGGAGAGAGCAGCAGCGGAAAACACAGGATTTGCTTCTATAAGCACTGTGGCAGGGATGGAGGCATTCCGGCAAGCTTTCGCTTCCGGCAGGAATCAGGTAATGGTGCTGCGAGGCAAACCGGAACAAATACGGCAAAAGTTGCTTTCGAATTCGCTTTCCGGTAAGCCAGCCGAGAAGACCCCTTCTGAGTCCGTCTTAAAAACAGGGTTGGATACCTGCAGTCCGGTGGAAAACGTACAAGAAGTCTTGACGAAAGTTGCTGCTCAACTGCTTGGTGTGGAAGCAGAGGACATCGACACGGATGCTGAATTCCATGAACTGGGCTTCGATCCGGTTATGCTGGTTCGGTTTACGGACACCCTTAATCAGGAATACAAGCTTACTCTACAGTCGTCGGTACTTCTGGAACATTCCACCGTCCGCACTTTTTCACGATACCTGATAGAAAAGTACCCGGATATATTTTTACCAACAAGAGGTATAACTGAACCTTCCATTATAGAGGAAAGGAAAGCAACTGCGCCCATCCCGCAAGATTTCCTCAGGGATAAGGCGGCGAGCTATTTCAAAAAGCTTGTTTCCTCTGTAATCAAGCTGCCCGTGAATCGAATTGAAGAGGACGCTTCTTTTGAAAAGTATGGGCTTGATTCCATCCTTGTGATGCGATTGACCCGGGAATTGGAAAAAAACTTTGGCGTATTGTCCAAAACCTTGTTTTTTGAGTACCGGAATATCAAAGAAATAACGGACTATTTCCTTGATTCGCACCGGGAACAACTGCTCTGTTTATTGGGAGGGGGTATGCTATCCGATTCACGCATTTCCGGCAGCGAGATTGCTGCAAAAGCAGTGAAACAGCTTTCGGGGAGGCATAAACGCCCACGTTTTGCAGGCGTATCCATGAAGTGGGAACAGGATACTGCAGCAAAAGCTTTGGATATCGCTATCATTGGAATGTCCGGAAGGTATCCCGCAGCGAAAAATATCCAGGAGTTTTGGATGAATCTTCAAGAAGGCAAGGATTGTATTGTAGAAATTCCAAAAGACCGCTGGGAACACAGCGTATATTTTGATGCGGATAAAAACAAGCCTGGAAAAACCTATAGTAAATGGGGCGGATTTATAGAGGGTGTGGATCGGTTTGATCCGTTGTTCTTTAATATTTCACCTCGTGAAGCGGAAATAATGGACCCGCAGGAACGCCTATTCCTTGAATGTGCCTATGAGGTGCTGGAGGATGCCGGCTATACGCGTGAGACTCTTGGCTCATACCGGAGCTTTGGTTTGGAAGGAAATGTCGGAGTCTATGTAGGCGTGATGTACGAGGAATATCAGCTCTATGGGGCACAGGAAACCATTCAGGGCAGGCCTCTGGTCCTTCCCGGGAATCCATCCTCCATTGCCAACCGGGTATCCTATTGGTGTAATTTCCACGGTCCCAGCCTGGCTGTAGATAGCATGTGCTCCTCTTCGCTGACTGCTATCCATCTGGCATGTCAGAGCTTACAGCGAGGGGAATGCGAAGCTGCCATTGCAGGCGGGGTGAATGTCTCCATTCATCCCAATAAATACCTGGCACTCGGTCAGGGCAAATTTATGTCCAGCAGCGGGCGGTGTGAAAGCTTCGGCCAAGGAGGCGATGGATACGTACCGGGAGAAGGCGTAGGAGCTGTACTGCTTAAACCTATGTCAAAAGCCGTTGCAGATGGGGATCATATCTATGGAATCATTAAAGGGACAGCCATTAATCACGGGGGAAGAACAAACGGATATACCGTGCCAAATCCAAATGCCCAGGCCAGCGTAATCGAGCGGGCTTTTGAAGAAGCCGGAATAAACCCGCGGACGGTCAGCTATATTGAAGCCCACGGTACAGGAACTGCATTGGGTGATCCTATTGAGATTGCCGGTTTGACGAAAGCTTTTCAAAAGCACACCAACGATAAGCATTTTTGCGCCATCGGTTCAGTCAAATCAAATATCGGACATTGCGAGAGTGCGGCAGGGATCGCCGGCTTGACAAAGGTACTGCTGCAATTCCAGCATCAGCAATTGGTTCTCTCGCTGCATTCCAAATTGCTGAATCCTCATATTGACTTCAGCAATACACCTTTTGCAGTACAGCAGAATGCTGTGCAATGGAAGCGTCCCAGGATTCAAATGGGCGGAAGGGTTGAAGAATGTCCCCGGCGGGCAGGTATCTCAGCCTTTGGAGCTGGCGGTTCCAATGCCCATATCGTGGTTGAAGAATATATACCGCAGGAGACAGAGGAATGCCAACCTACGGTCACAACGAACAACCCAGTCATGGTGGTGCTTTCAGCGAAAAGTAAGGAGCAATTAAAGGTAAAGGCAGAAGAATTGCTGTGCATGATAGGGCAAGGAAAACTAACCGACAGCCATCTGATCGACATGGCTTATACCCTCCAGGTAGGCCGCGAAGCGATGGAGGAACGCCTGGCTGTGATAACAGGCTCTATCCTTGAGCTTGAAGAAAAATTAAAAGAGTTTTTGGAAGGACAGGAAGGGATTGCAGCCGTATACAGAGGGCAGGCCAATGGTCATAATGAAGCTTTGGCGGTCTTTACCGGCGATGATGAACTGCAGGAGGCTATCGGTAAATGGATTCGACGGAGAAAGTACTCTAAACTTATGGAGCTTTGGGTCAAGGGATTGAAGTTTGACTGGAACGAGTTCTATGGGGAAGTGAAACCTCGCCGGATCAGTTTGCCGACCTATCCCTTTGCCAGAGAACGCTATTGGGCACCTGTTGCAAAGGCTGCTTCCGGTAGCGCGTCAGGCCTACCAGATCGATCTTCCGCTCATTCTCCGCAGACGGAGAATGTAATCCTCATAAAAGGCTGGGAGCATCAGAACGCAGCTGCAAGCGTGGACATGCTTCCAGGAAGCATTGTGATTTTAGGAACATGGGCAACGAAAAACCTTGCACTGGGCCTATTCGAAAACAGGGCGGAATTTCAGGTCATCCATGTTTTTCATGGTATAAACTCCTTACCGGGGGGGATATTTGCAGACTTTTATTCTGCCCAGGCTGGTGAGGAACTTTACCGGCAGGTGAAGGACATTCAAAATGGAAGGACCCTTATCGGAGTCATTGATATTACAGCCTACGATAGTGAGTATGAGCAATCTTTCGCTGTAGAAGCCGGTAAACTGCGGTTTTTGCAAAAAGTAATCGAGCACAATCGTCAGGAAGGATGCAAGCTTTTACAAATCACTTACCGGTTGCAAAACTTCCTGCAGGAAAAAACTACGCTGAGCGGTGCACGTTCAGTGGGGTTGTACCGCATGCTGGGGGCTGAATACAAACAAGTTCAATCCATGACGATGGATAGTGATTGCCCTATTGACGAGACACAGAGATTGGGGCTGCAAATTCAAACGGAATTTTTTCGCAGGAACACCGAAAAGCTCACCGAATGCTGTTACCGGAATGATGAACGGTATACTCCTGTGTTGAAGGTTTCCAGGATAGAGGAAGAGGGACCCGAAAGTGCCTTCCCTCCGGGAAGATACGGGGACCGGGACGTAATTCTGATCACAGGCGGAACGCGTGGGATTGGTGCGGCCGTTGCAAGACACGTTGTCTCCCAGGGCGTTAGGAAACTTGTAATTATGGGTAGAGAAGCCTTACCGGAATCCTCCGAATGGAAAGGAATACTGAAAAACAAAGAAAAACCGGAAATAGAAGAAAAACTCAAGGCTTTGCGAAGTTTGACGGATCAAGGTGTACTTGTTCATTACTACCATACCCCTTTGACCGATGAGGAAGGCATAGAAAATATGGTTTCAAGGATCCGCAAAACCCTTGGACCCATAACGGGGGTTTTTCACTGTGCAGGACAGGCAAGTGCAAACCCGGCCTTCTATAAAAAAGACATGGCAGCCTTCGAAACAGTTTATGCGCCCAAGGTCAAAGGGTTGGTAACTTTGCATAAGGCCCTTGAAAATGAACCCTTACACTTTTTCATCCTGTTTTCATCCATATGCACCATGGCGCCGATGCTGGCAGCAGGACAAAGTGATTATGCGGCTGCCAACACCTACATGGACTACTATGCATTGAATCAAAGGGGAGAAGGAAAACCTTATTTTATATCCATCCAGTGGCCGGCATGGAGTGAGACGGGCATGGCAGCCGGGCCAATGCATACACCCATGTGTGAAAAAACGGGAATTGCAGCCTGTACAACAGCGCAAGGCCTTATGCTGATGGACGCTGTGAAAAGCAGCCCCCATTTTCTTTGCGCACCCTGTACAATAATTCCAAATAAATTTTTATGGAATTTTTTACTCAAAATGGAATTTTGCCCAATGAAAGAGTATAATTATACTATGGGACATAAAAAGGAAGCTGCCCCCGGCATTTCAGAGCGACCGGAAATGGGACAAGACTTGCGGGTATTGGCTGTTCAATGGCTGCGGATGATTTTTGAATCCGAATTAAAACTAAAGGCGGAGCAGTTGGACGAGAGAAAGCCTTTGGATGAATATGGAATCGAATCCATAACCCTGGCGCAATTAACACAGACGATGCAGTTACATGTAGATAAACCCATTATTCCCTCTTTGCTGCTGGAGCATAATTCCATTGCAGCACTTGCGGATTATTTTGTCGCATATCATGCCGAAGCCCTGCAAAAAAGCCTTACACCTACCGCAACGGCCAGGAAAGACTTTAATGAAACTGCTGACGTTTCCGGCAACGATGTATGCTTGCAGCCAGTGACAGTGAAAATTCCTGCCGAAATGAAATCTATCGGTGAAGAGCCAACAGCGGGGTTATCCGAGGATATTGCTGTCATCGGAATGTCGTGCCGGTTCCCGGGCGCACCTTCCAAGGAAGCTTATTGGAAATTATTGAGTGAAGGAGCATCTGCCATCAGGCCTTTAACTGAAAAACGATGGCACCGGGAAGAAAATTGTGTGGATTACGGTGGGTGGTTAGAGGAGATTGAACGGTTTGATCCGGCATTCTTTAATATCCATGAAAACGACGCCGCTATTATGGACCCGCAAGCGAGAATTATTTTGGAAGAAAGCTTGCGCGCAGTTTATGATGCGGGATATGAACACAAGCAGCTATGCGGACAAAAAATCGGAGTTTATGTCGGAGGACGTACACAATCCACCCTTGGGATGGATTCTATCCTTAAAGCTCCCAATCCGATTTTGGGAATGGGACAGAATTATTTAGCCGCAAATATTTCAAGATTTCTCAACTTTAAAGGTCCCAGCATGGTCGTTGATACTGCCTGTTCCTCCGGGATAACCGGAATGCAGCTTGCCATGGATGGCTTACGCGGGAAACGGATGGATATGGCACTGGTTGGTGCAGTCAATATACTAATAAATCCTTTTGCACATGATCTGCTTGCGGCCCGCAATATACTAAGCAAAGACGGCCTATTTCATATTTTTGACAAACGTTCCGGAGGAGAGGTTTTAGGAGAAGGTGCAGGTATCGTGATGATTAAGCGTCTCCAGGATGCAGTCAGGGACGGAAATCACATTTACGGCACCATTAAAGCAATATCTATAAACAATGACGGAAGAACACTGGGGCCCGGTTCACCCGATTTTCAGACCCAGAAGCAAGTAATGCAGGAAGCACTGGCGTTAAGCGGAAAAAAACCGGAGGACATCGGATATATTGAAGTTAACGGTGGGGGGTCTCCCATAGTAGATGTTATTGAAATTAAAGCACTATCGGAAAGTTATCAGCTTGACAAACGGGACCTGGGATCCTGTTTTATAGGGTCCGTGAAGCCCAATATCGGCCATCTGCTGTTGGCGTCAGGATTGGCGGGATTTATCCGCTGTGTGCTAAGTGTTTACCATAAAAAAATTCCTCCTTTTTTATCTGCTACAGTCCCCTTTGATCATTATGACTTTGCTGCCTCCCGTATTCGTTTCAACCGGGAAGAAGCAAATTGGAATACAGATAGCGGGAAGAAGCGTATGGCGGCACAAAACTCCTTCCCTGACGGAGGGACCAACTGCCATGTAATCATAGAAGAATTTGTTCCGGAAGAGGGCTATGCACAGAATTACTTCTCTAAACCCGCTCCGGTCATGGAGAAAAAATACTATTCTTTACATACTCCCCGTAATTCTGCTGTAACCGGAGAAACATCGGAGCATGTAAAAGCTGCAGAACAGGAAGCAGGGCAGCAGCATTTATATATAAAAAATGTATGGGGTGAGTATGATGGACAAAATATTTAATTCGATGATCACTACTGCACATCCGGTCATTAAGAATCATTTGGTTAACGGGCTGGCCATATTGCCTGGCTTGGCATACATCGACCTGCTGTACCAGTTGGCACAGCAGGCTCTTGGAATAGACTGCAAAAAACATTGCCTGAAACATGTGTCTATTTCCAATCCTTTGATTGTAAGGGAAGAACAACCGGTAAAGCTGAGAATATCTTTTAAAGGAAGCTCCCATCACTGGCAAATAAGAGTTGAGGGCACAGAGCTCGATGTGAAGGGAAATCCCCTTCAAGAGAAGCTGTACAGCACGGCGGAATTATACGAAGAAAATGTACGACTGGATGGAAAAATCGATGTTGAAGCAATGAAAAAAGCCTCCATCCAGCGTTTGGATATGGATGCAGTATATGAACTGGCTGTAAAAAGAGATTTGGTCCACAGCGGAATGATAAAAGCCCAGGGAGATATTTATCTGACAGCACCCGGATGTTTGGTGGAGGTCAGCGTTGATGCGGCTTACCACAGGGAAACCGAAAGCTATCTGTTCCATCCCGCACTTATTGACGGTGCTGCAATAGCAGCCGGGATTTTGGAAAAACAATCCCATAGCTCCGATACCGAAGAGCTGTATCTGCCTTTGTACTACGAGTCGTTTTTTTGTGCAGAACCCTTACAAACTCATTGTTATGCTGTTGTGGATTCATCATCGCAGCGAGCAGTGAATGACATTCGTTCAGTCGATATCCAGTTTTTCAACAGGGAAGGACTACAGATCGGCCAATTAAAGAAACTAACTGCAAAACGGCTGCGATTTAAAGGGCAAATCCAATCGGGTGCAGCCAGGGAAATCCTTCCGGCTTCAACACCGGTGTTTACTACTCCGCCCGTGCAACCAGAACCTCCCGAAGAATCGAATCAAAAGCTGGAAAATATAAAGGGTCTCCTAAGAAGGGTTTTATCAAGATACCTGAAAATCGAAGCTACTGAGACGGAAGATACCCTGGGCTTCTATGAATTGGGGCTGGTCTCGTCGCAATTACTGGAACTGGTACAGGAACTTGAAAATACTTTTGGCTGTTCCTTGACCCCCACTTTGCTCTTTGAATATACAACCATTGCTGGGTTAGCGGCTTATTTTGCGAAAATCCCTGTTTCGCAGCCAAAACCATCCGATACGGGAAAACAGCAAAGAGACAATGAGAATTCCCAGGGTGCCGTGCAAAAGGAGTCTTCCATCCAAGCCAATGCGCGGAAGCCAAGAACTATTCATACGGATATCGCCATTATCGGATTGGCGGGACGATTTCCAAAAGCAGCGAATGTAGAAGAGTTTTGGACGAATTTGAAAGAGGGAAAAAATTGCATCTGCGAGATTCCGAAGTCCCGGTGGGATTGGAAAGCCCTTGAAAGTGTGAAATCCCCTTCCGGTAAAAGCATTTCCAAATGGGGCGGCTTTATTGATGACCCTGACTGTTTTGATTGCCACTTTTTCAGAGTGTCCCCGCGGGAAGCGGAAATTTTAGACCCACAGGAACGGATATTTTTGGAAGCCTGCTGGGAAGCCATAGAGGATTCGGGATACATGCCAAAAACCCTGGCCGCTCCGCGCGGGCAGAGCAAACGGAATCCGGTGGGGGTGTTTGTCGGGGTCATGCACAAGGATTATACCCTCATCGGCGCAGAAGCGTTGTCCCGGGGACAGGTATTGCCCTTATCGTTGAATTATGCACCTATTGCCAATCGAGTCTCTTATTTCTGCAATTTTCACGGCCCCAGCATGGCAGTGGATACCATGTGCTCTTCTTCGTTGACTGCCGTACATCTGGCTGTAGAGAGCATACAGCATGGAGAATGCGAAGTGGCTCTGGCAGGAGGCGTAAATTTATCCCTGCATCCGGATAAGTACATGACCTACGGAAGAATGGATATGTATGCCAGTGACGGTCATTGTCATACCTTCGGCAGCGGTGGTGACGGTTATGTTTCAAGTGAAGGCGTCGGGGTGGTTGTACTAAAACCGCTGGAAAAGGCTCTGCATGACCGGGATCACATTTATGCGGTTATTAAAGGCAGCACCATCAACCACGGTGGCACTGTCAGCGGCATCACGGTTCCCAGCCCGGTTTCTCAGGCAGACATGATTGTAGAGTGCCTGGAGAAAACAGGCATTAATCCCAGAACCATCAGTTATGTGGAAGCCCACGGGACAGGAACATCCCTGGGCGATCCCATAGAGATCGAGGGTTTGGTAAAAGCCTACCGGCAGTATACAGAGGATTTGCAGTTCTGTTCTATCGGTTCGGTGAAGTCAAATATCGGGCATTCCGAGTCGGCAGCAGGTATCAGCGGTTTGATCAAAGCGGCCCTCCAGCTCTATCACAAGACCCTCGTTCCGTCCCTGCATTCCGAGCAGTTAAATCCGCATATTGATTTTACGGGCTCCCCCTTCTATGTACAGCACACGACCGAGGAATGGAAGCAGCCGGTCCTTAGGGAAAAAGGAAAGGATAACGCCTACCCCCGCAGAGCAGCAGTGAGTTCTTTCGGTGCCACAGGTTCCAATGCCCATATTATTTTGGAAGAATGTGTTACGGATACTGCCTGTCGGCAAATCCCCCCAGTGAAGGACAGAAAATCAGCTTCTGCCGTCATTGTACTTTCCGCCCGGAATGAAGACCGGCTGCAGGCATATGCGAAGAAACTGGCTGAGTTTTTAGCGAATAAAAAAATCGATTTGCAGGATTTGGCTTATACCTTACAGGTAGGGCGCGAAAGCATGGAAGAGCGGGTGGCCTTTGTTGCAGGAGATACTACGGAACTTGCGGAAAAACTAAAAGCTTTTGGGAACGGTCAGAAAGAAATTGAACAATGCTGGAGGGGACAGGTCAAGCACAATAAAGAGAGTTCGGAACTGCACAGTATTGCCCCGAAATTTCCGGCAGCGGCCTCAGGGGAGATTGGTGCCCGAGAGTGCATGAACCTGGCAGAACTATGGACAAAAGGATATCGGATTGACTGGGCGCCGCCGTATGGAGGAAAAACACCGCAGCGCATTAGCTTGCCTACCTATCCTTTTGCCAGGGAGCGTTATTGGATACCTGATTTTAAGGGTGAATCCGCAAAAACGGAAAAAAGTATCGTCCCTGCATCCGTTCTGCACCCTTTACTGCATCAAAACACTTCGGACCTTTGTGAGCAGCGCTTTACTTCAACCTTTACCGGACAGGAGTTTTTCCTCAATCATCACCGGGTGAAAGGACATAAGGTTCTACCCGGTGCAGCCTACCTGGAAATGGCGCGGGCGGCAGTGGATTTTGCAGCAGCTGGACCTAAGGGAAAACCCACGGTAATCCGTTTTAAAAATATCCATTGGACTCGTCCGTTCATAATAGAGGATACACCGGCTCAGATACATATCGGGCTCTTTCCTGAGGATAACGGAGAGATTTCTTATGAAATCTACAGTGTATCCGGAGCTTCTGACCCAGAGCCTATTATACACAGTCAAGGGAGCGCCGTATCGGTTCCGGTATCCGAAATTCCGGCATTGGATTTACAGTCTTTATTGACACAGTGCAATGAAAATGTGCTCTCCTCCGGACAATGCTATGAAGCGTTTACAGCCGCAGGCTTGGATTACGGTCCCGGCCACCGCGGAATTGAATCTATTTACGTCGGTGAGGACCAGGCGCTGGCAAAACTGTCTTTACCTGATTCCATCTCGGATACTAAAGAGCAATTCATCCTGCATCCATCTTTACTGGATTCGGCATTGCAGGCATCCGTAAGTTTGATGGCGGGTAAAAACGATGGAAAGCACCTTGAGACTAACGAATCGGTGGAGCCTTTCCTACCTTTTGAATTGCAGGAATTGGAGCTTTTCGCCCCATGCACTTCTGTGATGTGGGCGCTGGTCCGGTACAGCAAGAGTACTGCAGCAGCAGACAGGGTAAAAAGTCTCGACATTAGATTGTGTGATGAAGAGGGTAAAGTTCTTGTGCAAATGAAAGGGGTTCTCCTGCGGGCATTGGATGGAGAACTTTCACCCCAGGAATTTTCTCCGGGAACGTCAGGCGATCCAACGCTTGGAACCTTGCTGCTTGCACCTGCCTGGAAGGAAGTGCCCCTGGAGAAGGGAGTGGCATATCCGGCGCCTACGCACAAAATCCTTTTGATAGGTGGGACAGAGAGGCAGCGGGAAGCAATTCATGGGTATTATCCCGCTGCACGGAATATGGGGATTTCATCCGGCGACACCATAGACAGTATAGAAAAGAAGCTGGAATCAGCGGATCCCATTCATCATATTTTTTGGATTCTCTCTCCGGGTGTTTCACAAGCCGGAGGCAATGCTGCTTTCGTAGAGGATCAGCAGGAAGGCGTCCTGCTGGGATTTAGAATCATTAAAGCCCTGCTCCGGCTGGGCTATGGCAGTAAGGAATTGGGCTGGAGCGTTTTTACCGTTCAAGCACAGCCTGTCCTTGAAAATGATGCAATTTACCCCTCTCATGCCAGTATTCATGGATTGATCGGTTCTATGGCAAAGGAATACCCAAACTGGAAAATTCGCCTTGTTGATCTGGAGAATAGCACGGATTTGCCTCTCGAGGATATTTCCAGGCTCCCGCCAGACCGTCAGGGACGTGCATGGGGTTACCGCAGGGAGAGATGGTACCGGTTGCAGTTGCGCCGTCTGTATGGCCCTATGCCCAAACAGACGTTGTACAAGCCTGAGGGAGTATATGTGGTAATCGGAGGCGCGGGAAGTATCGGAGAAGCATGGAGCGAATATATGATTCGCACCTACAAAGCCCGGATTGTCTGGATCGGCAGGAGACGGAAGGATGCTGTCATTCAGGCAAAGCTGGATCGACTGGCCAAGCTGGGATCCGCCCCTCTTTATATAGCGGCGGATGCAGCCAATCCCATCTCTTTACAGCAAGCCTATAAAGAAATCAAGGAGCGTTATTCACATATCCATGGACTGGTTCACTCAGCGATGGTTCTCCTGGATAGGAGCCTGGAGGAAATGCGGGAAGATGAATTCCAGTCCGTACTGGAAGCTAAAGTAGCTGTGAGTACATGTCTGGCCCAGGTTTTCGGTACAGAGCCTCTGGATTTTGTATTGTTTTTCTCCTCGCTAATGGCCGTCACAAAAGCTCCGAGGCAAAGCAGCTATGCTGCCGGCTGCACTTTCAAGGATGCATTTGCCTATCAGCTTTCGCAAGTATGGAACTGCAAGGTGAGGGTGATGAATTGGGGGTACTGGGGAAATGGAGAAACCGGTGCGTCTGATTCGCATCAGGCATTGGCGGAAACTTATCTAAGGCTGGCAGAGATCGGAATCGGACTCATCGAAACGCCGGAAGCCATGAAAACACTGGAAATACTTCTGGCAGGCTCAATTCATCAAATGGGATTGATGAAAACTACAAAGCCCTTTGCCATCGAAGGAATGAACCCGGATGAATGGGTGTTAATGGATGAAGCGGGCAGGATAACCCAGAAAAAACGACACCCCGATTCTGCCGGAATATCCACTGAAATACATACCGCAGCAAGTACGCTGAAGGAAAAAGCTCCCACCATACAGACTGAGGGAGTAACGACGGATTTACTGCGGGACAGAAGTACCGCCTACCTCAAACAAGTGCTGGGTGAAACACTGAAGATCCCTGTCGGACAAATGGATTCTTCGGTACCTTTTGAAAAATACGGGATAGACTCCATCATGATTGTTCAACTGACAAACACCTTGCGTAAAGATTTGGAAGCTATAAATACGACCTTGTTTTTTGAGCATCAGACCATCGATGCCTTGGTAGAATTTTTAATGAAAACGCAAAGGAACTCGCTTATTAAAGCCGTAGGCCTGGAAAATCCAGACTTTCCCAAAAAGGCTGCTGATGCCAATGAAATACCTACCCGGACAGCTTCAATAAGCTCCTGGCATACGCGAAGAGAGTCCAGGCGTTTTATCCCTGCTAGCAATTCAAAATTTACAGAGACCCAACCGCAGTTCCCTATGGCGCAGGATGTAGCTGTTATCGGGCTTGCTGGACGTTATCCCCAGGCTGGCGATATAAACGAGTTTTGGAACAATTTAAAGTCCGGTAGGAATTGTATCACCGAAATCCCGGAGGAACGCTGGGATTGGAAGGCATATTTTGATCCGGAAAAAGGGAAAAAGGGTTCTATTTATACTCGGTGGGGAGGATTTGTTAAGGATGTTGATAAGTTTGATCCGCTGTTTTTCAATATTTCACCCGTTGAGGCGGAACGAATGGATCCCCAGGAACGATTGTTTTTGGAAGTAGCTTATTCATGCATTGAAGATGCAGGATACACCCCTTCAACGCTTTGTGAACATAGAAGGATTGGCGTATTTGCCGGAGTCATGAATGGAAATTATGCCTCCGGAGCTAGCTATTACTCTATCGCCAATCGTGTTTCCTATCTTTTCAACTTCCAAGGCCCCAGTATTGCTGTAGATACGGCCTGTTCATCTTCATTGACGGCGGTTCACCTGGCGTTGGAAAGCATAAACAGCGGATTGTGCGAGTGTGCGATCGCAGGCGGAGTTAATTTGATTGTAGACCCCGTGCATTATATTAAACTGTCGGCAGCAACAATGCTTTCACCGGGTTCCGAATGCAAAGCTTTTGGCGCGGGAGCAGATGGCTTTGTCGATGGTGAGGGGGTAGGAGCGGTACTGCTGAAACCTCTGAAAAAAGCAGTTGCAGAGGGTGATCATATCTATGGAATTATCAAAGGAAGCATGCTCAATGCGGGAGGAAAGACCAACGGCTATACTGTACCGAATCCCAATGCCCAGTTTGAGTTGATTTCCGAAGCATTTCACCGTGCAAAAGTCCGGCCGGAATGTATCAGCTATCTTGAGGCCCACGGAACGGGTACCAGTTTAGGTGATCCCATTGAGATTTCAGCGCTTTCGAAGGCCTTTGAAAAGGGCACACGACAAAAACAATTTTGCGCCATCGGGTCGGTAAAATCAAACATCGGACATACGGAAAGCGCAGCAGGCATTGCCGGGCTCACAAAGATACTGCTGCAGCTTAAACATGGCTTACTGGTACCTTCTTTACATACTGAAAGCCTGAATCCCAATATTGACTTTATAAATACTCCTTTTGTCGTACAACAAAAGGTAGAGGAATGGAAGCGTCCCGTACTTGAATTCAATGGGGAAACCAGAGAGTATCCTAGAATTGCGGGCATATCCTCCTTCGGTGCTGGAGGTTCAAATGCCCATATGGTGATTGAGGAATATATTGCGGGAGAGGCTGTGAAGTATCAAAGCAGAGTGGATACAAAAAATCCGGCCATCATTGTACTATCGGCAAAGAATCCGGCGCAGTTGTACGCTCGAGCCAGGCAGCTGCTTCAAATAGTACAGAAGCGGGAATTTGAGGGTGCGGACCTGGAAGATATGGCTTATACACTTCAAGTAGGCCGGGAAGCCATGGAAGAGCGTTTGGCTGTTGTAGCGGCGTCTAGTAAGGAACTGGAAGAAAAGTTGCAGGGCTTTTTAGAAGGTAAACAGAGTTTACCGGAAGTGTACCGGGGGCAGATTAAATCAAATAAGGAAATTCTTACTTTTTTGACTGCGGACGAGGAAATGCAAGAAACCCTGGAAAAATGGATGGAACGTAAAAAATATACCAAGCTTTTATCCCTATGGGTCAAGGGAGCGTCTTTGGATTGGGACAAGCTTTACGGCAATAGCAAACCTCACCGTATCAGCTTGCCGACATATCCTTTTGCCAAAGATCGCTATTGGATGTCGAAGGCAGCCAGTGCTTCCGTTGATACTGCAAACATAGGAATCATCCCCTACCTTCACCCGCTGCTTCAACGGAATACTTCGGATTTGTCCCAGCAGCGGTTCAGCTCTGTTTTTACCGGAGAAGAATTTTTTTTGAAGGACCATATTGTAAAAGGCCAGAGGGTTTTACCCGGAGTGGCATTTCTGGAAATGGCAAGAGCTGCTGTTGCCTTAGCGGCAGGCGTTCCGGAAAACGGCCTTATGGAAATACGGCTAAAAAATGTGGTCTGGTCCCAACCTGTGGTGGTAGGACATCAGCCCTTTCCCATCCATGTCGCAGTCTTTCCAGGTGACCACGGAGAGCTTGCCTATGAAATATATAGCCATTCGGAAGCCGGAGAAGCGGAGGCCTTGGTTCATAACCAGGGGTATGCCACACTGAGTCGGTCGGAAGAAGTGCAGAGGCTGGATATTGAAAACGTAAAGCTCCAGTGCAGTCACGCATCCTTTACATCTGCCGAATGCTACCAGAGCTTTGAGAACTTGGGGCTAAAGTACGGTCCAGGTCATCAGGGAATCGAAAGAGTGTATGTCGGTGAGGGACAGGTATTGGCCCAATTGTCTTTACCTCGTGTTCTATCTGCCACAAAAGATCAATTTATACTGCACCCCAGCTTAATGGATTCTGCCTTACAGGCTTCCATGGGATTACGGCTGGGAGAAGGAATAACAAAATCAGCTTTGCCTTTCGCCCTGGAAGAACTTACCCTGTACAGTCCCTGCACACCCGAGATGTGGGCATGGGTTCGCTGCAGTGAAGGCAGCAGAGCGGAGGACCCGGTACAAAAGCTGGATGTGGATTTGTGCGACAGAGAAGGTAAGGTCTGTATACAGATAAAAGCCTTCTCCTCCAGGGTATTGGAAGGGGAAGTAGGAGCGGACGGTGCTTTGAAGGATACCGGCACCTTGCTGCTGACGCCTGGCTGGAAGGAACAGCCTGTACCCCAGGAGCCACCCATGCCTGCCTATGCCCGGCACCTGGTCCTGCTTTGCGAGATGGAAGAAGCCTTGCAGCAAAGTATAGAAAGCCATATACAAAGCGTACAGTGTATTCATCTCCAATCAG
>JAEZXR010000144.1 GCA_023419605.1 Bacillota bacterium | reverse complement strand
TGACCCCCCGTGGATATGGTTTTGTTTCTTGACAATTCAAAACTACCACATTTGGTCTACTTATGCCTTTGTTTTACCATCTTATTGGTAATACAATTATTTACTTTTCAATGCACAACACTAATATCATAATATTACTTTATCTACTATTAACAAATAGGAAAAACAATGACAGTGTTGTCTGGAGTAGCATGTCTTGGTTTGTTAATGCCTTTAGGATAATCAATTTTATTGTAAATTTTACCCGTTATTAACATTGCTATAGGCCTTTTAACAGAAATTTACGATAGTAAATTTGGCTAAGTAATTTCTGCAACCATCACATATAACAGAGCCACCTTCCCGGTTTTTTTGATGGTTTCTTCAATTACTGACATAATAAGAATATCATTTCTTAACATTTTAAGTAAAAGTTGTGATGAAATGTATTGGATAGAGATCGTAGTTCAAATTACGAGTTAAAGGTTATAATAAGTTCTTGGCATAAAACATTTTCTTTCAAAGAAGTATTTAAAAATACATTTTTATATGGATTGACAATATTCATTACGGACCAAAGTCCTAAACCTCTGCCATCCCCTTTGGTGGACCACCCCATTTCAAAAATCCTATCGATTGAAATGGGAAGTACTACAGTATTTTCAACCTTTCTAGCCCTTATGGTTATCAATCCGTCATTGATTTCCGATACCGCTTCGATTGCATTATCAATAAGGATGCCTAAGCAATCGGATAAATCGCTGATTTTGATACCTTTTATATCAACTTCTTCATCAGTAGTAACGCCGCAGAGTGTAGATGCATACCGCCCTTGGCATTAACCCAGGGCTTATTTTTTTATAGATATAGACCGCACTGGGTATTAATGGTATTATCTTCATGTGACATTTTTCGTAAATGCAGTATATTGTGTATGAAAGGTATTTTATATATCGCGTATTCTAGAATCCACAGCGATTGTTTTGGAAACATTCTGAAACAATAGGAGGAATTGGGAAGTAATTGTCGAATACTAAGTTTACACTTGCATTTTGAGCTATATAATCGAGGGGGGATACAGTATGGATTCATTTAATAATAATCGAACTTTTATGAAAAGTGGGTTTGATCTTCCTGAACGCGAATTTATTTCCGATCAGGAACGGGGTCTGCCACCACCACCTGTTGAGAAAATAACAGGCGGACATCTAAAAATAATTAAGCTTCCAGCCGTAGATAAAAATATTATAAAACATAGTGATTTATACTCTTGCCTTGATAGCCGTAGAAGTAGACGAAATTTTCTTGATATGCCAATTAGCTTAGAAGAGTTATCCTTTCTGTTATGGTCAACTCAAGGGGTACAGAAAATTATACCTGCATATAAAAATACAGGTCATGTAACGTTACGTCCAGTTCCGTCTGCCGGTGCCCGGCATTCCTATGAGACATACTTGGCAGTGAATCAGGTAGTTGGGTTGGAAAAAGGCATATATCTGTATTTGCCAGTCGAACATAAGCTTGCTTTTCGTTATTCTGAAGACAATCTACCTGATAAACTTGCCTATGCATATGGTGGTGAAAATTATCAATCGGAAGCCCAGTGGTTCAGTCGAGCGCCTGTGGTATTCCTGTGGTCCTGTATACCATATCGTGGAGAATGGCGATACCATTGCGAAGCACACCGATTAATGCTGTTAGACATTGGGCATGTATGTCAAAATCTATATCTGGCATGTGAGGGCATTGGGTGTGGTACGTGTGCAATTGCAGCATATGTCCAAAAAGCTTTTGATGAGCTACTCCGCATAGATGGTGAAAACGAGTATGTTGTTTATATTTCTGCTGTCGGTAGAGTAGAATGAAAGGATTGTAGCCTCACTTAGTCTCTTGCACTCCATGAATAGGTTGATTTTACAGTGAAGTAGACTAAGGGAACTTAATTTTACAGTGCGTAAAATGAACATATAGTGAAAGATAATTACGCAGTATATATAATAATTGCCCTAGGCGCTGGCCCGGGGCTTTATTTTTCTATCAATCCTTGAAAATATATGCAGCGATAAATAAAAAGGCTATATATGTCATTTGTAACGTTACAAGGTATGTAACATACAGACTTATATAGCTATATATTGAAACCGCTTCTACTGCTGTTGAGCAACTGAATGCGTATAAACATCTGAAAGCTGCTGCGCGGCTGTATTGTATGGCCTTTCCCATCCATGTTTCACAGCAAGTTCAGTTAACGCTGAATGTCCATTCATTATTTGTGTTAGAGTAGTTGAAAGCATTGCCCTTAATTCCGGTGTTATGCTTGACATAGCTGCACCAAAATATGCGGTTGCAGTTCCCTTTGAAGTAGCAAGCATATTAGTCAAAATAATTTCATCATCAATATCTGTAGTATTCTTTACAATGTTACCTATTAATGAAGTCACTTTACTGTACCTCCTGCACGTTAGTTACTTTGTTTTCAATTATGAACTGCTGTATTCCTTTTACTCTGCCTTCTGTAGCTAGAATGAGAGATTCGCCTTGCTTTTTCAGTTCTTCATTACTGATTAGAGACTGCAATGCTTTTGCTACTACCAAACCGTCCTGTTCTAGTTTCAACAATCCTGCAAGAGATAGCATCTCAACTTCTGATAAGTTTCTCATTTTTTCACCCTTCTTTATTAGTTTTTAGATTATAGAATTATTCTTTCACTTTTTTATTAAGTTATCCACCAGAAACATTTATAATTTGTATGATACAAAAATCTGAATGAACCGGCGCGTTATAGATGTATACCGCCCTGGGTTCCGATCTGGGGCTTTAATTTATCTGGATATGGACAATGGTGAGCAGAAATGGTACTATTTCCCTGTAGGATGTTTCGTTAAAGTTTTATATTATGCGTTAAAGGATTTACTTCTCATAATTAAGCTAATTTTTATATTTAGGGAGATATTCTAATGGAAGAGAAAAGAATAACAATAGTATGGGTTTTGCTCTTGGATGTACTATGTCATAAAGTCATTAAGAAAATTAAGGTAGACTACTGAATACTATTTAAATACGCAGCTGCACAAAATCCATAATGAACTGAACTGCTGCCGCAGTGGCTATATTAACATTATATTTTACAAAAGTAGTATTGTAATGAACTAAAATAGAATTTTTGAGAGGAGCATAAGGCTATGTCAAATATTATAAATTCGAGAAGAATAGTGTTAGATTTGGCAGTGACTCTGGATGGATTTATCGAAGGTCCAAAGGGAGAAGTTGATTGGTGTATAATGGACTATGATATGGGTTTTACCGAGTTCCTGGATAGTATAGATACAATTTTATATGGTCGAAAAAGTTATGACTTGTGGGGACAATATATTCCGGATGAGGGAGTTTCTGATACGGAAAAAGAAATTTGGAAGTTAGTTCACAGTAAAAGGAAGTATGTATTTTCGAAAACTCTTACAGAAATTGATGGAAATGCAATACTGATAAAGGGAAATTTACAGCATGAAGTAGAAAAAATAAAAAAAGAACCCGGTAAAGACATTTGGCTTTATGGAGGAGCAAGCCTTGTAACAACTTTTATAAATTTAGGGCTTATTGATGAATATAGGTTGTCTGTTCACCCTGTCGTTTTGGGATCAGGTAAGCCTTTGTTTATTGATATGAATCAGAGAATAGAGTTTAATCTTGTTAATATAAGGAGATTTACCTCCGGAGTAGTACAGCTTTGTTACCATCCAAGCGGCTTGAAGCAATCATTATGATGAAGTACATGTTTTATATATACCGCCTGGATTCCGAACCGGGGCTTTATTTTTACATTAAACAGAAAGTTTGAGGATTACTCAATACTCACACTCAATGGTATCACAGAACTTTTTTATGCTTCAACAACATTCGTAGCAGCTTACAAATCGGAAGCATCTATTTATTTATATGTAAAAATGGAGGTAATTTTTTTTATATTTATATATAATTCATATAGTCAATATACCATGATGTGCATCGACTAATTTTGTAGAGAGAGGTTTTTTGAATGTGGATTTACTACGTAGCAATTTTGCTAACCATACTGTCCAATGTCTTTTATCATATTTTCCAGAAGGCAACACCCAACAATGTCAATCCGATTCTTTCGCTTTTAGTCACCTATCTGACAGCAGCAATGCTTTGCCTGGTGATACTGCCGTTTTATTTGAACGGTGAAAGCCTGACATTGTCTTTGAAGAAAATCAGCTGGACGAGTTTCGCTTTAGGGGGCGCGGTGGTAGGGTTGGAACTGGGATTTTTACTTGCCTACCGGGCCGGTTGGAACATTGGTTTTGCAGGAATCCTTTCCAATGGAATGGTTGCTTTGCTGCTGATCCCCGTGGGAATCCTCTTTTTCCACGAGAAACTAAGTTTGGTCAACATCCTTGGAATCCTATTATGCTTCGGAGGGTTGATGCTGATAAACAAAAAATAAGCTTTATTCATATTTTTTTGCCAAATTTGAAGTGAAAGTCACCTTTGAGTCGTCATAATATGTATCGAACTAAACTCATGAGGTGAAAAAATGAGATCAACAAATAAGAAAAACAATATTTTATTCAATGCGATTATTGGAGTTTTACTTGCTGCTTTATGGTTTAACGTATTTTTTATTCATAAAACCATCGGGGTTGTTAGCTGGTGGCTACTCCATGTACTTGGCATAGCGGGCGTAATTATTTTGATTACTGTATTACTTTTTTTTGTGAAAGACGTAATCAAAGAGAAAAAAATAGCGGTTTCCAAAGTGATAACTTTAGTTCTAGCTGCTGTTATGGCTTTTCCGGTTTGCTGGTTTTTTGGTGCTTTTCAAATGGCTTACCCAGCGAGGATTGATAAATCAAGCCCTTCAGTATCCATCCGTCTACCTTTTAACGAAGAGGTACTTGTCGGGTGGGGCGGTGACAGCATAGACACCAACTATCCGCATGCAGTAGTTCCGGCAGAAAGATGGGCGTACGATTTGCTTATGAAACCGGCCATGGTGAAAAGTAAAAAATTACAAGATTATGGAATCTATGATAAGGAAGTTATTGCTCCGATTTCCGGAACGGTTGTAGCTGCTTACGATGGGGAAGAGGATATTACACCGGGAACGGATGACTTTATATCACAAGAGGGAAATTATATCTATATCAGGGTGGACGAGACAGGGACCTACCTATTGATGAACCATCTGAAACAGGGCTCTGTTCTAGTGAAAAACGGGGATCATATCATAGAGGGTACAGTGGTTGGCAGAGTGGGCAATTCGGGCTCTACCAGTGAGCCGCATTTACATATCCATCATCAACGACAAGACCCTACAAAAACAAGTATGTTTTTGGCTGAGGGGTTACCGCTGTATTTTAGGGACATAAATGGAAATTCGATGCCAACAGGTGGAATGAAAACAGTAACGGGTGGTAAGGTTCCCTCCGGTGAATTTATCTCACCGAAATAATCTGTATTTGTTAAGTGACCTTTACCATTCCCGGTTTCGGCTACAAAGATTTTTTATATTTGCATAGAGCAAAGGATTTCGTTTTTTACACGAAATTCCGTCAATAGCTTTGTCTCATAGTCCGGCTTTATGCTGTTTTTCTTTCCGAAATATAAGAGGTATTTCTATATAAAACAAAGGGGGTGACTCGTTGATAAAGCCACTCCCTTTTGTTTTATACTTACACTGTTCAGTATTCAATCATTTTTGAATAACAATCCTGTTAATTGACTCGGGTAAGCATGATCTTGTCATTGGCCAGTTGATAGGAATTACTGCTGGGGTCCTTCCCGGTAATCTGCAGCTTGAACTGTTTGTCTCCGGCCGAGCTGAAAGTCACATTTCCAAAGCAAACATTTACATAGCTTGCCGGGTTTTGTGCATAATCTACAGGCGTACCCACAGCCGTACCGTCAACATACAGTTGCGCAGTACCTCTGTCCGGATGCTTTTTCACCCTGGCGCTCACGGTATAGGTTCCAGCCTGGGGTACATTCACCGCATATTGCACCCAGTCGCCTACGGCATTGAATCCTGAAAAACTTAACGAACCGTTACTCGCAGCAGCATCCGCTGAATTTGCAAAACTATCTCCCGCTGAAACCGTTGTTGCCAGATTCTCACATTCAAAGGAGTAGGGCTGGGCTGTCAGTGAGATATAATCAGTAGCTAGTGTATAGGAATCACTGCTTGCGTTTTTACCCGTTACCTGGAACTTAAACTGTTTCGTTCCCGCGGACGTAAAGGTAACATTGCCAAGATCCATCGTAACATAGGCCTGTGCGCTTTGGTACTCATCGATGGGAGCTCCTTGTGCAGCACCGTCAATGTAAAGCTGTGCCGTACCTCTGCTGGGGTGCTTTTTCACCTGCACCTTTACGTTATAGGTTCCCGCAGCGGCTACAGTAACAGGAAACTGAATCCAATCACCTACAGCATTCATACCGGCGTAGTTTAAGCCGTTGTTGCTGGCGGCTGAATCGCTGGCATCGGTATAGGTATCTCCACTGGAAACGGTTTTTGTTATGCTTTCGCATTCATATTTAACCGGTTCCGGCACCGCAGGCGGTAAAACAATATCCGGTGATTTATATGTAAGCCGTATATAGTCCGTTGCAAGAGTGTAATAGTTGCTGCTTGCGTTCTTACCGGTTACCTGGAATTTGAACTGCTTGTTCCCGGCCGAAGTAAAGGCAATGGTGCCAAGGTCCACCTCAACATACCCCTGTGTGCTTTGATACTCATCGATGGGAGCTCCCTGGGCCACTCCATCGATATACAGTTGGGCCATACCCCTGTCGGGATGCTTTTTCACCTGGGCTTTAACATTATAGGTTCCGGCACTGGGCACATTGACCGTATATTGTATAAAGTCACCCACTGCGTTCATACCGGCGTAATTCAAAGAACCATTACTTGCGGCTGTATCGGCAGCAGTGGTATTTGTATCTCCGGTTGAAGTTGTGATGGGAAGGCTTTCGGCTTCAAACTTTATGCCTGAATCGATTACGACACTGCCCGTACCCGTGGAACCGATGGCTACATTGCCGGTAATGCACTTATTCGCTGTTCGATCGAATACGATGACCTTGCCTGTTGAGTTTGCAGCTCCGTTCACATTTACAGTAATGCCGGAGGTGCCTACTGCCTGCGTATAGGATGTAATTTTTTCATCCGCATATAGAACCTGCATGCTGGCTCCATTGTCTTCCTGGATATAGAACGCTTTTCCTTTAGAAGTATTTTCAGCTAAATTTACAGTAAGACCTGGAGATTTCAACTGCGCGCCGGTAAATCTGCCTTTGAAAATATAATTGTTTGTTCCATTGTCATCCAGTGTAATATCTTCAACAAGATAGGTCTTGTTGCTGTCAAGCCATCGCATGTTCATTGTAAATTCATCGGGAGCGCCTGTCATTTTTGCCGCACTGGCAATTACAAGGGCTTTGCTCTTATCCTCCGTCCGGTACATCCATGCGAAGGGGCCTGAAATATCAAAATTCGGTCCGGCATACAGCGGTCTGCAAGTCTCTTCCGTTAAGGCTTTTATTCTCGGGCTCTTTCTCCAGTCATTAAATTTCTTTAGAAGATTTAAACCCGTGTCGCTCCAGCCACCGGGGTCCGTATTGAATTTTGCAATTCTTGTCAGCATCAGGGGATAGTAATCCTGCATTTTTCCTGTAGGTGATCCGCCGTAATACACGGAATTCATGGGGAGGTATCCGAAGCTATCCATGGGGATTGTCATATAGTTTGAGGATGCAACTCCGCCATTGGCGGTAATAAACCCGTTGTCTGCAATGTGAAGCAGCCCATTATTTCGATCTCCCTGGGTGGGATATATGTCAACCTCACTGGTTAACTTTGGAATAAACTCAGGATGTCTTGATACAATGCCGTTTAAGTAATTTCTTACATTTAGATTTTTTCTATATATACTGTCACTGGGGTGAGAAGTGGTGGTAGTGGCTGTGTTCGGCCAAAATTCAGTTAAGTCGATCATCTGGTGGGATACATGATATTGGGATATCAGCACATCCTCTACCTGGCTTCTTTTATATTCAATATTGGCAGGGTCTGCAAGATCCCTTCCCTTGTTGTGATCATCACCGGTCATGCTGAACCAGATTCCGAATTTTAGACCTTGTGAAACGATGTAGTCTGTAAGCGATGCCATATTCGTAGTAAAGCTTGTTTTAGCGGCAGTTGAATCCCTTGTAGTATTCCAGAGGTCATCCACCATGATCATATCCAGTCCGCCCTGCACGGCCTTTGGCACTACTGTATTTCTATAGTAGGCATCTGTCCGGTTGCCTAACCAATCCCAGTCATTGGTGGTAAATATGGAGGTTACATTATTATATTTGAACCTTTTTCTGAAGTGTTCTTCTACCGCCATTTTTCCGTCGATAATGTCTCCTTTGAAAACGGTCAAGTTAACGGAGAGATATTCAAGCTCTTCATTGGGGAACAGTACCAATTGCATGGATTCCGGGTTGGTAGAGACCTTTACATTGGCGATACCGCTCCAGGCATTAATATTTGCAAATGGAGGCAGCATGTAGTTAGTTCCTGTTGTCTCCGTCTTCCAGTTCATTTCAGGCTGCAAACCCCATCCGTCTCCGGTATCATATAAGGTGATACAGTTTTTCCCTGCATTGGGGGCCAACGCTCCGGAGGTGCTGTACCATGTCATATTGGGTACATAATAAAGGGTATGGGCATTGTTCGGGAAATTCAGCGCGATTACATCGGAATTTGTAATGGTTTTTTCAGCGGCGGTATTGTTTTTTATGAAGTTCCTGTACCGGACTCCCGCTCTTCCATTATAAATATCAAACTTCAGCGTCACTGTGAGATTCTGGGGCGATACCCTCGTGATGGGAATTGACAATGTTTTTCCCCAGTTGGTATTAAACTGGGAAATGTCGGTAATGGAGTCAGCACCCAGTGTCCAGCCTCCATCATTTGAATAGAGGTCGCTTCCTCCGTAGTTATAGTAAAACAAATAGCTGCTTCCGCTGCCGGTTAAATATTCCTTGCCTGCTTCCTTGTTATAATAGCTGGTCATCTGAATGCTTCCGTTAGCAAAAGACAGAACAACCCGCATACTGTCATTTTCCAAAGTCCAGGTATTCCCGCTTTTGGTTATCAGTGAGTTTGCTGCCGCAGCTTTTTGAATTCCCCCGTCCTTAACAAAGGGGATATCAACAAAACCGGTTGTAAGAAGCATTACCAGGCACAAAATCAGACATAACTTTCTTTTCAACATAATTTTCCTTCTCCTTTCAAAGTCATCTTTTGAATTAGAAAAACAAAATTTCTTCCTTTACGCTCCTTTCTCTTAAAATTTTCAATTCAATTTTAACGCCCCCCTCTTTGTAATAAAATAGACGTTTAGGACATACTCCTACAATTCATGTCTTGTTTATAGAGGAGATATTCCATATTTGTAGAATAAAGAAATAACAGGGCAGGGGTTATTCCAAAAGGAGGATTATATAAGATGAACAAACAAAAAAGGCTGTTATTAAATGATGTCAATATTCAGGCGCATTTCGGAAGTCTGGTTGTAAACGTCTTAAATATAAACTACGAGCCTCCGGTTTCCATGCGGTATTTTAATACCCATAAGCACAATAGCTATGAATTTCATTTCATTCCCCAGGGAAAGGGAAACCTGCGAATCGGCAAAACAAATTATGAAATCACTCCGGGTACTTTTTACCTGACGGGACCGGATATTTACCACGAGCAGGTGTCCGATCACGAAGAGCCGATGGTTGAATATTGTATAAACCTGGAATTGATTCATTTGGACAAATGGAATGAAAACAGTTATCCGTATCCTGTGCAGGAGATTATAGGAATCAATGAACTCCTCACAAATACAACGTTTTGGATAGGGGAAGATACATACTCTTCCTGGAAGCTGATCCAAAAAATCCTGGATGAATATCAATTGCCAATGCTGGGCTACTGCATGTATATGGAGAGCTTGATCATCCAGCTGGTCATCAATATTGTGAGATGCTATCAGGGGAATAAAAAAGTATCCTATACAAAAACCTTTGACTCTTTAAGCCAGAACAGACGGAAGATTATGGACTCCTTTTTCAGGGAATATCATAGGCCTCTTAAGCCGGAAGCATTGGCCGCATCCCTGGGTGTGAGCCGAAGACAGGTAGACAGGCTTATGATTCAGTATTACGGGATGTCATTCAAGGAATTCATCATGAAAACAAGAATCGAAATAGCAAAGGACCTGCTTCAAAATACCCATATGACCATCGAAGAAATAGCTTCAAAAATAGGCTTTTTATCTTCAAGCCATTTCAGCAGGGTTTTTACTACCTATGAAGGGGTATCACCCTCCGTCTATAAAAAGGATATAGTTGATCAATTAAGTACCCTAACGCTGCTATAACGAAATATGTAAATGCTTGAAGCTGCATTCTGTAGCGATATTTGGTCAGGCAACATGTATAATTTAACCATTTCAGCTATTTTTAAACTGAAAGATATGATAATATAATCCTAACTGGTTGGTTCTGCCTGCCACATAAAAGCGGTTTCCTAATTTACATAATAAAGGAGCGGTCATATGGGAAATGGAAATATTACAGGTAAGGTTAAGCATGTGGCAATAAGAGTAGTGATCGTAACCCTGATAAATCTTGCAATTGCCTGTGGGATTTGCTGGATCCAAAGGAAGTTTACGATGAAGAACTATAGTACCGCCCTGACGTATCTGAGCTTTATTTACCTATTAGTAGGCCCTGCAACATTGGTCGGGCAAGATAGCGCAAGAAGAGATGCAATTAACATGATTAGTAGTTCCGCTTTAAGGGAAGCCAGCGGACCGGATGCAAAAGGAAAAGTTACTCACGTAAATTTTACGGTGAAAATGGTTACTTACGGAGTTGTTTCGTTATTAATCGCTATTGCTTTAGGGAGCTTGTAATATAAGCTGCGGATATCCAACTTGAAGGTGTTGAACGGAAAAGTAAGGTTGATTTACATACCTTAAGAGGAATTGCGGCAGCACTGGGCTCGAACTGCGAAGCGATGAGAAAATCAGTAGTGTCAAAGGACCTGTCCCTTTGACAGGGGCAATCAATAGAAGTTTACTGCATAAAAAAACCCCTCTGGACTGTTCAATTCCGAGGGGTTATATAATGCATATTATACCAATGCACCTAGCAGCATAATTTCTTCGTTTTGCTGGTATATAGTAGGGAATTGAGAGACCGGGAGGGGGGGGACACCTCTTCCCACTTCTATAGTATACCCGGGCCGTCTGTATTCCTGTATGAACCAATCCTTATATCCTGCATAAGCTGCTTCTCCCGGACCACCTACAACAGCATATCCGCTCACACGTGAAAACAGATTGGCAATTGTCAGTGATTCCGGTGGCGCAAGGTTTAGAAATTGCCAGTATATTACCTCACCCTGGGTATGATATGCGATTACCAGCCTGAAATCATGCTGCCGTGTAAAGTTGTACATGGCTGTAGATTCAGGTTCCGATAAAGGTTCTGGTCCGCCATAGTCTCTTGGAGCCGGTCCGGTTATACCTTGTTCAATTTCAATCTCCTTTTCCCTTTCCCATTCAGCCGGATAATTTAAATTAAGGTCAGTACCCCTGATGTTGGCTTTCCATACTCTCGGTAAAGGCAGACCCGTTCTATTTAGTTGTGCAGCTTGCTGATAAGCCGGATTTGTATAGTTGGGCCAATAAGTTACAAGGTTTACTCCATCAGGGTTAACCATAGGGACGATATAAATGCTGCTGCGGTTCCATATATTAGGAATACTGTAGCCTCTGATGCTTCCTCCAACTGAATATGCCCTTGCGAAGTTTTCAATAAATTTCATTAATAACGGAGTAGTAATCCATTCGTTTGCATGATGGGCGCCATTATATGAGACCTGATTGGCACCTCTGCCAAGCCTTATATAATATAAATTTTTTCCCATAACGCTGTTTCCTGCAACACCGACTTCCAAGAACGGATATCTTACCCTTAAGCCTTGTATTTGCCGTTCCATAATCTCATAGGTATAGTCTATATCGGTGAATACTACATCAATACCATAGGGAACAATAATTCTCTGGCCTATCATTAATGCATTCGGATTTATTCCGGGGTTGGCAGTTAATATCGTACTTAATGATGTGTAATACCTTCTGGCTATATTATATAGGGTATCTCCGGGACGAATAGAATAAGTATCATATCCTCTTAAAAATCTTTCAAATGCAGCCCATGTTGCCGGACCAACTATACCATCCGGTACAAGTCCGTTATCCCTTTGAAATGCAATGACGGCCTGCCGAGTTTGAGGCCCGAATACTCCATCTACCGATCCGGCATTATATCCGATTCTGTTAAGAAGACTTTGAATTAACTTCACATTTGGTCCTGTCGAACCAAGTGTCAATGTTTCCATTTTCATCCCTCACTCTTTACTCTTATATTCCATCTTATTTACAAGTGATGGAAGTGTGACTGTCCATTTTGTTTTTTGTAAACTGTTGCGTATCAAGGGACTTATGCGAGACCACTGATTTGCCGCTTAGGCGCAGCCATCTTGCACCTTGTGGTGTAGCAGAAATTTTCACATTTGGATTTGCCGTTAGCGGAGTGCTGCCAGCGGGACTGTCCATGTGACATAGTAAGTACCCTGACGCTGCTATAACGAAGTATGTGAAAGAAGGTACTAAAGATTCTGAATATTTTACCGCAGGCCATGTACTGCGGATTACCCTGGAACAGGAAATCCACAGAAATGGCATCTTTTCCTGTGGATTTCTTATTCCGGCAAATACAAGGAAGTCCGGAAGCAATAGATCTACTTCGAAAAGATTATATCTAGGAGAGAGAAAATCCATTAAAACATACCTGTGGGAGCAGGGTATTGACGTACATTTTCATACTGCTTCAAGATGCGTATGAAGTGATTTGCTTCCCGTAATACATGGTCGCCGAGCAGCGGATAAGCGATGGCTCTTATTGTACAATCAACCAGCCCCTTTGTCCCGCTGGTTTTAAAATCTCTCAAGCCTTTCGTTGCATTTAAACTATCTGTGGTAACCTTAGGTAATAGCATGATTTGGTCAATGGCTGTAACAGCCTCCCTTGTCAATTCATCAAATTCATTGCCGTAATTATTTGCAGTGCTGATTAATTTGACTTCCGTAGGGTCAAGGAGTCCTCGAATAAATTTGGCGTGCTCCGCCATGATTCTGTTCCAGAAGATTTCCTGCTCTAATAAATCTCTTTCAGAAAACATATCCTCCCGTTTTTGAGATCTGTAGGATGAGTCCTTCTAAAAATCTGCTTTTCCGGTAGTTTTGACCTGGTCCTATGACAAAGAGGGCGATAAGGGTTATCGTGTGAAAGGTATTGAGAGAATCAAAGATAGCTAAAATTCAGCCAGCCGAGAAGTACAATTCCCGGCTGGCTTTATGATTTGATGCATGAAATTAAAGATTGATAGTCTTGTTATCACCACTCATGGAGCAAAAGTTCGCAACGGCATTTTCGAGGTAGAAAACTTCAAAAATCTCATCGTCTGCGGAATACATGTTTTTCAGCGCGGGCATTACCTCCAGCGCATGAGCCTTGGCTTCCCTGGTAGTGCAGAATACAGCTTTGCCGCTTAGGCGCAGCCATCTTGCGTCTTGTGATGTAGCAGAAATTTCTACATTTGGATTTGCCGTTAGCTGTGCATAGAACGGTTTTTTGTTGCTTGTAGCGAAGCAAAGCTTGCCTTCATACTCCATTACAAAGCTGAATGGGCGAACTCTTGGCTGGTTGCCGTCGATCGTAGAAACGTAGAATACTCCACAATCATTTAGAAACTTTAAAACCTCATTCATAGTACTAACCTCCACGATAGAATTGCATTTTTTGTTGGTTCCATACAAATTCGGATGGAACTTCGCTGATTCGTGCCTCGTAAAGCCCCAGAACCGTTGGCTGTACGAGGCTCAAATCAGCAGTTGCCAATCCGGTTGCATATAGTATAATTATATGTGTTAGTAATAAAACAACAAGTACGCAGTTTTTTATTATTAAGTAAGAATTTTATGAGTATTGGAGATTTGGCATGAAAGAGGCTGTAATTTTTTCAATAGAAAGTGATATGTGTCCGGTAGCATCTGCATTGAGGGCTATCGAAGGCAAGTGGAAGCTGCCGATCCTTTGGGTTCTTAGTCAAAGCGGAACCCTTCGGTATAGCGAACTGAGGAAAAGCATTATGGGAATCACCAATATGATGCTGACAAGCTCACTGAAGGAACTGGAGGAATGCGGGCTTGTGAGCAGGGTGCAGTACAATGAAATACCGCCCCGTGTGGATTACTCACTGACAAAAGCCGGAGAAAAGCTTCTGCCGGTGCTGGATGAACTTGCAAAATGGGGTGAGGAATTGAGGGGAATTCAGGAGGCGAAGCCATGAGTAAGCAATCTCGACCTGTCCCTGTGACATGTATGAGCCTCCGGTTGAGAGCATTATTTTTTGCCAAGTATGGATAGCGCTTAAAGCAAAATGGTACTACTTTCCTATGGAATGTTGTACTAAAGTAGAATTTTGCGTTATATAAGTTTGGTTTTATGAAATTAAGTCATAGGGAGTATGTTTATATAATTACCAGCCCATTAAAGCTAGTTTAATGTATCTTCGAAGATTCACTGAATACTAAAAATAGGAGTGATAAATTCTATGGCTAATGTAATTTTTTATAGAGATGAGAAGCTGCCTTTTTTTGAAATAAAATCATGTGATACTAAAAAGTTATCCTATAAGAAGCATTCCCATGAGGAATATTCTCTTGCATTGGTTGAAAAAGGAACAAGTGTGTTATGGTGCAATGGTAAAAACATACCGGTCAATTCACAATCCGTAGTCTTTATTCCTTCGGAGGTTTTACACTCATGCAATCCTGATGATGCCCAGGAATGGAAATATATTATGATATTTATTCAACCTGAATGGTTACAGTCAGTACTGGAATTGCAGAAGGACTGCCACAAGTTTGAATTTAAGATAGAAGAACCCTATATTATATATAAACAGTATACGCAGATGTACAGGCTAATAAAATGTTTAACCAGCAAAGTATCTCCTTTAGAAAAGGAAACACATATGATTACCACTATAGATAGATTACTCAAATATGAAAATAGTGAACGTGTACCTATAGATAGTTCTGTCTATGGAGGCAGAAATCTCCAAATCATCGAAGACTACCTGCAGGACAATTTTAGTGAAAATATTAAGTTAGATACACTATCTCAAATATCAGGGTTAAGTAAATACTATCTTATTCGGTTATTCAAATCAAAGCATCGTATTCCACCACATACTTATCAGATACTTTTGAGGATAAACTTTGCTAAAAGAGAAATTAAAAAGCAAAGGATTATCTCGGAAGTTGCACAAGAGGCAGGCTTTTATGACCAAAGCCATTTTACTAAACTTTTTAGACATTATGTTGGGGCAACACCGGAGGTATACCAAAAATCAATAAATTTATAAACTTTAATAAAGTGTAAAGCCCTCACTTATAGAAGTGAGGGTTGTTAACTATAAGAGCAATTTTTTACTATTCCTCCCCCTTTTTTCACTTTATAATAGTAAAAAACACGGGGAGGGAAATCCTATGAAGTCTGTAATTATAGTTGATAAAGAATTGCCTTTGGGCCTTATTGCCAATACAACTGCTGTATTGGGCTTAAGTCTGGGAAACAGGATAAATAACCTTATAGGGCCTGACATAAGAGATGTAAACGGTAAAATACATTTAGGGATTACAACCATGCCAATTCCAATCCTGGGTGCTGCAAGAAAACAAATAAAGGATTTATACAGTAGTGTCCTGTCGGAGGAACAATCAGACTTAATTGCCGTTGATTTTAACGATATTGCCCAGAAATCAAAAACTTATGAGGAGTATACCATGCTGTTATCCAATGCTGAATATGGAAATTTACAGTATTTGGGCATTTGCCTGTATGGCCCGAAAAAGCGGATAAATAAACTTACTGGGAGTATTGGTCTTTTAAAGTAAATAAAATTGGAAGACAGGCAGGATGGTAGAGCGATGAAAAATAAATATTTGCTAGGACATTCAATGGCACTGCTTACTATTATTATATGGGGCGTGACATTTATCTCAACCAAAGTTTTATTAAGAAATTTACAGCCTGTAGAGATATTGTTTTACAGGTTTCTAATGGGATATCTGGCGCTATTGTTAATATATCCTAAATTTGAGAAGGTGGGTAATTGGAAAGAAGAACTGTTGTTTTTGGGTTCAGGGGTCTGCGGGGTAACTTTGTATTTTTTCATCGAAAATATGGCGTTAAAATACACGTTGGCTTCAAACGTAGGTTTACTCGTTTCGGTAATCCCAATATTGACAGCACTCCTGGCACACACGCTTACAAGAGATGAAAAGTTTGACAAAAATCTGGTATTGGGATTTATCATTGCGATTGCAGGTATATTTCTGGTTGTGTTCAATGGTAACTTTGTGTTGAAATTGAATCCCGCAGGAGATTTACTGGCTGTTATGGCGGCTGTTACTTGGTCCGTATATTCGATTTTATTAAAGAAGATAGGCAGTAAGTATAACCCCATTTACATTACAAGAAAAATTTTCTTTTATGGGGTAGTAAGCATGATACCCATGCTTTTGATATTCAGGGCTGACTTCAATATAAGTATAATGTTAATGCCTGACGTACTGCTTAACCTTTTATTTTTAGGGGTTGTGGCTTCTGCTCTGTGTTTTGTGATGTGGAATACAGCGGTAAGTTTAATTGGAGTAGTAAAGACAAGTAATTATATCTATCTTGTGCCTCTTATAACGATAATATCGGCAGTTCTTGTCTTGCATGAGGTAATTACAAACTTTGCTTTATTAGGAGCAGTTTTTATCCTGTCAGGTGTGTATGTATCGGAACATGGTTTTGTGGCTATCTCGGCTTTCCAAACACTGTTTAATTCGCTTAAGAAAATACGAAATAAATCGGCGGATTAGAGACAAATAGAGACGGTTCTTGACTTGCGCCATTGGTTATGAATATAGAAGATGAAAGCATTGTTGGAGGAGTACCACATAGCCATGGATAAGGATATCACTAAATCCACATCGGGTGAAGTGCTTAAATATTTTCCATTTGAAAAATTGAATTCGCTTACCAAAGAAATCGATGCAGACAGATAACAGGTGACCGAGAGCTGCCACTCTCGGCCACCTGTATGATTTGAAGCATGAAATTAAAGGTTGACAGTCTTATTATCATCACTCATTGAGTAAAAGTTTACAACAGCATTTTTAAGATAGAATATTTCAAAAACCTCATCCGGTAGCAAAAAAATTTTTCATGGCTTTATACTCCTTTCTCCCCGTCAGGCGAGTACATCGTCTTTTCTGAGCCGTTGAATCGCAAATGCTGAAACTAAAACAATGAAAACAGCATTCATTGCAAAGAATTGCATGTTTTGGCTGCTTGTCAGGTCCTCCTGGCTTAGCACACCCATACCGATGGTCAGAAGCGAATGGGGAAAAAACATACCGCATTTTTCCACATACATCCCCAGACCGAGGAAAGTCGCGCATAGGCTGATACCGATGGGGACTGCGAAACTGCGGATGCGGATGGACAACGCCAATTGCAGGGCGCCGATTGTAACAGCGGCAATCCAGCCGCGGAACAGCCACCCGGGTAGTTCGGCAGGAAGTGGGGAGGTCAATCCTATCAGTTTTCCCCCAAAAAGGTACAGGAGGAAAAAGAATCCCTGTACAAAAATCTGCAGCATACCGATGATGACTAACTTGGATAAAAAGATACTTGCTGCTGATACAGGGGCAGTCATGACCGTATTCCAGTTTTTGTTTGAATGCTCCAGTCTGCACGTATATGCGCAGCAAATAGCAATGAGGACGGGAAGGAAAAATTCCCCGTAAAATAAGCCGGCCTGCGACCATAGGCTGTACCATTCGTTTTGTAACACACCTTGATTCATGAAGAAGTTGGCGCAGCCAATCAACGCGCTTATAACCGGAAGAACCATCAGTACCAGCCATAGGCGGGAATGGCGCAGCTTCAACCATTCAGCGGAAATACACCGTTTTAACATTTTCACTCCTCCTATACTTCCTGCCTGGATATATGGATGCTCCCGGCTGTATAGATACCAATCCCAGCCATGATCAGCATCGCCATCACAGGCAATAATGCACTCGAATCCAGTACAATGAACTGTATTTTTTCATTTACATAGCTTTGTGCAACCGGGCTTAGCCCGGTGTAGTAAGACCATACAAAAAGCCTGCGCACTGCCCCCGGAAACAAATCTGCTGTCAATCCGATGAAGCCGCCGACCATGCCCAGACAAAGCGCGAAAGCCTGGTTTTTTACTGCCAGCGATATCCATTGCTGCAACGCTAAAATAACCATATTGGTTAAAACCGTACCCATAAGAAACCGGGCCAGCAGCCATAAGGGCACAGGCTGCCCGAAACCGTTGGCTTTGCCAAATGCGACCATGGCAAGCACTTGCAGGATACAGGCGAACAGCATTACGATGCACGCACAGGTGTATTTTGCCGCGTAGAGCTGGCCTCGCTGTACGGAAACGGACAATAGCAGCTTCCACGTATCGCCCTTATGCTCCATATCGCAGATGCGGGACACTGCAACAGCCGAAAGAATGGGCAGGAAAAGGCCGTTCATGGAGGACAGCATTGCAATGACCGACTCCCAGCCAGTCCTGTCAGGATTGCGGGAAATCGACATACTGGCCGCCATGAACGCCCAGGCGATTTCCACAAACAAAAATAAGGTGACCATCAAAAGCAAATGCTTGTGGCGCAATTTGTAAAACTCCAGGCAAATCGTTTTCATTACAGGCTTCGCTCCTTTCCCGTAATATCGAGGAAAATGCTCTCCAGGTTCTTCTTGTGTTCTTCAATGCGCAGCACGTCAATATGGGCTGCAACCAAATTTCTGTTTACCTGTGCTACCTGCTCATCCGTAAGGCTTTCGAATACCAGAGAGCCCTCCTGCTGCACGGGAGAGAAACCTTTGGAAAAAAGCAGTTCCTGTGCCAGCGTATTGTTCTGTGTTTTTACAGTAATGGTTGGGCGGTTTTTGCTTTGCAGTACCTCCAGGCTGCCTTGAAACATCATCCTTCCGTCATTGATAATGCCTACTACAGTGGCAATCTGTTCAATTTCAGAAAGCAGGTGGCTGGAAATCAGCACTGTCATTCCGTAGCGCTGCGGCAGAGCTTTGATCAGCTCCCGGATTTCACCGATACCCGCAGGATCCAAACCATTTGTGGGCTCGTCCAGAATCAAAAGCTTCGGGAAAGCCAGCAGTGCCATAGCGATTCCCAGGCGCTGCTTCATGCCGAGGGAATACTGCGCCACCTTCTTATCCTTTTGGCTTTCCAGCCGTACGATTTTCAGGGCTTCCGATACATTCTTATTCGGTACATCCCGAAGCCTCTGCATAATGCGCAGGTTTTCAAGTCCTGTGAGATGTCCGTAGTAGGACGGGGATTCAATAAGAGAACCGGTTTGGCTTAAAATAAGCCGTCGGTTCGTTTCAAAATCCTTTCCGAAAACTGTAACTTTCCCGTCGGTAGGCCGGGCCAATCCCAAAATCATTTTTAATGTGGTGGATTTCCCTGCTCCGTTGGGGCCAAGGAAGCCGTAAATGTCTCCTTCGCATACGGATAAATTTACATCCTTCACACGGTAGGCATTGGCGTACCGCTTGGAAAGATTGCAGGTAGAAATAATCTGATTCATGTTTGCATCTCCAATCTGTTTAATAATCTTCCGTTATGGCCAGAGTATAACAAATCAACCTTTCTTCAAGCTGACAATAACCTTACGCTAACCTTAAATCGTAAAAAAGCGGAGGTGTACGGGTGGAATACGGAAAAAAGCAGTGTATAATTATAAGAGGTGATTTTATATGGAAGAGTTAAAAAGCAAAAAACTGCTCATCGTGGATGATGAGCGTGAAATACGCGATATGATTGAGGGCTTTCTGCGTAAGGAGGGGTTTACGCGCATTTATCATTCCGCCAGCTGCGCGGAGGCGTTAGAGGTTTGCCGGTCTGTAAAACCGGAGATTGTTATTCTGGATGTAATGCTGCCGGATGGAGACGGCTTCTCCCTTCTGCCTTCCTTGCGCCAGATTTCCAACATGCCCATCCTTTTTTTATCGGCCAGGGGTGAGGACGAGGATCGTTTATTAGGGCTGGGGCTTGGCGCGGATGACTATATTGTAAAACCGTTTTTACCGCGGGAGCTGATTCTCCGGCTCACGGCGATTTTGCGCCGGGTCTATTCGCCGCCCAGGCAGGAACAGCGTCCTGTCTTTCAGTTGGGAAAACGCATAATTGATTTGGAAAGCGGTGCCGTTCGGGATGACAGCAGCGAATACCCTTTGACAGCAAAGGAACATGTTTTGCTGTATAAGCTTTACGAAAGCCGAAACCGCATCGTAACCAGTGACGCGCTTTGCCAAGCCGCGTGGGGGGATGATTACTACGGTTATGAAAATACGCTGATGGTCCACATCCGCCGCATCCGTGAAAAAATCGAGGCGAACCCTTCCAGCCCGGAATACCTGCTAACCGTTCGAGGTTTGGGGTACAAACTCATGGTAAAGGGGGAGTAAGGATGGAGGGTACAGTACGTATTTTAAAACGCTTTATCAGCGCCACTGTATTGATTTCCGCTTTTTTGCTTATTCTTAATTTTGTGCTGCTGGGCGTATGGGTGCTTAAAGGAATGAACGGGGAACACTCCCCAGCCGCTGTCGTTCGAAGCGTAGCAGAGGGGCTGCATCCCTCGGACAATACGTATTCTTTGGATTCCTTTCCGGCAGGCTTATTGCAGCAGAAGCATGCATGGGCCATGCTGATTGACAGTAGGGGAAATGTAGCGTGGAGCTACAGGCTCCCCGGCGAGCTTCCCGAAACATACTCATTAACCGATGTGTCCAAATTTACCCGGAGCTACCTGATGGATTATCCCGTTTTTGTATGGGAGCATGATGCAGGACTGGTGGTTGTCGGATATCCGAAGGAGAGCCTGGTAAAATACCAGTATATCCTTCCGCCAGGCTGGGTTTCTTCCTTGCCGCTGAGGACGTTTTCCCTGCTCATTGGAAATATTGCCCTGGCTTTGCTTTTATCCTTGCTGATCGGGTCCAGGCTCATTCGCTCCCTTCGTCCTCTGACCCAGGGGATACAAGCCCTTGCGGAGGAAAGAGAAGTGTTTGTGGAACCAAAGGGAATCCTGGCTAACCTTGCACAAAGCGTAAACCGTGCATCCGCACTGCTGCGGCAAAAAAGTGATGCGCTGGTAAACCGGGATGAAGCTCGTTCCAATTGGATTGCAGGAATTTCGCACGATATCCGGACGCCTCTTTCCATGGTGCTTGGCTATGCAAGTGAACTGGAAGAAGATGAAACCATACCGGTAAAACAGCGGAAACAGGCCGGTATTATCCGGCGCCATGGAGAGAAGCTTCGCTCACTTGTCAGTGATTTGAACCTTGTATCCATGCTGGAGTATGAAATGCAGCCATTGAATACGAAGCCTGTAAGACTGTCAGCACTTGCCCGTCAAGCCGCATCAGAGTTTTTAAATAATGGGCTGGAGGAAAGCTTCACCCTGGAGTTGGACATTTCCGATGAAACCTTACGGGTAAACGGCGATGAAAAGCTGCTGCTCCGCGCCATTAATAATCTGGTGCAAAACAGTGTCGCCCATAATCCGGAGGGCTGTCAAATACTCCTGCAAACCTCTTTGGACAATGATGGGAAAACCTGCCGCATTATTGTATCCGATGACGGAAAAGGCGTCTCTCAAAGTGCGCTTTCCGATCTTCTGGAACTACCGTATTCATCAAAAAGAAGCCGCCCTGTCCATAATGGGCACGGATTAGGATTGCCGATGGTTGCAAGAATTGCCAAAGCGCACCGTGGACAGTTAATCCTGACCAGTGATGCCGGGAAAGGCCTGAAGGCAGAAATTTTGCTTCCGCTATGGAGTGAATAAATAACCGTGTACAGGGGAAATTCAAAGGAAGAACGCGAATAAAAGTGCAAAGGTTGCACTCAGAATTTCAGTCTTTGTACTTATTGTGACGAACTAAGACCGTTAGCATAGAAAACTAGAGAGCTACATGCTTAACGTAAGTAAAATCGCCAACCTTATGAGGCAAAAAAGCCTGTTATTGAATATGAAGAGCTGGTCTTTAAAGTGGAAAAAGTGGAAGACAAAAGAATTGTGCTGGTTAAAATCTGCAAGACATAATGAATCCGATGCCCCCTGGTTTTTTTGCCAGGGGGCATTGATTTTTTGTCCCAAGCTATAGGAGGCTGTGAAAACCTATAGAATACCTTTTTTCACAGCCTCCTATGGGTAAAAGTAAAAACGGTATTAATACTTTTTTCCGTAATAATAGAGAGAGCTAATATATAAGATAACTTGGATAATCAATACACCTGCCAGTGTAACAGATATCTCTTTGAAACCCATAAGCCCTGCTACAGCAGCGCCTATACTTTCCACAAAAATCATTATAGTGTGGACCAGTGAGTTGGCGCTCATTCTTATGAATTGACTACGTTCTTCGCTATTTGCTATTTCAACTTCCTTTGCTCTTTTGGGGTTTTTCATTAACCGGGCACTAACAACAATGCCCCCTATCCCAACAACTAAACAGCCGCCTGCGAGCCCTGAAAGCATACCACCTCTATACGCATTGGATGAATCACCAAAGATAGAGAACAGTAATGCAGCAAGACCGATAATAATAAATACAGCGTTAGAGATCAGTGTTTTCCTGGCATAGTTCATAAATCATTCCTCCTCGAAAATAAATACTTGCTCAATGGATAATCCGAATATTTGCGCAATTTTATGAGCAAGAAAAATGGACGGGTTATAACGTCCACTTTCCAGTGATATTATGGTTTGGCGGGTAACTCCACAAAGCTGCGCAAGCTCTTCCTGGGTTATGCGTTTTTCCTTACGCAATTCCACAATACGCGTTTTCATATTTCACATCCTAACAATGTATAGTGTGCTTTACTTTTTTAGTATAGTTCACTTTACATCAAATGTCAAGTCTATTTTACTTTTTTTCCATTCGTAATTTGGCTTCTGTTCGGCGGTTTGCTCCAGAAAATTTCAACAGCAACGGAAAGCTGCCTGGCAGGGCAATGTCTCTAGGGTGCATCATCAGGCACTTCCCTTAGAGGTATTCCTTTTACGGGTCGGAAAAATTTTTGTATTTATACAATCACCATAAATTTTGTTTTGCATACTATATTGTTGTAAGTATATATAAGTTGAGGAAAGGGGAGAGATTTATGGCAGACGATAGAGGCGGCTTCGGAGGTTTTGGCTTCGGATTTGAATGGATTTGGATTATTATAATCATAGTAATCTTGTTCTGCTTCTGCGGTGGTGGCTTCGGCTTCGGCTTCCGCGATGACCAGCAATAGTTAAATTCAGCTAAAATGCAGTTATTTCAGTTACATAACATCTCACAGCCTATTTATAAAAATGCCTTGGTAGTGGATGACACTACCAAGGCATTTTTATAATATATACAATAAGACCGGCAGCGGCTGGTTTGGCGTTTGCATAAAGGGCCGTATGGAATGGAAATGGATGAAGAAGCCGAGTCCGAAAAATAAAATTTATCTCCAACAGGCAACAAACCTATTGCAACATTTCCCAGTAAGGTGATATAATGTAAGCACGAGAAAATTAAAAGTTGCCGTGACCGTCCAGTGCGGGAACACCGGACGGCCCATGCAGGTACATACACTACCAACACGTGAGACATTGTCTCCACAGCAACAATGTTATTATAGTACAATTTTGTCTTTTTTACAATAACATTTAGCGCGCGTGTTTGGTTATACCTTCACGTGCGCTTTTAATTTTCTCCCTCATAAAAACGAAGGAGGGAGAATATAGATGAAAGAAATTTTAACAGAAGAATGG
>JAEZXR010000037.1 GCA_023419605.1 Bacillota bacterium | reverse complement strand
TCTAGCCTGAAAGCTTGACGCACCGCTACCGAAATCGATGTTGTTGTAAACAGCATAATCCCCATTCTCGATATATCCAACATCCGCTCCACCTTCGGTACAGGTTTCGGTTTGGATTCCCGACTGGCTGTTGTAACTCTCCGCTTCAATTTGTGTAAAGGCCGATCGTGGGCCAGGAGTCGGCGTTGGTGTTGGTGATGCGCCGCTTGAATGTACCAAAATATAATCCAGCTCAATAGCACCGTCGCCAGAATCGTGCTGGATCTTAATAGTATTGTTTCCAGCATTAAGTGAAAAGTAATCCGATACTATCCCCCAGGTATCTATCGGCGGTAGGCTTCGCCGTTTGCATTTTTACAAAGCTTCCCGAAACAGCAGCCCTTACATCCTTATTAGCTGCTGGGGCAACTATCGCCGCATAATCACACCAGAAGCTTTGATCCATGCCACTGTCTGCAGTAAAGTAATACCTGATTTTTATATCATCAAGGTTTACTGCCGATTTTCCTGTGTTTATAACCTTTATTCTTGGATAGATGCTGTTGATCGAATTTGCAGTATCACTGTTAAAAGCCTGCACCTTTACCTCAGGAAGACCAATCAGCCTTATATTGTCTACAGCAAATGTACCGCTCTTTGCATTTGAAAAGGTAAAATGCATTGATTTGAGCTTATCAAGGTCAAGCGTAAAGCTCATATCCTCTCCGCTCGGCTGATAATCCCCTCTCTTTTTAAATTCGGAAAAAGGCATTTCAATCGTATGCATGATTCGGCCGGCTTCACAACGAACTCCCAATTTTCCCCATTCTGGTTGCCTTCTACAGAATTTTCAATCAACATAACCCTTATCTCATTGGTATCCGCTGACTTGATATCAAATGCAACTTTTTTCCACTTTGACCATCCTGTGCTGATTTCTTTTGCCACACCCCAGTATCCGCTTGCAGGGTTTGTGTAGCTTACTTCCATCGCATTGCCTGAAGCTCCTTCTACAATATTGGACTTAATGCTTGCCCCTGCGCCCGAGTATGTACCCCAGCTCATATCACCTTCAAAATTCTCTAGTACTTCTTCACCAATTGCAGGCTTCGGAATGCCCAGTAATTTGACATTATCTACAGTAAATACTCCCGATTTGCCATTTGCAAATGAAAAATGGATTGCTTTCAGCTTTTGAAGATCAAGCGTAAAGCTCATATCTTCTGCGGGTGGCTGGTAGTCACCCCTCTTCGTAAATGCAGAGAACGGTATTTCGTAATGGGTCCATGCATTACCTGGCTTGAAGCTCCAAGCCCAGCTTTCACCCTCCTGACCGTCTTCAACACCTTTTTCCGCCAATAAAACCCTTATATCGTTCTGGGTCGTATCTTTAAGGTCAAATGATAATTTCAGCCATCTTGACCAATCCTCGTTAATATCCTTTGTAAAGCCCCAATATCCTGAACCTCCACTTGAATAAGTGACTTCTGCCGCCTTACCCGGGTTACCCTCTACGGATTTTACATCTATTGCTGCCCCGGCTCCGGCATAAGATGCCCAAGCCATCTCACTCTCAAAATCTTCAAAAAACTTTTCTCCGGCTTCTGGTGTTACACTGGGTGCAGGAGTAGGTGTCGGAAGCGGAGGGAACTCCGGAAAGTTACATTTGTTTTGGATAGCCTTCAAGATATCCGTATCATAGGTACGTGCAATCCTGTCATATAGCTGAAACCATCCCCCATCATCCCATACTGCAAAAGGAAACCCATGCGATAGCGCCTGATCTGATATAAAGTCGTACCATTTTATTCTGGCAGCCCGGTCAGGTGTTTCACATCTTACACCATATTCTCCAAGGAAAACGGGAATATTATTTTTTACAGACCAGTTTTTCACGACATCAAATATCCTTGCGATATTTTTCATATCGCTTTCGCTTCCCCATGTGCCTTTCAACTCATGTGTAAATTCATAAGGATCATAATAGTGGAATGTTGCCATCAGATAAGAATCCTTTGGGATTTCCATTGCATTTATCATTTTGATCCAATTATTATATGCTCCTCCGCCTATGACAACAATACGTGTCGGGTTCTTTGCTCTTATTATTTTAAGTATTCTTTTATTTAGGTTGTTAACCTGACTGTCTGTCATATTTGCTGTGGGCTCGTTAAAGATTTCAAACAAAAGATTTTCGGATTTTCCTTTGAATCTTTCTGCGATTCCCTTCCGCATTTTTCAAATTTTTCTATATTATTTTCATACGCAGCTTTTGCCCAGTTCCCCTCAAAGTCCGGTGCTTCAAGAGTATTGCCCATGTTTATTGCCATTCCCATCTTCTCCGCCATTTCCTGCGGGGTTATCGGGGTCTGAGCAAGGCCTTGAATAGGTGCAATGCAAAGGACCATGGTCAGTACAAGTAGAAGTACCAGTGCCTTTTTCCTACCAGAAAATACCTCGTAAAAAATTAATTTTATAGCTCAACGCATGGGTTCTTTTACCCCTATTTCCTTAACAAGCTGCAATGATGTAATGTCACGCATTATTTGTATTCGCAGTAGATGCTGAAACGTTAACGCTTCCTAATGTAATCGCCCCAGGAAAAGTACACGCTAAAAGTAATGCTTTCCCTCTAAAAAGCAAATTTTTAAACATACTAATCTTCATTCCGCTGCTGTCGCTGACGGCACAAATAGTAATCAAAAAATGGTGTGCGACAGAGCATCTGCTACCACCATCATCTCCGAGATTGGTACAATATCTCATTATTCTGTTTCGGATAACTCCTTGCTGCCATGGTTCTTCCGTCCATGGCAGCAAGGATACCACCCAATATTAATTAGTTGATTTTTACACTTCCATTGATAAACTTAACATCTGTGATCTTCTTCATACTGCCATCACCGAAGGCACCGCCGGTCTTCACTGTGACAGATGCTGTCGAACCTGAAGCACCTTTAATTTTATATGTGATCGTAGCAAAGGTTCCATCCTGGGTAATCAACTCACTGCCGATGGTGTTGTCAAGGAAGAGGAAGCTGATAGTTCCGTTATTGATATTGCTGGAGAAATTAACTCCCGCATTTGTAACAATATCACCTGCGGTTACCGATACTGCTTCCAAAAGGTTCGTATCATAGTCAAGGTAGAAATTGCAGGTTCCTACATTGTTCATCTTAGCTACATTTGTAAAACTTACAGGTACTGTTACTGTATCCCCTGCTTTACCGGAAGCCGTTCCTATGGTCACCCCCAAACCAGTTATTGGTGTTGATGTAGGCGTAGGAGTAGGTGTAGGTGTTACTGTGGGTGTTACTGTGGGCGTTACTGTAGGTGTTGTTGTTGGCGTAGGTGTTTGACCTCCTGGTTCAGCACCCCATACCAGAGTCCCATTCATGTAAGCAGTAACTTTTTCCCAATCTACATAATTTGAAGAAGAAGAGTTAAAGGAATAGTCATTTGACTGGTCGTAATTAGTCCAATCAGCTCTTGCTATTCTGGTTTGAATCTCTAAGGAGGATCCTGCAGCGAGGTTTCCTGCACTGCTGTTGAAACCCACTTCAAGATAATAGTCTGCACCTTGCGCAGTTGTACTCATTTTTACAAACTTACCTGTTACATTCTTTGTAACATCTATATAGTTCGAACCGCTCATCATACCAGCCTGGTCGCACCAGAAATTTTGCTGTTTCTCACTATCTACCGTATAGTAATATCTTAATGTCAAATTTGCGAGATTTATCGGGGAACTATCCGTATTAACTACTTTAAACTTTGGATTTATTGTGTTGGATGTTGCAGATGTAGTACCATTAACAAACTGAACTTTGATGCCTGCATCTGCTGCAAAAGCGCTTGACCGCGGAATACATAATGTGATTAACATGATCATCGTTATTAAAAAGGCAATTGACTTTTTACACATAATGGTGACCTCCCGTTTTAAATCGTTTTATTGTTTTAATGTATGAAAAACCCCTTTACTTTACATCGTAAATATATAAATTGTCCGAATTTGTGCACCAATCCGGATGAATTTATATTTTATTCAGCAATGAATATCGGAGCCTTCATCACCTCTCTCATAAAACAAGTTGGCGTTCAACAAAGCTGAACACGTTAATTTTGCTTGATTTATACTACTAATATAAATTTGGGTGAAACAGGAAACATACTCACAACTACGAACCGTTTATTTATATTATAAAAAGTGTATAGACATATTACCCTTACACATATTTTTACTTCGTTATCATTTGTTTACCTGTTTAATTCATCCATTTATTGATCGATTATTACAATTTTACTTTATTTTCTACATTTAATAAAACCTTTCGCTTAAATGAACCTACTGGGCCGAAACATTTATACTATCTATATTCGGTCCTTCCGTACCGGTAGTTACCGCTTTTAAAGTATTGGTCCCGCTATTCATGGGTACCTGGATCGTTTTTTCGCCCCAGACCGTCCAACTGCCGGTTGCTGTAAAGGCAGCATTGCTGATCGCTTTCGTCCCGTTAACATAGATATCCAGATTTCTTGTCCCTGTCTCCAGAGCATACCGGAACTTAACATTTTTAGTTCCTGTAACAGCACAGTAGATGCTATTCCATTGAACGGCGGCTCCGGATGAAGCGTTAAAGTTGACATATCCGGTACCGGTATATCCCGAATTGGTGGTTTCCACTACGGAGCTCGTCAATGTGGTACCTGTCTCCGCTTCATAAGTGGTACCGCTGCCGGTGTTGCTTCCCAATTCACCTACAAAAGTTGTCACGCTTTGGGCAGGAAGCTGGGCCGTAAAAGAACCTCCCGACACATTGATGGACGATCCGGCTGCAACCTTCCTGCTGCTGTCCGTTACCCAGGTTGATACTTTCGATGCCGTCCCGTTTTGCAGGACAAAGTTTTGGTTGACTGTGGAAGTGCCTTTGTTAATCGCAACAATAACAACCTTGTTGTCACCTTTATATGCAGAAATGTAAATGTTTGTATTGGGATTCTTTGTTGCATCAACTCTTACATATCCAGGACGGACAAATTTCGAGAAATGTGCCATCATATCCCCACGCTTACTTATCGTGCCGTCCTCTTTCATAGGACCGTACTGCCTGCGGATGTACCACCATATATATGCCTGAAAATTTCCCTCTACCATAGCATTGTGCATATTATACGCAACATCCAGTGCCTCGGGCCAGCGATCCGCCGAGTTATCGTCACTATTCGGAACGTATACTTCCGTCATCCACAGCTCTTTTCCTGCTCCTTTTTGTTGGAAAAGAGGATAAGGCATATTACTAACACTAGTACCATAAAAGTGAGCACCAAGAATATCCATATTGGAAAGAGCCTGCGCATCGTTCAAAATAGGGTCTGACATATTTTTCAGATATTGGAATGACTCAGGTGCCATTACCCTGCAATTAATGGATCCGGCATTATTTTTCATAAAGTTAAGCATTTCTTGTGGAGTCCACCACGTCCAAGTATGTGCATAATCAGGCTCATTCTGGACAGATATGGCATATAGATTTACACCATTATTCTTCATGTATGTAACAAAATCGTTAAGATGCTGCGCATATGCAGCGTACTTATCGTATCTAAGCCGTTTTGCTCCTGTATCACCATTACGATTGAAGGTCTCCGTCATATCACTTGGAGGATTCCATGGCGAAGCAAAAACGATTGCTCCTTTTTCAACCGCTTTTTGTGCAGTTGCTAATTCTTTGGACCAATTATTTTTATTCTCGTCTACATGGATTCTTAAAATAGAAAAGCCTAACTGGTTCGTTCCATTTCCAAAAGCTGTTTCTCTTTGCTCTGCTGTCAAATCTGCAATCCAACCCGGGTGGTTCATTCCTCCAAAACCGCGCATCACTTGTTTTTCTGACGATAAATTAACGGTTACATCACTTGCTGCTGAAACTTTAGTAGGTGCGGGTACGGCTAACATCATTGACAGTGTAGTTACACATGCCAATAATACACTTATTGGTTTTTTTACACTTTTAAACATATCTTTTCATCTCCTCATAAAATAATATTCTTCATAAACCTGTAACTTTGGAAGTGTGTTTCCAGTTTTACGACTGTTTAAACAACCTATTCCGATTCCCCCCCTTCGTATTGCAGATCTAAGGCTTTCTCATCTCTGAAACCGCTTTTTACCTTGGGCAATTTAACCTACTGCGCCATAACATTTATATTATCAATGTTGGGGCCTTCCATACCGGTGGTTACCACTTGTAATGTAATTGCCTGTACCGGTTCCGGTAAATACAAAGAAACCCCGTGAGCTATGGGGAGAACGGTATTCTTTACCGGCTCCGTATAGAGGCTAAGCTGACAATTCGAGCATGGTACACCCCATACCACTGGTTGTTTATTCTGTACATCAAACTACCTTTACAATAAGTAATCAGTGTGACAATGCTGCTTCGGGTCACAGCTAGAGTTAGCTGATTTATAAATTAAGACAGAAGGTACTCATCTGCCTCAATTCCAAACGATGAATTCCATTTAAAATATGCTTAATAATCCGAAATACTTCCACGCGGATTGCTCCAGATACGTTAGCTTCTGAAATCACTTTTATATTAGGTTATTGATCAAATATACTTCATGATATTTGATCAATAACAAATCCTAAAGGTTGCATCTGCTTTGAATGTTGCTGAATTACCGTTTGTATTCGTGACCAGTTGATAGTTGGAATGGCGTAAATAGCTACCTGGAGAGTTGACCCACTCAAAAGAGACACTGTTTAGCTCTGCACTTCCACCGCATATCAGCCGTAAGATCAAAGGCGAACAGTACCGTTATACACCAATGGGGCAGGATCAGCAGTATATGCATTTGTTATGACCGGGTTATCCGCAAAACATACTGCTGAAAAAGGAAGAACAAAAATAACCAAAAAGAAAGACACCGTACACATTTTTTTCATACACTTACCTCGTAATATATCCTTTCTATATGCAAATTTCCATAGTTATTTATACCACTGGGCTTAAGCAATTTGCATATTTAATATAAATGTGTAGAAGCAATTTAACCTGTTTCGAAAAACCTCTTGCTCCTCTCCTCAACCCTTTTATTGTTTCGAAGCCATTAAACTGCTCAACATAAATTCTCTTTATAAAGCATCTGTCACAATTTAAGACGAATGCAAGAAAAAAGACCGTGCATATCAGTTTCTGTTATTTATATAGTAAACTGAGCATAGCGTTATTTCTATAGACATATTTTTACTTCGTTAACATTTATTTACTTATTTTATAAATATCAATAAACTTCTGGTGACTAAATGAAAAGTAATATTGAATAAATTATATAAAAGATAAAAAGAACTCCTTACTTTACTCTATGTGTAAAGTAAGGAGTTCCTTTCCATTCAGCCTATTCAATTTCATCATATTAAAACCAATACTACAGTGCTTCATATCTAAAGTCTGAAAGCCAACAAATGAAATGGCAAGACACCACAACATAACCCTTATCCCTAGCAGAGCATGAAAACTAAAGAATAAAGCTGTTATGCCAATTGATTACTCAGACAGATGGATATAAGCTTGATTTTTGAGGCAAATTAAAAGCCCCTGTATTTTAGACGGATCGCCAAATTACAGGGGCAATATATCCTATTCCTCACGCACCAAATCTCTCCAATCGAGATCCCCCCGCTCCAGCCCTTTTATCAGCATTTCAGCGGTGGCTATATTTGTCGCAAAAGGGATACTGTTGATATCGCAGTGTTTAAGCAGTGAATCAATTCCCGGCTCATGTTCCTGTGCCGTCACTGGGTCTCTAAAAAATATCACCATATCAATCTCATTATAGGCTACTCTCGCAGCAATCTGCTGCTCTCCCAGAAGTCCCGGCGAAAACCTGTGCACTTCCAGATTTGCAGCTTCTACAATAATAGAGCCGGTTGTACCTGTTGCAAACAAGTTATGTTTTTGTAGTATCGCTTTATATGCAATACAAAAAGAGGCAATTAGCTCTTTCTTTTTGTCATGTGCAATCAATGCTATGTTCATATAACCATCATCCCATACCTACTTTATTTGCCGCTATTTTTAACACTCTTTATGGGTATATTGGCAACAAGGGCAGGAACAACCCCTTCCCCATCCTCACTTCTGGTCTTGGTAAGCTGTATATCCAATGCATTCTCGTCCACATCCATGTAATGAGTTATAACCTTAATTATCTCACCTTTGACCATTTCAAGAAATTGAGGAGAAACATTGGCTCTATCATGGATCAATACCAGTTTAAGCCGTTCCTTTGCAACATCCTTCGAAGTCCTTGACTTCCCAAAGATTTTTGATAAATCTAAAAGCATAATTCTCCCCCTATCATGTGGTTTTTAAGCCAAAAAGCTTTTTCAGCTTGAACACAAACCCTTCCTCCGCTTCGAGGTCCAGCATGGGTACCTCTTCTCCCATAATTCTTTTTGTGATATTTCTATAGGCTTGTCCTGCCAAAGACTTTTCGTCCGTAACAGCAGGTTCTCCCCTATTGGTGGACACGATAATTTTTTCATCATCGGGAACTACACCAATGAGGTCAATAGCAAGAATATCAATAATATCATCCATACTCATCATGTCGCCACGTTTGACCATATCCGGCCGCACTCTGTTTATAAGGAGCTTGGGATTCCTGAGCTCATTAGCTTCAAGGAGGCCGATGATCCGGTCTGCATCCCTTACGGCAGAAACCTCGGGAGTTGTAACAACGAGAGCCCTGCTGGCTCCTGCGATTGCGTTCTTAAATCCCTGCTCGATTCCCGCAGGACAGTCGACAAGTATGTAATCGAATTCTTCCTTTAATTCCTCGCACAGCTTCAGCATCTGGTCCGGCTTAACAGCAGACTTGTCCCGGGTCTGTGCCGCAGGAAGAAGATACAGTCCTTCAAAACGCTTGTCCTTTATCAACGCTTGTTTAACCCTGCAGGTGCCTTCAACAACATCTACCAGGTCATATACAATCCTGTTTTCCAATCCCATTACTACGTCAAGATTTCTCAAACCGATATCCGTATCTACCAATACAACCTTCTTCCCCTGTAATGCGAGTCCTGTCCCTATATTTGCAGTAGTTGTTGTTTTTCCCACTCCACCTTTACCTGAAGTAACGACTATAACCTCACCCATTACTACTTACCTCCCAAATTAGTTCCATCAAAAATTAAGAATGAAGAGTGAAGAATGTAAAACATACTTCTAACATTCCACATTTTTCCATCTAATGGTAATCTAAACCCTATAATAAAAATATATATTTCTTTGCGACTTTTGTCAATTCTTCATTCCTAATTCTTGCCTCGCCGCACCTTATCTTTGCGGTAAATATTTTTCTATATATACCATATCATCTTTTACAAAAGCAAGCTCAGGAACCAGTGCATTTCTCGATTCCTTTTCATCCGGCGAGCGAGTGATCACATCTGCAATTCGAAGCTGTGTAGGTTGCAGGTTGAAAGCAACGACAATGGCATCCTTGTTTCCATCAGCTCCGGCGTGCACCATTCCCCGAAGAGATCCCATAACAACTACATTTCCGGTAGCGATAACTTCTCCTCCCGGGTTTACATCACCGATAACAACCAGGTTTCCCTCATAGCTTACCAGCTGGCCCGATCGGACCGTTCCCCTGTAGAACTTACTGGCACCCTGATCAATCCCCTTAAAAAAGTAATTGTTCATTTTTATCTTATATTGGGGCTGCGACGGTTTCGCAGATTCAGTTCTCTGGGATTCCTCCCTTTCTTCCCCGATGCTTTTGATTTCAGCACCGCTCTTTGTGGCTAAGAGTTCAAAAACCGTATCTTCCTCTTCCCTGCTCAGCTTCCTTCCCCTGTATTTGACATGCAGCTTTGCCCCTTTGAAAAACTTTCCGGCCGACTGCACCTTTTTCTCAATCTGGTCCAGAATGGCTTTAAATTCATCCTCTTCCTTCAATATAATTGTTAGTCCATTGACCGTCCCTTTAAATGTGACACTTGCACCCATGCTCACTGATAACCCCCAAAAACGAATTGACAATTATTATTAGCATTTCAACTATATCCGTTTTTTAATCTAGAAAGGTCTGTCAAAATAAAGACCTTCCTAGATTATATACCATTTCCCATCAAAGTTAAATATATGCAAGTTTATATCTGTTTAGATATCTTATTCACAGATAACTAATTGCTGTTCCACAGGATCTGAGGGCACAGCCAAACCTATTTATTTAGTGTTGTGCAATAGAGTGTAAATGTTTATGCAGATATCCCTAATCGGGTAATAACGGCATCGATATTTACCCCTCCCACCGTACAAGTATATGGAAATTTGGGAATAATAATCAACTATTGTTTACAAAAAATACCTTATGACATCTCTAATGTTTTGAAGCTTTACAGAGTTCTTGTTTGAAACCCTGAAAAGCTCCAGGAATGTATAGGTTATAAAGGCCATACTCCGGAAACCTTAAAAAACTACCCCCACCGTCCTAAAGGGTTCGTCCTCATTGCCGGACGGTCGAGTAGAGGCAGGCTTCACAACCTGCCACCCTCACAGAACCGGACTTGCTCTATTAAAGCATCCGGCTCTTCATATTATCATTCACATAAAGTAGTTAATGCTCTCATCAAGCTCAAAGATATTCACATAGGTTTTCGGTGTTGCAATAGGATATTTCTTTAAGAATTGCTGGAAACCCTTCCAATCGTAACTGGTTCTCTGACTTCTCTTATTCATGTACTTAAAGAGTATCCGTTTCACTTCCTCACGGAACTTAACCAGATTTGGTCCATTGTCCGTTATTCCATAATATCTGTAGTGTCCAATAAGCTTCTGATTTAGCTTTTTCATCAGGATATTCTTGGCTTCGTGTCTGTTCTCATCGACCCACTTTTTGCAGTTTTGCAAACTGGCAAGGAATTTCTTCCGACTGGTCTTCCTTTTCACTCTGAACTTTCCATTCAGGCTTGTACTGCAATAATGGGTAAAGCCAAGAAAGTCAAATACATCAGGCTTACTCTTCTGCCCGGTAGTATCTGCGTTGCCTTTTGATGTATTCCTTCCAAACGCAATAATCTTTGATTTCTCCTCCGCTACATTGAGGTTGAATTTACTTAATCGCTCTTTAAATGCCTCATAAAACTTTTCTGCTTCATGTTTGTGTTGAAAGCAGAAAAGTTTGTCATCAGCATATCTAACCATATGAGCTGCGCCTATACAGTTTCTTCTCACTTTCTTGTCGAACCAAAGGTCAAGGACATAATGCAAATATACGTTGGCAAGAACGGGAGAAATCGGCCCTCCTTGTGGAGTACCCTCTGGTGTGTCTTGCACAATTCCCGCCTCCATTACTCCTGCTTTTAGAAATTTGCCAACAAGTCGAATGATTTTAGGGTCTTTAATTCTGTGACTGATAAACTCTATCATCCATTTGTGGTCAACATGGTCAAAGAAGGCTTGAATGTCCGCATCAACAATATGCCCTATCGGTCGTTTATGTATAATTGCATTAACAACCTTAAGCGCATCATGGCATCCTCGCTTTGGCCGAAAGCCAAACGAGCAGTTGAGGAATTCTTCTTCATATATGGCAGAGAGTATTTTAGATAGTGCGAGTTGGACAATTTTATCCTCATATGCCGGTATGCCGAGCGGTCTTTTCTTTTCCGTACCTGGTTTGGGGATATATACCCTCCTTACAGGCAGAGGTTTGTATGTGTTTCTTTTCAGTCTTGTGACCAAATCCTTTATGTTATCATGTAGGTTCACATCATAGTCCTCTTTGGTCACTTTGTCTACGCCAACTGATTTTCCTTTCTTAAGTTCATGATGGCATGCAGTAAGCATCTCCTCATTGAGCAGATGTGCAAGTGATGTAAATTTCTCTGATGGTCGTTCCTTTGCTACTTTAGCTATCCCTTCAAGTTTTGTTGTCACAGTGCTTCTACCTCTGTGTGTAGATTGTGTTTCCCTTTTAAGAGTTGATAATATGTTGCACCCTTTCCTCCGCAGGCATTACCCTGTTTCATCAGTACTATGATGCAATCCGACTACTTACCCACCATTTGGCTTTCTAACTTTGTTATCGCTCGTTGGCCATACTGGGATACAGAGTGGATAAGTTCTCCCAAGTTGACGTGTCCTAACAATATCTATCGTGCCATGCTCATCGACTCCGGGGAAGCATGCAGATTCTCGCTATAACGAATCCACATGTGCTGTTTTCTGCACTAGCCACCGCATCAACCTTCCCGAACTGGTTATTTCGGAGCTCATTCACTTCAACCTTTCGGCTTACGGCCCAATATCTTGCTGTTTACGCTTGACCCGCCAGGTCGCCCTGATTGGTCCAAAACTCGCTAATGGCTGCTTGCTAGGCTTTACCATATGGGCTTCACACCCACTATATGACACGCCCTTTTCTTGGCGCTCGGCTAGACCCCACAAAATTAACTGGCAGATGTGCCTAAAATTTTCTCCCGGGCCAGGTGTAGGTTGTCAAGGAACGTTTGCATCGGAGTCTTGCCTTTACACCTTTTGCCCTGATGAGTACGCTCTT